>NZ_JAHUWE010000001.1:0-731293 GCF_019219225.1 Pseudomonas sp. PDM32
GATCAAACTCTTCAGTTCAAACATCTTTGGGTTTTGAGAAAACCCTAAACTTGGCTCAGCAATCGTTGGTTACATCTTTGATTTCTCGCGGAGTAACTTGTGATGCTGATAATCTGTTGACTAGCAGTCTGACTCCACAAGCACCCACACGAATTGCTTGATTCAATTGTTAAAGAGCGGTTGGTTAAGATCTTTCGTCTCAACCGAGGCGCGCATTCTACAGCAGCCTCATTTGCTGTCAAGTGATTTTTTTCAGAAGTTTTCAAGGATTCCTTAACAACTTCAACCACTTGCGCTTTCGATCTCTCGTCAGCGGGAGGCGAATTCTACAGCGTTACTCGCCGCTGTCAACACCTCTTTTTCAACTTCCTTTCGGCTTCGATGACCTGAAGCAACCTGCTGTCGAAAACTGCGTAACTCTTTGTTTATCAAGGAGTTTTCCGTTTCGACTGCGCCGGAAGTTGGGGCGAATTATAGGCCTCCAGAATCTGCCGTCAAGCACTGATTTTGCTTTTCTATCAACAACTTGCAGAAAGCGCCAAAACGCCAGATTTGAAGGCTATATAGAGAAGCAAAAACGCTTCCCTATATAGAAGAGAGCAATCAGAGCACGCCAGACGCCTTGAGCGCAGACACCGCTCCAGCATCCAGCCCCAGGACCCGATGCAATACCTCCTGCGTATGCTCACCCAGCAGAGGTGGCGCAAACCGGTACTCCACCGGGGTTTCGGACAGGCGAATAGGGCTCGCCACCTGAGGCACCATTCCCGCCAGCGCGTGCGGCAGCTCGATGGCCAAGCCGCGCGCCTTGACCTGAGGATCGGCAAACATCTGCGCCAGGTCATTGATAGGCCCGCAAGGCACGCCCGCCTGCTCCAGCTGCGCCACCCATTCAGCGGTGGTCTTGAACACCGTTGCCTGGCGGATCAGCGGAATCAGCAGCGCGCGGTTCGCCACCCGCAACTTGTTGGTGGCAAAACGCGGATCGTCCGCCCACTGCGGCTGCCCGGCCACTTCCGCGAACTTGCGGAACTGCCCGTCGTTCCCGACGGTAAGGATGAAATCGCCATCCGCCGTAGGAAAATCCTGATAGGGCACAATGTTCGGATGAGCATTACCCAAGCGTTTAGGCGCATTGCCTGTCGTCAGGTAGTTCATGGCCTGGTTGGCCAGGCAGGCCACCTGCACGTCCAGCAGCGCCATGTCGATATGCTGGCCCCCGCCGTCGTGATCCCGATGCGCCAGCGCAGCCAGGATCGCCACAGTCGAGTACAGCCCGGTCAGAATGTCCGTCAGCGCCACGCCAACCTTCACCGGCCCCGCGCCTTCTTCGCCTTCAGGTCGCCCCGTGAGACTCATGAGACCGCCCAGCCCCTGGATCATGAAGTCATAACCCGCACGCTTGGCGTAAGGACCGGTCTGGCCAAACCCGGTGATCGAGCAATAGATCAGGTCCGGATTGATCGCCTTCAGCGATTCATAGTCCAGGCCATAGGCCGCCAGACCACCAACCTTGAAGTTTTCGATCAGGATGTCCGACTTCGCCGCCAGCTCACGCACCAGCTTCTGCCCTTCGGGGCGAGTGAAGTCGATGGTGACCGATTGCTTGTTGCGATTGGCCGACAGGTAATAGGCGGCCTCGCTGGTGTTTTCCCCATAAGCGTCTTTAAGGAAGGGTGGCCCCCAGGCGCGCGTGTCATCACCGTTACCGGGGCGCTCGACCTTGATCACTTCAGCGCCGAGGTCGGCCAGGATCTGCCCGGACCAAGGCCCGGCCAGCACCCGCGATAAATCCAGTACCCGTAGATGCGATAGCGCGCCCATGGACGTCCTCCTGTTAATAGAAGGCCTGGATGCCGGTTTGCGCACGACCGAGGATCAGCGCGTGGACGTCATGAGTACCTTCATAGGTATTCACCACTTCCAGGTTCACCAGGTGGCGAGCAACGCCGAACTCATCGGAGATGCCATTGCCACCCAACATATCGCGAGCCATGCGCGCGATGTCCAGGGACTTGCCGCAGGAGTTGCGCTTCATCATCGAAGTGATTTCGACCGCCGCCGTGCCTTCATCCTTCATACGACCCAGACGCAGGCAACCTTGCAGCGCCATGGTGATTTCGGTCTGCATGTCGGCCAGCTTCTTCTGGATCAACTGAGTGGCTGCCAATGGACGGCCGAACTGTTGACGATCCAGGGTGTACTGGCGAGCGGTGTGCCAGCAGAACTCGGCCGCACCCAGTGCGCCCCAGGAGATGCCGTACCGTGCCGAGTTGAGGCAGGTGAAAGGACCTTTCAGGCCACGGACATCCGGGAAGATGTTCTCTTCCGGCACGAACACATTGTCCATGACGATTTCACCGGTGATCGATGCCCGCAGGCCAACCTTGCCGTGAATCGCCGGAGCGCTCAGGCCTTTCCAGCCTTTCTCCAGAACAAAGCCGCGGATGTCGCCGGCATCGTCCTTGCCCCAGACCACGAACACATCGGCAATCGGGCTGTTGGTGATCCACATCTTGCTGCCAGTGAGGCTGTAGCCGCCTTCCACTTTGCGTGCACGAGTGATCATCGCGCCCGGGTCCGAACCGTGGTTAGGCTCGGTCAGGCCGAAGCAGCCGATCCACTCGCCCGAGGCCAGTTTCGGCAGGTACTTCTGCTTCTGCGCTTCGGTACCGAACTCATTGATCGGCACCATCACCAGCGAGGACTGAACGCTCATCATCGAGCGATAACCGGAGTCGATACGCTCGACTTCACGGGCGATCAGTCCATAGCTGACGTAGTTCAGGCCGCTGCCACCGTACTGCTCCGGGATGGTTGCACCCAACAGACCCACTTCGCCCATTTCGCGGAAGATCGCCGGATCGGTCTTCTCATGGCGGAAAGCTTCAAGAATGCGCGGCGCCAGGCTCTGCTGCGCGAACTGCGCAGCCGTGTCGCGAATCATGCGTTCTTCTTCAGTGAGCTGTTGATCCAGCAGCAGGGGATCGATCCAGTTGAAGCTAGCTTTACCGCCCATGAGTGTGTCCTCTCGAATCGGGTCAAATAACGTGGAGTGATCCTAGGCCTGGATCGACGCTACGGCAAACGAGGATTTCGCATACTGTTGTGCTAATTTCTCACTCCGAAACGTCGCAAAAGAGCTTTTATGCGATGCATTAGTGAGGTTGACGTACATGCGCAGGAAGATACCCAGCACCACCGCCCTGATCAGCTTCGAGGCCGCGGCGCGCCATGAAAGCTTCACCAAGGCCGCCCAGGAGCTTTCGCTGACCCAGGGGGCGATTTGCCGACAGATCGCCAGCCTTGAAGAGTTCCTCAGCGTAGAACTGTTCCGACGTTCGCGGCGTGGAGTGAAGCTGACGGAGGCCGGACTTTCCTACAGCCGCCGGGTCGCCACTCAACTGGATGCGGTTGAGCGCGACACCCTGTCCGTGATGGGCCAGCAGGGCACCAACGTAATCGAATTGGCCGTGGTCCCGACATTCGGTACCCAATGGCTGCTGCCACGACTCAAGGACTTCCAGCACAAGCACCCGGAAGTGACGGTCAACCTGACCAACCGCACACGCCCGTTCCTATTCGCCGACACTGATTTCGATGCCGCGATCTACTTCGGCGACGCGGATTGGTCGGGTACGGAATCCCACAGGCTGATGGGTGAAAACCCGATGCCCGTTTGTAGCCCCAACCTGCTCGGAAACAAGACCAGCCTTACGCCCGGCGAAATCGCCGATTTGCCCCTGCTGCAACAAACCACCCGCCCTTATGCCTGGCGCCAGTGGTTCGATTCCCAACACCTGAATGTCCCGCGAGACATGACAGGTCCCCGCTACGAGCTATTCTCCATGCTCGCCCAGGCGGCCATGCATGACATGGGCATTGCCCTGATTCCGCCATTCCTGATTCAAAGGGAGCTTAAAGAAAAACGCCTGGTGATCGCCAACCCGCAAGCACTGTCCAGCATCAAGGCTTATTACCTGATGATTCCTGAGCGAAAGGTCGAATCCGCGTCTTTAAGGGCATTTCGTGACTGGCTGGTAAACCAAGCGCACAGCTACAGCCTAGAGGAGTAAAGGCTCCCTCACGTTATTTGACCCCGTAGTCAGCAAAAACAAAGCCCTACAGATATACGGATTTGTCGCATAACAGCAAACTGTATCGAGAAGTCGTACAAACGTCCCACAAGCGCCTGATCATGCGGCTTTGCGCCACTATTTCGAGGCGATGCCGCATCATTCATACAGCCGATGTATAAATTCTTCAATTTCGACCAGAATCCTTGTAAAGCACGGTCTGCAAGGGATCGAGTCGGTTGGTTGCGACATTCGGTCACGGGGTGACTTGTAGTTAATTTTCCGTCACCCGTCATAATCCCTTGAAGGGCACAAAGTTCGCCTGCAAAATGCCGCGCCCCGCCCTGATTTGGCGGGATCGTGCTGATCGGCCGCCCCAGCCGCACCATCCGTAGTGCATGGGTTTACTCAATAAGATCACGCAGGAGATTTGACGTGCACATTGGTGTTCCTCTCGAAACCCAGACCGGTGAAACACGGGTTGCTGCAACCCCGGAAACCATCAAGAAGCTGATCAGCCAGGGTCATAAGGTCACTGTACAAAGCGGCGCCGGCGTTAATGCCAGTGTTGTCGACAGTGCCTATGAAGCGGCAGGCGCAACCATTGGCAGCGCCAATGATGCGTTTGGAGCAGAGCTGATTTTGAAGGTGGTCGCCCCCAGCGACAGCGAGCTGGCGCTGATTAAAAGCGGCACCGTTGTGGTGGGTATGCTCAATCCGTTCAACAACGAAACCATCGCCAAGATGGCCGAGTGCGGCATTACCGCCTTCGCCCTGGAGGCTGCGCCACGTACCTCCCGCGCCCAAAGCCTGGATGTGCTGTCGTCGCAAGCCAACATTGCCGGTTACAAGGCTGTCTTGCTGGCCGCTCACCATTACCCTCGTTTCATGCCGATGTTGATGACGGCTGCGGGCACCGTGAAAGCGGCGCGCGTGTTGATCCTGGGTGCCGGCGTGGCCGGATTGCAGGCCATTGCTACGGCAAAACGCCTGGGTGCGGTGATCGAAGCCTCTGACGTGCGTCCTGCGGTGAAAGAGCAGATCGAATCCCTCGGCGCGAAGTTCGTCGACGTGCCATACGAGACCGACGAAGAGCGTGAATGCGCCGTTGGTGTCGGTGGTTACGCCCGGCCGATGCCGGCCAGCTGGATGCAGCGCCAGGCTGCTGCCGTGCACGAGCGCGCCAAGCAGGCAGACATCGTCATCACCACGGCACTGATTCCCGGCCGCAAGGCACCGACGCTGCTCAGCGCAGAAACCGTGGCACAGATGAAACCGGGTTCGGTGGTCATCGACCTCGCGGCCGCCCAGGGCGGTAACTGCCCGCTGACCGTGGCCGATCAGGTGGTCGTCGAAAATGGCGTGACCATCGTTGGCCCGACCAACCTGGCGGGCGCAGTGGCGGCCGATGCTTCGGCGCTGTACGCACGCAACCTGCTGGACTTCATGAAACTGTTGTTCGATAAAGAAGGACAACTGGTGATCAACCTTGAAGACGATATCGTCGCCGCGTGCCTGATGTGCCGCGACGGCCAGATCGTGCGCAAGAACGGCTGAGGATAAAAACAATGGAAGACATGCTGATCTCTCACGGTATCTACAACCTGATCATCTTCGTGCTGGCCATCTATGTCGGCTACCACGTGGTCTGGAACGTTACACCTGCGCTGCACACGCCACTGATGGCTGTCACCAACGCCATCTCGGCCATCGTGATCGTCGGCGCCATGCTCGCCGCCGCCCTCACTGTGACCCCGCTGGGCAAGACCATGGGCACCCTGGCCGTGGCCCTGGCCGCCGTCAACGTCTTTGGTGGCTTCCTGGTGACCCGGCGCATGCTGGAAATGTTCAAGAAGAAAGCGGCCAAAGCTCCGGCTGCCAAGGCCGAAGCAGTCAAGGCTGAGGTGCAGCAAGCATGAGCATGAACCTGGTTACTTCCCTGTATTTGATCGCCTCGGTTTGCTTCATCCAGGCGCTCAAGGGCCTTTCGCATCCCACCACGTCGCGTCGCGGCAATCTGTTCGGCATGCTCGGCATGGGCCTGGCGATCCTCACCACGGTCGGCCTGATCTACAAGTTAGGTGCCGAACTGGCCCATGACGGTATCGTCTACGTGATCGTCGGTCTGCTGATCGGCGGCACCGCCGGTTCGATCATGGCCAAACGCGTTGAAATGACCAAGATGCCCGAGCTGGTCGCCTTCATGCACAGCATGATCGGCCTGGCCGCGGTGTTCATCGCCATTGCGGCGGTCGTCGAGCCACAGTCGCTGGGTATCGTTGCGCAACTGGGTGACGCGATCCCGGCCGGTAACCGCCTGGAGCTGTTCCTCGGTGCCGCCATTGGTGCGATCACCTTCTCCGGTTCGGTCATCGCCTTCGGCAAGCTGTCGGGCAAGTACAAGTTCCGCCTGTTCCAGGGCGCACCGGTACAGTTCACCGGTCAACACAAACTGAACCTGCTGCTCGGCGTGGCCACCCTGGGCCTGGGTATCACCTTCATGTTGACCGGCGACCTCAGCGCCTTCGCCTTGATGCTGGCCCTGGCCTTCATCATGGGTGTGCTGATCATCATCCCGATCGGTGGCGCGGACATGCCAGTGGTCGTGTCGATGCTCAACAGCTACTCCGGCTGGGCAGCGGCAGGTATCGGCTTCTCGCTGAACAACTCGATGCTGATCATCGCCGGTTCGCTGGTAGGTTCGTCCGGTGCGATCCTCTCGTACATCATGTGCAAGGCGATGAACCGCTCCTTCTTTAATGTACTGCTCGGCGGTTTCGGCAATACAGCCGACGCAGGTCCGGCAGGCGCCAAGGAAGCCCGTCCGGTGAAATCCGGTTCGGCTGACGACGCGACTTTCCTGCTGACCAACGCCGACACCGTGATCATCGTTCCGGGCTATGGCCTGGCGGTAGCACGGGCGCAGCACGCGTTGAAGGAACTGACCGAGAAGCTGACCCATCGCGGCGTGACCGTGAAGTACGCGATCCACCCGGTTGCCGGTCGTATGCCGGGCCACATGAACGTGTTGCTGGCCGAGGCCGAAGTGCCTTACGACCAGGTGTTCGAGATGGAAGACATCAACTCCGAGTTCGGTCAGGCCGACGTGGTGCTGGTGTTGGGCGCCAACGATGTGGTCAACCCGGCCGCGAAGAACGATCCGAAATCGCCGATTGCCGGCATGCCGATCCTCGAAGCGTTCAAGGCCAAGACCATCATCGTCAACAAGCGTTCGATGGCCAGCGGCTATGCCGGCTTGGACAACGAACTGTTCTACCTGGACAAAACCATGATGGTGTTCGGTGACGCCAAAAAGGTCATCGAAGACATGGTAAAAGCCGTCGACTAAACCTCTGCGGCAAACAAAAACGCCCCGACTCGTCGGGGCGTTTTTGTTTGCGCAAATCGTCGGACAAACTATTCTTTTATTACCGATCCGGTAACGGTGTTTTGCTTGAAAGGCCCGGAATAGACGCCTCGATTGCGACCTTGGTAGCGGGACAGAAGTCGACTCAATTCACTAGACTGCACGTCCTGCTACCTGTTGCCCGAGATAACAATCCATGTACCGTGACCGTATTCGCCTGCCTTCGTTGTTGGACAAAGTGATGAGCGCTGCCGACGCTGCCGCTCTGATTGAGGACGGCATGACCGTCGGCATGAGTGGCTTCACTCGCGCTGGCGAAGCCAAGGCCGTTCCTCAGGCGCTGGCCGAGCGCGCCAAGGTCACGCCGCTGAAGATCAGCCTCATGACTGGCGCCAGCCTGGGCAACGACCTCGACAAGCAGTTGACCGAAGCTGGCGTACTGTCGCGACGCATGCCGTTTCAGGTCGACAGCACCCTGCGCAAGGCGATCAACGCCGGTGAAGTCATGTTCATCGACCAGCACTTGTCGGAAACCGTGGAGCAATTGCGCAACCAGCAATTGAAACTGCCGGACATTGCCGTGATTGAAGCCGTTGCGATCACCGAGCAAGGGCATATCGTGCCAACCACCTCGGTAGGCAACTCCGCCAGCTTCGCGATTTTCGCCAAGCACGTGATCGTCGAGATCAACATGGCGCACAACCCGAACCTCGAAGGCCTGCACGACATCTATATCCCGACTTATCGTCCGACCCGCACTCCGATTCCATTGGTCAGAGTCGACGACCGCATTGGCAGCACCGCCATCCCGATTCCGGCGGAAAAAATCGTCGCCATCGTGGTCACCAACCAGGCTGACTCACCCTCCACGGTGCTGGCGCCAGACGCCGACACCCAGGCGATTGCCGACCACCTGATCGATTTTTTCAAACAGGAAGTGGCCGCCGGACGCATGACCAACAAGCTCGGTCCGCTACAAGCCGGTATCGGCACTATCGCCAACTCGGTGATGTGTGGCCTGATCGACTCGCCGTTCGAAGACCTGACGATGTATTCCGAGGTGCTGCAGGACTCGACTTTCGACCTGATCGACGCCGGTAAGCTGAGCTTTGCTTCGGGCAGCTCGATCACCCTGTCGAGCCGGCGCAACGCCGATGTGTTCGGCAACCTGGAGCGCTATAAGGACAAACTCGTCCTGCGCCCGCAGGAAATCTCCAACCACCCTGAAGTCGTGCGCCGCCTCGGCATCATCGGCATCAACACGGCGCTGGAGTTCGACATCTACGGCAACGTCAACTCCACCCACGTCTGCGGCACCCGGATGATGAACGGCATCGGCGGCTCGGGCGATTTTGCGCGCAACGCGCACCTGTCCGTGTTCGTGACCAAGTCGATCGCCAAGGGCGGTGCGATCTCCAGTGTGGTGCCGATGGTCAGCCATGTCGACCATACCGAACATGACGTCGACATCCTCGTGACCGAAGTGGGCCTGGCGGACTTGCGAGGCCTGGCGCCCCGAGAGCGTGCGCGGGTCATCATCGACAAGTGCGTGCACCCGGATTACCGCCAGGCGCTGAATGATTACTTCACTGCAGCGTGCGCCATCGGCGGGCACACCCCGCACATCCTGCGTGACGCACTCAGTTGGCACATAAACCTGGAAGAAACCGGGCACATGCTGAAGAAGTAATTGCTACAGATAGCAGCTGGCGCAAACACAGTTTCGCCAGCTTGCCCTTGCCGCCCTCGCAACATGAAAAAAACTGTACTGCTGTACTGGTCATTTCCTACGGAAAATTCCTACCTCATCGGGGTAAAACAGCATTTTTGCACTCAAACAGTGCGGACAGGTACAGTTGCCTCAATTTCGACCAGTACACCCCCTATAAACAGTTAACTGAGCTCTCACAATACAGATGAACTGTATCTACAGAGACTAGGCAAACAAGAGGATCATGGGCACCAGTTAAACCACTACCTAATCCCGCCACAAGCGGAAGGATGACCACCATGGAACGTACACTCAGTTCCGATCTGTTTTTCGAAGACACTGCTGCAAAAACCCAGGCTTCCCTGCCTCTGCGCGTTATCGCCAACCTGATGTTGTGGCAGCGCCGCATTACCAGCCGCCATCAACTGGCTCGCCTGGATTCGCGTCTGCTGGCTGACGCCGGGATTAGCGAAGCACAACGCTACGAAGAGCTGAGCAAGCCGTTCTGGCGCTAAGTTAGCGTCGCTGGCTCTGACCTTAAGGTCCACCGCCAGCAACCCGAATTGAAAAAACAAAACCCGTCGTGGGCAACCACGACGGGTTTTGTCGTTTTGGCCCGGCAAACCCGGTCTTACAGAAGACTATCCTGACAACCAGTACAGTTTTCAAAAACAACAAACTGCATGAGTACAATTTAGCCTCTGTGTGTCTGTAGTGACTATTCGGCGGGTGTCAGCATGGAGCTCTCCACTTATCAGGACAGGGACCGTGCCATGAAGAACGTACAGGATTTTTCCATTCCATCGGTTCAATCGAGACCTTGCCAGCAGAGGCTTCGAGGGCTGCTCAAAGGGCTCTGCGCCAGCCTGGAAAGGGCGAGAACGCGACGATTGCTGGCTCAACTCGATGATCGCCAGCTAGCGGATCTGGGTATCAGCCACGCCGACCGCAGCAATGAATTAGATAAACCGTTCTGGCGCTGACTTCCTGCGTGCAGGGCCGGGACTGTTCGAACCGACACAGACAGGCCTAATATCACTTCAGAACGTGGCGAACGCCGAGTGCCTGGCGTCTGACTTTGCAGACACTGCGCCATATTTCAAATGGTCTACCAAAAGGAGTTACCCCATGTCCCGTTTTCGCCTGCTTAGCGCCGCAGCCCTGTTTGCCGTGGCTGCCAGTGCCCAAGCCACCAGCTTCATCGTGACCACGGATGCTGTGGTCAACGCGCTCAAGGCCACTTCCGATGCGACCACCAACATCGTTTCGTCGTCGTTCAAGGATGACAAGATCGTCCTTGCCGCCCGTGACGACGCTGCCAGCTTCGTCGCCAGCGAAGGTTCCATCCGCGGTGTGAAGTTGGAAAGCGCCCTCGATCACATTCGCCATAAGGCGCCGCAACTGAGTGCAACAGACGCACAACTGGCGCAGGCAATCCTGACCATCTAAACAGCGCTACAGACATGGGACACGCCCGGCGTGTCCCAATGTTTCGGCACTGGCTCTAGACCGGCCCTTGCACTAGCCTTGGGACTCACTTTCAACTATCGAGCCTCATGCGTTTTCCTTCCCGCTTCCTGATCACTCCAGTCTTTCTCACCCTGGGTTACTGCGCATCAGCCCACGCTTATGACGCCTTCAACCTGTCCACCCAGGGCACCGTCGCCAGTGGTTACGCCACAAGCCTCGTGACCTCCGCCCCCTTCGACCATAAACTACTGCTCGCCGCCCACGATGACGCCGCGGCATTCATTGCCAGTGACGGCCAACTGAGAGGCGCACGACTGGAGTCGGCCCTACGGTATCTGCGCCAGACCCACGCAAAACTTCATGCCAGCGACCTTGAACTGGCGCAAGCAATTCTCGTCCAATAGTTATCCCTGTTTTTCTGGAGCTCGTTCCATGCGTAACCCGCTGATTGCTGCCATCCTCGGCCTGTTGCTGTTGGCCGATGTGGCCCAGGCACATACTCTGGTTGCCACCAGTAACATCCTGATCCGTGCGACCCAGCGCACCCTCGATTTCACCTCCGACACCACCACGTCCATTCGCGATTCGAAAATCGTGCGCGAAGCACAGGACGACGCCGCCAGTTTCGTCGCCAGCGATGGCGACATTCGCGGCGCTCATCTGGAGTCCGCTTTCAACTTGCTGCGCACCCGCGTGCCCGAAGCGCGCGACGCCAGCGATCAGGATCTCGCCGAAGCCATCCTCGCACTGTGAGGTGTCCATGCGCCTGGCTGCTGACCGGGGCCCTGTTGCTGCTCGGCAACACGGCCCACGCAGGCCTTCAGTTACAACTCAAGACCGAAGGTCTGACGCCCGCGCAACAGCAAGCCAGCCAGGCGTTGCTTGATGAAGCCATGCAGGCGCTGCCACCACGCTTCATCAAGCAGCTGGACCGGCGTATCGTCGTCGGCTGGACCGACGACATGCCGCGCAATGCCTACGGCCAGGCATCGCTGGTGTCCGAGCTCGATCTGAACCGCAACCTGCTGGCCGGCCTCACCGATGGCAGCGCCGCGAGCAAAAAAACCCATCGTCCCCATGGCACCGTGCGCCGGGAAATGCTGGCCACTGTATTGCACGAGCTGACTCACATCTACGACCGTTCGCGCCTGTGGCCGGATGACGAGCGCAAGCTGATTCAGCGCTGCACCCGGCGCAACAACAGCTCAGGGCTGGTCGGCATACCCGACCAATGTCGGGGCCAGTCCGATCGGCGCTTTACCCTCAGCGACGATCCGCGCCTGCTCGACCTGGCCGGCTGGCAGCAATACGTAGGCCGTCGGGGTGAACGCGAACAGCACAATCGCCAGATCGCCCGCAGTCCGGATATCTACGAAACCAGCAGTCCCAAGGAGTTCGTCGCGGTCAACATGGAGTATTTCCTCCTCGACCCGAGCTACGCCTGCCGCCGTCCCGCACTGTATCGCTACTACAAAGAGCATTTCGGCTGGGCGCCCGCCGCCAGTGACACCTGCAGCAAAACCGTCGCGTTCCTGAATGCCGGCAACGACTTCGCCAAGACGCCGCTGGGGCAGGTCGATCCGGAGCGGGTCTATGCCGTTGACTATTTGCTGGCCGAGGCTAACCAGAACCTGTTCAGCCGCTGGGGCCACAGCATGCTGCGTCTGGTGATCTGCGCACCGGGCCGCCCCCGTGGCCCGGATTGTCGACTGGACCTGGACCAGCACCTGGTGCTGTCGTATCGCGCCTTCGTCGGCGACGTACAGTTGTCGAGCTGGGATGGCCTGGTCGGCAAATACCCGTCGCGGTTGTTTATCCTGCCGCTGTCCCAGGTCATCGACGAATACACCAAGACCGAACTGCGCAGCCTGGCCTCCGTGCCCCTGAACCTGTCGCGCCCAGAGATTGAAGACGTGGTGGAACGTGCCGCCGAGATGCACTGGAGCTACGACGGCAACTACTTCTTCCTGTCGAACAACTGCGCGGTGGAAGAACTGAAATTGCTGCGTGGCGGCACCAACAACCCGAAATTGGTAGGGCTCGACAACATCATGCCCAACGGTTTGCTGGAAGTGCTCAAAGGTCGAGGGCTGGCGGACACCAGTGTGCTGGACGATCCGCGGGAAGCCTTGCGCCTGGGTTATCGTTTCGATTCCTTCCGCGAACGCTATCAGGCGATGTTCGAAATCCTGAAAAAGCACTTGCCGATCAAACAGGAAACCGTCGAAGAATGGCTGGACTTGAAAGCCGCGGAACGTCGGCAATGGTTCGAGCAGGCGGACCTGCGCACCAGCGCGGCGTTGCTCCTGCTGGAGCAGGCCAGCTTCCGTCAGCAATTGCTGCTGGCTCAGGATGAAGTGAAGCAGCGCTATCTGGGCGCCCGGGAATTGCAGAATGGCGGCATGGACAAGGCCAACGAAACGCTCAAGGACATTCTCGCCAACAGTGGCTTCCTCAGCCGTCCTGCGGAACTGCTGGGCACCAACGGTTATGGCTTGCCACAGCCGAGCGAGTGGGAGCATCTGGAATCGGAAAGCAGCCAGCGCCAGAAGCAGCTTCTGGCGCTGTCCGGGGACCTGGACAAGGAAGTGAGAGCCTTGCTTGAACCGAGCCGCGCCGCCGAAATGGCCGCCAACGAAGCCAACGTGAAGCAGATCGGCGAGCATCTGCGCAAACTGCACAAGGCAGCAGGCGGGATAGAGTTGCCTTGAACCGCAACCTTGTAGGAGCGAGCTTACTCCGGGCGGCGATCCGACGATGAGGGCTGCACATCCAGCATTGATGTTGGCTGACACGCCGCTATCGCGAGCAAGCTCTCTCCCACAAGGTTTTCAGCGTTTTGCGGTTCAGTCTCTGAATCAGGAACGTTGCCTTCAGCTAATGCGAGCGTTACGCACGCCTTCAGCCAATGCCGAGCACAGGCTCAGCACGCCATCCACGGCTTGTTCCGGGGACGTGGCATTGGCGATGTGATCGATCAACGCCGAGCCCACCACCACGCCATCAGCCAAGCGTGCAATGGACGCTGCCTGTTCCGGAGTCCGGATACCGAAACCGATGCTGATCGGCAGGTCGGTATGGCGGCGCAGACGGGCGACCGCTTCCTCGACGTGCTCCAGCGTGGCGGCACCGGCGCCGGTCACACCGGCCACCGAGACGTAGTAGACGAAACCGGAGCTGCCGTTGAGAACGGTCGGCAGACGCACATCGTCGGTGGTTGGCGTAGTCAGGCGAATGAAATCCAGGCCCGCAGCCTGCGCCGGGTCACACAGCTCGCCGTTATGCTCCGGCGGCAGGTCGACCACGATCAGGCCATCAACGCCGGCCTCTTTAGCTTCGGCAATGAAGCGCGGGACCCCGTACATGTGGATCGGGTTGAAGTACCCCATCAGCACCAGCGGCGTTTCGTTGTTGTCCTGGCGGAACTCGCGAACCATTTGCAGGGTTTTCGCCAGATTCTGCTTGGCACCCAACGCACGGATGTTGGCGAGCTGGATGGCCGGGCCGTCAGCCATCGGGTCGGTGAAGGGCATGCCCAGCTCGATCACATCGGCGCCAGCCGCCGGCAAGCCCTTGAGAATGGCCAGGGAGGTGTCATAGCCCGGGTCGCCAGCGGTCACGAAGGTCACCAGGGCGGCGCGATTCTGTTCCTTGAGTTCGGCAAAACGCGTTTGCAGGCGGCTCATCAGTGTTTCTCCTGCTTGGATTGTTCCATGTGGTGCATCACGGTCTGCATGTCTTTGTCGCCACGACCGGACAGGTTGACCACCATCAGGTGATCCTTTGGCAAGGTCGGTGCACGCTTGAATACTTCAGCCAGGGCATGGGCGCTTTCCAGGGCCGGGATGATCCCTTCCAGGCGGCAGCATTGGTGGAATGCGGCGAGGGCTTCGTCGTCAGTCACCGAGGTGTACTGAACGCGGCCGATGTCGTGCAACCAGGCGTGTTCCGGGCCGATGCCCGGGTAGTCGAGGCCGGCGGAGATCGAGTGGGCGTCGATGATCTGGCCATCGTCGTCCTGCAGCAGGAAAGTGCGGTTGCCATGCAGCACGCCTGGAACGCCGCCGTTCAGGCTGGCCGCATGCTTGCCGGTCTCAATGCCGTAACCGGCCGCTTCAACGCCGATGATCTCGACACTCTTGTCGTCCAGGAACGGATGGAATAGGCCCATGGCGTTGGAGCCACCGCCAATGCACGCTACCAGGCTGTCCGGCAGGCGACCTTCCTGGGCTTGCAACTGCTCGCGGGTTTCCTTGCCGATCACGGCCTGGAAGTCGCGAACCATCGCCGGGTAAGGGTGCGGACCGGCCACGGTGCCGATCAGGTAGAAGGTGCTGTCGACGTTGGTCACCCAGTCACGCAGGGCTTCGTTCATTGCATCCTTCAGCGTGCCGGTGCCAGCGACCACCGGGATAACCTCGGCGCCCAGCAGCTTCATGCGGAACACGTTGGCCTGCTGGCGTTCGATGTCAGTGGTGCCCATGTAGATCACGCAATCCAGGCCGAAACGCGCAGCCACGGTGGCCGTCGCCACGCCGTGCATGCCGGCGCCGGTCTCGGCGATGATGCGCTTCTTGCCCATGCGTCGCGCCAGCAGGATCTGGCCGATACAGTTGTTGATCTTGTGCGCGCCGGTGTGGTTCAGCTCTTCGCGCTTGAGATAGATCTTCGCGCCGCCACAGAACTCGGTCAGACGCTCGGCGAAGTACAACGGGCTTGGACGTCCGACGTAGTCGCGCTGGAAGTAGGCCAGTTCTTCCTTGAATGCAGGATCTTCCTTGGCCAACTCATATTCACGGGCCAGGTCGAGGATCAACGGCATCAGGGTTTCGGCGACGTAGCGGCCACCGAACGCGCCAAACAGGCCGTTGGCATCAGGGCCGTTGCGCAGATTAGGCTGGGTCATTTGGCGCTCCAGTTGAATGCGTGAAGTGATACATAAAGAGATAGTGGGCTTCACTCTACCCCTGACGTCCCGGCCTGAAAACCGATAAGATCGCCACAACCTGTCAGGAAAACTCACAGATCCCATGAGCCATGACCTTCCTCCGCTGAATGCGCTTCGCGCCTTCGAAGCCACTGCCCGCTTGAACAGCGTCAGTCAGGCGGCCGAGCAGCTGCATGTCACCCATGGTGCGGTCAGCCGCCAGCTCAAGGTGCTTGAAGAACACCTTGGCGTCAGCCTGTTCATCAAGGACGGTCGCGGCCTGAAACTCACAGATGCCGGCTTGCGCCTGCGTGACGCCAGCAGTGAAGCCTTCGAGCGCCTGCGCAGCGTCTGCGCGGAACTCACACAAAGCACGGCCGATGCTCCGTTCGTGCTCGGTTGTTCGGGAAGCCTGTTGGCGCGCTGGTTTATTCCGCGACTGGGGAGACTCAATGCCGACCTGCCGGACCTGCGCCTGCACCTGTCGGCCGGAGAAGGCGATCTCGATCCGCGAAGACCGGGACTGGATGCCTTGCTGGTCTTTGCCGAGCCCCCCTGGCCGTCGGACATGCAGGTTTTCGAACTGGCCAGCGAACGTATCGGTCCGGTCATGAGCCCTCGGTTCGCTGGCTATGAGCGGCTCAAACTAGCGCCGGAAAGCGCACTGCTGAACGAAACCTTGCTGCACACCACCTCACGCCCGCAAGCCTGGCCAAACTGGGCGCAACAATGCGGCCTCGACGCCAGGGCACTGAAGTACGGTCAGGGATTCGAACATTTGTATTACTTACTGGAAGCCGCCGTCGCGGGTCTGGGCGTGGCGATTGCCCCCGAACCCTTGGTGACGGAGGACTTGAAGGCCGGCCGCCTGGTTGCGCCATGGGGCTTCAGTGAAACCCCGGCACAACTGGCGTTGTGGCTACCCAAGCGCGCCGCGGACGGGCGCGCCCGGCAACTGGCGCAGTGGCTGAAAAACGAGCTGCGCCGGGTAGATTAATCACGCTTGCACAATAGATAAGCGGCCAGCAGGCCCAATGCGCCCACGGCGACACCGGCTGTAGTCCAGGGGTGCTCCTGGGCGTAGTCCCGGGTGGCAATCCCTGTTTCGCGGGTTTTGACCTTGACCTCTTCATAGGCGTCGGCAAGCAGATGGCGCGAGTGCTTCAAGGCATTCTCGGCGTTGCTTTTCAGGGTCTTGAGGGTTTTACGCGACTCGTCCGAGGCGTCGTCCTTCAGGCTTTCCAAAGACTTGAGCAGACTCTCGATCTCGGCTTCCATGCTTTGCAATGAGGCTTTGCGTAACGAGGTGTTGGCCATGGTGGCTCTCCTGCATTGGTGATGAGTGGCGTGTGTTGGTTGGGACTTCAGCGGTTCGAGAAAGTGCAGAAAATCTGAACTTCACTCTCAGAACGGCCAACAGAAGAAATAGGAAAAATCACTGCTAGGCTGTAATTCACACGCCAAGGAGAACGCCATGTCTGACCATCACACCTACAAGAAAGTCGAGCTGGTCGGCTCGTCCACCAGCAGTATCGAAGATGCGATCAACAACGCCCTGACCGAAGCCAGCAAAAGCATCAAGTACATGGAATGGTTTGAAGTCACCGAGACCCGTGGGCACATCAGGGACGGCAAGGCGGCGCACTTTCAGGTGACCCTGAAAGTCGGATTCCGGATTGCCAGCAGCTGACTTTGGGCTAGTCTTCTGAACTTGCACGCCAGCCGAATGCCATAGGGAATGGCAAAGCGCTGCATGAGTGCGTCCGGCTAACGGCTGGTTACCCCTATGATCCGACCAGGGAATGCAACCGATGAAGAAGTTTATGTTGGCGGTAGGTTTATTGAGCCTTGCGGGGACCGTATTGGCAGATGGTGGCAAGCCATGCGAAGAGCTGAAAGCCGAAATCGCAGCGAAACTTGATGCCAAGGGCGTTTCCGGTTATTCGCTGGAGATTGTCGATAAAGGTAGCGCCGCTGGCGGAAAAGTTGTTGGTAAATGCGAAAAGGGCGCCAAAGTGATCGTCTACAAAAAGTAGGCCGATCCTCGCCTGATTGAAAAGCCGACGCCCTGCGCCGGCTTTTTCATGACTGCCGTTTGGGTATCAGCCGCGCATAACCTGCGCCAGCAGCTCGTAGGAATGCACGCGATCCGAATGTTCGTACAGGTCACAGGTGAAAATCAGCTCATCAGCCTGGGTCTGTTCGATCAGGACCTCGAGTTTGGCGCGGATTTTCTGTGGACTGCCAATCATGGCCAGACCCAGAAAATCGTGCACAGCCTCTTTCTCATGGGGCAGCCACAGGCCGTCCATGGTCTTCACCGGCGGACGCTGTACCAGGCTTTGGCCACGCATCAGGGCGAGAATCCGCTGGAACACCGAAGTCGCCAGATAATCGGCCTGCTCGTCGGTATCGGCCGCCACCAAAGGCACGCCGAGCATTACGTAAGGTTTGTCCAAAACGGCTGAGGGCTTGAAGTGATTGCGGTAGACCCGAATCGCTTCATGCATGTAGCGCGGCGCGAAATGCGAAGCGAAGGCGTAGGGCAAACCGCGTTCACCGGCCAGCTGTGCACTGAACAGGCTCGATCCCAACAACCAGACCGGCACATTGGTCCCGGTTCCCGGCATGGCGATGATCCGTTGATCCGGGGTACGTGGCCCGAGGTAGCGCACCAGTTCCGCCACATCTTCCGGGAAGTCGTCGGCACTGCCGGAGCGCTCACGGCGCAACGCACGCGCGGTCATCTGGTCGGAACCGGGGGCGCGTCCCAGGCCCAGATCAATCCGGCCCGGATAAAGGCTTTCCAGGGTGCCGAACTGCTCGGCAATCACCAAGGGTGCGTGGTTGGGCAACATCACCCCGCCTGAACCGACTCGAATGGTCGACGTGCCACCGGCCAGATAACCGAGCAGCACCGAAGTCGCGGAACTGGCGATGCCGTCCATGTTGTGGTGCTCAGCCACCCAGAAGCGGTTGTAACCGAACTTCTCGACATGCTGCGCCAGGTCCAGCGAGTTGCGCAGCGACTGGGCCGCGCTGCCGTTCTCGCGCACCGGCACCAGATCGAGGGTCGAGAACTTGATATCGGACAGTCGTTTCATAAACCTGCTTCTCCAATTGAGGGCGCAGGTTTGTTCTTGCGAACACAAACCTGCCGAATCCAAAAGCGTGTTCATGCAATGTGGGCATATACCCGAGTTTCAATAGCCCGGTAAAAAATCCCGCGAAAAAAGCAGATTGATCGGACGAAGTGAACTTTGCCCCCTTCGTCTATCCTCACAACCCTGGCAACCGAAAACCCTGCAGGCGTGACCTTTCGCGCCGACCTTTAGGAGACTGGCATGGCTATCGTCAAGAAAGCATCGGCCCATTGGGAAGGTGATCTGAAAACCGGCATCGGCTCGATTTCCACAGAAACCGGCGTGCTCCGGGAAGCCCCCTACGGCTTCAAGGCGCGCTTCGAAGGCGGCCGGGGCACCAACCCGGAAGAGTTGATCGGCGCAGCCCACGCCGGCTGTTTCTCCATGGCGTTCTCCATGATCCTCGGTGACGCCGGCCTGAAGGCCGATAGCATCGATACCCAGGCAGAAGTCACTCTGGATCAAGTGGACGGCGGTTTTGCGATCACCGCAGTGAAATTGATTCTGAAGGCGAAAATCCCCGGGGCAAGCCAGGCGCAGTTCGAAGAACTCAGCAACAAGGCCAAAGAAGGCTGCCCAGTGTCCAAAGTGCTGAATGCCAAGATCAGCCTGGAGGCAACATTGGTCAGCTAGATCTTTCATTTTTGCAAAGAAAAAATCGCAGCCTTGCGTAACCTGCCGGGATCATTCGGTAAGAGGTGCCCAAGGCTGCGATCTTTTTTGTGTCGTGACAGATTTGCCCGCCAATAATATGGTCGAATAAATGACAGCAGCAAAAACCTGTGAATAGGCGTGCTGCCTCAAAGGAGCTTCAACCATGAAACGTTTTGCCCTGGCGGTTATCTGTTGCGTACTGGCCACGTCGGCCCTCGCAGCACCGAAACCCTGCGAAGAGCTCAAGGCCGAGATCGAAGCCAAGATCCAGGCCAGTGGCGTCACTTCCTACACGCTTGAAGTCGTCACCAACGACGAAGTGCACGACCAGAACATGGTCGTGGGTTCGTGCGAAAACGGCACCAAAAAAATCATCTACCAGAAGAACGACCGCTGACATCTCACATCAGGCAGTTGGCTTCCCGGTCTTCAGCGACGATCTCGCGCTTGGCGTTGTACAGGCGGGCGCCGGGGGTAAACGCAATGGAGCGGCCTTCGAGTACATAACGCTGACCGGCTTCGAAATGATCGTAACGGATGGTCAGGTAGCACAGCCGCTCAGAGGGCCCGCTCATCATACTCAAGCCGCCGCCGCCGGGGACTTCAAAGTCGAAACGCACGATCAGTTCGTGGCTGCCGGGCGTCACTTCGAAATAACGCCCATCGCGCAATCGCTGTTTGTCCAGGCGTTCGGCCATCAACAACTTGTCGTTAGGGAAGGGCGTCGAAAAATCAACCCAGGCCATTTTTGGATCAGGTGTCGGCATCGGGCTTTGACAGCCCGCGACGACACCGACGGCGAGTAACAGCATCAACCTGCGCATGATGGATGTCCCAGGGGATATGCATCCAGCATAACGCCGATCAGGTTCGTTGACAGCCCGCAGGGGTACCCTGGCCGATCACTTTTCGCTGCTGATCATAGAGCTTGGCCCACGGCCGAAAACCAATGTTCCCCGCTTGCAGTTGATAGCGTTCGCCAGCGTTGAAATCCTTGAATTTCACGTTCAACTGACAATCGCGCCACAACGGCTCGGCGTCGGGGCCGATGTTGGTGGGCTGCACCGGAAACTGGTAGCGGACTGTCAATTCATGGCTACCGGGCTGAACCTCGAAGTAGCGTTTATCGTCGGTGGCCTTGTCATCGACCTCCAGTGCCTGCAACGCCGTATCTTCTTGCTTCGAGTCCAGGTCGATCCAGGCTTGCGCAGGATCATGGCGGGGTATTCCGAATCCGGCACAGCCGGCCAGCAACAGCAGACTTCCTGTCAGTATCATCGTGCGCATAGCGGAGCTCCAGTCAGGCGGGATAGTCTTGCGGGAAGACTCTCCAAGGAAGAATTATTGTGTTCAGGCCGCTTCCTAGCCTTGGGTTACTTGATCGCGTTTTTCGCGTTTTGTTTCCGGGCGTGATGTTTTTGTTGCTCAACGGTTGCACCAGCATCAGCTATTACAGCCAACTGGCCAGCGGCCAAATGCAGTTGCTGCGGGCCAGGGAGCCGGTTTCCAGCGTGATTGCCGACCTGGCGCGCGACCAGAAACTGCGTATACACCTGGAGCAATCACAAAAGGCTCGAACATTCGCCAGCCGGCAATTGCACCTGCCGGATAACCAAAGTTACCGCTTGTACGCGGACATTGGCCGTCCCTTCGTCGTCTGGAATGTCTTCGTCACGCCGGAATTTTCCCTCAAGCCTGTAAACCACTGCTTTCCCATCGCCGGCTGCGTGGCCTACCGCGGGTACTACAGTCAGAGCGCAGCGCGCGGCGAAGCAGCCTTGCAACGCTTGCAGGGCATGGACGTGTCGATTGGCGGCGTCGAGGCCTATTCGACACTTGGCTGGTTCAACGACCCGATCATCAGTTCGATGATGGGCTGGGGGGATGAGCGACTGGCCACGCTGATCTTTCACGAGCTGGCCCATCAGCGCGTCTATGTAAAGGACGACACGGAGTTCAACGAATCCTTTGCCACCTTCGTCGAGCAGGAAGGTACTCGCCAATGGCGTGCCTATCGCCACCTGCCACCGGACAACAATGCGCAGGCGCGTCAGCGCGACCAGTTCACTGAGTTGGTGCTGGAAACCCGCGCCCGGCTGGAAAAGCTCTACGCCTTGCCGTTGCCAACCGAACAGATGCGCCAGCGCAAGGCGGCTGAGTTCGAGCGCTTGCGCAGCGAATACCGGCAACTGCGCGACAGTCAGTGGGCTGGAGACAAACGCTACGACGCCTGGGTCCATGCCCCCATGAACAATGCCCGGCTATTGCCGTTTGGTTTGTACGACCAGTGGGTACCGGCATTTGACGCGCTGTTCCATCAGGAGGATGGCGATTGGCCAAGGTTTTATGCCGCCGCGGAGAAGCTCGGCGGCTTGCCAACGGATGAGCGCAAGGCCGCGCTCAAGACGCTGGCTGACGGCGCCGATCAACCAAAGAACCAGTAGCAAACGCCGATTGCACCCAGCACCCCGGCAAGCTCCGCCAGCAATGCGCAGCCAACCGCATGGCGTGCACGCTGGATGCCCACGGCACCGAAGTACACCGCCAGCACATAGAACGTCGTTTCGGTACTGCCCTGGATTGTCGCCGCGACCAGCGCCGGGAAGCTGTCCACGCCCGAGGTCTTCATGGTTTCAATCAGCATCGCCCGGGCGGCGCTACCCGAGAAGGGTTTGACCATCGCCGTCGGCAGCGCATCGACGAAGCGCGTGTCCCAACCGGCCCACGCCACCAGATGACGAATCCCGTCCAGGCCGAAGTCCAGCGCCCCGGAGGCCCGCAGGACACCCACCGCGCAGAGCATCGCCACCAGATAGGGCAGCAGGTTCTTGGCGACGTCGAAACCCTCTTTGGCACCTTCAACGAAAGCCTCGTAGACCTTCACTTGACGCAGCGCGCCGATCAGCAGGAACAGCATGATCAGGCCAAACAGCGTCAGGTTGCCGAGGATCGATGACAAGCCGGCCAGCGCGGTCGCCGAAAGGGTCGCCAGCAACGCCATGAAACCACCGAGGGCGAGGGCGCCGGGGATCAGGTAGGCCAGCACCACGGGGTCCCAGACGCGCAGGCGCTGCATGAACGCCACCGACAGGAAGCCGACAATGGTCGAGCAACTGGTCGCCAGCAGGATCGGCAGGAACACCAGCGTCGGGTCAGGCGCGCCTTGCTGGGCGCGATACATGAAGATGGTCACCGGCAGCAGGGTCAGCGAAGAGGCGTTGAGCACCAGGAACAGGATCTGTGCGTTGCTGGCGACGGTAGCGCTGGGGTTGAGTTCTTGCAGCGCTTTCATGGCCTTCAGGCCAATAGGCGTGGCGGCGTTGTCCAGACCGAGGCCGTTGGCGGCGAAGTTCAGGGTGATCAGGCCGATGGCCGGATGACCCGGCGGGACTTCAGGCATCAGGCGCAAAAACAATGGCCCCAAGGCCCTGGCCAACCATTCGACGATGCCGGCCTTCTCGGCAATGCGCAGAAAACCCAGCCAGAGGGTGAGGGTGCCGAACAGCAGCACCATGACCTCGACCGACAGCTTGGCCATGGCAAAAATGCTCTCCACCATCGCCGCGAATATCCCGGCGTTGCCACCAATCAGCCACTGCGCCAGCGCCGAAACGGCTGCCACGATGAAGAAGCCAAGCCACAGGCCATTGAGCATCAGTCAAATCCCCCAAAAGATCCGCGAATGATAGCGGGGTGGCCAGAAACGACAAACCCCGGAATTATCCGGGGTTTGTCTGGTGCGGCTTTCGTAGATCACTGTGGGAGCAGCCGGTCGACGCTCGATTGCTCGCGATAGCGGTGTATCAATCGACATCAATGTTGGCTTTAGTCGGTCATCGCGAGCAAGCTCGCTCCCACAGGTTTTGTATCAGTTGCTGGAGGTTTCACCCGCCGGCAGCTTTTCCTTGCTACGCCAGTGCGGCAGGGAGTTCCAGTAACGCTGGCCCTTGGCGTCGTCGTACATGCCTTCCCAACGAGCGATAACCAGAACGGCCAGGGCGTTGCCGATCACGTTCAGTGCGGTACGGGCCATGTCCATGACGCGGTCGACACCGGCGATGAACGCCAGGCCTTCCAGTGGAATACCGACGCTGCCGAGGGTGGCCAGCAGGACCACGAAGGACACGCCCGGTACGCCGGCGATGCCTTTGGAGGTGACCATCAACGTCAGGACCAGCAGCAGTTGCTGGCTGATCGACAGGTCGATGCCATACAGCTGGGCAATGAAGATCGCCGCAATGCTTTGGTACAGGGTCGATCCGTCGAGGTTGAACGAGTAACCGGTCGGTACCACGAAGCTGCAGATGGCTTTTGGCGCGCCGTAGGCTTCCATCTTCTCGATCACGCGCGGCAGCACGGTTTCGGAGCTGGCGGTGGAGTAGGCCAGTACCAGCTCATCCTTGAAGATGCGCATCAGCTTGATCACCGAGAAGCCGAACAGGCGAGCGATCAGGCCCAGGATCACGAACGCGAAGAAAGCGATGGCGAAATAAACCAGGATCACCAGTTTGGCCAGCGGCAACAGCGACGCGAAACCGAAGTTGGCCACGGTCACCGCGATCAGTGCGAACACGCCGATCGGGGCGTAGTTCATGATCATGTGAGTGACCTTGAACATGCTTTCCGATACGCCCTGGAACATCTTCACCAGCGGCTCGCGCAGGTCCGCCTGCAGGCTCGACAGCCCGAGACCGAACAATACGGAGAAGAAGATGATCGGCAGCATTTCGCCGCGAACCATGGCCGCAAAGATGTTCGACGGGATCAGGTTGAGGATGGTTTCGATGAACGCGTGTTCATGCTGGACCTCGGCGGCAGTCGCCTGGTACTTGGAAATGTCCACAGTGCCCAGGGTGCTCATGTCGATGCCGGCACCCGGATGGAACAGGTTGGCCAGCAGCAGACCGACCACGATGGCGATGGTGGTGACGATTTCGAAGTAGATGATGGTCTTGAAGCCGATGCGCCCCAGCTTCTTGGCGTCACCGACGCCGGCAATGCCGACGATCAAAGAGGAGATGACGATCGGGATCACGATCATCTTGATCAGACGGATAAAGATATCGCCTGCTGGTTGCAGGACGTTGCTGATCCACCAGGCTTTTTCGGCACTGAAATGGTTGAGCAGCGCACCGATTGCTATCCCCAATACCAGACCGATGAGGATCTGCCAGGCGAGGCTAAGCTTTGCCTTCTTCATATCTTTACCCTTACTTGCGTTTGACTCAGGGAGATGCGCGAACTGGAACGCTCGTGGCGAAAAAGTCTAGTGCATCTACCCCCCGTATAAGGTGCCCCGGAACGCGTGTTTGCGGCTCTCTGGCAGGCGAAAAAAGGCGCAACTATTCCGATGCAAGGAAGCGCCGTCTAATGCCGTAAACGCCTACCCTATGCCGAATCGGCATGAGGTTTTTTCACTGAATGCGACGTCGCAATCGGTTCGAATGCGACATTTCGGCAGGCATAAGTGCCGTGAACCGGTCATCACAGAGCAGATTGAATGTTTTTTGAGCAGTGGCCGAGCGTTGATTTTTCAGCAGAATCCCGCAGGACAAAGTGAATAATCGCAGTCAAAAAAAATGGATTTTTCTCGATATACGGTCGCCTGTGAAACACCGGGAAAAGTAATTTCCGACGTAACAGGGACAAGGACGCGATAACAGTGAGGAAATCGAGACGAGCGCTCTATTTCAATGTGTTGCGTGATCCAGCCCTTCGCAAGCTCGTCGAGCCATGGTGATCCGGCGAACTTGCGCAGCAGCTTTTCCTGACCCGGCCCTTACGCAGGTACTCCCTGTACCCGTAGGTCACTCCGCCCCTGAAACAGGCAGAACGTCCCGACCCCTTGGTCATGCGCCAGCCTTCCTCAGGTGACGCAGATAGAAAGAGGCGCTGTGACCTCCTTCGTGTACAAATTCCGGACCCTGCATGAGGGTCTCAGGCATGCCGGGGAAACCTCAGCCCGCATGCCATGGCACTACCGCCCCGGTTGCAGGGCGGCTGCCATTGTCTTGAACAAACCGTTCATGTCAGCCTCGACCGCGACGGCCAAAGAAGAAGGAAGCAATGAACATCACCAGGAACACGACAAACAGAATCTTGGCGATACCCGTGGCGGTGCCCGCGATACCACCGAAGCCCAGTACTGCGGCAATGATGGCAATGATCAGGAATGTGATTGCCCAGCTCAACATGGTGATTCTCCTTACGCTTCTATTTAGAGGTGTTGCGTTTCCCGGCACATCGCTGCGGCGGAAATTGTTTACCTAGAACACCCAGCGCTCCTGATGACGTATCTCACCTGCAGGTCCGGCCTGGTCGACGTCCATCATGCGCATCGGGGTGCTATCGGCCTGAAGGCTGCCAACAGCACTGAAATGGGTTTGGGTCGGATGCTGAATCGACAGTTGTGGCGCTTGCGGCTGCTGACTCTGCTCCCAGCGCACAAACTGTTGGCCGCCGATAAGGGTGAGCAACAGCGCCAGGACAGCAAACAGTCCTTGCTGAATATGCACAGGCGAGAGGTACAGGTGGGCGGCACGTTGACGGTTCATCCTGGAGCTCCTACCACTCGGGTCGGTATTCGATAGCGGGCGGTTGTTTTTGAATGCCTTGGTTAACCAGACAATTGCAGCCCGCATGCCAGCATTGAATTGAATTAATCTCCTTTAATATCAATATCTTAGAATCGCTAAAGAAATCACATCGTACGCATCCTGCACGATGCCACTTGTGCAGTCGTGCGTATTGCACGATTCATTTGAAGGAAGGTGTAAATTTTTTGAATTGAGAGGAGGACGCGGATGTCAGAAATACACGCTGGCCGCTGTCGGAAACCGGGCTTCCATTAAAAGACCCGCTATATCAGCTGGCTAACCGATACATCGGATGAAAGCTACCCTGCCATGACAGGAATGGCTCAGAATCAATCATGCAACTTGCCCGATTTCTCCGGGACTAAATCAAGATCATTCATTAAGGAGCGTAGGAAAATGGAATCAGCCACTGAGCACCAAGGCCGCATTCTGCTGGTGGATGATGAGTCCGCCATCCTGCGTACTTTCCGTTACTGCCTCGAAGACGAAGGCTACAGCGTTGCCACCGCCACCAGCGCCGCGCAGGCAGAAGCCCTGTTGCAGCGCCAGGTCTTCGACCTGTGCTTCCTCGATTTGCGTCTGGGTGAAGACAACGGCCTGGATGTGCTGGCCCAGATGCGTATCCAGGCGCCATGGATGCGGGTGGTGATCGTCACTGCACACTCAGCCGTCGACACGGCGGTGGATGCGATTCAGGCCGGTGCCGCCGACTATCTGGTCAAGCCGTGCAGCCCCGATCAATTGCGGTTGGCAACCGCCAAGCAACTGGAAGTGCGGCAGCTGTCGGCGCGGCTGGAAGCCCTGGAAGGTGAAGTGCGCAAGCCCAAGGATGGTCTGGACTCCCACAGCCCGGCCATGAAAGTGGTACTCGAAACCGCGCGCCAGGTGGCCACGACCGATGCCAATATCCTGATCCTCGGTGAGTCCGGCACCGGCAAGGGCGAGCTGTCCCAAGCCATTCACGGCTGGAGCAAACGCGCGAAGAAATCCTGCGTCACGATCAACTGCCCGTCGCTGACCGCCGAGCTTATGGAAAGCGAGCTCTTCGGCCACAGTCGCGGCGCCTTCACCGGCGCCAGCGAAAGCACCTTGGGCCGAGTCAACCAGGCGGACGGCGGGACGCTGTTTCTCGACGAAATCGGCGACTTTCCGCTGACATTGCAGCCGAAATTGCTGCGCTTCATTCAGGACAAAGAATATGAGCGCGTCGGTGATCCGGTGACCCGCCGTGCCGATGTGCGCATCCTTGCAGCCACCAACCTCAACCTCGAGGACATGGTCCGCGATGGTCGTTTCCGTGAGGACCTGCTCTATCGCCTGAATGTCATTACCCTGCACCTGCCACCGCTACGCGAACGCCGTGAAGATATTCTCAACCTGGCGGATCGTTTCCTGGCGCGTTTCGTCAAGGAGTATGCCCGCCCCGCGCGTGCCTTGAGCGACGAGGCCCGGGAGGCCCTGCTGGGCTATCGCTGGCCGGGCAACATCCGTGAGCTGCGCAACGTGATCGAGCGCGCGAGCATCATCTGTCCGCAGGAGCGGGTCGAGATCAGTCATCTGGGCATGGCCGAAACCCCGGTCAACAACGCACCGCGCATCGGCGCAGCGCTGAGCCTGGATGAGCTGGAAAAGGCCCACATCGGCGCGGTCCTCGCCACCGCCGACACCCTGGACCAAGCGGCAAAAACCCTGGGCATCGATGCCTCGACGCTGTACCGCAAACGCAAGCAGTACAACTTGTGAGCAATAGGCGATGAAACTGGCGATGAAATTGCGGACCCGGCTTTTCCTGAGCATCTCCGCACTGATCACCGTCGCCTTGCTCGGGCTCCTGCTCGGGCTGGTCAGCGTGATGCAGATGGCCGGCAGCCAGGAAGCACTGACCCGCAGTAACTTCATCACCCTGGACCTGGGACTCAAGCTGCGCCAGACCCTGGGTGACCAACTGATCATTATGCTCAGCGAGAAGCCTGACTCCGCCGCTTTCGCCGCCTCGAAGCAGCGTTACTTCGAATTACTGGAGGAAGGCATCGCCCAGGAGCCCGAGCAGAACGCAAGCGAGTACGGCTTCAGAAAAGCCAAGGCTGACTACGAGCGCTTTATCGAAGCTTATGAGGCGTCCCCGGACCCTTCGACTGTGCTCAGCAGCCATGACAACCTGACGGAAAAATTCAACTCACTGCGCAATGGTCTGATCGCCGAGCACAAGCGCGCGCTGGATAACATCAACGATACCGAGCGCCAGGCCCGGGAGCGGGCACTGCTGATCGCCGGGCTGCTCGCCCTGGTGGGGCTGGCGGTGCTGATCATCGGCTTCGTGACCGCGCAGGCCATTGCCCGGCGTTTCGGGGCGCCTATCGAAGCCTTGGCCAAGGCAGCGGACAATATCGGCCAGGGCAATTTCGATGTCACCCTGCCGATCTCCTCGGCAGTGGAGCTCAACCAGTTGACCCGGCGTTTCGGGATCATGGCCCAGGCGCTACGTGAACATCAGGCCACCAATGTCGATGAGTTATTGGCCGGCCAGCAGCGTTTGCAGGCCGTGCTCGACAGCATCGACGACGGGCTGTTGATGATCGACCGTCAGGGCCATTTGGAACACCTTAACCCTGTGGCCCAGCGTCAGCTGGGCTGGGAGTCCGATCGCCTGGGACAGGGATTGGGCACGGCGCTGGAGCGCCCTGAACTCGATGAGCAGCTGCAACTGGTGCTGCGCGGCGGCACTCTGGAGCGGGCGCCGGAGGACTTGAGTGTCGAGGTCGACGGCGAGTCGCGACTGCTGACCTATAGCCTGACCCCGGTCAGCCACACCCTGGGCCATATTCTCGGGGCCGTGATGGTGCTGCATGACGTCACGGAGCAACGTGCCTTCGAACGGGTACGCAGCGAATTTGTGTTGCGCGCCTCCCATGAATTGCGCACACCGGTCACCGGCATGCACATGGCCTTCGGATTATTCCGCGAGCGCGCGCACTTTGCCCCGGACTCCCGGGAAGCCGACCTGCTCGATACCGTGAATGAAGAGATGCAGCGGCTGATGCAGCTGATCAATGACCTGCTGAATTTCTCCCGTTACCAGAACGGCTTGCAGAAACTCACCTTGGCGCCGTGTTCCATCGAGGCGCTGCTGGAACAGGCTGAGTCACGCTTTGCCGCATCGGCCGCCGAGAAAGACATCAGTCTGCTGGTGGAAGTGCAGGGGCCTTTGCCGCGTTTGCAGGCCGATCAGCCACAACTGGAGCGGGTACTCGATAATTTGCTCGACAACGCCTTGCGCCACACCGGTTCCGGCGGGCGGATACGCCTGCACGCCCGGCGCCACGGCGACCGGGTCATCATCAGTGTCGAAGACAACGGCGAAGGCATTGCCTACGGTCAGCAGGGACGGATCTTCGAGCCGTTCGTGCAGGTCGGACGCAAGAAAGGCGGAGCCGGTCTCGGCCTGGCATTGTGCAAGGAAATCGTGCAATTGCATGGCGGGCGGATGGGCGTCTATTCACGGCCGGGGCAGGGCACTCAGTTCTACTTGGCGCTGACGGTCTAGATCGCGGTCACGCTTCGTCATCCAGGCGCCGGCCACCCGCCCGACGTCGCCCCCGGGTTATCAATTCAATGAACTGAACCGCGCTCAGCGCGTGGGCGAACAGCCAGCCCTGGCCGAACTTCACGCCTTCACTGCTCAGGAACTCGGCCTGGGCCTCATGTTCGATGCCCTCGGCAATCACCTTCAAATGCAGCGACTGGGCCATGTGAATGATGTGCGGGGCCACACCGCTGCTGGCGGCGTCATGGCCCAACGCATCAATGAACGCCTTGTCGATTTTCAGGCAATCCACCGGCAGGGTTTGCAAATAGGCGAGGCTGCAGTAGCCGGTGCCAAAATCATCGATCAACACCTGGTGCCCGACATCCCGCAGCGATTGCAGGTTTTCCCGGGCCACCACCACATCGACCAGCCCACGCTCGGTAACCTCGAAGGCGATTTGCCGCGCAGCGACGCGGTGCAGGGTCAGCAGCCTCGCCATGACCTGGCCGATTCGCGGGACCATCACATCACACGCCGCGAGATTGACCGAGATGTACAGTTGCGGGTTGGCACGCAGCAACTGACCGAGTTGCTCGAGCAAGCGTTGCAAGACGAAATCCGTCATTTGGCGAATCTGCCCGGTGTCCTCCGCCATCGGAATGAACAGGTCGGGACTGGTCAGGGTACCGTCCGGCCTGCGCCAGCGCAGCAGCGCTTCAGCCCCGACACAGTTGCGGCTATCGAGGTCGAAGATCGGTTGATACAGCACCTGCAACTCGCCCCGGCGAATCGCCCCGGCCAGTTCGGCATCCAGCGACTGCCGCTGCTGCACCAGCAGGAACACCAGGAACCCGACGCATATGCCCAGCGCAATACTGGCCGGCAGCAGCCACCACCAGACCGACGGGATATGCATGCCCGTACGCAGGCTGATCAACACCAATTGATACTCCGGGTTGTCGGTGGGCATGCGGTATATCAGGCGTGTCTGGGTGATCTGCAGCGCATCGCGGTTTTTCGGTGGCCAGGCCTCGACCGGCGGCCAGATCTGGGATGAGCCCAATACCGGAATCGCGCGCGTACCATGGTCCAGAACTACCAGCAGGCTGCTGCCCGGCGACAGGTCGACCATATCAGTCAAATGCCCCCGAGAGGTCGCGACCCGAAAATTCCCGCGCCCCAGCATCAGTGCGGCGCGGTTTTCATCGGGTTCGGTGGTGGTGTTGAGCCAATAGCTGTAGGTCGGGCCTTTGATGTCTGGCGCTCGAATCAGCGACAGCCCTTCCTGGCGAGGGCGATTGGAACAGATTCGCGAAGAGTCCATGTAGGCGGCTTCGTAGACGAAGCGATAATTGAACGTAACCTGTTGCAAGGTCGCGATCATTTCAGCATCGCAACCGCGCAACGGTTGCGCTTCAAGGTCGTCGAGGCTTTCACGCAGTTGCCCGAACAGCTGCTCCAGGCGGGCGAGAAAGCGCTCGCCCTGAGCATTCATTTCTTCGCTTTCATTTTGCTCGACCTGATGAATGGCGACGAACAGGCTGCCGGCCATCAACAACGTTGCGCTCAAGACAGCCGACATCAACCCCAGGAACCAGGGGCGATGGAACCAACTACGGAAGGTCTCTCGAGCAGCAGTCATTGCGCAATATCCGATGGATTACCAATGAGTTATAGCTGCTGATTGGGAAAAAGCCCTGACCGCCGGGCGGGCGCCATTATTTTGTCTGGTTCAACACCAAAAGCAGCGCGGCTGTTTGCGCGTCCGGAGTGCCATCGAAACGTGCCGGGCGGAAATGCATCTGGAAGGCTGCTATCACATGTCGTGTCGCAACATCGAGCTCGCCGGTTTGTGGCGAGGCATAACCCAGGCGGGCCAATTGCCCCTGAAACCAGCTGATGCTCGGCAACTGATCGGCGAACAGCATTTGCTGGCGCGCGACCGCCTGCTCGTTCGGCCAGATGCCCAGACCTTCGGCAGCCAGACGCTTCCAGGGGAACAGCGGCCCCGGGTCCAGTTTGCGCAACGGCGCAATGTCGCTATGGCCAATGATGTCGCGAGGCTTGATACCCTGACGCTTGCTGATGTCCTTGAGCAATACGATCAAGGACTGAACCTGATCTTCACTGTAGGGGTACCAAACGCGCCCGGTTGGAGTGTCCTTGAACCCCGGGTTGACGATTTCGATACCGATGGAACTGGAATTCAGCCAGGTCCGGCCATCCCATTCGCTCTCCCCGGCGTGCCAGGCGCGAACGTTTTCATCCATCAGCTTGTAGATTGTGGCGCCCTTGTCGTCACCGATCAGATAATGACTGCTGACTTCGCCGTGGGTCAGCAGTTGCAGCGAACGCTCCAGCGAGGCGTTGGTGTAATGCACCACCACGAACTGCACACGGCTGTCGTAATTGGTTGAAGGGTGACTGGTGTCAAAACGGGGACCGCTGGCGCAGCCGGCCATCAAAACAAGTGACACGATCAGAGCAAGATATTTCATGGCGAAAGGCAGTACACACAAGACAATAATGCAACAGTGTAACGTAATGCCTTGCGAGCTGACGGCAATCGCCGCGAATTAAACAAAAATGGAACAAATAATACTCAGCCCGGCTCCACGCGGTTGCGTCCGGCATTTTTTGCACGGTACAACGCCTGATCGGCTCTTTTAAGCACTTGATCGCTGTGCTCACCCGGCCTGAACGCCGACATTCCGACAGAAACGGTAATGGTCACCGGCTCTCCCTTGAAGTGGAACGGACAGGCCTCGATGGAGGCACGCAGGCTTTCCAGCAACTTCAGCCCCGCCGCCGGCACCGTGGATGGCATTAACAGCACAAACTCTTCGCCGCCGAACCGGGCAATGAAGTCCGTTCCGCGAAGACGCTTGCGCAACACGCTGGCAATGATCTTCAGCACTTTGTCACCGGCCAGGTGCCCGTAGTTATCGTTGATGCGCTTGAAATGATCGAGGTCGAGCATGGCCAGCAACAGCGTGTTGCCATGTTGCTGCCATTGTTTGACTTCATGATCCAGGCGCTCGCTCCAGGCCGCGCGGTTAGGCAGGCCGGTCAACGGGTCGACCAGCGCCTTCTGCCTTTGCTCCTCGAGATGCTCACGGTAACCCTGGGCCTCCTGCTCCATATGGGCAACGCGCTCGGCCAGGCTGTGCAGGCGCGCAGCGACCTCTTGCTCGCGCTCATCGCGTTGTTTCTGGTGCTGGTCCATGGTGCCCAGCAAGCCTTCGAGATGGTTTTCCAGAACGTGCTTGAGATCTTCCAGGTCCGCAGCGTCCTGCATGCTGCTTTGCAGGCCATCAACCTGTTCGCGGATCTGCGTGTCCATCTGCCGCGCAGCCGAACGGTTGTCGGCGTGTCCTGCGGTGGCGGCCTGCAGGTTGCTCTGGAACGATTCGAGGCGCTCGTTCAGTCGTTGCAGGTAGGCTTCGAACTCATGCTGGCCGCTGTCGGTAATGGCCAGCATCAACGTGGCGAAGTCGTCGAGAATCGGTAGTAATTCGTACCAGTTCAGACCATTTTTCAGACGATCGCGCATGGATTCGGCTTGCGGGCGATGACGCTCGGGCAATGTCAGGTCTTCGAGCAGCCCCAGCAGCGTGTCTTCGATGTGGCTGGCCACCGAGCTGTAGGAGGGCTCTGGGGAATCCGGGAGTGCGTAGAAAGTGTCGTGCCCGGATAGAGGCTGATCTGCGGCGACCACCTCCGCTGTCGGATTCGCAAGCAAGGCCAAGCTATCCCGTGATGCTGACGCGGTCAGCTCGTCGGGGTTCACTTGCGACTCAAGAGGTGTTTCCGGGGTCGGCTTCTCGGCTTGCTCGGTTTCTGCCGCGCCTGCAATGACGGCTTGAAGCGGCGCGACGGCAGGTGCCAGGGCCACGGCTGCCGGAGCAGGGGAAACCTCGGCTGGCTCGGTCGGCGCGGACTCCTTTGCAACTGGCTCCGCCATGGACACTTCGCAGATTGCCGTCTCAATCACGACCGGGGCCGACTCGATAATCGCCGCAGGGCTCTCGGCTACGGGAGCCGCCGGCGCAGGAGAAGCTGTCGATGCCACCGCTTCGTCTGCTTCACGACCGCCGAACAATCGTTGGAGCAAGCCCGGCCGACAAGGTTCCGTCGGGGTCTCCAGCTGGCTCAGGGCCTTGCCTTGCAAGCCACTCAGCTCGCTGAGCAACAAGGGTATCTCACGCGCCTGACTGACCCGCGCATCCAGTTGCTTGGCGAAACTCTTGAGTGGCCGGCTCACATCCCGTGGCAGCGGCAATGTTTGCAGTTGAGTGACCAGTGCATTCAGGGCTGCACTGGTCTGGTTGATCCGGGTTTCCCGACGCTGTTCGGAGTCGAGCACGGCTTTTTCCAGGCGTGGAATCAGCGCGGCCAGACCGGCGTCCATGTCGTCGGTACGTACGACCTCGCGTATTTCCTTCATGCATTGGTCAACCGCACGGTCAGTACCTTCCGCCGCCAGGGTGCTGCGCACCAGTCCACGGCGCAGCAAGTCGAGCCGCGCGTCCCAGCGACGTTCGAGCTTTTCCTGTTGTTCGATGCTTTTGAGGTATTTCTCTTTCCAGCGCTGTGTTTCGTCGCTCATTCATGGGTTCCGCGAGGGGCAGGACTCAACGCGGGCAATGCATCGGCCGTGAGCGAACCCGGCAGACGAATCTCTACCGCGACCGGCAGGTGATCGGAAATGGGCTGTGCCAGCACCTCGACCTTTTCCAGGGTCAGGCTCGGGCTCAGCAGGATATGGTCCAGGCAGCGCTGTGGACGCCAGCTGGGGAACGTTGCTTCCATTTGCGGCGCGAGCAGGCCGAGATCGCGCAACGCGGAATTTTGCAGCAGGTCACTGGCATGGGTATTCATGTCGCCCATCAGTACCTGGTGTTTGTAGTCGCCGATCAGATCGCGGATGTAGGCCAGTTGCAGGCTGCGCGCACGGGCGCCCAGCGCCAGGTGCATCATGACGACCACCAGTGCTTCCGGGCCTTCGCCGAAGCGTACCAGGATGGCTCCGCGCCCCTTTGGGCCCGGCAGCGGATGATCTTCAATGGCCCACGGGCGCAAACGGCTGAGCACACCATTGCTGTGCTGGGCCAGGCGCCCGAGATTGCGATTGAGTTGTTGATACCAGTAGGGGAAGGCGCCGAGCTGGGCCAGATGCTCAACCTGATTGACGTAGCCTGAACGCAGGCTGCCACCGTCGGCCTCCTGCAAGGCGACCAGATCGAAATCGCCCAACAGATTGCCGATCTTCTGAAGATTGTCGGCACGCCCGGTGTGCGGCAGCAGATGCTGCCAGCCCCGGGTCAGGTAATGCCGGTAGCGCTCGGTGCTGATGCCGACCTGGATGTTGAAACTGAGCAAGCGCAGACGACTGTCTGCGGGCAGGCCCGTGGACTCCAGATGATGCTCGTTGACCCGCGGATCATGCAGGCCAACGATGCGTTCAGTACCCCATCGGCGCATGGCAGTGACTGCCCTTAGTTGGCGGCAGCCTTGTTAGCCGCTCGCTCTTTGTCGATCAGTTTGTCGGCCAGTTGCAGGGCCTGTTCGGCACCGCCAGCGGAGCCTACGTCAAAGCGGTACTTGCCGTTGACGATCATGGTTGGAACGCCGGAGATTTCATACTTCTTGGCCAGTTCACGAGCCTTGACGATCTGGCCCTTGATAGCGAAAGAGTCGAAAGTCGCGAGGAACTTGTCCTTGTCCACGCCTTGGGTAGCGAGGAAGTCGGCCATGTCATTCTTGTCGGTCAGTTTCTTGTGCTCTTTCTGAATCGCGTTGAACACCGCAGCGTGAACGTTGTGCTCGACACCCATGGCTTCAAGGGTCAGGAACATCTGGCCGTGAGCGTCCCACGGGCCACCGAACATGGCTGGAATGCGCACGAAGTTCACGTCCGAAGGCAGCTTCTCGGCCCAGGGATTGATCACCGGTTCGAAGGCATAGCAATGCGGGCAGCCGTACCAGAACAGCTCTACCACTTCGATCTTGCCAGGCACGGCGACCGGAACCGGATTGCTCAGTTCGACATAAGGTGCGGCGGGGGCTTCAGCGGCCTGGGCAGTCATGCCGAACAGGCTGGCAGCGGCAAAAACGGCGCTGATGATCAGATTACGCATGCTTCACTCCTGGACAAATTTTTCGCCTCGCGCGACGTGTTTTCAGACAGGTCCTGGCGGGCTTGAGTTCTGTAGTGTAACGGCAGCGGCCACAAAAAAGGGCGGCCAAGGCCACCCTTTTTATACTCGTTGCAACGGATTAATCGAGCGTTAACGTTGCAGGCGATATGTACGGCGCTCAACGCCCGATCCGCCGGCCTTAGTGCAGGCCCTGAATGTAGCTGGACACCGCGGCGATGTCTTCGTCGCTCAGCTTCTTGGCAATGGTCTGCATGGTCTTGGCGTCGCCATCGTTGGTGCGGCCGCCTTCTTCCTTGCGGAAATCGGTCAGTTGCTTGGCGATGTATTGAGCGTGCTGGCCACCCAGGTGCGGGAAGCCGGCGGCTGCGTTGCCGGCGCCGTTCGGAGAGTGGCAACCGGTGCAGGCTGGCATGCCCTTGGCCAGGTCACCGCCACGGAACAGGGCTTCACCGCGAGCGACGACTTTAGGATCGGCGGCACCGACGCTGCCTTTCTGGCTGGCGAAGTAGGCGGCGATGTCCGCCAGGTCCTGATCGCTCAGGTTGGTCAGCAGGCCGGTCATTTCCAGAACGGTGCGCTTGCCCGACTTGATGTCGTGCAATTGCTTGGTCAGGTATCGTTCACCCTGACCCGCCAGTTTTGGAAAGTTTGGCGCCATGCTGTTGCCATCCGGGCCGTGGCAGGCGCCACAGACGGCAGCTTTGGCCTGGCCAGCTTTAGCATCACCCGGTTGTACTGCCTCACCTGCAGCATGGGCTATGCCGGAGATGCCCACGGTCAACAGCAGACTCACGATCAATTTCTTCATCAGCTAATCCAACTACGGCTAAGGGTTAAGAGTTATGGGCCGGGCTTACTCGCTCATCCAATGGATGATGGCTTGGTAATCCTCGGCACTGCAGTCCATGCACAAACCACGCGGCGGCATCGCCTTGAAACCCTGGGTCACGTGTTGCACCAGCGTCTCCATACCTTTCGCCAACCTCGGCGTCCAAGCATCCTGATCGCCTTTTTTCGGCGCCATGGGTAATTGGCCGGAATGACAGGCACCACAAACACGGTTGTACACAGCTTCCGGATCCTGTGTAGCCTGAGCGCTGTAAAGCGGCATCAAGACACCGGCAGCTAGCAGCCATTTCGTCATAAAACGACCTTTTCAGGGTTGAGAGCGTGCTGCGTTCTAGTGCGCAATCAAGGTCTGTCGCTCTCGTGAACTTCATCCTACGCTGGGACAAAGCGCACACAAAATCTGCGGCATTATATACTGGCGTCACTGAAACGGAAGCGACACTGCTTGCCGCCCCCATTCCTGGCGCCGCCCACATCGGAAATCCCATGCAACTCAAGAATCCCATCCTCGGTCTGTGCCAACAGTCCACCTTCATGCTCAGCGCCGCCAAAGTCGACCAATGTCCGGATGACGAGGGCTTCGAAGTCGCCTTCGCCGGGCGTTCCAACGCCGGCAAATCGAGTGCCTTGAACACCCTGACCCACGCCAGCCTGGCGCGCACCTCGAAAACCCCAGGGCGCACGCAACTGTTGAATTTCTTCAAGCTAGACGATGAACGCCGTCTGGTCGACCTGCCGGGCTACGGTTATGCAAAAGTACCGATCCCGCTCAAGCAACACTGGCAGCGTCACCTGGAAGCGTACCTGGGTGGCCGCGAGAGTTTGAAAGGCCTGATCCTGATGATGGACATCCGCCATCCGATGACCGATTTCGACCTGCTGATGCTCGATTGGGCCGTGGCTGCCGGCATGCCGATGCACATTCTGCTGACCAAAGCCGACAAGCTGACCTATGGCGCGGCCAAGAACACGCTGCTCAAGGTTCAGGCGGAAATCCGCAAGGGCTGGGGCGATCTGGTGACGATTCAGTTGTTCTCGGCCCCGAAACGCATGGGCCTGGAAGAAGCCTATACCGTACTGGCAGGCTGGATGGAGCTGGCGGACAAGGGTGTCGAGGTAGAAACCCGGTAAGGCTGCGAAAGCTGTCTGGGGCATTCCAGACAGCTTTCTGCAGGCAAAAAAAACCCCGGACTTCATATGGGGAGGGAGAAGTTCCGGGGTTCAAGCTCTAGACCGCTAGGGCGGGGTCCAGATATCTGCCAACACTTAACACAACATAGGAGCATCGAAGGGCTTCACCAGCCATTCAGTACCTCTGAGTAGTGCTTCGCAAGATTAGTTCAGATTTTTTTCAAATAGCTTTGAAATAACCCCGATAACCTTCCGGACTAAGTTGTTTGCGCTCTTCTGCCGCGGCACTATGCCGCAGCAGAACACGACTCTTTTCTGTAGGAGCAAGCTCGCTCCTACAGGAAGGCTCAGTGAGCCTCATCCCAGTTATTTCCAACACCCACTTCGACCAGCAACGGCACATCCAGTTTCGCGGCCTCGCTCATGTGTACGCGAATTTCATCGCGAACCTGGTCGACCAGGTCTTCACGCACCTCCAGCACCAGTTCATCGTGCACCTGCAAAATGACTTTGGCGTCGAGGCCGGACGCGGTCAGCCAGTTATCCACAGCGACCATGGCTTTCTTGATGATGTCCGCAGCGGTGCCTTGCATCGGCGCATTGATCGCCGTGCGTTCGGCGGCGGCGCGTTCTTGCGGCTTGTTGGAGTTGATGTCCGGCAGGTACAGGCGACGACCGAAGAACGTCTCGACATAACCTTGCTCGGCGGCCTGGGCCCGCGTGCGGTCCATGTACTGGCGTACGCCGGGGTATCGGGCGAAGTAGGTATCGATGTAGGCCTTGGCGGTCTTGGTGTCGACGCCAATGTCCTTGCCGAGCTTCTGCGCCCCCATGCCGTAGATCAGACCGAAGTTGATCGCCTTGGCGCTGCGGCGCTGGTCGGAGGTCACGTCGGCCAGTTCGACCTTGAACACTTCCGCGGCGGTCGCGGTGTGCACGTCCAGATTGTGGCGGAAGGCGTTCATCAGTCCTTCATCCCGTGACAGGTGCGCCATGATCCGCAACTCGATCTGCGAGTAGTCCGCCGCCAGCAGCTTGTAACCGGCCGGGGCCACGAAGGCCTGGCGGATACGACGCCCTTCGGCGGTGCGCACCGGGATGTTCTGCAGGTTCGGATCGCTGGAGGACAGGCGCCCGGTGGAGGCGACAGCCTGGTGGTACGACGTATGGATCCGCCCGGTGCGCGGGTTGATCTGTTCCGGCAAACGATCGGTGTAGGTGCTTTTCAGCTTGCTCATGGAGCGATATTCCATGAGCACTTTCGGCAACCGGTAGTCGTCTTCCGCCAGTTTGGCCAGCACCTCTTCGGCCGTGGACGGCTGGCCCTTGGCAGTCTTTTTCAGCACCGGCAGGCCGAGTTTTTCATAGAGAATCACGCCGAGCTGCTTGGGCGAACCGAGGTTGAATTCCTCGCCGGCAATCTCGAAGGCTTCGCGCTCCAGTGCGACCATCTTGTCGCCCAGTTCGATGCTTTGCACACCCAGCAGGACGGCGTCGACGAATGCGCCCTGGCGCTCGATGCGCGCCAGCACCGGCACCAACGGGATTTCGATGTCGGTCAGCACGCTGGCCAGGCTCGGAATGGCCGAGAGCTTCTCGAACAAGGCCTGGTGCAGACGCAGGGTGATGTCTGCATCTTCAGCGGCATAAGGCCCGGCCTGCTCAAGGGCGATCTGATCGAACGTCAGCTGTTTCACGCCTTTGCCGGCGATGTCCTGGAAGCTCACCGTGGTGTGGTCCAGATACTTCTGCGCCAGGCTGTCCATGTCATGACGCGTGGCCGTGGAGTTGAGCACGTAGGACTCGAGCATGGTGTCGAAGGCGATGCCGCGCACGGTGATGCCGTTGTCCTGTACGCCACCGATGGCGCAGTTGGCCAGGATGTTCATGTCGAACTTGGCGTGCTGGCCGACCTTGAGCTTGTTCGGGTTTTCCAGAATCGGCTTGAGCGCGCGCAGGACAGTGTCACGGTCCAGTTGCTGCGGCACGCCGATGTAGGAATGGGTCAACGGGATGTAGGCCGCTTCGTTAGCCTGAACCGCGAATGACAGACCCACCAGTTGCGCCTGCTGCGCGTCGATGCCGGTGGTTTCGGTGTCGAAGGCGAACAGCTTGGCGTTGTTCAGCTTTTCCAGCCAGGCATCGAAACGCGCCTGATCGAGGATGGTTTCGTAGGCGGCTTCAGCAGCGGCGGCCGGTGCTTCGGCCTCTGGTTCGCTGAACAGATCGGCAGCCGGTGCAGGCTCGGCGGCAGCGCTCAGTTCCAGGCGTTTGGCGTCGCGATCAAGGTCGTTCAGCCAGCTCTTGAATTCCAGCAGGCTGTACAACTCGTAGAGTTTCGCCGGATCTTCCGCGCCCATTTGCAAATCGTCGAGGCCAATGTCCAGCGGCACGTCGACCTTGATGGTCGCCAACTGATAGGACAGGAAGGCCATTTCTTTGTGCTCTTCGAGCTTGGCCGGCAGGGTCTTGGCACCGCGAATCGGCAGGGTCGGTACGATGTCGAGCTGCGCATAGAGTTCGGTCAGACCGCCGTTCACACCGACCAGCAGGCCTGAAGCCGTCTTCGGGCCAATCCCCGGAACGCCCGGAATGTTGTCGGAAGAATCGCCCATGAGCGCCAGATAATCGATGATCTGCTCCGGAGCGACGCCGAATTTCTCCTTCACGCCCTCCACGTCCATGCTGCTACCGGTCATGGTGTTGACCAAGGTAATGTGACCATCGACCAGTTGCGCCATATCCTTGTCGCCCGTGGAGATGATCACCGGACGATCCGCCGCCGCGCTGCTGCGGGCCAGGGTGCCGATCACGTCATCGGCCTCTACGCCTTCGACGCACAGCAGCGGGAAGCCCAGGGCGATCACGCTCTGGTGCAGCGGCTCGATCTGCACGCGCATGTCGTCGGGCATACTCGGACGGTTGGCCTTGTATTCGGCGTACATGTCATCGCGAAAAGTCCCACCCTTGGCGTCGAACACCACGGCGAACGGACTATTCGGATATTGCTTGCGCAGGCTCTTGAGCATGTTCAACACGCCCTTGACCGCGCCGGTCGGCAGGCCTTTGGACGTGGTCAACGGCGGCAGCGCGTGAAAGGCGCGGTACAGGTAAGAAGAACCGTCCACCAGGACGAGGGGGGCTTGGCTCATGAGCAGGATCAACCTTTTCGGCGGGTCCGGCGCTAGAATAGCGGGACCGTTGACGACAAAGGGACAAGGTTATCATGCGCACACTAAATCGCCTGTTGCTGGCTGGCATGTTTGCAATCACACCATTGACCGTCATGGCGGCGGATGATGCACCGTCGGCAGACCCGGATGTGACCATTCGCACGGAAGGCGATAAAACCATTCAGGAATACCGGCAAAACGGCTTTTTGTACGCCATCAAGGTCACCCCAAAGGTTGGCAAACCGTATTTCCTGGTGCGTGCGGATGGCTCGGAGGGAAACTTCATCCGCTCTGATTACCCGGATATGCTGATTCCGGCGTGGGAAATTTTTAAGTGGTAAGTCGTCCCTAACTTTAATCGGCGCTGGCTCAACAGCGGCGCCCGTACTGGCAGTTTAAACATGTCTGTGTTCACCCCCCTGGCTCGGCCCGAGCTGGAAGCTTTTCTCGCCCCTTATGGCCTCGGCCGCCTGCTTGATTTCCAGGGGATTGCCGCCGGTAGCGAAAACACCAATTTCTTTATCAGCCTGGAGCAGGGCGAATTTGTCCTGACCCTGGTCGAGCGCGGTCCGGTTCAGGAAATGCCGTTCTTCATCGAACTGCTCGACGTGCTGCACGGCGCCGACCTGCCGGTGCCTTACGCCCTGCGCACCACCGACGGCGTGGCCTTGCGCGAACTGGCGGGCAAACCGGCGTTGCTGCAACCACGCCTGGCCGGCAAGCACATCAAGCAAGCCAACGCGCAACATTGCGCTCAGGTCGGTGAACTGCTCGGCCATCTGCACCTGGCGACCCAGGCCAACATGATCAAACGCAAAACCGATCGCGGCCTGGACTGGATGCTGGAAGAGGGCACGCAGTTCCTGTCGCACCTCGGTGCCGAACAGAAAGACCTGCTGCAACGGGCGCTGGAAGAAATCACCCGACAGAAAGAAAAAATCCTCGCTCTGCCGCGGGCGAACATTCACGCCGACCTGTTCCGCGACAACGCGATGTTCGAAGGCACCCACCTGACCGGACTGATCGACTTCTACAACGCCTGCTCCGGGCCGATGCTCTACGACGTGGCGATTGCCTTGAACGACTGGTGCTCGGACGACGAGGGAGTGATCGATGGACCGCGAGCACGGGCCTTGCTGGGCGCTTATGCGGCCCTGCGACCGTTCACCGCTGCCGAAGCCGAGTTGTGGCCGACCATGCTGCGGGTGGCTTGCGTACGATTCTGGTTGTCACGCTTGATCGCGGCAGAGTCGTTCGCCGGGCAGGACGTGTTGATTCACGACCCGATGGAGTTCCAGCTGCGCCTGGCGCAGCGGCAGACGGTCAATACGCCGTTGCCTTTCGCCCTTTAAAATGTGGTGAGGGGGCTTGCCCCCGTTGCAGTGCGAAGCACTGCCATGCGATTCAACTGATTGAATGCATTTGGGGCTGCTTTGCAGCCCAACGGGGGCAAGCCCCCTCGCCACAGGGTTGTGTCAGTTACAACGACTCCAGACACCCCGCCAGATCATTCCCCAATTTCTCCAGCACCTGCTCATAGCCCTGGGCCGTCGCCGGAGTGTACCCGCCCAACGCATCCAGTTCCGCCAGCTTCACCGGCAAACCCGCCACCAGGGTTTCCGCCAGGCGCGGACGCAGCGGCGGCTCGCTGAATACGCAGGTCTTGCCGACTTCCTGCAGGCGCGCGCGCATCGCCGCGACATGCTGGGCACCGGGTTGCACTTCGGCCGCGACGCTGAACACACCCACGTGCTTGAGGCCGTAGGCGTCTTCGAAGTAATCGAACGCTTCGTGGAACACGAAGTAAGGCTTGCCCTGAACATCGGTCAGGCGTTTCTTCAGGCGCGCATCCAACGCATCGAGACGCTCGTCGAAGGCTTTCAGGTTGGCCTGATAGCGCACGGCATTGTCAGGATCGGCGGCACTCAGGTCAGCCGCCATTTTCGTGGCGATGACCCGGGCGTTGACCGGTGACAGCCACAAATGCGCATCCAGGCTGCCTGGGCGATGATCGTGGTCGTGGTCGTCGGCTTCTTCGGCGTGGGAGTGGCTATCTTCGGCAAAACGGCGGAGTTTCATGCCTGGCAAATCCTGCACGGCGACGCTGGGCAGCGTACGACCATTGAGCACGCGAGGCAGGAAACCTTCCATGTCCGGGCCGATCCAGTACAGCAGGTCCACTGATTGCACCTTGCGTACGTCGGAAGGGCGCAGCGCATAGTTGTGCGGCGAGGCACCCGGTGGCAGCAAGACTTCAGGAATCGCCACGCCGTCCTGCACCGCCGCGGCGATCAACTGCAGGGGCTTGATGCTGGTAAGGACCTTGACCTCGGCCTGCGCCGGACCGATCAGCAGAAAACTTGCGAAAAATGCGACAAAGATAGAAAAAAGACGGGACACGATGACCACTCGAAGAGGCGAGAACGGGTAACATAATAACGTCTCTCACAAAACTCGTCGCCGCTCATGCTAAAAACACCGATTGCCAGCCGCCCCCACGACCACTCGCATTGCGTTCACAGCGCTTTGTCCGAGGCCGATGCCCTGTGCGCTCGTCAAGGCCTGCGCCTGACCGCATTGCGCCGGCGGGTGCTGGAACTGGTGTGGCAAAGCCACAAGCCGCTGGGTGCCTACGACATTCTCGCGGTCCTCAGCGAGCAGGACGGTCGCCGCGCCGCGCCGCCGACGGTGTACCGCGCGCTGGATTTCCTGCTGGAAAACGGCCTGGTCCATCGCATTTCCTCGCTCAACGCCTTCATCGGCTGCAATCACCCGGAACATGCACACCAGGGTCAGTTCCTGATCTGCCGTGTTTGCCACGCCGCCATCGAGCTCGAGCAAAAGTCCATCAGCGACGCGATCATCGCCAGCGCCAGGGATGTCGGGTTTATCGTCGAAGGCCAGACCGTCGAAGTAGTCGGTCTGTGCTCGGGTTGCCAGGGGGCTTGATGAGCAACGCGCTGATCCGTCTAGAGCAGGTTGCCGTCACGTTCGCCGGGCAACCGGTGCTGGACAACATTGAGCTGAGCGTCGAGCCGGGGCAGATCGTGACCCTGATCGGCCCCAACGGCGCCGGCAAAACCACACTGGTACGTGCCGTACTCGGCCTGTTGAAACCGGACAGCGGCAACGTCTGGCGCAAGCCGAAACTGCGGGTCGGCTACATGCCGCAGAAACTCCATGTCGACCCGACCCTGCCGCTGTCGGTATTGCGCTTCCTGCGTCTGGTGCCGGGCGTAGACCGTGCGATGGCCTTGGCAGCACTCAAGGAAGTCGGCGCCGAACAGGTCATCGACAGCCCAGTGCAAAGCGTTTCCGGTGGCGAAATGCAACGCGTGCTGCTGGCCCGGGCCTTGTTGCGCGAACCGGAACTGCTGGTACTCGATGAGCCGGTACAGGGTGTCGACGTGGCCGGCCAGGCTGAGCTGTACAGCCTGATCACCCGCCTGCGCGACCGTCACGGTTGCGGCGTGCTGATGGTCTCCCACGATTTGCATCTGGTGATGAGCACCACGGATCAGGTGGTTTGCCTCAATCGTCACGTCTGCTGTTCAGGCCATCCCGAGCAGGTCAGCGGCGATCCGGCGTTCGTCGAGCTTTTCGGAAAAAACGCACAAAGCCTGGCGATTTATCACCACCATCACGACCACGCCCACGATTTGCATGGCTCGGTGGTCAAGGCGCCCGCATCGGGCCAACCCCATGTTCACGGAGATGGCTGCAAGCATGGCTGATTTTCTGCTCTACGCCCTGCTTGCAGGCCTGGCCCTGGCCGTTGTCGCAGGCCCGTTGGGGTCTTTCGTGGTCTGGCGGCGCATGGCTTATTTTGGCGACACCCTGTCCCACGCGGCATTGCTCGGCGTGGCCCTGGGCTTCCTGCTGGATGTCAGCCCGACGGTTGCCGTGACCGTGGGTTGCCTGCTGCTGGCGGTGTTACTGGTGACCTTGCAACAACGCCAGCCCTTGGCATCCGACACGCTTTTGGGAATTCTCGCACCCAGCACGCTCTCTCTGGGCCTGGTGGTACTAAGCTTCATGCACGAAGTGCGGATCGACCTGATGGCCTATCTGTTCGGTGACCTGCTGGCAATCAGTCCAACCGATCTGGCCTGGATTCTTGGCGGCAGTGCCGCCGTGCTGGCCTTGCTGGTTGCATTGTGGCGGCCATTGCTGGCGATCACGGTGCATGAAGAACTGGCCAGGGTCGAAGGCCTTCCGGTGGCCGGATTGCGCCTGGCGCTGATGTTGCTGATCGCCGTGGTGATTGCCGTGGCGATGAAAATCGTCGGCGTGTTACTGATCACTTCGTTGCTGATCATCCCGGCGGCGGCGGCACAACGTCACGCCCGCTCGCCGGAGCAGATGGCACTGGGCGCGAGCCTGCTGGGCATACTCGCCGTGTGTGGCGGGCTGGCGTTGTCCTGGTTCAAGGACACCCCGGCCGGCCCGTCGATTGTGGTGGCAGCCGCCGCGCTGTTTCTGCTGAGTTTTGTTCTGCCCCGTCGAGGGGTGTAGACTTGCTCGTTTTTTGCGCAAATAGAGAGTCGCAGGAATGAAGTCGTTCGCCTCCCGTTATCTGCTCCTTGTCGCATTTTCTTTGCTGCTGGGCGCCTGCCAAAGCACGCCGCCGGCGGCCACCGAGGCCGCCAATGCGCGAGCCACGGCCATCGTACAGCTGGAACAAAACATCGCCAGCGATGAACTGGCCACCGCCGAAGACCAATTGGCGGCCTTGCAGGCCGAATCGCCCAACGATGCTTCCCTTGAGCAGTACCAGCGGCAACTGGCCGAAGCCTATCTGCGCCGCAGCCAGATCGTGCTGCAAAAGGGTGATGTGGATGCCGCTGCGACCGCCCTGAGCCGTGCCCGCGCGTTGATGCCCAAGGCTCCGGCACTGACCGGCGGAGTGAATGGCTCGATTGCCCAGGCACGCAAGGCCGAGCTGGAAAAAGCCGAAGCGGCCCTGAAGGCTGCCGAAGCCAAGCCAAAAGCCAAGGTCATCGACCTGACGGCTGAAAGCACCACGGTCGCGCTGAATATCAACGATATGGGCAAACTGCGTCGCCAACTGGATGCCATCGCCGCCGATGTGGTGAATTTTCAGTGCGACGTGAGCATTCAGGCTCCACGCACCGATGACTACCCTTGGTTGGCGACATTGCTGACAAAACGGGTGAACAAGCTCGATCCCGAGTTTGACCTGAAGCTGGAGCGACAGATTTTGCGCAGTGTTCCGGCGCAGATGGTTCTGAGTCCGCGTAAACCTTAAAAAGCTTCGCGAGCAAGCCCGCTCCCACAGGGTTTGGGGTTGCCCACACATTTTGAGGTCAACACTTCTCTACTGTGGGAGCGGGCTTGCTCGCGAAGGCGGTCTTTCTGGCAATAAACCTATTCAGGCCGGAATCGCCCTGGCCTTCGCCTCCCTGTCCCAAACCCGATGCTGCCCGATCGCGGCGAAAAACCCTTTGATCAGCTTCGCATCCGTCCCCACGATCAATCCCGCATCAGCCTCCAGCTTCAATACATCCAGCAACTGCTTCGCTTCACCCTGCAAGGCGATAGCCTTGAGATGTTTGTATGCCTCCAGCAGGTAATGCAACGCCACGCCGTCCGTACTCAGCGCCTTGATCGACGCGGCTCCGCCCGGCACGAACACCGCGTCGAATGCCACCGACGGCGAGCCCTCCATCGAAGCATCGACCGCCAGGGTTTTGCCATCGGCGGTTTTCACGGGTGCAGAGGTCGGCCCCAGTAACTTCGCGTGAGCCCCCTGCGCTGCAAGCGCTTTCTTCATCGCATCAATCGCAGCGCTATCAACGCCATTGGCCGCCAGAATTGCGACTTTTCGCGTCTTGATGTTCTCCGGCAACAGATTGGCCTGGCTCAATGCCGGCGAGTGATCCGGTGCGGTTTTGCGCACCTCGACGGTTCCTCGAGCCGGCGCAGGCAACCCAAGGTTCTGCGCCACGCGTTTGGCCAACTCCAGATCGATATTGGCGAGAATTTCGTTCACTTCCCGGGCGCGGATCGCCTCACGCTCAACCTTGCCCAACTCAAAGCTGTAGGCCGAGATGATGTGCTCCCGTTCATGCTCACTCATGCTGTGGAAAAACAAGCGAGCCTGGGAGAAGTGGTCAGCGAACGATTCGCTGCGCCGGCGAATCTTGTTGGCGTCGATGCGCTCCGGATAGCTCTCGAAGCCTCCATCCTGCGCCGAAACAGGCGTTTCCTTTGGCCAGCCGCCATCGATGGAGTTCGGCTCATAAGACGCACGCCCCTTGTCGATGGTGGTGCGGTGCTGGGCATCCCGCTGGCCGTTGTGGAACGGCGACACCGGGCGGTTGATCGGGATCTCGTGAAAGTTCGGCCCGCCGAGTCGGCTGATTTGCGTGTCGGTGTAGGAAAACAATCGGCCTTGCAGCAGAGGGTCGTTGGAGAAATCGATCCCGGGGACGATATGCCCGGGGCAGAAGGCAACCTGCTCGGTTTCGGCGAAGAAGTTGTCCGGGTTGCGGTTCAGCACCATCTTGCCCAACGGCGTGATGGGCACGAGTTCTTCGGGGATCAGCTTGGTCGGGTCAAGAATGTCGAATTCGAAGGCGTGTTCATTTTCCTCTTCGATGACCTGCACCCCCAACTCCCATTCCGGATAGTCGCCGATCTCAATCGACTCCCACAGATCACGCCGATGGTAGTCGGCGTCCTTTCCCGCAAGCTTCTGCGCTTCGTCCCATACCAGGGAGCAAGTGCCGGCCGTAGGGCGCCAGTGGAATTTGACGAAGCGCGACTTGCCCTCGGCATTGATCAGGCGAAAGGTGTGTACGCCGAAGCCCTGCATGCTGCGCAGGCTTTTCGGAATTGCTCGGTCGGACATTGCCCACATCACCATGTGCGCCGACTCCGGCACCAACGAAACAAAGTCCCAGAAAGTGTCATGGGCCGAGCCACCGGTAGGGATCTCGTTATGCGGCTCGGGTTTGACCGCGTGCACGAAGTCGGGAAACTTGATCGCATCCTGTATGAAGAACACCGGCATGTTATTGCCCACCAGGTCGAAGTTGCCTTCGTCGGTGAAGAACTTCACGGCGAACCCCCGCACATCACGCACGGTATCGCCTGACCCTCGCGGCCCCTGTACCGTGGAAAAGCGCACGAACACCGGGGTTTTCTTCGCGGGGTCCTGCAGGAAACCGGCCTTGGTCAGCACCGAGTGGTTTTCATAGCTCTGGAAATAACCGTGGGCGCCGGTGCCGCGAGCGTGAACGATGCGTTCGGGAATGCGCTCGTGATCAAAATGCGTGATCTTTTCACGCATGATGAAATCTTCCAGCAGCGACGGCCCGCGAGCCCCGGCCTTCAGGGTGTTCTGGTTGTCCGCAACCTTCACGCCCTGGTTGGTGCGCAAGGCCTGCTCAGTGGCATCGGAGCGAAATGTTTCCAGGCTGTCGAGCTTGGCGTTGGTGTTGTGGCGGTCCGGGGTATCGGTCCCGGCCAGGACGCTCTTGGTGGCGGCAGGCTTCTTGGTACTCATCAGGCGTGAACTCCTCAGGCATATTCCAGTGGCCTAAGTAGTGACTGACGAGCTTATTCAGCCGTTCCTTTTTTCTGACCTTTGATCGCGTTATTGCCAAATGACAGGACAAATGCGAAATAAATGCTAAGAACCTCTATACGGACAGGCTAAAATGCGCGCCCGGCTAACCGCTGACCCTTTTCTAACGCGCCCCACAAGGTTCGCTACGTGATCGAGTTTCAAAACGTCCATAAAACCTACCGCGTCGCCGGTAAGGAAATCCCCGCGCTGCATCCGACCAGTCTGACGATTGAGAACGGACAGGTTTTCGGCTTGATTGGTCATTCCGGCGCAGGAAAAAGTACCCTGCTGCGTCTGATCAATCGCCTGGAAAACGCCAGCGGCGGCAAGATCACCGTCGACGGTGAAGAAGTCACCGCGCTCGACGCCAACGGCCTGCGCCGCTTCCGTCAGCAGGTCGGGATGATTTTCCAGCACTTCAACCTGCTGGCCTCCAAGACCGTCGCCGACAACGTCGCGCTGCCACTGACCCTGGCCGGCGAGCTGTCGCGCAGCGAAATCGATTCGCGCGTGGCCGAGTTGCTGGCGCGGGTCGGTTTGTCCGACCACGCAAAAAAGTACCCGGCGCAATTGTCCGGCGGGCAAAAGCAGCGTGTCGGCATTGCCCGCGCCCTGGCGACCAAGCCAAAAATCCTGCTGTGCGATGAAGCCACCAGCGCCCTCGACCCGCAAACCACTGCATCGGTCCTGCAATTGCTGGCCGAGATCAATCGCGAGCTGAAACTGACCATCGTGTTGATCACCCACGAAATGGACGTGATCCGCCGGGTCTGCGACCAGGTGGCCGTGATGGACGCCGGCGTGATCGTCGAGCAAGGCTCGGTGGCCGAGGTGTTCCTGCATCCGAAGCACCCGACCACCAAGCGCTTTGTGCAGGAAGACGAGCAGATCGACGAAAGCGAACAGCGTGACGACTTCGCTCACGTACCGGGTCGCATCGTGCGTCTGACCTTCCAGGGCGAAGCGACCTACGCGCCGTTGCTGGGCACCGTCGCCAGGGAAACCGGGGTGGACTACAGCATCCTGGCCGGCCGTATCGACCGCATCAAAGACATCCCTTACGGGCAACTGACCCTGGCCGTGACCGGCGGTGACATGGAAGCGGCGTTCGCCCGCTTCATCGCAGCCGACGTCCACATGGAGGTGCTGCGCTAATGGAAGCCCTGACAAGTTTCTTCGCCAATATCGACTGGCTCGAAATCTGGCTGGCCACTGGCGACACCCTGCTGATGCTCGGCGGTTCGCTGTTGTTCACCGTACTGCTCGGCTTGCCGCTGGGCGTGCTGCTGTTCCTCTGCAGCCCACGCCAGTTGCTGGAAGCCAAAGGCGTCTACGCGATGTTGTCGCTGGTGGTGAACATTCTGCGTTCGCTGCCGTTCATCATCCTGTTGATCGTGATGATTCCGTTCACCGTGTTGATCACCGGCACATCCCTCGGTGTCGCAGGGGCGATCCCGCCGCTGGTGGTGGGTGCCACGCCGTTCTTCGCCCGTCTGGTGGAAACCGCCCTGCGTGAAGTGGACCGCGGCATCATCGAAGCCACCCAGGCCATGGGTGCGACCACGCGACAGATCATCACCAATGCGTTGCTGCCTGAGGCTCGTCCGGGCATCTTCGCGGCGATTACGGTGACCGCCATTACACTGGTGTCCTACACCGCGATGGCGGGTGTCGTCGGCGCCGGCGGTCTGGGTGACCTGGCGATCCGCTTCGGTTACCAGCGTTTCCAGACCGATGTGATGGTCGTGACGGTGGTGTTGCTGCTGGTATTGGTCCAGGTACTACAAACCGTTGGCGACAAGTTGGTCGTCCACTTTTCCCGTAAGTAAGACATGAGCCGGCCATTCGCTGGCAGGCGCCAAACGGGCGCCTCACAAGGAGTTAGCTGAATGAAAAAACTACTCGTCGCCTTCGCTGCCGTTGCCGCATTCTCGGCCCACGCGGCTGACACCCTGACCGTCGCGGCCACCCCGGTGCCCCACGCCGAGATCCTCGAATTCGTGAAGCCGACCCTGGCCAAAGAAGGCGTGGACCTGAAGGTCAAGGTCTTCACCGACTACATCCAGCCGAACGTGCAGGTCGCGGAAAAGCGCCTGGACGCCAACTTCTTCCAGCACCAGCCGTACCTGGATGAGTTCAACAAGGCCAAGGGTACAAACCTGGTATCTGTCGCCGGTGTGCACCTGGAACCCCTGGGCGCTTACTCCAGCAAGTACAAGACCCTCGCTGAACTGCCTGGCGGCGCCAACGTGGTGATCCCCAACGACGCCACCAACGGCGGCCGTGCACTGTTGCTGATGGCCAAGGCCGGGCTGATCAAGTTGAAGGATTCGAACAACATCCTGTCGACCGTGAAGGACATCACCGAGAACACCAAGGACCTGAAAATCCGCGAACTGGAAGCCGCGACCATCCCGCGCGTGCTGACCCAGGTCGACCTGGCGCTGATCAACACCAACTACGCGCTGGAAGCCAAGCTTGATCCGGCCAAGGACGCGCTGGTCATCGAAGGCAACGACTCGCCGTACGTGAACATCCTGGTGGCTCGCCCGGATGACAAGGACAGCGACGCGATGAAGAAGCTGGTTGCCGCTTTGCACAGCCCGGAAGTGAAGGCCTTCATCCTCGAGAAGTACAAAGGCGCGGTAGTGCCGGCGTTCTGATCCATTGCTGCAACGAAAAAAGGGCGCATTGAATGCGCCCTTTTTTGTGCCTGAAACAACGTCCCCCTGTGGGAGCGAGCTTGCTCGCGATGGCGGTGTATCAGTCAATGTAGATGTTGAATATTACGGCCTCATCGCGAGCAAGCTCGCTCCCACAGGTTTAGCGGTGTCTTTAGTTGCGCTTGAGCATCACCGGCAACTGCGCCACCAGCTTCGCGTTGTTCAACGGCGCCCGGATGAAGCCGCGCTGCGTGCCGTCCGGCCCGATCACCGCGAGGTTGCCACTGTGGTCGACCGTGTAGTTTGGCTTGTTGGTGTCCGCCGGAATGAACGGAATGCTCACCGCGTTGGCGACCTTTTGCAGCTCATCGATCGACTTTGGCGCGAGGCCGACAAACTGCGGGTCAAAGTAGCTCAGGTACTGCTTGAGCTGCTGAGGCGTGTCGCGATGGGGATCGACGCTGACCAGCACGATCTGCAGCTTGTCCACCGCCTCGGGCGGCAACTCGCTCTTGATCTGTCGTAGCTGGGCGAGGGTAGTCGGGCAGACGTCCGGGCAGAAGGTGTAGCCGAAGAACAGCAGGCTCCACTTACCCTTCAATTCATTGATCGTGACCGGCTGGCCGTCCTGATTGGTCATCGTCACGTCCGGCAGATTGCGGCTCTGCGGCAGCAAAATGATACCGGCGTCGATCAGCGCCGTCGGATCGCCCTGGTTTTTTCCGGACAGTACCTTGTTGACGGTCAGGCCGAGGATCAGTGCGACCAGGGCGACGAGGATGAAGACGGTTTTCTGGGTTCGAGTCATAGGTTCAACAGTAAGTAGTGGTCTACGAGCAGGGCGATAAACAGCAGGAACAAGTAGTAAATAGAGTACTTGAACGTGTTGATCGCCGCGTGCGGCCGAGTGCCACGGTACAACACCACGGCCCATTGCAGAAACCGCGCGCCCAGCCCAAGCGCGCAGACCAGGTAGAGCGTACCGCTCATGTGGATCACGTAGGGCATCAGGCTGACGGCGAGCAGCGCAAAGGTATACAGCAGGATATGAATCTTGGTGTAGTGCTCGCCATGGGTGACCGGCAGCATCGGGATGTCGGCCTTGGCGTATTCCTCCTTGCGATGGATCGCCAGCGCCCAGAAGTGAGGCGGGGTCCAGGCGAAGATGATCAGCACCAGCAACAGCGGCTCGGCGCTGACGTGACCGGTGGCGGCGGTCCAGCCGAGCAAGGGCGGCGCGGCACCGGCCAGACCGCCGATGACGATGTTCTGCGGGGTCGCACGCTTGAGGAATCCGGTGTAGATCACCGCATAGCCAAGCAGCGAGGCGAGGGTCAGCCACGCGGTCAGCGGGTTGGTAAACGCCAGCAGCATGGCTTGCCCGAGGGCCGCCAATACCAACGCGAACGTCAGCGCGGCGGTCGGAGAAATCCGGCCTTCGGCGAGCGGCCGTTTGTGGGTGCGCGCCATCACCGCGTCGATGCGCCGGTCCACCACATGATTGACCGCCGCGGCGCCACCGGCACACAGCGCGATGCCCAGGTTGCCGAACACCAGCACCGTCCACGGCACCCCGGCACGGGTCGCGAGGAACATCCCCACCAGTGAAGTGATGAGCATCAGCACCACGACCTTGGGTTTGGTCAGCTCCAGGTAGTCACGCCAGATCGCCTGACTGGGACGTTCGCCGATCAGAATCGCCATGGCATCTCTCCTTTTATTGTTATGGGTCCGGCTGAGTGTTTACGCAGGCTGAAGCGCCAGCGCGTTGGCTGCTTGACCCGGACCAGACTGGTTCGGGCGTGGTAGTTGACCAGCACCATGGTCAGCAACAGCGCGGCGCCGCCCGCGTTATGCGCGACGGCCACCGGCAGCGGCAGATGAAACAGCACGTTGCTGATGCCCAGGGCGATTTGTGCGCCAAGTGCAATCAGCACCAGGCCTGCCAGGCGCGTCATGCCGACCGCCTTCAATTGCCAGGCCAGGCCGAGCAATACCAGGGTGACCAGCAAGGCGCCGATGCGATGGGTCAGGTGGATGGCCGTGCGGGCGTCGCTGTCCAGTTGCCCGCCGAGGTAATTCGGGCCGATGTGCTGTGTCAGATGGAAGCCATTGGCAAAATCGGCAGGCGGCAGCCATTGGCCGTGACAGGTTGGAAAGTCGATGCAGGCCACGGCGGCGTAGTTGGAACTGACCCAGCCACCGAGGGCGATTTGCCCGATCACCAACAACAGCCCCGCCGTCGCCCAGTGCTGCAAACGTCGTGGCACGGTCAGCGCCGGCAGTACGCCGGACAGGCGCAAGGTCAGCAAAAACAACAGGCTCAAAGTCGCGAAGCCGCCAAGCAAATGCCCGGTGACCACCTGCGGCCAAAGCTTGAGCGTAACCGTCCACATGCCGAACGCGGCCTGACCAAAGACCACCGCCAACAGAAACAACGGCAACTTCACCGGTTGCCCCGGATGGCGGCGATGCAACCACGCGCGACCGGCCAACACCGCGATCAACACGCCCAGCGTGCCAGCGAAGTAGCGGTGGATCATCTCGTTCCAGCCCTTGTGGGCCTCGACCGGAGCATCCGGGAAATGCAATTCGGCATGGGCCAGCTGGGCTTCGCTTTTCGGCACGCTGATGAAACCGTAGCAGCCAGGCCAGTCCGGGCAGCCGAGGCCGGCGTGGGTCAGGCGGGTGTAGGCGCCGAGCAATACCACGATCAGTGCCAGCAAGGTGGTAAACAATGCGAGACGAAATCCAGGCTTGGCCATGACGATGCCCTTATCCGATGTTCGACAGTTTCAGCAGGTGGCGTAGATCGTTCAGCAGGTCCTTGCCCTTCACCGACGGGTCGTAGCGCAGCACCAGATTGCCGTGGGGGTCGATGATCCACAGGTGCGGCGCGTCATTGCTCTGAGCGCCTTTTGTGTAGGCAGGCAAGTCCAGTGGATAGCGTTGCAACTGCGGATACTCGCGTTGAAGTTTAGTCTCGTAATCGCTGTTCAGCGTCTGCGCGGCGGCCAATGCATGGCTGGCGCGGGACGCATCGCGGCCGAGGCCGATCTGGATCTGCCGCGCCAGGTACACCAGTTGCTGGCAGTCCACCGCGCAATCCTTGGGCGCGGTCACCAGGATCTGCCAACGCTCTTCCTGGGCCTGCACGCCAATGTCCGCGCGGGTCTGACCGTTGCCGATGAGTTCGCCGTGATAACTGCGGCCCTCGGGCACCCAGAAATTCAGCTTGTACATGCCGGTGGCAAGGATCATCGGACCGATCACCCCGAGCAGGATCAGCAACAGTTGCATACGGCCCTTGCGCCGGTTCACCGAAGGTTTCACCTCAGACATGCTGGGTGGATTCATGGCCGCTCCCATGGTGTTTCTCCTTTTCGTTGTGCCAGCCGAGATAGAGATAAAGACCGAACAGGGCGATCGCCATGGCGAACCACTGCACGGCATAAGCGATATGTTTTTCCGGGCCCATGGCGACCACCGGCCAGTCGGCCTGATAGGTGGCCGGGCCGGTTTCAGCGCGTAGCTCAAAGGCAAAGCCTTCGTGGTTCAGCGTCTTCCAGAGACTGGCCGGTTCAACGGCCGTAATCAGCTTCGGCCACGTCGCTGTCGCCGGGTCTGCATGCAACTGAAACGGCGCACCGGGGGAGACGTAGACCCACGCGTCGAAGCTGACGGCCTCGGCAGGTGTCTTGAATTGCACGGGTATGCGGCGTTCCGGCCAGGGCAGCCAGCCGCGATTGACCAGCAACCAGAGCCCGCTGGCCTGATCATGAAAGGGTTGCAACAGCTCGACGCCGACCCTGCCGTTACGTTGACTGTTGTCGAGCAGCAGGCTGTGTTCGGCATCGAAGCGGCCGTGCAGGCGAACCCGGCGGAAAGCCGGGTCAGCGGTGTATTGCAGTTCGGTGCTGGCCATTGGCTCGGCGGCCCGGCGCTCGGCGTAGGTTTGCAGCAGCGCGCTTTTTTCTGCGCCCCGGCTCAATTGCCAGAACCCCAGGGACACCAGTAGCGGCAGCAACAGTGCGACCACCAGCGTTGGCACGATACCCGGCCGAAAGCGCTTCATGGCATCGCCAGAAAGTCGGTCATCGCGATAGCTATACTCAAGTGCATCGCCTGTCCCCCGGAGTCCCACCATGCTCAAAGCAGCCATCGTCCTGATGCTGATTGCCACGGTTGTCAGCCTGTTCAGCGGCCTGTTTTTTCTGGTCAAGGACGACAGCCGCTCAAACCGCCTCGTCATTGCCTTGAGTGTGCGTGTCACGCTGGCCGCCATTACCCTCGGTCTGATCACCTGGGGTTTTTTCAGCGGCCAGCTGGTTTCTCATGCCCCCTGGTAGCCGTGCTGGCGATGGTGTGTCAGACACGTTGATTTCGACTGACACACCTTCGCGAGCAAGCTCGCTCCTACAGTACGTAGACGAAAACGAACAACCCGATCCACACCACATCCACGAAGTGCCAGTACCAGCTCGCCGCTTCGAAGCCGAACTGGTGCTCGCTGTCGAAGTGCCCGCGCATGACCCGCATCAGCATCACGAACAGGATGATGGTGCCGATGGTCACGTGGGCGCCGTGGAACCCGGTGAGCATGAAGAACGTCGCGCCGTAGATGCCCGAACCCAGGGTCAGGCCCAGTTCGCGGTAGGCGTGCATGTACTCTTCGGCCTGGAAGGTGAGGAATGCACAGCCCAACACTACGGTGAGCGCCAGCCACAGCTTGAGTGCGCCGCGATGGCCTTTTTTCAAGGCGTGGTGGGCGATGGTCACAGTCACGCTGGAGCTCACCAGCAACACGGTGTTGAGCAGCGGCAGGCCCCAGGGGCTGATGACCTCCTTGGGTGGCGGAAACAGTTTCGAGTCGGGGTTGTCCAGCAGCGGCCAGGTGAACTGGAAGCTCGGCCACAGCATGTGCGCGATGCCTTTGGCGCCTTCACCGCCAAGCGCCGGCCCGGAGATGTGGCGCACATAAAACAGTGCGCCGAAAAAGGCGATGAAGAACATCACCTCCGAGAAAATGAACCAGCTCATGCCCCAGCGGAACGAGCGATCCATTTGCGCGCTGTACAAGCCGCCGCGACTTTCCTTGATCACCGTGCCGAACCAACCGAACAGCATGTAGGCCAGGAGTAACCCGCCGACGAAAAAGATCAGTGGCCCGTGGGATTCCGGGCGCGCCGCTTTCAGATCGTTGAACCAGGTGGCCAGGCCAAACACCGTGACGAACATGCCGACCGTGGCGATGATTGGCCATTTGCTCTGGGCCGGTACGTAATAATGCTCATGAGTTGCCATTTATTGTTCTCCTTATCGGGCACGCTCAGCCGCCAGTGTTTACAGCTACCGGTGGATGTCGGGCGGTGATATCGAACAGCGTGTAAGACAGCGTCAGGTGCTTCACATCCTTGGGCATGTCACGGTCAACGATGAAACGTACCGGCATCTCGATCCGTTGACCGGGCTGCAGCACTTGCTGGGTAAAGCAGAAACATTCGGTCTTGTGGAAGTACGCCGCCGCGGTGCTTGGCGCGATGCTCGGCACGGCCTGGGCACTCATCGGCTTATCGGTGGGGTTGTGGGCGATGAAGATCATCTCGTTCACCGCCCCCGGGTTCGCGGTCAGTTCGTCATGCTTGGGGTAAAAATCCCACGGCATATCGGCGGAGTTGGTCGACAGAAACTGCACACGCACCTGCCGCGAGGTGTCGACTGTCTGCTCCCCCTCGTACTGCCCGGCGGTCTTGCCATTGATGCCGAAGGCCTTGCACATCACGTCGTAGATCGGCACCAGCGCAAACCCGAACACAAACATTGCCCCCACTACCAGCAATAGACGGGTGACCAGTTTCTTCAGCGAAATCGAGTCAGCCATGATTGCAAACCTCTACGCCAACCCCTGTAGGAGCGAGCCCGCTCGCGAAAAACCTGAGAACGCCGCGGGGCATCAGGCTTCCAGCGTTATCGTTGACGACCATCGCGAGCGAGCTCGCTCCTACAAAGGGGCAGGCGTTCATTTCACTTCCGGCGGCGTGGTGAAGGTGTGATACGGCGCCGGCGACGGGATGCTCCACTCCAGGCCTTCAGCCCCATCCCACGGTTTGGCCGGTGCCGGCGGGCCGCCGCGAATGGTCTTGATCACGATGAACAGGAAGAAGATCTGCGTGGCGCCGAACATGAATGCGCCGATCGACGACACCATGTTGAAGTCGGCGAACTGCAGGTTGTAGTCCGGAATCCGTCGCGGCATGCCCGCCAGCCCCACAAAGTGCATAGGGAAGAAGGCCAGGTTCATGCCGATGAACGACAGCCAGAAATGCAGCTTGCCGAGGGTTTCGTCGTACATGTGGCCGGTCCATTTCGGCAACCAGTAGTAGGCCGAGGCGAAGATCCCGAAGATCGCCCCCGGTACCAGCACGTAATGGAAATGCGCGACCACGAAGTAGGTGTCCTGGTACTGGAAGTCCGCCGGGGCGATGGCCAGCATCAATCCCGAGAAACCGCCGATGGAGAACAGGATCACGAACGCCACGGCAAACAGCATCGGTGTCTCGAACGTCAGCGAACCCTGCCACATGGTGCTGGCCCAGTTGAACACCTTCACGCCCGTTGGCACCGCAATCAGCAGGGTGGCGTACATGAAGAACAGCTCGCCCACCAGCGGAATGCCGACCACGAACATGTGGTGCGCCCAGACGATGAACGACAGGAACGCGATACTCGCCGTGGCGTAGACCATCGAGGTGTAGCCGAACAGCGGCTTGCGCGAGAAGGCCGGAATGATCGAGCTGACGGCGCCGAAGGCCGGCAGGATCATGATGTACACCTCGGGGTGGCCGAAGAACCAGAACACGTGCTGGAACAGCACCGGGTCTCCGCCACCGGCGGCGCTGAAGAAGCTGGTGCCGAAGTGGATGTCCATCAGCATCATCGTCACGCAACCGGCCAGCACCGGCATCACCGCGATCAGCAGGAACGCCGTGATCAGCCAGGTCCAGACGAACAGCGGCATTTTCATCAGCGTCATGCCGGGGGCACGCAGGTTGAGGATGGTGGCGATCACGTTGATCGCCCCCATGATCGAGCTGATCCCCATCAAGTGAATGGCGAAGATGAAGAAGGTCACGCTTTCCGGTGCGTAGGTCGTCGACAGCGGCGCGTAGAACGTCCAGCCAAAGTTCGGCCCGCCACCGGGGGTGAACAGGGTCGAAACCAGTAGCAGGAACGCCGCTGGCAACAGCCAGAAGCTGAAGTTGTTCATTCGCGGCAGGGCCATGTCCGGCGCGCCGATCATCAGCGGGATCATCCAGTTGGCGAGGCCGACGAAGGCCGGCATCACCGCACCGAAGACCATCACCAGACCGTGCATGGTGGTCATCTGGTTGAAGAATTCCGGCTGGACGATCTGCAGCCCCGGCTGGAACAACTCGGCGCGAATCACCATCGCGAACGAGCCGCCGAGCAGGAACATGGAAAACGCAAACCACAGGTACAGGGTGCCGATGTCCTTGTGGTTGGTGGTCAGCACCCATCGCATCAGGCCTTTGGCGGGGCCGTGGGCGTGGTCGGTGGCGGTATGAACATGTTCATCGATTACAGCAGTCATGTCCTGTCTCCTGCAAACAGATGGGCTGGGCAGGTCGGGATGCGTAGCCCCGACCGGTTCCTTACGTGCGCAATAGACCGGGTCATTTGCTTTCCGCCTGTTTCAGCTCCAGCACTTCTTTTGGCGTGACCATGTCGCCCTTGTTGTTGCCCCAGGCGTTACGTTCATAGGTCACGACCGCTGCGATATCGACTTCCGAGAGCTGTTTGCCGAACGCGGCCATGGCGGTGCCAGGCTTGCCGTGGAAGACAATGCTCAGGTGACCTTCTTTCGGTCCGGTGGCGATTTTCGAGCCCTTGAGTGCCGGGAACATCGGCGGCAGGCCCTGACCTTCGGCCTGGTGACAGGCCACGCAGGTCGTGTGATAGACCTTGTCGCCGCGCTCCTTGAGCTCGTCGAGGGTCCATTCCTTGCTGGTCAGCTCTTTGAGCTGCGCGGCCTCGACCTTGCGATCGGCCAGCCATTTTTCGTAATCGGCCTTTTCCTTGACCTCGACCACGGTCGGCATGAAGCCGTGATCCTTGCCGCACAACTCGGCGCACTGGCCACGGTAGATGCCGGGCTTGTCGATGCGGGTCCAGGCTTCATTGACGAACCCGGGTATCGCATCGCGCTTGACCGCGAAAGCCGGCACCCACCAGGAGTGGATCACGTCGGCAGAGGTCACCAGGAAGCGCACTTTGGTGCCGACCGGCAGCACCAATGGCTTGTCGACCTCGAGCAGGTAGTGCTCGCCCTTGGTTTCCTTGTTGTGGATTTGATCCTGGGGGGTGGTCAGGTTGCTGAAGAACTCGACGTCCTGGCCCAGGTATTTGTAGTGCCACTTCCACTGGTAGCCGGTGACCTGGATATCGATCTCCGGCTCGCTGGCGTCGTACATCTTGATCAAGGTCGCGGTAGCGGGAACCGCCATGGCCACCAGGATCAGGAAGGGCACGATGGTCCAGAGGATTTCGACGGTGGTGCTTTCATGAAATTTGGCGGCCACCTGCCCGGTCGAGCGGCGGTGGAGAATCATCGACCAGAACATGGCACCAAAAACGATGATGCCGATCACCACACAGATCCAGAAAATGGTCATGTGCAGGTCGAATACTGCGTGACTGATTTCAGTCGCTCCAGGCGCCATATTCACAGTCCAGGCCGCTTGCGCCTGACTGAAAATCGACCACAACAGGAGGCCCATCCAGACATGTGGATGTCGCATCATTGCGGGTTCCCCTTATCGTTCTTGTTATCCCGCCGGCTTTCACCTGCGGCAAGGGAGCGGCTGCATCAGACTACGAACTTGAGCATCGGGCCTTGCTGCATATGCAGTCGGGCGTCATCAGCTAACTCCATTCCACCCCGAGTATAGACAGCACCTCCGACCTCGCAATGCGAAGGCGTAAATCATCTGAAACAGCATTAACTTGCATTGCAGGGCACGAATGGAGAAGGATGCAGACGAATGGTGGCAAACCGATATAACGGGGCCGTCTCAAGGATGAAATAATTATGACAAATGCGTCTTAGCATTTTTCGTAAGCCAGCTAAGTTATGTCTTCCCTATTTCATTGCCTTGTTTCCTGGAGTTTTCATGAACACCGCCGCATTGCGCGAGCAGATCCAAAAAGCCCAACAACACGAAGCCGAGACCGGCCTGCTGACGCGTCAGCTGGAAAGTAAATTGCCTCATCTGCACCCGGCGATCCAATTGCCGGAGGCCGATACCAACGGCGTATTGACGCGATTTGTCGCCGCCTACATCGAAGAAGTGCCCGATCTGCTGGATGCAGCCAATGAAGTCGCCAGGGAAGCGGGCATCGAGTCACAGATCAAACCGGTGCTGAAAATTGCCGAGCAGTACTTCCTCCAGCCGCCAGCCATCATGGCCGGCCATGTCGGGCTCGACAGCCTGTTGGATGAAGCCTATCTGGCACACCGGTTTGTCGAAGAGGTCAACGACCTGTACATCAAGCATTTCGGCCAGCCACTGATCCCCTTGGACATGACTGTCGCCAACCTGATTGCTCACCAATTGATCGGTGAGTCGTTCGCCAACCAACTGGACGAAGTGGTGCATCACGCCATCGACGAGATGCTCAACGACGAAAGCTTCGCACTGGAGTCGGTGGAAGCCTATCGCGAGAAGCTCAACAGCCCGGACACCGGCGCCGCGTGGAAACGCTGGCCGTGCATGTCCCGCCGCCTGGGCGTAGGCCTGGAGCTGGATCAGCCGGCGGCTTGATCCCTGAAACCTGTGGGAGCGGGCTTGCTCGCGAATGCGGCGTGTCAGTCGACATAAACGTTGAATGATTGACCGTATTCGCGAGCAAGCCCGCTCCCACACAGGTACCTCAGCCAGTCACACCGACGCCGTTATTCGTCCGCACCCGCCCCTCAAGCCGACGCTTCAACCCGCGCGATTCAATCAACAGCTTCGAACCTTTGCCCGCATTGGCTCGTCCCCATTCCTCCAGCAACTCCAGGCACGAGTGATCGATGTAGCTCAGGTTATTGAGCGGCACATGCACCGTCGTACCCACCGGAATGCTGCCCAGCACCTGAGTCAGCGCCGGTACTTTGAGGAAGGTCGCCGCGCCCGTCAGGCGCAACTCCATTTCCCCTTCCCGGGGCAGGTCGATCAAACTGATCTTCAAGCGCGAAGCTTTCAGCGCCAGTTTCACCAGGGTCAGGCCAAAGCCAACCAACACGCCCGTCAGCAGGTCGGTAAAAATGATGGCCAACGCGGTTGCCGCGTAAGTGAACATCGGCGCCCGACCGTACCGGCCCAACCCCCGAAAGACCTTGAGATCCACCAGTTTGAAGCCGGTGTACACCAGCACACCCGCCAGGCTTGCCACCGGAATGCTTTGCAAGACGCTGGACAGCAACAGCACGAACGCCAGCAGCCACAGGCCGTGGAATATGGTCGAAAACCGCGTGGTTGCTCCGGCTTGAACATTCGCCGAACTGCGCACGATAACGCCGGTCATCGGCAATGCCCCAAGCAGACCACACAGCATGTTGCCGATACCTTGCGCCGACAATTCCCGGTCAAAGTCCGAGCGCTGGCCGCTGTGCATGCGATCAACCGCCGCGGCTGAGAGCAAGGTTTCGGCGCTGGCGATAAAGGCCACGGCAAACGCCGCGATCAGCAATGTCGGATCGGCCAGGTTAAGCAGGTCCGCCGGCTTCAGCCAATCGATGGCCTCCGCCAGGTTGGCCGGTACCTCAACCCGTTTGACCTGCAACGCCAGCACCAGGCTGGCAAGCGTGGCCAGACCGACACCCAGTAGCGCCCCAGGAATGAAGCGCAGGGATTGCGGACGGAATTTTTCCCACAGCCACATGACAGCAATCGTCGACAGACCGAGCAAACCGGCTTGCCAGCCAAGCGTGGGCAATGCCTGAGCCAGTGCCGCCGGGAAGGCTGCCAGGTTATCGAGGCCCGAGGGTTTGGGCACGGCATCCAGCATTACATGCACTTGGGACAGGACGATCAGCACACCAATCCCGGCCAGCATGCCGTACACCACCGCAGGCGCCGTCACCCGAAACCAGCATCCCAGCTTCAATCGGCCCGCCACCAGTTGCAGAAAACCCGCCAGTAACAGGATGGGCCCAAGCATGGCGATACCGTGTTGGCGGACCAACTCGAAGACCAGAACCGCCAGACCCGCCGCCGGGCCACTGACTTGCAGCGGCGAGCCGGCCAACCAGCCGACCACCAGACCGCCGATGATGCCGGTGATCAAGCCTTTGGCCGGTGGCAGCCCCGAGGCAATGGCGATGCCCATGCACAGGGGCAGGGCGACAAGAAACACGACCACCGAAGCCAACAGCTCCCGTGGCAGAACAGCTTTGAGTCGAGCAGCACGCATGGTGAGTCTCCCGAAGTTTTCTTCAGGCATGGCAAAGCCAGGCTGCCTGAACGGCAGCCTCGGCTAAACCACACAACGATTTAGAAGGAGTTAGAAGCGCGCTTTGGGCGTCGCCACGGGAATTGGCAGGCTGCCATTGAGCGGCAGGAAACAGCCTTGATCGGCGTCGTACGCTTTGATTTCGCTGGTTTCGATGTTGTAGACCCAGCCGTGGATAAACAGCTGACCGTTGGCCATGCGCGAGGCAACCGACGGATGAGTACGCAGGTGCTGCAATTGGGCGATCACATTTTCCTCGGTGAGGATGTGCATGCTTTCGCTTTCGTTAGAGCAGTTGCAGTTCTCCTGCACCATGGTCTTGGCCACTTCGGCATGACGCAGCCAGGCTTTGACCGTGGGCATTTTCTCCAGACTGTCCGGATTGAGTACCGCGCGCATGGCGCCGCAGTCGGAATGCCCGCAAATGATGATGTGATGCACCCCCAGGGCCAGTACGGCGTACTCGATGGCCGTGGAGACACCACCGTTCATTTGCCCGTAAGGCGGCACAACGTTGCCGACGTTACGGGTCACGAACAGGTCGCCCGGGGAGCTTTGTGTGATCAGTTCAGGAACGATGCGCGAATCGGCGCAGGCGATGAACATCGCTCGTGGCCGCTGGGCCGTGGCGAGTTTCTTGAAAAGCTCTTCCTGCTGAGGAAAGATCTCGTGATGAAAATGCAAAAAGCCATCAACGATATGCTGCAACGCTGCATCGGCGGTTTCGGCCTCGGGTTGGGCTGAAGCCGACGCAGCCAACGGCTGTTTATCCTTGTCACTCATCAATTCATCCTCGTTGGCGGGCTCAGGGAGTCATCCCGTGCGGTCCGGTGTGAAGCCAGTGGCTGGTTAAAAAACATCCAGGCCAAACATCTCGACCCATCAGTCACTCGATGAACAAGGTAGCGGCCGAATCTTAATTGAAACTGAATAAAACGCTCTAGAATGCGTGTTCCAGGTCACAAAAAACGTGACCCGCCTAAGGCGCGAGCGCGATCTTCAGTACTCAACCATAGGTCAATTGTCCTCAAATCAACGACATTTGGCGACCGGGCGGACAAAAGGCATTGCAGTCCAGGTCAAAGCCTTCCCGGTGATTGAGCCCCAGGCGCTTGATGGTTTTGGCAAAGCGCTGTGCCAGCAGGTCGGCGAAGGGACCTTCGCCGCGCATTCGGGCACCAAAGCGGCTGTCATAGAGTTCACCGCCACGGCTCTGGCGAATCAGACTCAGCACATGCGTCGCCCGTTGCGGATAGTGGGCACCCAGCCATTCTTCGAACAGCGGCGCCACCTCCAGCGGCAAGCGCAGCATCATGTAGGCGGCACTCTGCGCCCCGGCCGCATGGGCCTCGGTTAGCAGGCTTACAAGCTCGCTATCGTTGATCATCGGGATCATCGGTGAACACAGAACGCCGACCGGGATACCCGCCTCGCGCATCACCCGGATCGCCCGCAACCGCGCCTTGGGCGCTGCGGCGCGAGGTTCGAGGATGCGCTTGAGCTCGTCGTCCAGTGTGGTCAGGCTGATCATGACCGCCACCAGTCTTTGGCTGGCGAGCTCGGTCAGCAGGTCCAGATCACGAAGAATCAGCGAGCCCTTGGTCACGATGGTCACCGGATGCCGATAGCGCAGCAGCACCTCAAGGGTCTTGCGGGTGATCTGGTATTCGCGCTCGATCGGCTGGTAAGGGTCGGTGTTGGAGCCGAGATTGATCGGTGCACATTGATAGCCACGTTTGGACAACTGCTCCTCCAGCACATCCACGGCGTTGGTCTTGGCAATCAGTTTTGTCTCGAAATCCAGTCCGGGCGACATGTCCCAATAGGCATGACTGGGGCGCGCATAGCAATAAATGCAACCGTGCTCGCAGCCGCGATAGGGATTGATCGAGCGATCGAAGGGCAAGTCCGGCGACGTGTTGCGGGTGATGATGGTTTTCGCCGTTTCAATGCGCACCTCGGTGCCCTGGGTGAGCGGTACTTCCTGGTACCAGCCGTCGTCTTCGGCCACCGAATGATTGGGGGCGAAACGGTTGTGCGGGTTGGTCGCAGTGCCGCGGCCACGGGGAGGAAATGGCGTGTGCATGAAAAACACCCGATAACTGTATGTGCATACAGTACATCGATCAAAACCACTCGACCAGCGCCGTTCGGCACTTTCTGATTATTTGTCATGCACGCTTGCGTGATGCAACCGGGAGAAACATATAAAGCCTGGATGTTGCGACAAAACTGCATGTACCATTTTTTCGCTGCAAAACATAAACACCGATATTCTATAAAAGGATTTATTTATGTCGTTTTTTAATCGCCGCGGTATTTTTTTGCAAAAACTTGGACCGACTGTAGTCGATCCCGATGAAGTACTGGTATCGATGCAGTTCGCACTCAAGGAAGAAGGCTGGGATGAAGAAAACTCGGTCGCGACCACCTCTTTGCTGGACTCCACCACGCTGATTGCGTCCTCATACGATGGCGGCCAGACATTTAATATTGGCAGTGTCGACAAAGACATTGATGGTAACGGGACCATCAATTCCGATGATAAGGAAAAACTGCTGGCTCTGGCCAAAGCGTACGCCGGCATTGCGAAACCTTGAACCAAAGGTCCAGGCAAATATATTGTGACTAATCAGATCCGGTCGAAGTTAATAATCGATCGGGTTTGATTTTTTATCGCCTATAACATAGTTCTTTCAATGAACGAGGCTCGAATCCCGTCAGCTTCACGATTCTTTGACGGTCCGCTCACAGGCCTTTGACCGTGCATGCCTGATCCTTGCCAGCATCTTCCCGTCCCTTTCTGAACGGTCGCTCAAGCATGCCTCTATTACGTTTTTTATCTGCAATATGCCTGTCGCTGGTCACACTCGTTAACCTGACACCGGCATTTGCTGACGACAACGCGATGCACCGTCCGGCAGATTGGGCTCAACCGATCGAGAAGCAATACAACCTCTTCCAAATGTCGCCAACCCTTTATCGCAGCGCCTTGCCGGACAAGGACGCGATGCCGTTGCTGGAGAAACTCAAGGTCGGCACGGTGATCAACTTCCTGCCTGAAGCAGACTCCAGTTGGCTTTCCACGCCAGGCATCACGCAAGTACAACTGCCTTATCGCACCAACCATGTGGATGATGCCGATGTGCTCAAGGCCCTGCGCGCCATCCAGTCTGCCGAAGCCAAAGGCCCGGTGCTGATGCATTGCAAACACGGCTCCGACCGTACCGGCCTGATGGCGGCCATGTATCGGGTGGTCATCCAGGGCTGGAGCAAGGAAGAGGCCCTGAACGAAATGACCCAGGGCGGCTTTGGTGACAGTACCCACTTCAAGGATGGCATCCGCTACATGATGCAGGCCGACGTCGAAAAACTGCGCACGGCCCTGGCCAATGGCGATTGCAGCACCAGCCCGTTCGCCGCGTGCTCGATGAAGAGCTGGTTCAAGTCCGCTCATATCGAATAAAAAGGTTCTTCACGTAATTCCGGGAAACTGTAGGAGCTGCCGAAGGCTGCGATCTTTTGATCTTGATCTTCAGAAATCTCCAGATCGCAAAAGCAAGATCAAAAGATCGCAGCCTTCGGCAGCTCCTACAGAAGACATTTCGTAATCTGTGCCGTGAAGAACCTAAAAAGCCCCCGTTGCATGACGCTACGGGGGCTTTTTTACGCTCAGTGCTGTTCGTCGGGCTTTTTTTTCAGCTTCGGATTCGGGAAGAACTGAACCGCCTGAACCTTGGTGTCCGGGGCTTTGGGTGCGGTGGTGTTGACCCGCGTACCTAACTCCTTGGGCACCGACAGCCCTTGCTCATTGAGTGTGTCGGAGTAACCGCAGGCCACGCACTCCCGGTGCGGGACCTGGTCTTCGTTCCACATCATCAACTTGTCCGGCTCGCTGCATGCCGGGCAGACCGCCCCGGCGATAAAGCGTTTTTTCGTAATCACAGGTCCCTCACTCATGCTGCCGCGTCCTCACTCAGGCCGCTATGGCGCAAGAGTGCGTCAATCGATGGCTCACGGCCACGGAAGTCGACGAACAGCACCATCGGCTCCTGGGAGCCGCCACGGGCCAGGATCGCTTCGCGGAAGGCACGACCGGTGTCGGCGTTAAGCACGCCTTCTTCTTCGAACTTCGAGAACGCATCGGCCGAGAGCACTTCCGCCCATTTGTAGCTGTAGTAACCCGCGGCATAACCGCCGGCAAAGATATGCGCAAAACTGTTGGGGAAGCGGTTGTAGGCCGGCGGACGCATCACCGAGACCTCGTCGCGCACGCCTTCGAGCACTTGCAGCACGCTGCGGCCGTCGCCATGGGTTGCGTGCAATTCGAAGTCGAACAGCGAGAACTCCAGTTGGCGGACCATCATCAGGCCGGACTGGAAGTTTTTCGCCGCGAGCATTTTCCCGAGCAAGTCCTGAGGCAGTGGCTCGCCGGTTTCGTAATGACCGGAAATCAGCGCCAGGCCTTCCGGCTCCCAGCACCAGTTTTCCATGAACTGACTTGGCAGTTCGACGGCATCCCAGGCCACACCGTTGATGCCGGATACGCCAGCATGCTCGACGCGGGTCAGCAGGTGATGCAGGCCGTGACCGAACTCATGGAACAGGGTGGTGACTTCATCGTGGGTCAGCAGCGCAGGTTTACCGCTGTCAGCCGGGGTGAAGTTGCACACCAGGTTCGCCACCGGGCTTTGCAGTACGCCGCCAGCCGTGCGGCGGCGGTCGCGGGCGCCATCCATCCAGGCACCACCGCGCTTGTTGGCGCGAGCGTAGAGGTCGAAGAAGAAGCGGCCGACGTGCTGGCCGTTTTCCTTGATTTCGAACAGGCGCACATCCGGGTGCCAGGTGTCGAAGCCTTTGAGCTCGGCAATCTCGATGCCGTACAGGCGCTGGACGATGGCGAACAGGCCACTGAGCACCTTGTCGATCGGGAAGTAGGCACGCAGGGCTTCCTGAGCCACGCTGTAACGTTGTTCACGAAGTTTTTCGCCGTAGAAACCGCTGTCCCAGCTCTGCAGGTCCGGGCAACCTTGCTCGGCCGCATAGGCCTTGAGCTGTTCCAGATCCTGGGCGGCGAACGGCTTGCTGCGCTTGGCCAGGTCGCGCAGGAAGCTCAGCACCTGATCGCTGGATTCGGCCATTTTGGTCGCCAGGCTCAGTTCGGAGAAACTGCTGAAACCCAACAGCTTTGCCAACTCCTGGCGCAGGTCGAGGATCTCTTCCATGACCGGGCCGTTGTCGTTCTGGCCGGCATTCGGCCCCTGGTCCGACGCACGGGTGCAGTAAGCCGCGTAGACTTCTTCGCGCAGTGCGCGGTCCTGGGCGTAGGTCATCACCGCGTAATAGCTCGGGAATTCCAGGGTGATCAGCCAGCCGTCCAGGTCCTTGGCCTGTGCCGCGGCAGCCATTTGCGCCTTGGCCGAATCGGTCAGGCCGGCGAGGGCGGCCTCATCTGTGACGTGCTTGGTCCACGCCTGAGTGGCATCGAGCAACTGGTTGGAGAAACGGCTGCCCAGTTCCGACAGCTTGCTCTGCACTTCGGCGTAACGTTTCTGTTCGGCTTCCGGCAGGTCGATACCCGACAGACGGAAGTCACGCAGGGAGTGTTCCAGGATAGTTTTCTGCGCCACGTCGAAACCGGCGGCTTCAGGACTGCTGGCCAGGGCTTCGAAGGCCTGGAACAGCTCGCGGTTCTGGCCCATTTCGGTGGAGTAGGCGCTCAAGGCAGGCAGGCACGACTCGTAGGCTTCACGCAGTTCGGCGCTGTTGCACACGGCATTGAGATGGCTGACCGGGCTCCAGGCGGCACCCAGGCGGTCGTTGAGTTCGTCCATAGCCAGCACCAGGCCGGCCCACGTTGGCTGCTTGGCCTGGGTATTGAGGATCTCGACGATGGCGGCACGGTTGTCAGCCAGGATCTGTTCAATGGCCGGCTGTACATGTTCGGCGCGGATGGCGGAGAACGGCGGCAGGTCATAGGACTGCAAAAGAGGGTTGTTCACGCTCACGGTTGATACCTTGGCTGGAGAAACATGCAGCCATCTTAATTACAATCGACGTTCACCGCAGCTATCAGCAACAGAGAGAAACCCTATCGTGAACCTTCGCAAGTATCAGAACTACACGCCGCTGCTGGGTAAAGGCGCTTTTGTCGATGGCTCGGCAGTGGTGATCGGCGACGTCGAAATCGGCGAAGACAGCTCGGTCTGGCCGCTGACGGTGATCCGTGGCGACATGCACCGCATCCGCATCGGCGCGCGCACCAGCGTGCAGGATGGTTGTGTGTTGCACATCACCCACGCCGGCCCGTTCAACCCTGATGGCTTTCCGTTGCTGATCGGCGATGACGTGACCATCGCCCACAAGGTCATGCTGCATGGCTGTTCGGTAGGCAGCCGGGTGTTGATCGGCATGGGCAGCATCGTCATGGACGGCGCCGTGGTCGACGATGACGTGATCATCGGCGCCGGCAGCCTGGTGCCACCGGGCAAGCACCTGCAAAGCGGCTTTCTGTATGTGGGCAGCCCGGTGAAGCAGATCCGCCCGCTGACGGACAAGGAACGCGCCTTTTTCACCTACAGCGCGGCGAACTACGTGAAGCTCAAGGATCTGCATCTGGCCGAAGGCTACGACCAGCTTTGACCCGGCCCCCTTATTCAGGACTCAACATGCATTACCAAACCGTTTTGTTCGACCTCGATGGCACCCTGACCGACCCGCGCGAGGGCATCACCCGTTCGATCCAGTTCGCCCTGGGCAAACTGGGTATCGATGAGCCGGATCTGGGCAAACTCGAACACTTCATCGGCCCGCCACTGTTGCAGGCCTTCATGCAGTTCTACGACTTCGATGAAGCCAGGGCGTGGGAGGCGGTGAATTTCTACCGCGAGCGCTTCAAGGTCACCGGACTCTACGAGAACCGTGTGTTCGACGGCGTCACGCCGCTACTGGAGACCCTGAGCGGACAAGGCCGGCAGCTGTACATCGCGACCTCGAAACCCTGGGTGTTCGCCCGTGAAATCGCCCGGCATTTTGACTTTGCCAAACACTTCAAGGTGATTTACGGCAGCGAACTGGACGGCACCCGGACCAACAAGGTCGAGCTGATTGCTCACCTGATGGCCGAAGAAAACCTGGACCCGGCCAACACCCTGATGATCGGCGACCGCAAGCACGACCTCATCGGCGCGCGCAGTAACGGCCTGGATGCGGCAGCGGTGGGTTACGGGTTCGGCAGCCACGAAGAACTGAGCGCCGAAGGGCCGGCGTATCACTTTGAAACGCTGGCTGAGTTGCATCAGGCGTTTTTGCAGCGGTAGTTGAAACACGCCCATTCAATGTGGGAGCGGGCTTGCTCGCGAAGGCGGTGGGTCAGGAAACGATATTGTCGACTGACACTCCCTCTTCGCGAGCAAGCCCGCTCCCACAGGAGGGCTGTGTTCTTACCTTAAGGTCTTGGTGGTGGCGCCAATTTCTGTCCTTGCTCCACCGCCCAGTTCACCACCTGCGTGGTCAACTGATCATTCGCCTGACCGAACCCGACCACCACCGCCGGGACCTGCACATCGCTCAACGGCTGGCGCACTTCGAAGCGGCGACTGGCGAGGATTCGCTGGTCGTAACTGCGCACCAGTAATGCATCCAGACGCACGACCACGCTGGCACTCGTACCCTGGTATTCAGTCTGGAAAGCCTGCAGGCTGCCGCCCAATTCAAGATCGGTCTGGAAAATGCTGTCATCAGTGCTCAACAACGGCACACGCCCGTCATGCTGGAAACCTTGCAACAGGCGATTGCGCACCAGCACCGGCGCCGGGTCGCTCCAGCGCGAGCCCTTGTAGTGGCTGATCACGTCGCCCTGAGGAATCACTGCAATGTTCGGACTGTTCAACGCTTCACTGGACTGGAACTTGGTCAGGCGCAGCGACCAGTGCTGCGGCGTGCCATGGCTGGCCGCCGTGCTGCTTTGGGCTGAGGGCAATCGATAGACCTCGAAAAGCTCTGGCTTGGGCAGTATCGAGCACGCGCCGATCAGCGTGAAGCCAGCGAGGAGGGCAATCCGAATCAGCTTCATGGCGTGAATTCCTTGGTCTTGTCACTGCCCAGCAGGTAACCGCTGGGGTCGGCCTCCAGACGTTTGGTAATGACGCGCAACGAGGACAGGGTTTCACGCATCTCGCGCACGGCCGGGCCCAGGCCATTGAGGCCTTGCATGCCGCTGTTGAGCGAATCCTGATTGGCGCTGATCAGTGTGTTGAGGGTGGCGCTGCTCTCCTGCAGCGACTTCATCGCCTGCTCGGCGCTGCCCAGCGCTTCCTTGCCATGCTCGTTGAGCAGCCCGTTGGCATTGCGCATCAGCGTCGTGGTCTGCTCCAGCATGTTGTTGGCCTGTTTGCCCACCGAAGCCAATTGCTGCATGGCCTGGCGGATATCGCCGCGCTGTTCGGCGATGGTTCCGGTGGTTTGCTCCAGATGCTCCAGGGTGTTACTGATGCGCTCGATGTTTTCCGTGGAGAACATCAGGTTGGCGTTATGCATCAGCGTGCTCACCCCGGCCATCAGGTCTTCGCTGTCATTGAGCAGACGGGCGATGGGCGAGGGCGAGGCGACAATGGTCGGCAGGTGGCCGTCCTTGCCCTTGAGCGTCGGGCTCTGTGGCGTGCCGCCGCTTAGCTGGATGATCGAGGTCCCGGTGACGCCGGTCAGGGCCAGTTTGGCCTGGGTGTCTTCCTTGACCGGGGTATCGCCGGCCAGGCGGATTCGCGCCAACACCCGACGCGGGTCTTTCGGGTCCAGGCGCAGCGAGATCACATCGCCGACCTTGATCCCGCTGTACTGCACTGAACTGCCCTTGGACAAACCGCTGACCGCCTCGTTGAATACGACCTCGTAGTCCTTGAACTCGGTGTCGACACTGGACTTCGCCAGCCACAGACCGAACAACAGCGCGGCTGTCACCACAATCACGGTGAACAGGCCGATCAATACATGATGGGCTCGGGTTTCCATGTCAGACCTCGTTGAGCTGTTGGGCGGCCGTCAACGCCGCGCGGCCGCGAGGGCCATGGAAGTATTCGTGAATCCACGGATCGTTGGTTTCCGAGACCTTGTCGATGGCGTCCGCCACCAGCACCTTTTTCTGCGCCAGCACCGCCACCCGGTCGGTGATGGTGTAGAGCGTGTCGAGATCGTGGGTCACCAGAAAGACACTCAGGCCCAAGGCATCGCGCAGGGTCAGGATCAATTGGTCGAACGCGGCAGCGCCGATCGGGTCGAGACCGGCGGTGGGTTCGTCGAGAAACAGGATGTCCGGGTCCAGCGCCAATGCCCTGGCCAGCGCGGCACGCTTGATCATGCCGCCGGACAGCGACGCGGGGTACTTCTCCGCCGCCGACAGCGGCAACCCGGCCAAGGCCATTTTCACCGCTGCCAGATGCTCGGCGTCACTGCGGCTCAAGCCGGCGTGCTCGATCAGCGGCAGGGCAACATTCTCGGTCACGGTCAGCGAAGAGAACAGCGCGCCTTTCTGGAACAGCACACCGAATCGCCGCTCCACCAGCGAGCGCTCGTGCTCGGACAAGCTTGGCAGGTTCTTGCCGAAGACTTTCACCACCCCTTCGCTGGGCTCGCGCAGCCCGACAATGCTGCGCAGCAGCACCGATTTGCCGCTGCCGGAACCGCCGACCACAGCGAGGATCTCGCCCTTGTACAAGTCCAGGTCGAGGTTCTCGTGCACGCTCTGGCTTCCAAAGCGGTTGCACAGTCCACGAACTTCAATCACCGCCTCGGAGGGCGCTCTGGGGATACGACTCACCAACCCATCTCCATGAAAAACATCGCGGCGACCGCATCCATCACGATCACCACGAAAATCGACTGCACCACGCTCGACGTGGTGTGCGCGCCCACAGACTCGGCGCTACCACTGACCTTGAAGCCTTCAAGGCAACCGATGGCGGCGATGAGGAAGGCGAAGATCGGGGCTTTGACGATCCCCACCAGAAAGTGCTGTACGCCGATGTCCGTTTGCAGCAGCGACAGGAACATCGCCGGCGAGATATCCAGCGCCACCGCGCAGACCACGGCACCGCCGATAATCCCCGACAGCATCGCCAGAAAGGTCAGCATCGGCAGGGCGATCAGCAGCGCCAGGACCCGCGGCACCACCAGCAACTCCACGGGGTCGAGGCCAAGGGTGCGGATGGCGTCGATTTCCTCGTTGGCCTTCATCGAACCGATTTGCGCGGTGAACGCACTGGCGGTACGCCCGGCCATCAGGATCGCGGTCAGCAACACACCGAATTCGCGCAGGAAGGCAAATCCCACCAGGTCCACGGTGAAGACCGTGGCGCCGAAGGTGGCCAGCACTGTCGACCCGAGGAACGCCACGACGGCGCCCACCAGAAACGTCAGCAACGCAACGATGGGCGCGGCGTCGAGACCGGTCTGTTCGATGTGGGCGATCATCGGCGTGACGCGCCAGCGCTTGGGACGGAACAGGCCGCGGACGATGGTTTCGATGATCAGGCCAACGAAACCCAGCAGTTGCAGGGTGTCCTGCCAGACGGCGTCCACCGCCCGACCAATGCGGGTCAGCAACTGAATGGAAACGCTGACTTCCGGTTCCTTGATCGGTACGCAGAAATCGGTCAACGAACAGTAGACGGTTTGCAGCAACGCCCGATCGGCAGCGGAAAGTGTGCAATCAGGATGTTCGGCGGAGCGGCCGAGGCGCTCGGAGCCGAGCAGCTCGACCAACAGCGAGGCGCCAGCGGTGTCGAGGGCGCCGAGACCATTGAGGTCGATAGGGGTGTTGGCGTCGTACTGGCCGCGGAGTTTTTCGCTCAACAGCTTGAGGTCAGCGTAATGGGCAAGCGTCCAATCGCCCGTCACCCGCAACCGCGCAGGGGTGAGCGACGTGTCCAACTGGGCGTTGCCGGCCATCGTGCTACTGATCATATGCTCCGTGCTTGTTCAGTGATTACGCAGCTCTACGTAATAGCACGAACCGTACTACTTTTCTTTGATCGCTGTGCTGTCCGTGACCTTGAAACGCAGCACGCCGATGACCTGGCCATCTTCGGTCAGCACCCGGACCTGCCATTTGCCGGCCGGGTTGCCCGGGAAATTCTGCTTGTGGGTCCAGGCACGGTAACCTTCCTTGCGCCCGCCACGAATATCCAGTGGGATGCGGTCGACCTCTTTGCCGTTGAACTGCCAGACGTGATAAATCCGCTCGTCCAGACCACGCGGGGCATTGATCGCGGTGTAGGCGTAAAGCCCGCCACTGCGAATCTGCTCGGCGCTGACTTCCTCGAGGCTGGCGCCAGGTGTGCGGTCCTGCATTTGCGTACTGATGGCCACGTCGGTCATCCACAGCGTCGCCGGTGGCACCCACGAGCGCAGCTCCCACCCGACGGCGCCAATGCCCAGAGTGATACTCAAAATCGCCAGCGCGCTGCGCAGGGTACGAATCGGGAAGATCGACGCCAAGCTCGGGAACGACAGCAGCACCGAGATACCCAGTGCCCATTTGAAACTTTGCGCGGTGGTCAGGTGCATGATCACCGGCAACGCGGTGAGTAGCGCGGCGAACAGGGTCAGGGTGTGCAGGGCCAGAAACGCCCAGCGCCGTGGCGCCAGCCACTTGTAGTACAGAGGGTCAATGATCGAAATCAGTGCCGCGACGCCCAGCAGCCCGGTGAAAAACAACTGGCCGCTGTTCCACGTCGTGGTGATGAAGAAGAACGGCAGGACAAAAAACAGGCTTTCCTGATGGATCATCTGCGTTGCGTAACGCAGCAAGGGTTCCGGGATTTCGCGCTTGAAAATGCGTGTGAACAACTTGGTCAGGCTGTTCTCCAGCATCAGCCAGATCCAGCTGATCAGCATGATGGTGGTGATCCAGCTCGCCAGGCCTTGCTGGCGATCGACCAGGATGAAGCTGCCTACCCCGGAGATGAAACCAGCGAGCGCAATGACCCCGGGGTAGCGCTTCATCAATTCGAGGATGCGCTGTACGAAACGGGTCAGGTTTTGCATTCGGCGGTTTCACAGTGGTTGTAGGAAAAAACCTCGACAGGGTACCGCTGGTGCGGCGCTGTGGCGAGAGTTTGGGGTCAGTTGCACCACGCAACCTGTGGGAGCAAGTCTGCTCGCGATGGCGGCGGATCAGGCAACTTTGATGTTGAATGACATGGCCTCATCGTCGGAACGCCGCCCGGAACAAGCTCGCTGCCACAGGGGATTGTGTTTCCCACAAGGAGTTTTCTTGCCAAACAGAATGATTACTTCCTGCGATGCAAACGCCAGCCCACCAGCATCAACACGATCAAGCCCGCCCCAGCAACCACCAACCACATCAACTGGTCATAGCTGAACAACGGCTTCTCGATCCGCAAATACCCCGGCTGCAACAGCAGTTCACGCACCGCCTTGTTCGCCTCTTCCAGCGTCACCCCCTGCAGCTCCCTGGCCGGATTGGTGAAGCGACCGTCCTCGTAGTCGCCGATGGCGCTCCAGTAGTAGTCGGCCAACGCACTGTTGCCTTGTACGGCCCAGGTCTGGCGGGCGATTGCGGCCTGTTTCAGGCGGTTGAACGTGTCGGCATTGAGGCCGTCCCTGAGCAGTTCGGCCTTCAAGTCATCGAGCACTTGTTCGGCCTCGGGCACGTCGTCGCGTTCAAGGTCGGCATTGAGGCTCATGAAACCCACGCCGCCGAACACTTCGCGTTCCGCCCACGGGCCATAGGACAAACCATGTGCCAGGCGCAGTTGGCGATAGAGCGCCCAATCCAGATAGTCCTTGAGTAAATCGAAGGTTTGGTCGTGCCCGTCTTCCAGCACCGGCTCCGGCACCAGCCAGTGCAACTTGGCGCCGTTGCCGACCAGACCGTGGGGCAAGGTGCGCTCATGGGCGGCGCTGGCCCGGATTTGCGGCAGCGGCGGATGCTCGCCGGGGGTGATCGCTTCCAGCGCGCCATACGCCCGCTCCAGATAGGCTGGCAGCAACTTGTCGAGGTCGCCGACCACGATCAGGGTCATGTTGTTCGGCGCATACCAGTCCTTGCGCACCTGCTCCAGTTGCTGACGGGTCAAGTCATCGACTTGCGCACGCTCCGGGCATTTGAGGCCCAACTCGACGGCCAATTGGTTGCTGGCCGTGTGGCCGAGGTCCTGGCGATCGAGCCAGCGTTGCAGGTGCGAGTAGTGACCACCGTCTTCACGCTCGACCACCTGCTTGGCCGCGCTGATGGCGCTGTCGTCGAAGCGAGTCTGGGTCAGCAGCGCCAGCAACAGGTCGAGTACCTTGCGCTGGTTTTTCGCCGGGGCCTCGATGACGAAAGTCGTATCGGCATTGCTGGTAAAGGCATTCCACTCACCGCCCAAGGCCTGCATGCGTTCCTCCAGGCCACCTTCGCCACTGGCGTCGATGCCGCTGAACAAGAGGTGTTCCAGCAGATGTGGCAGTTCCTTTTCTTCGCAGCCGAAATCGTCCAGGCCAACGCCGACCACCAGCCGGATCGCCACATGCCCGCGATCAGTGCCGGGTTTGAGCAGCAACTGCAAGCCATTGCGCAGCGTGTAGCCCTCGACCTGAAAGCGATCCAGGGCGAATGACGGGAGTGAACCAAGCAACAGGCAGGCGAACAACAGACAACGCATAACAAGCTTCCATACGACCAGCGTAAGTTCAACAGACTTCAGGCGACTGTGGACGTTCAGGGTGAATGAGTGATGTCGCTCAAATCGTCGACCACCAACGCACCGGTGTCCGATGTTTCCAGCACCACGTAGGCACTGCTGCAAAACAGCGAATTCAGACGCTTCATGTCGGCGATCAACTCCAGGTGCAACGAGCTGGTTTCGATACTTTGCACGATTTTACGGTGTAAACGGCTGACATGAGCGTGGGCCAGACGCCGTTCCTGTGCACGGAAACGACGTTTTTCACGCACCAGCTGGCGCGCACTTTCCGGGTCACCACTGAGAAACACCGACATCCCGAGCCGCAGGCTGGAAATCAACTGGGTGTGCAGTCCGGTCAGTTCGTCCAGCCCGACTTCGGAAAACGACCGGCGTTGCGAGGTTTTCTGCTGCTGAATCTTGCGCAGCATGCGTTCGATCAAGTCGCTGGAGAGCTTCAGGTTGATGGCCAACTCAATGATTTCCGCCCAGCGCCGGCTGTCCTGATCGCTGAGGTCTTCCCGGGGCATTTGCGCCAGGTACAGCTTGATTGCGCTGTAGAGCGCTTCGACATCGTCGCACAGGCGGCGGACTTCCTGGGTGACGGCGGTTTGCTTGCCACGCAATACGTCGAGCATGGCTTCGAGCATGTTGTCGATCAGGTCGCCCATGCGCAAGGTTTCCCGGGCCGCGTTGGCCAGCGCCAGACCGGGCGTGACCAAGGCCGTGGGGTCAAGATGCCGGGGCTTGGCCGTGCCGTTGGCTTGCGGGCGCTCCGGCAGCACCCAGGCACAAAACCTGGCCATCGGCTCGAGACTGGGCAGCAGGATCAGGCAACGCACGGTGTTGTAGAGCAGGTGAAAGCCAATGACCATTTCCTGAGGGCTGAAATCCAGGCCATCGAGCCAGTGCACCAGCGGGTCGAGCACCGGAATGATCAATAAAAGACCAATCATTTTGTACAGCAGGCTGCCCAGCGCCACTTGGCGTCCGGCGGCGTTCTGCATGCTGGTACTGAGGAAGGCGAGTACGCCGCTGCCGATATTGGCACCGATCACCAGTCCGATGGCCACCGGCAGGCTGATCACGTTGGCACCCGCCAGGGTCGCGGTCAGCAGGACGGCGGCCAGGCTGGAATAGGAAATCATCGCGAACAGCGCCCCGACCAGGGCATCAAGCAGGATGTCGCCGGTGAGCGAGGCGAAAATCACCTTCACTCCTTTGGCGTGGGTAATCGGATGCGCCGCCTCGACAATCAGTTGCAACGCCAGAATGATCAACCCCAAGCCAATGGCGACACGGCCCAACTGCCCGAGCCGGGTCTGTTTGCGCGACAGAAAGAAAATCACCCCGACAAAAATCAGCAATGGCGACAGCCATGACAGATCGAACGTCAGCACCCGCGCCATCAGCGCCGTACCGACGTCCGCGCCAAGCATGGTGGCCAGCGCCGGGGTCAGCGCCATCAGGCCCTGGCCGACAAAGGAGGTGACGAGCATGGCAGTGGCGTTGCTGCTCTGGACCATCGCCGTCACGGCGATCCCGGAGGCGAATGCCAGCCAGCGGTTGGCCATGTTATGGCTGATGACATGGCGCAAATTGGTGCCGTAGACCCGCAGGATGCCGGTTCGGACGATGTGCGTGCCCCAGATCAGCAGGGCCACGGCGGAAAGCAAATTGAGCAGGGTGAGCATAATGACCCCCTGTGGTGTAGCGCCCCAAAGGAGCAAATTGACGGTACCGCGCGACGTTCTACGTTCTGTACTTAAGCTGTAGTTGGCTAACGGTCTGCGCGCCAGCATCGCACAGCCAAAGAAGGGATTGAAACAAAACTGTCATGAAATCCCGTTTAAGCAACCCGCAAAAAACAAAGTGGGAGCGGGCTTGCTCGCGAAGGCGTCGTGTCCGTCGACATTAATGTTGTCTGACACACCGCCTTCGCGAGCAAGCCCGCTCCCACAGGGTATTGCGTACTACCGGGTTACTGGCCCGGAATGTCCTTGCGCAGCTTTACCGGATCCTGCTGTTTCTTCTTTTTCGCGATGGCCGTGCGCATCTTGATGTTGATCGCTTCCACTGCCAGCGAGAACGCCATGGCGAAGTAGACGTAGCCTTTTGGCACGTGTACGTCCAGGGATTCGGCAATCAGCACGGTACCGACGATCAGCAGGAACGACAGCGCCAGCATCTTCAGCGACGGGTGCTTGTCGATGAACTCGCTGATGGTGCCGGAAGCCCACATCATCACCAACACCGCCACGATGATCGCCGCGACCATGACCGGTACGTGGGAGACCATACCGACTGCGGTGATGACCGAGTCCAGCGAGAACACGATGTCGATGATCGCGATCTGGATGATGGTGTAGAGGAAGTTGCCGCCCTTGCCCGAAGGCTCTTCGTTGGTTTCGTCTTCACCTTCCAGCGCGTGGTACATCTCTTGCGAGCTCTTCCACAGCAGGAACAGACCACCGAAGAACAGGATCAGGTCACGTCCGGAGATGCCCTGGCCGAACACGACGAACAGGTCGGCGGTGAGGCGCATGACCCAGGTGATCGACAGCAGGAGCAGGATTCGCGTGATCATGGCCAGCGCCAGACCGAAAATCCGGGTGCGCGCCTGCATATGTTTGGGCATGCGGCTGACCAGGATCGAAATCATGATGATGTTATCGATGCCCAGAACGATTTCCAGGGCGGTCAGGGTAAAGAAGGCAACCCAGATTTCAGGGTTGGTCAGCCATTCCATGTGTATTCCTTTGAGCGATTGTTAAACCACAAAGGGCCCGGGCTTCAAACAGCGAAGCCTGGACCCGACGTGGTGAGTCTTGGGCTTATAGAGTGCTGAACATCGGGAAAGTCCCCAACAGCAGTGCAGCAATCAGTATGCAGATACAAACCAGCACTGCCCACTTCAGGGTGAAGCGCTGGTGGTCACCGAAATCGATACCGGCCAGGGCCACCAACAGATAAGTCGATGGAACCAGCGGGCTCAACAGGTGGACGGGCTGACCGACGATCGAGGCACGTGCCATTTCCACTGCGGTTATACCGTAGTGACTGGCGGCTTCGGCAAGTACCGGTAACACGCCGTAATAAAATGCATCGTTCGACATGAAGAAGGTGAACGGCATGCTTACCAGCGCCGTGATCACCGCCAGGTACGGGCCGAGGAAATCCGGAATCACCGACAACAGGCTTTTCGACATGGCATCAACCATGCCGGTGCCCGACAGGATACCGGTGAAGATGCCGGCCGCAAAGATCAGCCCGACCACGGCCAGTACGCTACCGGCGTGAGCCGCGACGCGATCCTTCTGCTGTTGCAGGCAAGGATAGTTGACGATCATGGCGATACTGAACGCCACCATGAACAACACCGGCAACGGCAGCAGGCCGGCGATCAGGGTGCACATCAGGCCTAGTGTCAGGGCGCCGTTGAACCAGATCAGCTTCGGACGACGGGCATCCGGGAACTGCGAGACACTGATTTCGCTGTGGTCGACTTCATCGCCCACCAGGTGCAGTTCACCCAGACGCGCACGCTCACGTTTGCCGTAGAAGTAAGCGATGGCCAGGATCGCCACCACACCGGCCAGCATCGCCGGGATCATCGGTACGAAAATAGCCGACGGGTCCACGTGCAGTGCGCTGGCGGCACGGGCGGTCGGGCCGCCCCATGGGGTCATGTTCATCACGCCACCGGCGAGGATGATCAGGCCGGCCATGATCCGCGGGCTCATGCCAATGCGGCTGTAGAGCGGCAGCATGGCGGCCACGCATATCATGTAGGTGGTCGCGCCGTCACCATCGAGGGAAACGACCAGCGCCAGTACAGCGGTGCCGACCGAAACTTTCAGCGGGTCGCCCTTGACCATTTTGAGGATCTTGCGCACGGCCGGGTCGAACAGGCCGGAGTCGATCATCAGGGCGAAATACAAAATAGCGAACATCAGCATCACGCCCGTCGGCGCTAGCTTGGTGATGCCTTCGAGCATCATCGGGCCGATTTTGGGGCCAAAGCCGCCGAACAGGGCGAAGATGATTGGAATGAGGATCAGGGCGATCAGCGCAGACAGGCGCTTGGTCATGATCAGGAACATGAACGTGATGACCATGGCGAAGCCAAGGAAAGTCAGCATGGGAATACTCCAGGCGTAGCGCGGCTAGGGAATGGGCGGATCGGGTGGGATCAGCGCAGAACGGGAAGCACGAGAGGTACGGACGGAGGCACAGCGAAGTGGCGGGTAGAAGAGGACATCAGAATCACCATTGTTGTTGTTAAATGGGCCTGGCGAGCAATCGAACACTCGCATTGGCCACCGGTCTTTTGCCGGTAGTGGCGGCGATCCTAATCGGGGAAGCTTTCAGCCAGCTTTCGCAGTTGAAAGCTTTGACCGGATGCACGACCGGTCGTCGGACGGGGGCAGGGAGGTGAACCGGGTTACGGCCTTCGCGAGCAAGCCCGCTCCCACAAAGCCAATGCGGGAGCGGGCTTGCTCGCGAAGGCGTCAGTCATTACGCAGCAGGAGGAATGTCATGACCAATGTTCACACCGGCGGCTGCCACTGCGGGCAGCTGCGCTATCAATTCAGCGGGCCACTGCACGATATCGTCCACTGTCATTGTTCGATTTGCCGACGGGTCAGCGGCGGCATCGTGACCACCTGGATCACCGTGCCGGCATCCGCCTTTCAATGGTTGGCCGGGACACCGTCGCGGTACGACTCTTCATCCACCTGCGCGCGCTATTTCTGCGGTCACTGCGGGGCGCAACTGGCGGTGGTAACGCACCTGAACCCGGACAGCATCGACCTGACCATCGCCACCCTCGACCACCCCGAGCAGGCACCGGCGCAGCGACACATCTGGACCGACAGTCGCTTGCCGTGGCTGCATCTGGACGAACACTTGCCCGGCGAGGCTGAAGAAACACTCTGATCAAAAAATAGACAGATCCAGCGGTCGAATCGCGCCCATCCAGATCGCATGCTCGGTGTGGTCGCGCAGATCGTCGCCGGTGTCCGGGTGTAAAAACACCACCAGGCCCTTGCGGTTGAGCGCCAGCCACGGCAGCACTTCACCCAGCACCTGCGGCTCGAACGCCAACTGGCAGCTCCAGTCCGGGTGTGGACCGACCGGGCGCTCGTGCACACGGCCCATTTTCACTGGAAACAATTGCGCCGCCTGCTCACACAGCGCCCGCGCCTGCCCGATCGAGTCGGCATCGAAGTAAACATGGGCGTGATAGCCCGTGATCTGCTGCATTGCAATCCCTCTGAAAGCTATTCGAACCCTCACCCTTTCCTGCGGGTCACACGTCATATAGACGCTGGAAAAAGGGTTCAGCCATGAAAAATGCCGAAACCCCCGTTGTGAAAGTGGTGCTTTATGGTGCCATGAGTAGCCTGGGCAGTGCGCTGATGGCTGAAATGCTGCGGCGCCAGCATGAGGTGATCGCGATTCTCGATGACCTCAATGCGCTGGTACCCCGTCCGGGGCTGCGCACCAAGACTGGCGACCTGTTCGACGCGCAACGGGTCAAGCAGAGTGTGGCCGGCAGCTCCGTGGTCATCTGTTTACTGGACGCTCCTGGCTTACCGTTCAACAGCGAACACGTGGAAAAAACCATCGTACCGGGTCCGGTCGAGCAAGTGCTGGCAGTCGACGCCTTGATTGAAGGCCTGCAGGGGGCAGGCGTTGCCCGGTTGTTTCTGGTGGGAGATTTCGCGGTGCTGGACGAGCCGGAGCTCGAGGACAGCCTGCAACGTCACGCTGCAGAGGAAATCCGCGAGGCACTGCAAAGCAGTCCTTTGCAGTGGACGCTGGTCAACGAACCGCGCGGGGTACCGGGGCTGACCATCGAACATTTCGCCAAACCCGGCGGCAATCTCGAGCCGGGGCTGGCCGAACCGCTCGGGCGACTGGCCCGAACCGCCGTGGGCATTGCCGATGAATTGCACCTGAAACTGCACATCGGCGAGCACGTCAGTTTCATCGCGACCTCGGAACCTTGAATCGGGGGTGCTCCTGTAGGAGCTGCCGCAGGCTGCGATCTTTTAACGCTCAAACCGCAATCGAAGGAAACGCAAACCCCGTCAACGACTCCGCGCTGCCCGCCTGCTCAGCCATCAACCAATCCACAAACTGCTGGATCAACACCCCGCGCCGTTTACGCTGGGGCAAAACCACGTAATAGCCCAGCCGGGACATCACCGTTTCGCCGATCGGTCGACACAACAACCCTTGCGCCAGCAAGTTATCCACAAGGTGGCGCCAGCCGATGGCCACGCCTTGACCACCAATCGCCGCCTGAATCAGCAAGGTGTAGTTGTCGAAACGCAGTTGACCGGGCGCCGGAGGCGAGGTGATGCCCAACTCGCGGAATACACCACTCCAGTCGAACCAGTTACTGCTGTGTTCCCCACGCAGATGCAGCAACGGAAACTCGAGCAAGGCCTGGGGGGGCAAGGGCAGGGAACGTTCACCCAGCAACTGCGGGCTGCACACCGGAAACACTTCCTCACTGAACAGCCAATGGCTTTCACCCTGCTTGAAGCGGCCATCGCCGAACAGTATCGCCACGTCGATATCGGTACGTAGCATGTTATGACTACGTTCACTGGTGACCAGGCTGACATCCACCTGCGGGTTGGCCGCGTGAAAGCGGTGCAGACGCGGCATCAACCAATAGGCGGCGAAGGCAAAATCAGTGGCCACCTGCAGCACCTCATGCTGTTGCTGGGCGCTGATTGCGCTCAATCCTGCGTCGATATTCTGCAATCCGAGCTGAACCTGCTGAAAAAGTATCAGCCCGGCCTCAGTCAACTCGATACCGCGATAAATGCGGTCGAACAATCGGGTCGCCAGTTGTTCTTCAAGGCGCTTGATCTGCTGGCTGATGGCCGGCTGCGTGGTGCCGAGTTCAACCGCCGCCGCGGTGAAGCTGCGCTGACGGGCTGCCGCTTCGAAGGCACGGAGCAGATCCAGTGACAGGTCACCAAGGGCGTCATACATAAGCTGTGCTTATCCTAGTCATTGCCGTGCATGGGCTTTACCGCGAAGAGCTTGGGTTTCATTCTCGAAGCCAGCACTCTCGCATAAACATCCACTATGGAATGCCGCGATCACATGAAGCGCAAGAACATTCTTTTCATCATGGCCGATCAAATGGCCGCGCCAATGTTGCCGTTCTACGGTCCATCGCCCATCAAGTTGCCCAATCTCAGCCGCCTCGCCGCACAAGGCGTGTTGTTCGACTCGGCTTATTGCAACAGCCCCCTGTGCGCACCGTCGCGTTTCACCCTGGTCAGCGGCCAGTTGCCGAGCAAGATCGGCGCCTACGACAACGCTGCCGATTTCCCCGCCGACGTACCGACTTATGCCCATTATTTACGCCGCCTCGGCTACCGCACCGCCCTGTCGGGCAAGATGCATTTCTGCGGGCCGGACCAGTTGCACGGCTACGAAGAGCGCCTGACCAGTGACATCTACCCGGCCGACTACGGCTGGGCAGTGAACTGGGATGAACCGGACGTGCGGCCGACCTGGTACCACAACATGTCCTCGGTTCTGCAAGCCGGCCCGTGTGTGCGCACCAACCAGTTGGATTTCGACGAAGAGGTGGTATTCAAGGCCCAGCAGTACCTGTTCGACCATATCCGCGAGGACGGCGACCAGCCGTTCTGCCTGACTGTTTCCATGACTCACCCACACGATCCATACACGATTCCCAAGGCTTTCTGGGATTTGTACGACGATGCCGATATCCCGCTGCCTGCAACCCCGGACCCGCATGACCTCGATCCGCACTCGCAGCGTTTGCTCAAGGTCTATGACCTGTGGGACAAGCCACTGCCTGTGGATAAGATTCGCGATGCCCGCCGCGCCTATTTCGGCGCGTGCAGCTATATCGACAGCAACGTCGGCAAACTCCTGCAAACCCTGGAAGATACCGGGCTGATCGAAGACACCATCATCGTGTTTTCCGGTGACCACGGCGACATGCTCGGCGAGCGCGGCCTCTGGTACAAAATGCACTGGTATGAAATGGCCGCACGGGTGCCGCTGCTGATCAGCGCACCGGGGCAGTTCGGTGCTAGCCGGGTCAGCGCCTGTGTTTCCACGGCGGACCTGCTACCGACATTCGTCGAATTGGCCGGCGGCTCGCTGGAACCGGGCTTGCCCCTGGATGGCCGTTCGCTGGTGCCGCACCTGCAAGGGCAGGGTGGCCACGATGAAGTGTTCGGCGAATACATGGCCGAAGGCACCATCAGCCCGCTGATGATGATCCGCCGCAGGGCCTATAAATTCATCTACAGCGAAGACGACCCTTGTCTGCTCTTCAACGTACACAATGACCCTCACGAACTGGAAGAACTCAGCCATTCGCCGCAACATCGCCAGCTGTTCGACGACTTTCTCGCTGAGGCGCGGGCGAAGTGGAATATTCCAGCCATCCACCAGCAGGTGCTCGCCAGCCAGCGACGCCGGCGTTTCGTGGCCGAGGCGTTGACCCTCGGCAAGCTGAAGAGCTGGGATCACCAGCCGCTGGTGGACGCCAGTCAGCAATACATGCGCAACCACATCGACCTCGACGATCTGGAACGTAAAGCACGTTATCCACAACCCTGCCAAAACCAATAACGTTAAGGGGAAGTCCATGCAAAGGTTATCCACAGTAATGACGGTCGGGCTCCTGGCTCTGGGCAGCGCCTCGGCGTTTGCCGATCAGAGTTGCGAGACCGTAAAGATGGCCGACCCGGGTTGGAGCGACATCGCCGCGACCAATGCCATCACCGGGTTCCTGCTGGACGGCATGGGCTACAAGGCCAAGGTCGACACGCTCGCGGTGCCGATCACTTTTGGCGGGCTCAAGGATGGCCAGGTTGATGTGTTCCTGGGTAACTGGATGCCGGCGCAGCAGGGCTTCTATGACAAATTCGTCGCCAATGGCGATGTCACGCAACTGGCGAAGAACCTCGACGGCACCGAGTTCACCCTTGCCGTTCCAGACTATGTGTGGGACGCGGGTGTGCATAACTTTGCCGACCTGAACAAATACGCCGACAAGTTCGACCGCAAGATCTACGGCATCGGCTCCGGCGCACCGGCGAACATCTCGCTGCAAGAGATCATCAAGAAAAACGATTTCGACATGGGCCAGTGGAAACTGGTCGAGTCCAGCGAGCAGGCAATGCTGGCGGAAGTGTCCCGCGCGGTGAAAAAGCAGAAATTCGTGACCTTCCTCGGCTGGACCCCGCACCCGATGAACGTGCAACTGAAAATGCATTACCTCAAGGGTGGCGAGAAGTACTTCGGTGACACCGGCAGCGTGCACACGCTGACCCGCAAAGGTTATGCACAGGCCTGCCCGAACGTCGGCAAACTCCTGACCAACCTGAGCTTCACCCAGGATATGGAAAACAGCATCATGGCCGAGGTGGTGAACAACAAGGTCAGTAACGCAGACGCAGCCAAGGCATGGATCAAGGCCAACCCGGCGGTGTTGGACAAGTGGCTTGATGGAGTGAAGACCGTGGATGGCAAGGACGCGCTGCCGGCGGTCAAAGCCAAACTCTAAACCAGAGTCGAAATGGATTTGTGTGGCGAGGGGGCTTGCCCCCGTTGGACGGCGCAGCCGTCCCTAAACCAGCAACTGTGGTTTATCAGGTAAACCGCATGCAAGGTTTACGATTGCTTCGCAATCGATCGGGGGCAAGCCCCCTCGCCACAATGTTTGCCTGGTCCTGATACTCTTTCGTAAAACCCCAACCGAGAGGCCCCATGGCCCTGCCAAGCCGCCATTCACTCTTTCCATTCCTCAGTTGGTTGCCCAAGCAAACCCGCACCAGCGTCGGCCGGGACCTGGTCGTCGGCCTCAGCGGCGCGATTCTGGCGTTGCCGCAATCCATTGCCTACGCGCTCATCGCCGGCCTCCCTCCGGAATACGGCCTCTATGCCGCAATCATCCCGGTGCTGATCGCCTGCCTCTGGGGCTCGTCGTGGCATTTGATCTGCGGTCCTACAGCGGCCATCTCGATTGTCCTGTACGCCAGCGTCAGTCCTCTGGCCGTTCCGGCGACGCAGGACTACGTCACCGTGATCCTGTTGCTCACCTTCCTGGCCGGCATCTTTCAATGGCTGCTGGGTTTGTTGCGGTTTGGCGCGCTGGTGAATTTCGTCTCGCACTCGGTGGTGCTCGGCTTCACCCTGGGGGCTGCCGTGGTGATTGCCATCGGTCAGTTGCCTAACCTGCTGGGACTGGACTTGCCCAGCCAAGCCACCGCGCTGGACAGTTTCATCACTTTATTGCGCCATCTCGGCGAAATGGACAAACCTTCGCTGGCGCTGGGACTGGCAACGGTGGTGGTGGGCGTGATCCTCAAACAGCTGCTGCCACGCTGGCCGACGCTCTTGATCACCCTGATCCTCGGCGGATTGCTGGTCTGGCTTTGGCCGTCGATGTTCGGGCACGTGCAACTGGTCAGCGCCTTCACCGGCAAGCTGCCGCCTTTCAGTCAGTTGCCGCTGGATCTCGATCTGATCCTGCGCCTGCTGCCCAGCGCCGTGGCGGTCGGCATGCTCGGGCTGGTCACCAGTCTGTCGATTGCCCGCTCGATCTCTGCACGTTCGCAGCAATTACTCGACGCCAACCAGGAAGTTCGTGCTCAGGGCTTGTCGAACATGGTCGGCGCATTTTTTTCCGGATCGCTGTCCGCTGGCTCCTTCACCCGCTCGGGTCTCAGCTACGAGGCCGGCGCCTGCTCACCGCTGGCGGGGATTTTTTCGGCACTGTGGGTGGCGATGTTCGCCCTATTCGGCGCGCAGTTGATCGAACACATACCGATTCCGGCCATGGCCGGCAGCATTCTGTTGATCGCCTGGGGCCTGGTGGACCATCGCGGCATTCGCGCGTTGTTGCGGGTCAGCCGCGCCGAGTTCGTGGTCATGGCGCTGACCTGCGTCGCCACGCTGCTGCTGGAGTTGCAGACGGCGATCTACGCCGGCGTATTGGCCTCGCTTTTTTTCTATCTCAAACGCACATCCCAGCCACGGGTACAGCATGTACGTGATGGCGAGGAGGACATTCTGCGGGTCGGCGGCTCGATCTTTTTCGGTGCCAGCCACTACCTGCAAGTACGCCTGCAACGCATGCACGGCGCGCGCGTGGTGATCGAGGCGCAGCAGATCAACTTCATCGATTACTCAGGGGTGGAAATGCTGCACCAGGAGGCGCGACGATTGCTGCGCCAGGACCGCAGCCTGACCTTGCGCCGGGCACGACCGCAGGTGGTGGAAGAGTTGAGGAAGCTCGAAGGCGCGGAGAAATGCCCGATCCGGTTTGAGGATTGAACGTCTTCCTTGGGAACACCACCCAACCCTGTGGCGAGGGAGCTTGCTCCCGCTCGGGTGCGAAGCGCCCGCAAACTGGCTGATACATGGCATGCCAGGTTTTAGGGCCGCTACGCAGCCCAGCGGGAGCAAGCTCCCTCGCCACAGAAAGTCTGTCTGATCAGGAAAATCTACAGGGCCAACTGCCGACGCAACTCCGCCAGCACCGGCGCCGTATCCGGGCGCACACCGCGCCACAGGAAAAACGCCTCCGCGGCCTGCTCGGCCAGCATCCCCAAGCCATCCATTGCCACCGCAGCCCCGTGTTCGCTGGCCCAGCGGCAGAACGAGGTCGGCTCCTTGCCGTACATCATGTCGTAGCACACCGTTTTGCCTGGTTCGATCAGGCTCGGTGCAATCGGCGGCACATCGCCCGTGAGGCTCGCGGAAGTCGCGTTGATGATCAGGTCCACCGACTCCTGCAACCAGTCGTAGCCACTGGCCGAGACCGGCCCCAGATCGCAGAACAGTTCAGCCAGCAACTCGGCCTTGTCCACCGTACGGTTGGCGATGATCACCGAAGCCGGTTGCTCGGCCAGCAGCGGCTCCAGGGCACCGCGCACCGCGCCGCCAGCGCCGAGCAGCAGGATGCGTTTGCCCTTGAGGCTGAATCCGGCGTTGACCGTCAGGTCCCGCACCAGCCCGGCACCGTCGGTGTTGTCGCCCAACAGACTGCCATCGGCCAGTTTGCTCAAGGTATTGACCGCACCGGCGCGCTGCGCCCGCGCCGTCAGGCTGTTCGCCAGCCGGTAGGCTTCTTCCTTGAATGGCACCGTCACGTTGGCGCCGCGTCCCTCGAGGAAAAACGTCCGGGCACAGGTGGAAAAGTCGTCGAGTGGCGCCAGCATTGTGTTGTAGTCCAGCTTTTGCGCGGTCTGCTCGGCGAACAGGCGGTGGATCAACGGTGATTTGCTGTGGCCAATCGGGTTACCGAATACGACATAACGGTCCATCAGGATTCCTCGTTCAAGCTTCGGCCAACCAATCGCGGTCCTGCAGGAAGTACTCGGTCAGGCGCGCTTCCTCGCTGCCAGGCTCGGCCTTCCAGTCGTAGCCCCAGCGCACTTGCGGTGGTAGCGACATCAAGATCGACTCGGTACGCCCGCCCGATTGCAGGCCGAACAACGTGCCGCGGTCGTAGACCAGGTTGAATTCAACGTAGCGGCCACGGCGGAACTCCTGGAACTCGCGCTGCTTGGCCGTGAACGCGTCGTTCTTGCGGCGCTGCACGATCGGCAGGTAAGCATCGATGTACGCGTCGCCAATGGCGCGCATGAAGGCGAAGCTAGTGTCGAAATCCCACTCGTTCAGGTCGTCGAAAAACAGCCCGCCGATGCCACGCGGCTCGTGACGATGCTTGATGTGGAAGTAGCTGTCGCACCAGGCCTTGTAACGCGAGTAGACGTCCGGGCCGAACGGTGCACAGGCCTGCTCGGCGATGCGATGCCAGTGGATGCAGTCTTCCTCGTTACCGTAATACGGGGTCAGGTCAAAGCCGCCGCCAAACCACCAGACCGGTTCTTCACCTTCTTTTTCAGCAATGAAAAAGCGCACGTTGGCGTGGGAAGTCGGCACATGGGGGTTGTGCGGGTGAATCACCAGCGACACGCCCAAGGCTTCAAAGCCACGGCCCGCCAGCTCCGGCCGGTGGGCGCTGGCTGAAGGTGGGAGACCGCTGCCGAAGACGTGGGAAAAGTTCACGCCACCCTTTTCAATCACCGTGCCGTTTTCAATCACGCGGGTGCGACCGCCACCGCCGGCCGGCCTGGTCCAGGCGTCTTCGACGAATTGCGTGCCACCGTCTTCGGCTTCCAGGGCGGCGCAGATACGGTCTTGCAGGTCGAGCAGGTAGGCTTTTACGGCCTCGGTGCGGGTCGTCATGTCATCACCTTGAATCGGGCAAAACAACGCGGCGCTCCATTGGAGCTCAGCCTGCGCAAATGGGCGCGTAGCATAACATCGCAAGTTACCCCTTCGCAGTTGACGAAAATCAAGCTTAGGAGTCCGATAGGGCGCTTGGTAAAACGACCTATGGAGAGTTTCGATGGCAAAGCGTATCCAGTTCCGCGCCCATGGTGGCCCCGAAGTGCTCGAGTATGTGGATTACCAACCCGCCGAGCCAGGTCCGAAGGAAGTGCGCGTGACCAACAAGGCCATCGGCCTGAACTTCATCGACACCTATTACCGTAGCGGCCTGTACCCGCCGCCATCCCTGCCATCTGGCCTCGGCTCGGAGGGTGCGGGCGTGGTCGAGGCGGTCGGCAGCGACGTGACCCGCTTCAAGATCGGCGATCGCGTGGCCTATGGCAGCGGCCCTCTGGGCGCCTATAGCGAAGTTCATGTGTTGCCCGAGGCCAATCTGGTGAAACTGCCGGACGCCATCAGCTTCGAACAGGCCGCTGGCGTGATGCTCAAGGGCCTGACCGTGCAGTACCTGCTGCGTCAGACTTATGATCTCAAGGGTGGCGAAACCATCCTGTTCCACGCCGCAGCCGGCGGGGTAGGCTCACTGGCCTGCCAGTGGGCAATGGCCTTGGGCGTGAAGCTGATCGGTACGGTCAGCTCGGCCGAGAAAGCCGCACTGGCCAAGGCCAACGGCGCTTGGGCGACCATCGACTACAGCCATGAAAACGTCGCCCAGCGCGTGCTGGAATTGACCGACGGCAAAAAAGTCCCGGTGGTGTATGACGGCGTTGGCAAGGACACCTGGCTGACATCACTCGACAGCGCCGCACCGCGTGGCCTCGTGGTGAGTTTTGGCAATGCGTCCGGTGCGGTCGACGGCGTGAACCTGGGGATCCTAGCGGGGAAAGGCTCGCTGTACGTGACCCGGCCAACCCTGGGCACTTATGCGAACAACGCCGAGAACCTGCAACGCATGGCCGACGAGTTGTTCGAGATGATCATCAGCGGCAAGCTGACCGTGGACATCAGTCAGCGTTTTCCACTGGCTGACGCGGCGAAGGCGCAGACCGAGTTGTCGGCGCGGCGTACGACGGGTTCGGTTGTTCTGCTGCCCTGAATGGGTAGTTGACTGGTAGGGCCCCTTCGCGAGCAAGCCCGCTCCCACACTGGATCTGTGTCGTTCACAGATCCAGTGTGGGAGCGGGCTTGCTCGCGAAGGAGGTCAACCCGGTCTTAATCCGGGCGCAAAACCTTGCCGGTCGCCAGATCGCGAATCACGCTCGGGTTCTTGCGCCCGCCCAGATTGCCACCCAGCACTAGATCCACCTGCCCACGGAAGTACTGCTCGACGCGAAGCCGCGTGCGTGCCGCCGGGCGTCCCTGCGGGTTGGCCGACGTCGACACCAGCGGCCCGACCAGTGCGCACAAGTCCCGCACCAGTGGGTGATCACTGACCCGCAGCGCCACGGTTTCATGCACACCGGTAATCCACTGCGGCAGTAGGTTCTGGTGCGGCACCAGCCAGGTGTTCGGACCTGGCCAGGTACTGGCCATGCGGTCCATCCACAACTCGGGGAAGTCATCGAAGAGGAAATCGAACTGACGGATGTTGTCCGCGACCAGGATCAGCCCTTTATCCTCGGACCGCCCCTTGATCAGCAGCAGACGCTCCACCGCTTCCTCGTCCCACGGGTCGCAACCCAGGCCCCAGACTGCTTCGGTTGGGTAGGCAATCACCGCCCCGGCGCGAATTGCTTGCGCGGCTTGTTGCACACGCCAACTGTTGACCATGAAAAACTCTCCAGAATAAGGCTCTGCGCAGTTTACCGATCTTGTTTATAAAACCTAGCTCACCCGTGCAAACCAGCGCCCGCTTTCGCAAATAGCGCGACCGTCCATTTCAAGTTCCGTCAACGCCGCCAGCACCTTCGGCAAGGTCCAGCCGCTTGCGTCGACCAACGCTTCACTGGTCAGAGGTGCGGCATGCAGCAACTTCAACAGGGGGTGAGTCGTTTCAGGGCTGAAGGATTCTGTGGATAACGGCAGTCGTTGCCAGCCGCGCAGGGCTTCGAGGATATGTTCGATGGTTTCCACCAGCACCGCACCGTCACGGATCAACTGATGGCAGCCGCGGGCACCGGGATGATGGATCGACCCGGGCATCGCAAACACCTCGCGCCCCTGCTCCGCCGCCAGCCTCGCGGTAATCAGTGACCCACTGGCGACACTGGCTTCGACCACCAGCACTCCGAGGGACAAACCGCTGATGATCCGGTTGCGCCGGGGGAAGTTACCGGCGCTGGGGCCTGCATCCAGCGGAAACTCCGAAAGTACCGCGCTGCCCGAGGCGATCATGGCGTCTGCCAGGCGTCTATTTCGCTGTGGATAAAACTTCTCGAGCCCCGTACCGAGCACACCGATCGTTTGCCCGCCGACGTCCAGCGCAGCTTGGTGTGCGGCGGCGTCAATGCCCAGGGCCAGGCCGCTGGTAATGACAAAACCGGCACCCGCCAGGCTGCGGGAAAATGCGGCAGCGGTGTCCATCCCCGGCCGGGAAGCGCGACGGCTGCCGACCATCGCCAGTTGCGGTTTTTCCAGAATGCCGGGATCGCCGGCGACAAATAACAGCGGTGGTGCATCGCTGATTTGTGCCAGCAGCGCCGGGTAGTCCGGTTGGTCCCACATCAGTAAATGCTGGGCCGAATGCTCTAGCCAGGCCAATGCATGACTGGCGCCGTCACGGATCTCAGCGCTACGCCTGGCCTCGGAACAGGCGAGTGGCAAACCCAGCGCGCGCCAGGCACTGGCAGGTGCACTAAGGGCTTTGGATGCCGAGCCGAAGGCTTCGAGCAATTTCTTGAAACGCGCCGGGCCGAGTTCCGGCAAACGGTGCAGACGTAAACGAGCTTCAAGTTCCGCGGGGGAAACCGGTGTAACGGCAGGCAGCGACATGGATCATCCTTGATCGTTATGAGCACCCGTACAAACGGGAATAAGCTGTGGATAACTCTGTTGGTAACTTGTGAAGCACTCTTACGGATTTCGTACCTTATCCATCACCGACAGCGAGCGTGAAGCGCTGAGCACCAGCCCATAACTGAGTTTGTCGTAGGTACGGAAAACCATCAGCAGACCGGCGCGCTCATCGGGAATTTTCAACGGCTGACCCGTGATCCGGTCCCGGACTGTTTCGCCGGTTTTCATCACTGCCAGCAGATTGCCTTCGACCAGACCGTCGCGCTGCCCCTTGTTCAGGGTAACCACGTCCAACTCGCCGATCTGCGTGACCCCGCGCGGAACATCGATGATCAGACCGTTGATTTCGTGGCTCGGCGCCCTGGGCGTGAAGGTCGAGTTGATCGCCTGCTCTTCACCGCTGAACAAGCGATCGCCGAGGCGGACCTCCTGGGTCGTGCGTTGCAACTCCAGAGTGGCGACGTCACCTTCAATGGCCACGACATCGCCGCCGCCGATGTCGTCGGCGTTGATCCCCAGGATCTCCTTGCTCTGCGGATCGGTGTAGACCTTGCCTTGGCGGAAGATACCGTACGCCGGTTGCGCCGGATCGAAATGGCCGCGGGCAAAGATGCGGTCACCCGCGCCGCTGAGCACACGCTCGGAATCACCAGCGACGATGTAAGGCGCCTTGGTGAAATCCTCGGCCTTGTCGACGATGCGGTTGCTCAGCAGAAAGCTGTTGATCGATTTGAGCGCAATGCTGGGGATAACCTCGGTCACCGGGCTGCTGCGAACCTGAGGCGACAGCTTTATGGTGGGAATATCTTCCCGAAGTTGCACCTGCCCGTACGCCCAGCCTGCCGAAGCCAGGAGCAGCAGGGCGAGTAGTGATTTCCTCATGCGGTGAATCCCTTTATTATGTGCATTCGCGTGAAACGCCAGAGCCGTCAGTGGCTCGCTCCCGGCTTGCTTGTCAAAACTTGCTTGTCAACAGAAGGGAGCTACGTTTTACAACGGTAGCCTGCATTTCTTCGGACCCGCCAGGCCATCGACCCGACCTTACTTCACACGTGCACTGATCAAGCTTATGGCCATTTTAAACATCCTCGAATTCCCTGATCCGCGTCTGCGCACTATCGCCAAGCCAGTGGCCGTAGTGGACGACGAAGTGCGTCAGTTGGTCGACGACATGTTTGAAACAATGTATGAAGCGCCTGGCATCGGCCTCGCCGCTACCCAGGTCAACGTGCACAAACGTATCGTCGTGATGGACCTCTCCGAAGACCGCACCGAGCCGCGAGTGTTCATCAACCCCGAGCTCGAACCGCTGACCGACGACATGGGCCAGTACCAGGAAGGCTGCCTGTCGGTGCCGGGCTTCTACGAAAACGTCGATCGCCCGCAACGGGTCAAGGTCAAGGCACTGGACCGCGACGGCAAGCCATACGAACTGATCGCCGAAGATTTGCTCGCGGTGTGCATCCAGCACGAATGCGACCACCTCAATGGCAAATTGTTCGTCGATTACCTGTCCACGCTCAAACGCGACCGCATCAAGAAGAAACTGGAAAAGCTTCATCGCCAGAACGCCTGATGCCCATCTTCAAAGGCTTGCTGCGGCAAGCCTTTTTCTTTTCAAGAGACGTCACCCATGACTGAGCCACTGCGCATTGTCTTTGCCGGCACCCCGGAATTCGCCGCCGAACACCTCAAGGCCCTGCTGAGCAGCCCTTACGAGATCGTCGCGGTCTACACCCAACCGGATCGTCCGGCCGGTCGCGGGCAAAAACTGATGCCGAGCCCGGTCAAGCAGCTTGCTCTGGAGAACAACATCCCGGTGTTGCAGCCGCCAACCCTGCGCAACGAAGACGCGCAAGCCGAACTGGCCGCGCTGAAACCGGACTTGATGGTGGTGGTCGCCTACGGCCTGATCCTGCCGCAAGTGGTGCTGGATATTCCACGCCTGGGTTGCATCAACAGCCACGCCTCGCTGCTGCCGCGCTGGCGCGGTGCGGCGCCGATCCAGCGTGCCGTGCAAGCAGGGGATGCCGAAAGCGGCGTGACCGTGATGCGCATGGAAGCCGGCCTCGACACCGGGCCGATGCTGCTTAAAGTCACTACGCCGATCAGCGCCGAAGACACTGGCGGCAGCCTTCACGACCGTCTGGCCGAAATGGGCCCACCGGCCGTGGTTCAGGCAATTGCCGGCCTCGCCGCGGGTACGCTGGAAGGCGAAGTGCAGGACGACAGCCTGGCCACCTACGCGCACAAATTGAACAAGGACGAAGCGCGCATCGACTGGAGTCGCCCGGCGCTTGAACTGGAGCGCCTGGTGCGTGCCTTCAACCCGTGGCCGGTCACCCACAGCACCTTGAATGGCGAAGCCCTGAAAGTGCTGGCCGCAAACCTGGCCGAAGGCAAAGGTGCACCCGGTGAAATCCTCAGCGCCAGCAAGGATGGCCTGATCGTCGCGTGCGGCGAGCAGGCGTTGTGCCTGACCCGTCTGCAATTGCCCGGCGGCAAGGCGCTGAACTTCAGCGACCTGTTCAACAGCCGCCGTGAGAAATTCGCCACCAGCACTGTCCTCGGTCAAGCGGTGGACGCTCAATGAATCCGCGTCTGGCCGCCGCCAAGGCACTTGCCGCCGTCCTGAGCGGAAAAGCCTCGCTCAACAGTTCGCTGCCAACGCAGTTGGACAAGGTCGAGGACCGTGATCGCGGCTTCACCCAGGACCTGGCGTTCGGTACCGCACGCTGGCAGCCACGCTTGTCGGCGCTGGCGGCCAAGTTGCTGCAAAAGCCGTTCAAGGCTGCCGATGCCGATGTCGAGGCGCTGCTGCTGGTCGGCCTCTATCAGCTGCTCTACACCCGAGTCCCGGCCCATGCCGCGATTGGCGAGACGGTCGGTTGTGCCGACAAGTTGAAAAAGCCATGGGCCAAGGCCTTGCTCAACGCTGTCCTGCGTAACGCTCAGCGCGAAAGCGAAGCGATTTTCGCCGAGCTGGAACGCGATCCAGTGGTGCGCACGGCACACCCGCGTTGGCTGCAGAAATCCCTGAAGGCGTTCTGGCCAGAGCAATGGGAAGCCATCTGCGCCGCCAACAACGCGCATCCGCCAATGATCCTGAGGGTCAACCGTCGCCATCACAGTCGGGATGCCTACCTCGGTTTGCTGACCGACGCCGGTATCGCCGCCACACCCTGTGTCTACAGCCGTGACGGTATCGTGCTAGAAGCCGCCGCCGACGTGCGCAGCCTGCCGGGTTTCGCCGAGGGCTGGATCAGCGTGCAGGACGAAGCGGCACAACTGGCCGCTGATCTGCTCGACCTGGCACCGGGCCAACGGGTACTGGACGCCTGCTGCGCACCCGGCGGCAAGACCTGCCATATTCTCGAAGCCGAGCCAAAACTGGCCGGGGTGGTGGCGGTAGACCTGGAAGCCAAGCGTCTGGTGCGGGTGCGGGAAAACCTCGAACGCCTGAAACTGAGCGCCGAACTGATTGCCGCCGACGGCCGCGACACGCAGGCGTGGTGGGACGGCAAGCCATTCCAGCGCATCCTGCTGGACGCACCATGTTCGGCAACGGGCGTGATCCGTCGTCATCCGGACATCAAGCTGACCCGCCAGCCCGAAGACATCGCCGCGCTGGCGCTGCTGCAAGGCGAGCTGCTCGACGCCATGTGGAACACCCTGGAAGTCGGCGGCATTCTGCTATACGCCACCTGCTCGACGCTGCCGACCGAGAACACCGAAGTCATCGAAGCGTTCCTCGCTCGCACGCCGGGCGCCCGTGAACTGGACCTCGCCACGGCGGCCGGCATCAAGCAGCCCCATGGTCGCCAGTTGCTCGCCCGGGAAGGCGGCCACGACGGGTTCTACTACGCCAAGCTGATCAAGATCGCCGCCGCGCGCGGTTAAACGGATTCAATGGAGTGACTGGATGAAAATCATCATCCTCGGTGCAGGGCAGGTCGGCGGTTCGCTGGCGGAACACCTGGCCAGCGAAGCCAACGACATCACCGTGGTCGACACCGATGGCGAACGCCTGCGCGACCTTGGCGACCGCCTGGACATCCGCACGGTGCAGGGCCGCGGTTCGTTTCCGACCGTGCTGCGCCAGGCCGGCGCCGACGACGCCGACATGCTGGTCGCCGTGACCAACAGCGACGAAACCAACATGGTCGCCTGCCAGGTCGCCCATACCCTGTTCCACACCCCGACCAAGATCGCCCGGGTTCGTGAGGCTGCGTACCTGACCCGCGAAGAGCAGTTGTTCCAGAATGAAGCGATTCCGGTGGACGTGCTGATCAGCCCGGAACAAGTGGTCACCAACTACATCAAGCGTCTGATCCAGCATCCGGGCGCCTTGCAGGTGATCGACTTCGCCGACGGCAAGGCGCAACTGGTCGCGGTTCGCGCCTATTACGGCGGGCCCCTGGTGGGCCAGCAACTGCGACAGTTGCGTGAACACATGCCGAACGTCGAAACCCGCGTGGCCGCCATTTTCCGCCGCGACCGGCCGATCCTGCCCCAGGGCGATACCGTGATCGAGGCCGACGACGAGGTGTTTTTCATCGCCGCCAAAGCGAACATTCGCGCGGTCATGAGCGAAATGCGCCGTCTCGACGAAACCTATAAACGCATTGTCATCGCCGGTGGCGGGCAGATCGGCGAGCGTCTGGCCGAGGCCATCGAAAGCCGTTATCAGGTAAAGATCATCGAGATGAACCCGGCACGTTGCCGCCATCTCTCGGACCACCTCGACAGCACCGTGGTATTGCAGGGCAGCGCCTCGGACCGCGACCTGCTGCTGGAGGAGAACATCGCCGACGCGGACCTGTTCCTCGCCCTGACCAACGACGACGAAGCCAATATCATGTCGTCGCTGCTGGCCAAGCGCCTCGGTGCGAAGAAGGTGATGACCATCATCAACAACCCGGCCTATGTCGATCTGATCCAGGGCGGCGACATCGACATCGCCATCAGCCCGCAACTGGCGACCATCGGCACCTTGCTGGCCCACGTACGCCGTGGCGACATTGTCAGCGTGCACTCGCTGCGCCGTGGCGCGGCGGAAGCCATCGAGGCGATTGCCCATGGCGATGCGAAATCAAGCAAGGTGATCGGCAAGGCCATCGAGAACATCGGCCTGCCGCCGGGCACCACCATCGGTGCGATTATCCGCGACGAAGAAGTGATCATCGCCCACGATGACACCGTGATCGAAGCGGGCGACCATGTGATTCTGTTCCTTGTGGATAAAAAACATATTCGCGATGTGGAGAAGTTGTTCCATGTGGGGCTGAGTTTCTTCTGATCCGGATTTAGCGTTGGCCTGCCTTTGTAGGAGCGAGCTTGCTCGCGAAGAACCCGAGAGCGACGCGGGGTGTCTGGTTTCCTGCATTATCGTTGACGACCATCGCGAGCAAGCTCGCTCCTACAACAAATCAACTCCTGAAATGCTTCAGGCAAGGAATCCACCCATGATCGAATCCCTGGAAAAAATGCTCGCCAAGGGTGTGGATAACTCCTTGCTGCGCTTCGGCCTGGGCAAGGGTTATCTGGATCTGGGGGAGAACGCCAAGGCGGCGGAGCATTTTCAGCGCTGCGTCGAATTCGATCCGAAGTATTCGGCGGCGTGGAAACTGCTGGGCAAGGCCCATCTGGCGCTGGCGGACTTTGCGGCCGCGCGCCAAGCCTGGGAACAAGGCCTGGAAGCCGCTCGCAATCATGGCGACAAGCAGGCAGAAAAGGAAATGACGGTGTTTCTGAAAAAGCTGGATCGCAACATTCAGAGATAGCGCAAGCCAATCCCTTCGGCATCCACCAACACCACTTCCATGCGCACCCGCGGCGCGCCTGTGGGTAAGTCTTGCACCTGCCCGTAGACCACCGCGCCCCGGGGCAACGCCGACAGTTTCGGATGCTTGACGTAAACCCCGGTGGTCGACAGGTTGCGCGTCTGGCCCAGGCATTCGCCGATGTTTTCGTGACTGATCTTGATGCGGAATGACTTGCGATGTTCGGACATCTTCTGCGCCCTTTGATGAACGGTTGTGGATAACCCCGAATCCAGGGTTATCCACAGATCATGCCAATTGAATCAATACCAGCGCTCTTCACCCGGTGGCCGCTTCTTGAAGCGCTTCATGCTCCACATGTACTGGCTCGGGTAAGCGCCGACATAACGCTCGACCACTTTACTCATGGCCGCACAGGATTCCGCCGTATCGGTGCTGTACATGGCCTCTGGCGCGGCTTCGAGGATCACTTTGTAGCCTGAACCGTCGGGCAGGCGCAGCGCATGCAGGAACACGCCGACCGCTTTGCCGCCGGCGAGCATGTTGGGTACGAATTTGCTGGTCAGTGCCTGGGTGGCGAAGAACGGCACGAAGATCCCGGCGGATTCGGCCGGTTCCGGGTCAGCAGGAATGCCCACTGCACCACCTTTGCGCACTTCCTTGATGACGCTGAGGATGCCTTCCTTGGTGGAAGCGGCGACTTTGTTACCCAGTTGCACCCGTTGCTTTTGCAGCAACTCGTCCACCGCCTTCAATTTTGGCGGGCGGTAGAAAATGATCGGTTTGCACTGGCTGCAATAGAAATGATTGAGCACTTCCCAATTGCCCAGATGGCTGGTGATGCCAACCACGCCTTTGCCGGAGGCGAGGGCGTCCTTCAAAATGTCGAGGCCTTCGACCTCGCGCACCAGGTCGATGGAGCGCTGGGCCGGCCAGATCCAGGCGCAGGCGCTTTCGGTCAGGGACTTGCCGATGTCCTTAAGGCTCTGTCCGACTAAACGCTCGCGCTCGGCGGGGTCCATGTCCGGGAAACACTTGGACAGGTTGATCCGTACCACGTCGCGGGAACGGTTCGGGGTTTTCCACATGACCCAGCCAATCGCCGAGCCCACGGCCTGCACGGCCCGCCACGGAAGCAGGGCAAACAGCCGCAGAGCGCCTACCAGCAAGGCGCCTTTCAACTTATCCACAGGTCACTCCTGATCTTGTGCTGTGCGCGAGGCGGCCATTCTAACCGCCGTTCGCCAACTGCGCGTAGCGGTCGCAGTCCCGAGTGTGATCCATGACCATGCCCGAGGCCTGCATCAGCGCGTAGCAAATGGTCGGCCCGACGAAGGTGAAACCGGCTTTTTTCAGGCCTTTGCTCATTTCCACGGCGGTCGGCGTCACAGCCGGGACTTCGCTGCGGTCCTTGAAATGATTGATCACCGGCGTGCCACCGACGAACGACCAGAGAAACGCCACCGGGTCCTCCAGCGCCAGCCAGGCCTGGGCATTGCGCCGGGCCGCGTTGAGCTTGAGGCGGTTGCGGATGATGCCCGGATCGAGCATCAACTCGTCGATTTCGGCATCGCTCATCTGCGCCACGCGCTGAACATCAAAACCAAACATCACCTGACGATAATGCTCGCGTTTGCGCAGCACGGTGATCCAGGAAAGCCCGGCCTGGAACCCTTCGAGCAAAAGCAACTCGAACAATCCCTGCGCATCGCGTAGCGGCGTGCCCCACTCCTGATCGTGATAAGCCATGTACAGCGGATCTTCGGAACACCAAAAGCAGCGTGGCATAAGGCTCCAGGGGGCGTGCGCAGCAATGAATCGGGTATACTCCCGCTCTTTAAATCGCAGCCCAAGAAACAGGTGAATTTCGTGAGCCAGCCTACGCCAGCCGTGCGTACCTTCCAAGACTTGATCCTCGCCCTCCAGCAATACTGGGCCGAGCAAGGTTGTGTGGTACTTCAGCCCTACGATATGGAAGTAGGCGCCGGCACTTTCCACACTGCTACATTCCTGCGCGCCATTGGCCCGGAAACCTGGAACGCCGCCTACGTGCAGCCAAGCCGCCGTCCGACTGACGGCCGCTACGGCGAAAACCCGAACCGTCTGCAGCACTACTACCAGTTCCAGGTGGTCCTGAAGCCGAACCCGGACAACTTCCAGGAACTGTACCTGGGCTCCCTCAAGCATGTCGGCCTGGACCCGCTGGTCCACGACATCCGCTTCGTCGAAGACAACTGGGAATCGCCGACCCTCGGCGCCTGGGGTCTGGGCTGGGAAGTCTGGCTCAACGGCATGGAAGTGACCCAGTTCACCTACTTCCAACAAGCGGGCGGCATCGAGTGCTACCCGGTGACCGGCGAGATCACCTACGGCCTCGAGCGTCTGGCCATGTACCTGCAAGGCGTGGACTCGGTCTACGACCTGGTCTGGGCTGACGGTCCGTTCGGCAAAGTGACCTACGGCGATGTGTTCCACCAGAACGAAGTGGAGCAATCGACCTACAACTTCGAACACGCCAACGTCGACAAGCTGTTCGAACTGTTCGATTTCTACGAAAGCGAAGCCAAGCGCCTGATCGAGCTCGACCAGCCGCTGCCGTTGCCGAGCTACGAAATGGTGTTGAAGGCTTCCCACACCTTCAACCTGCTGGATGCGCGCCGGGCAATCTCGGTGACCGCACGTCAGCAATACATCCTGCGTGTACGCACCCTGGCGCGTTCCGTTGCGCAAGCCTACCTGCTGGCTCGCGCCAAGCTGGGCTTCCCGATGGCGACCCCGGACCTGCGTGACGAAGTACTGGCCAAGCTGGAGGCTGCACAATGAGTGCTCTGGATTTTCTGGTTGAACTGGGCACTGAAGAACTGCCACCCAAAGCCCTGAACACCCTGGCCGAGGCGTTTCTTGCCGGTATCGACAAGGGCCTGCAAGCTGCCGGCCTGAACTACGAGACTAAAACCGTTTATGCCGCGCCACGCCGCCTGGCTGTGCTGATCACCTCGCTGGCCACCCAGCAGCCGGATCGCAGCATCAACCTCGATGGCCCACCACGTCAGGCTGCATTCGATGCCGAAGGCAACCCGACCCAGGCAGCCCTGGGTTTCGCCAAGAAGTGCGGCGTCGAACTGAGCGAAATCGATCAGAGCGGCCCGAAACTGCGCTACAGCCAGAGCATCGCCGGCAAGCCGACCGCGAGCCTGCTGCCGACCATCGTCGAAGACTCGCTGAACGACCTGCCGATCCCGAAACGCATGCGTTGGGGTGCGCGCAAGGAAGAGTTCGTGCGTCCGACCCAATGGCTGGTGATGCTGCTCGGTGACCAGGTCATCGACTGCACCATCCTCGCCCAGAAAGCCGGTCGCGATTCCCGTGGTCACCGCTTCCATCATCCGGAAAGCGTGCGTATCGGTTCGCCGTCCAGCTACCTGGCCGACCTGCGTGCCGCCTACGTTTTGGCCGACGCCAACGAGCGTCGCGAGATCATCAGCAAGCGCACCGAAGAGCTGGCCACCCGCCAGGAAGGCACGGCAATCGTTCCGCCGGCCCTGCTCGATGAAGTGACCGCGCTGGTCGAATGGCCGGTGCCGCTGGTGTGCTCGTTCGAGGAACGCTTCCTCGACGTGCCGCAAGAAGCCCTGATCACCACCATGCAGGACAACCAGAAGTACTTCTGCCTGCTGGATGCCGACGGCAAATTGCTGCCACGTTTCATCACCGTGGCCAACATCGAAAGCAAAGACCCGCAGCAGATCATCGCCGGTAACGAGAAAGTGGTTCGCCCACGCCTGACCGACGCCGAGTTCTTCTTCAAGCAGGACAAGAAGCAGAAGCTCGAAGACTTCAACCTGCGCCTGCAGAACGTGGTGTTCCAGGAAAAACTCGGCAGTGTCTACGACAAGGCCGAGCGTGTTTCCAAACTGGCTGCGTTCATCGCTCAACGCATCGGCGGCAACGCCGCGTGGGCCGCTCGTGCCGGCCTGCTGTCGAAGTGCGACCTGTCGACCGAAATGGTCGGTGAGTTCCCGGAGATGCAAGGTGTCGCCGGTTACTACTACGCCCTCAACGATGGCGAGCCGGAAGATGTCGCACTGGCCCTGAACGAACAGTACATGCCGCGCGGTGCCGGCGCTGAACTGCCGTCCACCCTGACCGGTGCGGCCGTGGCCATCGCCGACAAGCTCGATACGCTGGTTGGTATTTTCGGCATCGGCATGCTGCCGACCGGTAGCAAGGATCCGTACGCCCTGCGCCGTGCGGCACTGGGTGTGTTGCGCATCCTGATCGAGAAACAACTGGATCTGGACCTGACCGAGGCCGTGGCCTTCGCCGTGGATGCGTTCGGTACCAAGGTCAAGGCTGCCGGCCTCAACGACTCGGTGCTGGAGTTCATCTTCGACCGTCTGCGTGCCCGTTACGAAGACGAAGGCGTCGATGTCGCCACCTACCTGTCGGTACGTGCCCTGAAACCAGGCTCGGCCCTGGACTTCGACCAGCGCGTGCAAGCGGTAGAGGCCTTCCGCAAATTGCCGGAAGCCGCTGCCCTGGCCGCCGTGAACAAGCGTGTGTCGAACCTGCTGAGCAAGGTCGAAGGTTCGGTACCTACAGTCGTAGAAGCCAAGTACTTCGACAATGCCAACGAGTTCTCCCTGTACTCAGCGATCCAGCAGGCTGACCAGGCTGTACAGCCAATGGCCGCCTCACGTCAGTACAGCGAATCCCTGGCACGCCTGGCCGCCCTGCGCGAGCCGGTGGATGCGTTCTTCGAAGCCGTGATGGTCAACGCAGAGGACGCCAAAGTCCGCGCCAACCGTTACGCGTTGCTGGCGCGTCTGCGTGGGTTGTTCCTCGGCGTCGCCGATATTTCGTTGCTGGGGTAAGACTGTTTGAAACTGCTGATTCTCGATCGGGACGGAGTGATCAATTACGACTCCGACGCTTACATCAAGTCGGTGGAGGAGTGGATCCCACTCCCCGGTTCGATCGAAGCCATCGCGCAGTTGAGCAAGGCCGGCTGGACGGTAGCCGTCGCTACCAACCAGTCGGGCATCGCTCGCGGCTACTACGACCTCGCCACCCTGGATGCCATGCACGAGCGCTTGCGCGCGCTGGTGGCGGAGCAGGGTGGTGAAGTCGGCCTGATCGTCTACTGCCCCCACGGGCCGGACGAAGGCTGCGATTGCCGCAAGCCGAAACCCGGGATGTTGAAAAACATCGCCGCACATTACAACGTGTCGCTGACTAATCTATGGTTCGTCGGCGATAGCCTTGGTGACCTGGAAGCCGCTAAAGCCGTCGATTCACAGCCAGTTTTGGTAAAGACCGGAAAAGGCGAAAAAACCTTGGGCAAGACCTTACCGGCAGGCACCTTGATTTTTGACGATCTGGCGGCGATTGCCGCAGAACTTATCCACAATTAGAGCGTTTTCGAGACTCCTGACCAGGGAGTGATCGGAAGTGCGCTTTATATAGACGGGCAAAGCCCGCACGGTAACCGTCACCATGTCGATACTGCAGGCCATCAGAACCTTCCTCTTTTACCTGCTGCTGGGCACCAGCTCCTTGCTGTGGTGCAGCCTGAGTTTTTTTATCGCGCCGTTTCTGCCGTTCAAGGCACGTTATCGCTTCATCAACGTGTACTGGTGCCGCTGCGCCTTGTGGCTGAGCAAAGTGTTTCTGGGTATCCGCTACGAAGTGAAGGGTGCCGAGAACGTTCCTGAACGGCCTTGCGTCATTCAGTCGAACCACCAGAGCACCTGGGAGACGTTCTTTCTCTCTGCCTACTTCTCGCCGCTGAGCCAGGTGCTCAAACGTGAATTGCTCTATGTGCCGTTCTTCGGTTGGGCCATGGCCATGCTGCGACCGATCGCCATCGATCGCGACAACCCGAAAGCCGCACTCAAGCATGTGGCGCAGAAGGGCGATGAGTTGCTCAAGGACAATGTCTGGGTGCTGATCTTCCCCGAAGGCACGCGCGTTCCTTACGGCACCATCGGAAAGTTCTCGCGCGGTGGCAGCGCATTGGCGGTCAACGCCGAATTGCCCGTGCTGCCGATTGCGCACAACGCCGGCAAGTTCTGGCCGAAAACCGGTTGGGCGAAGAAGCAGGGCGTCATCACTGTGATCATTGGCACACCGATGTATGCCGAAGGCACCGGACCGCGAGCCATTGCTGAATTAAACGACCGGGTCCAGGCCTGGAACGAGCAGATGCAACGGGAAATGGGCTCACTGCCACCGGCTCCGCAAGCGCCGGTTTCAAACGATCAGGTGACTGTCTGAGATTCTGTGGATAACCTGTGTACCGTTTCCTTTAAAACCGTTGTTATTTGCACGTAACTTTATGATTCTTTTACATATTTCTTAGAATGATAAATCCCATAAAAACGTGCATAAGTTTTTTTCGGACGTAAAAAAAACCGGCTGATATAGCCGGTTTTTTTATGCCCGTAATGTGGATGTTTCAGGCGGTGTACAAAGCGAGTCGAGAGTGAAACAGGTGGGGAAAAATCAAAAGATCGCAGCCTGTAGGAGCTGCCGAAGGCTGCGATCTTTTGACCTCAACAAATAAAAAGGCCAACGCATGAGCGTTGGCCTTTTGTATGGCGGGGCGACCGGGATCAGAAGTCCAGGTTGGACACCGCCAGGGCGTTGCTCTCGATGAAGTCACGACGAGGTTCGACCGCATCACCCATCAGGGTGTTGAAGATCTGGTCCGCGCCAATGGCGTCTTCGATGGTCACTTTGAGCATGCGGCGCGAGCCCGGGTCCATGGTGGTTTCCCACAGCTGATCCGGGTTCATCTCGCCCAGTCCTTTGTATCGCTGGATGGTGTGGCGCTTGGTGCTTTCGGCCATCAACCACTCAAGGGCTTCCTTGAACTCAGTGACCTGCTTCTTGCGCTCGCCACGCTGGATGTACGCGCCGTCGTCCAACAAGGTGCTCAGTTGAGCACCCAGGGAAACCACGGTCTTGTAGTCGTTGCTGCCGAAGAAGTCACGGTTGAAGGTGACGTAGTTGGACAGGCCGTGGGAGATCAGTTCGACCTCTGGCAGCCAGACGTTACGCTCACGGTCTTCACGCAGGCTGGCCTTGTAGACCAGACCCGACTTCTCCACGGTGCGCAGACGCACTTCGTACTGGGCCAGCCAATCCTGCATCGCTGCGTGATCGGACAGTTGATCCATGCTGACCGCCGGCAGGTAGATGAAGTGCTCGGTCAGTTCCTGTGGGTACAGGCGCGACAGACGCTTGAGGGTCTTCATGACCAGACGGAAGTCGTTCACCAGACGCTCAAGGGCTTCGCCGGAGATACCCGGTGCTTCCTCGTTCAGGTGCAGGCTCGCATCTTCCAGGGCCGACTGCGTCATGTACTCTTCCATGGCGTCGTCGTCTTTGATGTATTGCTCTTGCTTGCCTTTTTTCACTTTGTACAGCGGCGGCTGGGCGATGTAGATATAGCCACGCTCGATCAACTCCGGCAACTGACGGAAGAAGAAGGTCAGCAGCAAGGTACGGATGTGCGAACCGTCGACGTCAGCATCGGTCATGATGATGATGTTGTGATAGCGCAGCTTATCGATGTTGTACTCTTCGCGACCGATGCCGCAGCCGAGCGCGGTGATCAAGGTGCCTACTTCCTGGGAAGAGATCATCTTGTCGAAGCGTGCCTTCTCGACGTTCAGGATCTTACCCTTGAGGGGCAGAATCGCCTGGGTCCTGCGGTTACGTCCCTGCTTGGCAGAGCCGCCCGCGGAGTCACCTTCCACGAGGTACAGTTCGGACAGGGCAGGGTCCTTTTCCTGGCAGTCCGCCAGTTTGCCCGGCAGGCCGGCGATGTCCAGTGCGCCTTTGCGGCGGGTCATCTCACGGGCCTTGCGCGCCGCCTCACGGGCACGGGCCGCGTCGATCATCTTGCCGACGACCAGCTTGGCTTCGTTCGGGTTTTCCAGCAGGAAGTCGGAGAAGTACTTGCCCATTTCCTGTTCGACCGCGGTCTTCACTTCGGAAGACACCAGCTTGTCTTTGGTCTGGGAGCTGAACTTCGGATCCGGTACCTTTACCGAAATGATCGCGGTCAGGCCTTCACGGGCATCGTCACCGGTAGTGGCGACCTTGTGCTTCTTCGCCAGGCCTTCTGCTTCGATGTAGGTGTTCAGGTTACGCGTCAGTGCGGAACGGAAACCCACCAGGTGAGTACCGCCGTCGCGCTGTGGAATGTTGTTGGTGAAGCACAACAGGTTCTCGTTGAAGCTGTCGTTCCACTGCAGGGCGATTTCCACGCCGATGCCGTCTTCACGCTGGATGTTGAAGTGGAACACCTGGTTGACCGGAGTCTTGTTGGTGTTCAGGTATTCAACGAACGCACGCAGGCCGCCTTCGTATTTGAACAGCTCTTCCTTGCCGCTGCGCTCGTCCTTGAGGACGATGCCGACACCGGAGTTGAGGAAGGACAGTTCACGAATCCGCTTGGCCAGGATGTCCCAGCTGAAGTGGATGTTCTTGAAGGTTTCGCTGGAAGCCTTGAAGTGGATCTGCGTACCGGTTGTTTCGGAATCGCCAACGATTTTCATTGGTTCTTGCGGAACACCGTGGACGTAAGTCTGTTCCCAGATCTTGCCACTACGGCGAACGGTCAGGACCAGCTCTTCCGACAGGGCGTTAACGACCGACACACCCACACCGTGCAGACCGCCGGAAACCTTGTAGGAGTTGTCGTCGAATTTACCGCCGGCGTGCAGCACGGTCATGATGACCTCGGCTGCCGAAACGCCTTCTTCTTTGTGTACGTCTACCGGGATACCACGGCCGTTGTCGCGAACGGTGATGGACTCATCCGGGTGGATGATGATGCTGATGTCGTCGCAGTAGCCGGCGAGCGCTTCGTCGATCGAGTTATCGACCACCTCGAACACCATGTGGTGCAGACCGCTGCCATCGTCGGTATCACCAATGTACATACCGGGACGTTTGCGTACGGCATCCAGGCCTTTCAGCACTTTAATGCTCGTTGAGTCGTACGTATTTTCTTCGCTCAATGCCTTCACTCCCGATGGTCGTGGGTCTGGGTGATACGGCCCTGTTCCACGTGGAACAGAGCGACTGGCGTTTCCGTCTGCCAGCCTTCCCTCAATAATTCGTGATCTACACAGGTGATAAATACCTGGCAGCGTAAGTCTTCCAACAAGCGGCAAAGCGCGCGACGGTGGTGCTCGTCCAGCTCGGACGGCAAGTCATCCACCAGATAAATACACTGACCGCGTCGAGCCTGGCTGACCAGGTGCCCTTGGGCAATCCGCAATGCGCAAACCACCAACTTCTGCTGGCCACGGGACAAGATGTCCGCAGCGTTGTGTGCGCCCAGCCTGAGACGCAAATCAGCACGTTGTGGTCCGGCCTGGGTATGCCCCATTTGCTGGTCCCGCTGCAAAGACCCGGCGAGCACAGCACTCAGTTCACGGTCCTTGTCCCAGCCGCGGTAATAGCTGAGCGTCAAGCCTTCAAGCTCAACCAGTTCGCTCAAGGTTTGTTCAAAGACTGGTTTCAAGGCTTTGATATAAGCGCGGCGGTATTCATCAATTTCAGCGCTGGCCTGGCACAGTTCCCTGTCCCAAACCGCTTGCGAAACGGCGTCAAGTGTACCATGCCGCAGCCAAGAGTTTCTCTGGCGCAGGGCCTTCTGCAAGCGCTGCCAGGTAGACATGAAACGCGGTTCCACGTGGAACACGCCCCAGTCGAGAAACTGCCGGCGAATCTTCGGCGCACCTTCCAGCAATCGAAAACTGTCCGGGTTGATCAGTTGCAGCGGCAATATCTCTGCCAGTTGCGCGGCGCTGCGGGCGTTCTGCCCATCGATACGGATCTGGAATTCGCCTTGGCGATCCCGCGAAATGCCCAAGGCGCTGTGCCCACCCTCGGCCAGTTCAACCTGGCCAAAGACCGTGCACGCCAGTTGCTCATATTGAATGACCGGCAACAGTCGGGTGCTGCGAAACGAACGGGCAAGCCCCAGCAGATGGATGGCTTCCAGAACACTGGTTTTGCCGCTGCCGTTGGCGCCGTAAAGGATATTGATTCGGGGGGAGGGGGAGAAGGTCACCGGGTGCAGATTGCGCACCGCGGTGACCGAGACGCGACTTAAGGACATCTAGCTTCTGCTGGGCATGATTACAGACGCATCGGCATGACAACGTAGGCCGAGTCATCATTATCCGATTCCTGCACCAGCGCACTGCTGTTGGAGTCGGACAGGATCAGACGAACCTGCTCTGTGGTCATCACGCCCAGCACGTCGAGCAGGTAGCTCACGTTGAAGCCGATTTCCAGAGAGCCACCGTTGTATTCGACGCCCACTTCTTCTTCCGCTTCTTCCTGCTCCGGGTTGTTCGCCTGGATCTTCAGCTGACCACTGGCCAGTTGCAGACGGATACCACGGTACTTCTCGTTGGACAGGATCGCGGTACGGCTGAACGCTTCGCGCAACGCCTGGCGATCGCCCAGTACCAGCTTGTCGCCGCCTTTTGGCAGAACGCGTTCGTAGTCCGGGAATTTGCCGTCGACCAGTTTCGAGGTGAAGGTGAATTCACCGGTGGTGGCGCGGATGTGGTGCTGACCCAGAACGATGCTGACATTGCCATCCGGCTCGGTGAGCAGGCGTGCCAGTTCAAGGATACCTTTGCGCGGTACGATGACCTGGTGACGATCCGGTTGGCCGATATCGGCCTGCATCGAGCACATGGCCAGGCGGTGACCGTCGGTGGCCACGGCGCGGATCACACCAGCGGAAACTTCCAGCAGCATGCCGTTGAGGTAGTAACGCACGTCCTGCTGGGCCATGGCGAAGCTGGTGCGCTCAATCAGACGGCGCAGTTTGCTTTGCTCAAGGCTGCAGGTCAGCGAGCCCGGGCCTTCTTCCACGGTAGGGAAGTCGTTGGCCGGCAAGGTCGACAGGGTGAAGCGGCTACGGCCGGCCTTGACCACAAGCTTCTGCTCATCGACCTTGATGTCGATCAGCGCATCGTTTGGCAGGCTCTTGCAGATGTCCATCAGCTTGCGCGCAGGCACGGTGATGGAACCCGGATCCGCCGGCTCTTCGAGTTGAACACGACCAACCAGCTCGACTTCCAGGTCGGTACCGGTCAGCGACAATTGCTGGCCTTCGACAACCAGCAGCACGTTGGAGAGCACCGGCAAGGTCTGGCGGCGTTCGACGACGCCTGCGACCAGTTGCAGGGGTTTCAACAGGGCTTCGCGTTGAATGGTGAAATGCATGGTCTAGTCCCTTGCCTTAATTAGCTGCGCTGGTGTTCATCAAGTGGTCAGTGTACGCAGCAGGTTCTTGTAGTCCTCGCGGATGTCCGCGTCGGATTCCTTAAGTTCGTTGATCTTGCGGCAGGCGTGCAAAACAGTCGTATGGTCGCGGCCGCCAAACACGTCGCCGATTTCCGGCAGGCTGTGGTTAGTCAACTCTTTGGACAAGGCCATTGCAACCTGACGCGGACGTGCGACCGAGCGAGAACGACGCTTGGACAGCAAGTCGGATATCTTGATCTTGTAGTACTCGGCGACGGTGCGCTGAATGTTATCCACAGAGACCAGTTTATCCTGCAACGCCAACAAGTCCTTCAGGGATTCGCGAATCAGCTCGATGGTGATATCGCGACCCATGAAGTGCGAGTGGGCGATCACGCGTTTGAGTGCGCCTTCCAGCTCACGGACGTTGGAGCGAATACGCTGGGCAATGAAGAACGCGGCGTCATGCGGCAGCTCGACCTTGGCCTGATCGGCCTTCTTCATCAGGATCGCCACGCGAGTTTCCAGCTCCGGTGGCTCGACCGCTACGGTCAGGCCCCAGCCAAAGCGGGATTTGAGGCGTTCTTCAAGGCCTTCGATTTCTTTCGGATAGCGGTCACTGGTGAGAATGACCTGCTGGCCACCTTCGAGCAGGGCGTTGAAGGTGTGGAAAAACTCTTCCTGGGAACGCTCTTTACGGGCGAAGAACTGAATGTCATCGATCAGCAACGCATCCACCGAACGGTAGAAACGTTTGAACTCGTTGATCGCGTTCAGTTGCAGGGCCTTGACCATGTCCGCCACGAATCGCTCGGAATGCAGGTACACCACCTTGGCATTCGGGTTCTTCTTTAATAGATGGTTACCCACAGCGTGCATCAAGTGGGTTTTACCCAGGCCGACGCCACCATAAAGGAAGAGCGGGTTGTAACCGTGCTTCGGATTGTCAGCCACCTGCCAGGCGGCGGCGCGCGCCAACTGGTTGGATTTACCTTCAACGAAGTTCTCGAAGGTAAAAGTGCGGTTCAGGTAACTGGTGTGCTTGAGCGCACCTTCGACCTGCACGGTACGTTGCTCGGCGCGAACCGGGGCCTGTTGCGAACTGGCGCCGGCCATCGGATCGAAGCTGTCACGGGAAGGTTCTTCCTCAGTGACCTCGGCGACTTTTTGCGTGGCGCGCTTGGTCGAAGCCGCAGCAGGTGCTGGCGGCGGGGTGGCAAGTGTTTGAGCAGCCTGGGCCTGGGAAGCCGCGGCTGCCAGGGGAGCATTTGGCGCGGCACGCGGTGCCGAACTGCGTTTGCTGCCTATTAATAAGGAAAGCGCAGGCGCCATGCCATTGCCGTGCTCATCGAGCAATTCGAGAACACGTCCCAGGTACTTTTCGTTGACCCAGTCCAGAACAAAACGATTGGGTGCATAGACACGCAACTCGTCGCCTTCGGCTTCGACCTGTAGTGGACGGATCCAAGTGTTGAATTGTTGGGCAGGCAGCTCATCGCGCAGAAGCTCCACGCACTGCTGCCAAAGTTCCACTGACACGGATATCCCCTAAGTTGAAAGCCGGTGAGGCAAAAACAAGCGGCCATTGTAGCGACCAGACGCCGACTTATCCACACGAAGGTGGTTCATCGACCAAGAAGAATCGCCGTTTCATACGCAAAAAAGACGACCAGTGGTCTGTGCATAAGCTCTGTGGATAACCGGGGTTAAGGTCATTGCACAAGTGGGGGCGAAACTCGGTGGATAACCGGCCTGTGGATAAGCCGGCATTCCACACACAGGTTATCCGACAGCGCAGCACAGGCTGAACACGGTTTTCCACTGTAGTTGTCATTCTCTGTACAGCAGGTAAAACAAGGTCTGAAGCCACTTATCCACAGAAGGGCGTGGGCCTAGCTTTTATAAGCTTTACAGAAAAGCTTTAAATACTTTCCTTTCTTATTTTTATATTTACCGGCGGTTCGATCAGCGCAAAACGCCTGGAGATCTATTTATAAGGAAACGCTGGTTGGAAATTGACCTGAAGGCTTGCTTTCTCTAGAATCCCCGGTCTCTTAAAACGGGGGCCATTCCGGCCCGTTGTGGACGAACCAGGTAACACGACAATGAAACGTACTTTCCAACCAAGCACTATCAAACGCGCTCGTACCCACGGTTTCCGTGCTCGCATGGCTACCAAGAACGGTCGTGCCGTTCTGTCGCGTCGTCGCGCCAAAGGTCGTGCGCGTCTGGCAGTTTGATAAGCCGGCACTGGAGGTGAGTCAGGACTTCAGTCGGGAAAAGCGTCTGCTTACTCCCCGGCATTTCAAGGCAGTCTTTGACTCCCCTACCGGCAAGGTTCCGGGGAAAAATCTCCTGCTCCTTGCGCGCAACAACGATCTTGATCACCCCCGTCTCGGGTTGGTTATCGGGAAAAAGAGCGTAAAGCTCTCCGTCGAGCGCAATCGCCTCAAACGTCTGATGCGCGAATCGTTTCGCCTGAACCAGGATTCACTGGTCGGTTGGGACATTGTTATCGTCGCGCGCAAAGGTTTGGGTGACGTAGAAAACCCCGAATTGATTCAGCATTTCGGCAAACTCTGGAAACGCCTGGCTCGCAGTTCGCCGGTACCAGCAGTCAAAACCGAAACTGTAGGGGTAGACAGTCCAGATGCGTAAACTGGCACTCGTTCCGATCCAGTTTTATCGCTATGCCATTAGTCCCCTGATGGCCAGTCACTGTCGTTTCTACCCCAGTTGTTCCTGCTACGCGTTAGAAGCCATCGAAAATCATGGCCTTCTTCGCGGTGGCTGGCTGACCTTTCGTCGTTTAGGTCGCTGTCATCCGTGGAATCCCGGTGGTTATGACCCGGTTCCACCTATCCCTACCTCCCGTTCTTCTTCGATGGCCGAGTAATCATGGATATCAAACGCACGATCCTGATCGTCGCCCTGGCAATCGTGTCCTACGTAATGGTTCTTAAATGGAACCAGGACTATGGCCAGGCTGCCCTGCCGACTCAGAATGTTGCCACCAATACGACTGCATCGGGCCTGCCGGATACGGCATCTGGCTCCAACGCTTCCGCCAGTGACGACATTCCACGTGCTGCTAGCGACACCAGCGCACCTGCCGAAACACCGGTGGCTGTGAGCAAGGACCTCATCCAGATCAAAACGGATGTACTGGACCTGGCTGTCGACCCACAAGGTGGTGATGTTGCCCTGCTGACCCTGCCGCTGTATCCGCGTCGTCAGGATCACCCGGAAATTCCGTTCCAGCTGTTCGATAACGGCGGCGAACGTACTTATCTGGCACAAAGCGGTCTGATCGGCACCAACGGTCCGGATGCAAATCCGGCCGGTCGTCCGGTTTATTCCTCGGAGAAGAAGGTTTATCAACTGGCTGACGGTCAGGACCAATTGGTCGTAGACCTGAAGTTCAGCAAGGACGGCGTCAATTACATCAAACGTTTCACCCTGAAACGCGGCCTGTATGACGTAACCGTTTCCTACCTGATCGACAACCAGAGCGCCCAGCCCTGGACCGGTGCGATGTTCGCCCAGTTGAAGCGTGACGCCAGCGCCGATCCTTCGTCGACCACGGCAACCGGCACCGCGACTTACCTGGGCGCCGCCCTGTGGACAAGTTCGGAGCCGTACAAGAAAGTGTCCATGAAGGACATGGACAAGGCGCCGCTGAAAGAAACCGTCACTGGCGGTTGGGTTGCCTGGTTGCAGCATTACTTCGTGACCGCATGGATTCCGGCCAAGGGCGAAAACAACGTCGTCCAGACCCGTAAAGACAGCAAAGGCAACTACATCATCGGCTACACCGGCCCATCGATGAGTGTTGCCCCGGGCGCCAAAGCCGAAACCAGCGCTGTTCTGTACGCCGGCCCGAAAAGCCAGGCCGTGCTGAAAGAGTTGTCCCCAGGCCTGGAACTGACTGTCGACTACGGCATTCTGTGGTTCATCGCCCAACCGATCTTCTGGTTGCTGCAACACATCCACGCCATTGTGGGTAACTGGGGCTGGTCGATCATCTTCCTGACCATGCTGATCAAAGGGATCTTCTTCCCGTTGTCGGCTGCCAGCTACAAATCCATGGCGCGCATGCGTGCAGTGGCACCGAAACTGGCCGCGCTGAAAGAGCAACATGGCGATGACCGGCAGAAAATGTCGCAAGCCATGATGGAGCTGTACAAGAAAGAGAAGATCAATCCGCTGGGTGGTTGCTTGCCAATCCTCGTGCAGATGCCGGTTTTCCTCTCGCTGTACTGGGTTCTGCTGGAAAGCGTTGAAATGCGCCAGGCGCCGTTCATGCTGTGGATTACTGACCTGTCGATCAAGGATCCGTTCTTCATTCTGCCGATCATCATGGGTGCAACCATGTTCATCCAGCAGCAGTTGAACCCGACGCCTCCGGATCCGATGCAGGCCAAGGTAATGAAGCTGATGCCAATCATCTTCACCTTCTTCTTCCTGTGGTTCCCGGCGGGTCTGGTGCTGTACTGGGTAGTGAACAACTGCCTGTCGATCGCCCAACAGTGGTACATCACTCGTAAGATCGAAGCGGCTACCAAAGCAGCTGCCTGATTTACACTGTGGATAACCACTCAAGACGCCCCCTAGTGGGGCGTTTTGCTATCTGTCACTTTTGTCTGGATACCGGTTTATGAGCCTTCCTCGTGAAACCATCGCCGCCGTCGCCACCGCTCAAGGTCGTGGCGGTGTAGGCATCGTGCGTATTTCCGGGCCGTTGGCCAGCGTTGCGGCCAAGGCTTTCAGTGGTCGCGAGCTCAAGCCGCGATTTGCCCACTACGGCCCGTTTTTCAGTGAACACGATGAGGTACTGGACCAGGGCATCGCATTGTATTTTCCGGGGCCAAACTCGTTTACCGGCGAGGACGTGCTGGAACTCCAGGGACATGGTGGCCCGATCGTTCTGGATATGTTGCTCAAGCGCTGCCTGGAACTGGGTTGCCGGCTTGCCCGGCCGGGGGAATTCAGTGAGCGTGCGTTCCTCAACGACAAGCTTGACCTGGCCCAGGCCGAGGCAATTGCCGACCTGATTGAAGCCAGTTCTGCCCAGGCTGCGCGAAATGCACTGCGCTCCCTGCAGGGTGCTTTCTCGTCACGTGTGCATAACCTCACCGAGCAACTGATCGGCCTGCGCATCTATGTCGAGGCGGCCATCGATTTTCCGGAAGAGGAAATCGACTTCCTCGCCGATGGCCATGTCCTGAGCATGCTCGACAAAGTCCGCGACGAGTTATCCACTGTCATGCGTGAAGCCGGGCAGGGTGCCTTGCTGCGAGACGGCATGACCGTGGTCATTGCCGGTCGTCCGAATGCCGGTAAATCCAGCCTGCTCAACGCACTGGCCGGGCGCGAAGCGGCGATCGTGACTGAAATTGCCGGCACCACCCGTGACGTACTGCGTGAACATATCCACATTGATGGCATGCCGCTGCATGTGGTGGATACCGCCGGTCTGCGCGATACCGATGACCATGTGGAAAAAATCGGTGTCGAACGTGCCCTGAAAGCCATCGGTGAAGCGGATCGGGTATTACTGGTGGTCGATGCCACCGCACCGGAAGCCCTCGATCCGTTCGCACTGTGGCCGGAATTTCTCGAAACCCGTCCAGATCCCGCGAAAGTTACCCTGATCCGCAATAAGGCCGACCTTACGGGCGAAGCCATTGCCCTGGAGATCAGCGACGACGGCCACGTCACTATCAGCCTGAGCGCCAAGTCCGGAGGTGTCGGTCTGGAGCTACTGCGTGATCACCTCAAGGCCTGCATGGGCTACGAGCAAACGTCCGAAAGCAGCTTCAGTGCCCGCCGGCGCCACCTGGAGGCGATACGTCATGCCAGTACTGCCCTCGAGCATGGTCGTGCCCAGTTGACCCTGGCTGGCGCTGGCGAATTGTTGGCCGAAGATCTGCGCCAGGCTCAGCAGTCGCTGGGAGAAATCACCGGTGCTTTCAGCTCTGACGACCTGTTGGGGCGAATTTTCTCCAGCTTCTGTATCGGCAAGTAGCCCTCCTGTTGTTCACAGACAGGCCGTTCGTGCCTGTCTGCTCTCTCTTTTTCTGAATAAACCTTCCAGTGCCGAGCGGACTTTGTCTGCTTGAGCGGAATTCTCGTGCCTGAATTTCGGGAAATCGACACTTTTCTGTGGATTAAGCCCTGTGAATAACCGCCGCTAAGGTCAGTTGATAACAGGGCCTGAAAACTGAACATAACCGCCTCTGTGGATAACCACCCCTTTCATCCACAGGCTTACACCGGTTATCCAAGGGACTCATTGGCACATGATCACAGGGTTTTGAATCGCTGTACATACTGAAAATAAAGGCTTCTAGAGATCTATCCACAGAAAGGCATGTGCATAGAAATAAACATAAAAACAAAGATTTAATAAATTTCTCTCTTTTTAATTTCTATAACTCCGACTTTTCCACAGCTGGTTAAATTTTGTGCAAAGGGTTCTTTAGGAAGGGCGAAGTCCCTATACTTGTCGACCAGGTCCAAAAACCTGAGCTCAAACTATTCCTGAATACCTACTTAAGCAGGCACGAGGTGCGTGGTGGATTTCCCTTCCCGTTTTGAAGTGATCGTCATCGGCGGCGGTCATGCCGGTACCGAGGCAGCACTGGCCTCAGCACGTATGGGGGTGAAAACCCTGTTGCTGACGCATAACGTGGAAACCCTCGGTGCCATGAGTTGCAACCCGGCCATTGGCGGGATCGGCAAAAGCCACCTGGTCAAGGAAATCGACGCCCTCGGCGGCGCGATGGCCATGGCTACCGATAAAGGCGGCATCCAGTTTCGTGTGTTGAACAGCCGCAAAGGCCCGGCCGTGCGTGCAACCCGTGCACAGGCCGACCGGATTCTGTACAAGGCCGCTGTCCGCGAAATCCTGGAAAACCAGCCGAACCTGTGGATATTTCAACAAGCCGCCGATGACCTGATCGTCGAGCAGGAACAAGTGCGCGGCGTAGTGACCCAGATGGGCCTGCGTTTCCTCGCCGACTCGGTGGTTTTGACCACAGGCACCTTCCTCGGCGGACTTATCCACATTGGTTTGCAGAATTTCTCCGGCGGCCGTGCCGGTGATCCACCGTCGATTGCCCTGGCTCACCGTCTGCGTGAATTGCCTTTGCGGGTCGGTCGCCTGAAGACCGGTACACCGCCGCGTATCGACGCCCGTTCCGTGGATTTCTCGGTGATGACCGAGCAGGCCGGCGATACGCCGATCCCGGTGATGTCGTTCATGGGTTCCAAAGAACAGCATCCACGGCAGATCAGTTGCTGGATTACCCACACCAACGCCCGTACCCACGAAATCATTGCGGCCAACCTCGACCGTTCGCCGATGTATTCCGATGCAGGCGAGATCGAAGGCATCGGCCCGCGTTACTGCCCGTCGATCGAAGACAAGATTCACCGCTTTGCCGACAAGGAAAGCCACCAGGTCTTCATCGAACCGGAAGGTTTGACCACGAACGAGCTGTACCCGAACGGGATATCCACATCCTTGCCGTTCGATGTGCAATTGCAGATCGTGCAATCGATCCGCGGCATGGAAAACGCACACATCGTGCGCCCGGGCTACGCCATCGAGTACGACTACTTCGATCCGCGCGACTTGAAGTACAGCCTGGAAACCAAAGTGATCGGCGGTCTGTTCTTCGCCGGGCAAATCAACGGCACCACCGGTTATGAAGAAGCCGGCGCCCAGGGTTTGCTCGCCGGAACCAACGCGGCACTGCGCGCGCAGGGCAAAGAGGCCTGGTGCCCGCGACGCGACGAGGCCTATATCGGCGTGTTGGTCGATGACCTGATTACCCTCGGCACCCAAGAGCCGTACAGGATGTTCACCTCCCGCGCCGAATACCGTTTGATCCTGCGCGAAGACAACGCCGACCTGCGCCTGACCGAAAAAGGTCGCGAACTGGGCCTAGTGGATGACGCGCGTTGGGCGGCTTTCTGCAAAAAACGCGAAAGCATCGAACTAGAAGAGCAACGCCTGAAAAGCACCTGGGTTCGCCCGGGCACCGAACAGGGCGATGCGATTGCCGAAAAATTCGGCACGCCTTTGACCCACGAATACAACCTGCTGAATCTCTTGAGCCGTCCGGAAATCGACTACGCTGGTCTGATCTCAGTGACCGGTGGCGGTGCAGAAGATCCACAAGTCGCCGAACAGGTCGAAATCAAGACCAAGTACGCCGGCTACATCGATCGTCAACAGGATGAAATCGCCCGCCTGCGCGCCAGCGAAGACACCAAATTGCCTGTGGATATCGATTACACGAATATTTCCGGTCTCTCCAAAGAGATCCAGAGCAAGCTCGGTGCGACCCGCCCTGAAACCTTGGGCCAGGCTTCGCGTATCCCGGGCGTAACGCCGGCAGCCATTTCGCTGTTGATGATTCATTTGAAAAAACGCGGCGCGGGCCGTCAGTTGGAGCAAAGCGCTTGAGTTCGTTGGTCACTTCGCAACATGCAGAAGAGTTATCCACAGGTGCCCGCCAGCTTGGCGTCACGCTGACAGAAACCCAGCACGCGCAACTGCTGGGTTATCTGGCCCTGTTGATCAAATGGAACAAGGCTTACAACCTCACCGCCGTGCGTGTTCCGGACGAAATGGTCTCCCGTCACCTGCTCGACAGTCTGAGCGTGATGTCATTCATCGAAAACGGACGCTGGCTCGACGTTGGCAGTGGCGGCGGCATGCCCGGCATTCCGCTGGCTATCCTGTTTCCCGAGTCCCAGGTGACGTGCCTGGACAGCAACGGCAAGAAAACCCGCTTCCTGACCCAGGTCAAACTCGAACTCAAACTGGATAACCTGCAAATTATCCACAGTCGCGTCGAAGCGTTCCAGCCTGCCCAACCCTTCAACGGGATCATTTCCCGGGCGTTCAGCAGCATGGAAAACTTCAGCAACTGGACTCGCCACCTCGGCGATAGCGAAACACGCTGGCTGGCAATGAAGGGCGTTCATCCGGCCGATGAGCTGGTAGCATTGCCGGCAGACTTCCACCTCGATAGCGAACACGCCCTGGCCGTACCTGGTTGCCAAGGCCAACGCCATCTGCTGATACTGCGCCGCACGGCATGATTGGGAACACAAGCAAGAATGGCTAAGGTATTCGCGATAGCGAACCAAAAAGGTGGCGTGGGCAAAACCACCACCTGCATCAACCTCGCAGCATCCCTGGTCGCGACCAAGCGCCGGGTGCTGTTGATCGACCTCGATCCACAAGGCAACGCCACCATGGGTAGCGGTGTGGATAAACATGGCCTGGAAAACTCGGTCTACGACCTGTTGATCGGCGAGTGCGACCTGGCCCAGGCCATGCACTTCTCCGAACACGGTGGTTACCAGCTGTTGCCGGCCAACCGCGACCTGACCGCGGCCGAAGTGGTGCTGCTGGAAATGCAGATGAAGGAAAGCCGTCTGCGCAGTGCGCTGGCGCCGATCCGGGAAAACTACGATTACATCCTGATCGACTGCCCGCCATCGCTGTCGATGCTGACCTTGAATGCACTGGTTGCCGCCGATGGGGTCATTATCCCCATGCAGTGCGAGTACTTCGCGCTCGAAGGCTTGAGCGACCTTGTGGATAACATCAAGCGTATCGCTGAACTGCTCAATCCGAACCTCAAGGTCGAAGGCCTGCTGCGGACGATGTACGACCCGCGCCTGAGCCTGATGAACGATGTCTCGGCCCAGCTCAAGGAACACTTCGGCGAACAGCTCTACGACACCGTCATTCCACGCAACATCCGTCTGGCCGAAGCGCCAAGCTACGGCATGCCGGCGCTGGCGTACGACAAAGCGTCGCGAGGTGCCGTTGCCTATCTGGCATTGGCGGGCGAAATGGTTCGTCGTCAACGCAAAAACTCACGCATCGCCGCCGCTCAGGCAACTTAAGGAATCCCCATGGCCGTCAAGAAACGAGGTCTCGGACGTGGACTGGATGCTCTGTTGAGTGGTCCGACTGTCAGCTCGCTGGAAGAACAAGCGGCGCAAGCCGATCAGCGTGAGCTGCAGCACCTTCCCCTGGATCTGCTCCAGCGCGGCAAATACCAGCCGCGTCGTGACATGGACCCGCAGGCGCTGGAAGAGTTGGCGCAGTCGATCAGGGCCCAGGGCGTCATGCAGCCCATCGTGGTTCGCCCGATCGGTAGCGGTCGTTTTGAAATCATTGCTGGCGAACGTCGCTGGCGTGCCAGCCAGCAGGCCGGGCAGGAAACCATCCCGGCGATGGTTCGCGATGTACCCGATGAAACCGCGATCGCCATCGCCCTGATCGAGAACATCCAGCGTGAAGACCTGAACCCGATTGAAGAGGCGGTGGCCCTGCAGCGTTTGCAGCAGGAGTTCCAGCTGACCCAGCAACAGGTTGCCGAAGCCGTGGGCAAGTCCCGGGTGACCGTGGCTAACCTGTTGCGCCTGATTTCCTTGCCGGAAGTCATCAAGACCATGCTGTCCCACGGCGACCTGGAAATGGGTCATGCCCGTGCTTTGCTCGGTTTGCCGGAAAATCAACAGGTTGAAGGGGCGCGACATGTTGTCGCACGCGGGCTGACCGTGCGCCAGACTGAGGCACTGGTTCGCCAGTGGTTGAGTGGCAAACCGGAGCCTGTGGAACCTGCAAAACCGGACCCGGATATTGCCCGCCTCGAACAGCGCCTGGCCGAGCGCCTAGGCTCTGCGGTGCAGATCCGCCACGGTAAGAAGGGTAAAGGGCAGTTGGTGATTGGTTACAACTCTCTGGATGAGCTTCAAGGCGTACTTGCACATATTCGCTGAAACATTTCCTCATGTAGCGCGCAGTCGGAAATCACTACCTGACAGTTGAATAGGGGCAGAACCGCCCCTATACTCTGCGCGCATTTTGTCGGCACAAATTATGCCAAGTTATTGAATTCTGGCAGCCGACCATTGGAGAGCAAAAGTGATGGAAACCCGCACGCCAAACCGCTTGCCCTTCCATCGCCTGGCAGTTTTTCCGGTGTTAATGGCTCAATTTGTCGTTTTGCTCATTGCTGCTTTGGCGCTCTGGCAATGGCGGGGGGTCGTTGCCGGGTACTCGGGATTTTGCGGAGGCCTGATAGCCTTGCTGCCCAATGTTTATTTCGCTCACAGGGCATTTCGGTTTTCCGGCGCCCGAGCAGCCCAGTCCATCGTCCGGTCTTTTTATGCCGGCGAGGCAGGCAAACTGATTTTGACGGCAGTGCTGTTTGCACTGGTGTTTGCAGGTGTGAAGCCATTGGCGCCGATTGCAGTATTCGGTGTCTTCGTGCTGACTCAGTCAGTCAGCTGGTTCGCTCCCCTGCTGATGAGAACAAGACTTTCGAGACCTTAGGGCGTTTGAGGCAACCATGGCAGAAACAACCGCTTCGGGCTATATCCAGCACCACTTGCAGAACCTGACCTTCGGTCAGCTCCCTACCGGCGGCTGGGGCTTTGCCCACACCGCAGCAGAAGCCAAGGAAATGGGCTTCTGGGCTTTCCACGTCGATACGCTCGGCTGGTCGGTCGCATTGGGTCTGATCTTCGTTCTTCTTTTCCGCATGGCGGCAAAGAAGGCGACTTCCGGTCAGCCTGGTGCTTTGCAGAACTTCGTTGAAGTACTGGTCGAATTCGTCGATGGCAGCGTGAAAGACAGCTTCCATGGCCGTAGCCCGGTGATTGCACCGCTGGCACTGACCATCTTCGTCTGGGTGTTCCTGATGAACGCCGTCGACCTGGTACCGGTCGACTGGATTCCTCAACTGGCCATCCTGATCTCCGGCGACCACCACATACCGTTCCGTGCCGTGTCGACCACCGACCCGAACGCGACCTTGGGCATGGCGTTCTCGGTTTTCGCACTGATCATCTTCTACAGCATCAAGGTCAAGGGCCTCGGCGGCTTCATCGGCGAGCTGACCCTGCACCCGTTCGGCAGCAAGAACATCTTCGTTCAGGCCCTGCTGATCCCGGTGAACTTCCTGCTGGAATTCGTGACCCTGATCGCCAAGCCGATCTCCCTGGCTCTGCGTCTGTTCGGCAACATGTATGCCGGCGAACTGGTCTTCATCCTGATTGCTGTGATGTTCGGCAGCGGTCTGCTCTGGCTCAGCGGCCTGGGCGTCGTTCTGCAGTGGGCGTGGGCTGTGTTCCACATCCTGATCATCACCCTGCAGGCGTTCATCTTCATGATGTTGACCATCGTCTACCTGTCGATGGCGCACGAAGAAAACCATTAAGACCAGTCTCGACTAGTCTGATGTCCTTCCCGGTCAAACGGGAAGGGGCTCTTCACGGGGCCTCTGAAACGATTTGTTTTACCGCTTTAAATTAAAAAAACCTAAACCATACGACGTAAAAGTCGGGAGGAAAGATGGAAACTGTAGTTGGTCTAACCGCTATCGCTGTTGCACTGTTGATCGGCCTGGGCGCACTGGGTACCGCAATTGGTTTCGGCCTGCTGGGCGGCAAGTTCCTGGAAGGCGCAGCGCGTCAGCCAGAAATGGTTCCAATGCTGCAAGTTAAAATGTTCATCGTTGCCGGTCTGCTCGACGCCGTAACCATGATCGGTGTTGGTATCGCTCTGTTCTTCACCTTTGCGAACCCGTTCGTTGGTCAGATCGCTGGCTAATTACTCGGATCTTCCGGGTAATTTGGTGTGATGGACAACGTAACTGCGAGGTGTTGGCGTGAACATTAATGCGACCCTGATTGGCCAGTCCGTTGCGTTCCTGATTTTTGTACTGTTCTGCATGAAATTCGTATGGCCTCCGGTCATCACGGCTCTGCACGAACGTCAAAAGAAGATCGCTGATGGTCTGGACGCTGCCAGCCGAGCAGCTCGCGACCTGGAGTTGGCCCAAGAAAAAGCGGGTCAGCAACTGCGCGAAGCGAAAGCTCAGGCAGCTGAAATCATCGAGCAAGCCAAGAAACGCGGTACCCAGATTGTCGACGAAGCCCGTGAACAGGCTCGCGTCGAAGCTGACCGTGTGAAGGCTCAGGCTCAGGCCGAGATCGAACAGGAACTGAACAGCGTCAAAGACGCGCTGCGCGCCCAAGTGGGTAGCCTGGCCGTTGGCGGTGCTTCGAAGATCCTGGGCAAAGCAATCGATCAAAACGCGCACGCAGAGCTGGTTAACCAACTGGCTGCTGAAATCTAAGCGAGGGCGATCATGGCAGAACTGACCACGTTGGCCCGACCTTACGCTAAGGCGGCCTTCGAGCACGCTCAGGCCCACCAGCAACTGGCCAATTGGTCAGCCATGCTCGGCCTGGCAGCAGCGGTGTCGGAAGACGACACCATGCAGCGCGTGCTCAAGGCCCCGCGACTGACGAGCGCAGAAAAGGCCGCCACGTTCATTGACGTGTGCGGCGACAAGTTTGATGTAAAGGCACAGAACTTCATTCACGTCGTTGCCGAAAACGACCGTCTCCCGCTGTTGCCGGAGATCGCCGCTCTGTTCGACCTGTACAAGGCCGAGCAAGAGAAATCGGTAGACGTTGAAGTGACCAGTGCCTTCGCATTGAACCAAGAACAGCAAGACAAACTCGCCAAGGTTCTCAGTGCACGACTCAACCGGGAAGTGCGCCTGCAAGTCGAGGAAGATTCATCCCTTATTGGGGGTGTTGTCATCCGCGCCGGCGACCTGGTTATCGATGGCTCGATTCGCGGCAAAATCGCGAAACTTGCCGAAGCATTGAAATCTTGAGTTTGAAGGGGCAGCAGAGCAATGCAGCAACTCAATCCTTCCGAAATAAGTGAAATTATCAAGGGCCGCATCGACAAGCTCGATGTGACCTCCCAAGCCCGTAACGAAGGCACTGTCGTCAGCGTATCTGACGGCATCGTGCGGATTCACGGTCTGGCCGACGTAATGTACGGCGAGATGATCGAGTTTCCGGGCGGCGTCTTCGGCATGGCCCTCAACCTGGAGCAAGACTCTGTAGGTGCCGTTGTATTGGGCGCATACCAGACTCTGGCTGAAGGCATGAGCGCCAAGTGCACTGGCCGCATCCTGGAAGTTCCGGTTGGTAAGGAACTGCTGGGTCGCGTAGTCGACGCACTGGGTAACCCAGTTGACGGCAAAGGTCCGCTGAACAACACCGAGACCGACGCGGTCGAGAAAGTTGCTCCAGGCGTGATCTGGCGTAAGTCGGTAGACCAGCCTGTACAGACTGGCTACAAGGCTGTCGATGCCATGATCCCTGTCGGCCGTGGCCAGCGTGAGCTGATCATCGGTGACCGTCAGATCGGTAAAACCGCTCTGGCGATCGACGCGATCATCAACCAGAAAGACAGCGGCATTTTCTGCGTCTACGTAGCAATTGGTCAGAAACAATCGACCATCGCCAACGTTGTTCGCAAGCTGGAAGAAAACGGTGCACTGGCTAACACCATCATCGTTGCAGCGAGCGCTTCGGAATCTGCAGCACTGCAGTTCCTGGCTCCGTACTCCGGTTGCACCATGGGCGAATACTTCCGCGACCGCGGTGAAGACGCGCTGATCGTTTATGACGATCTGTCCAAGCAAGCAGTGGCTTACCGCCAGATTTCCCTGCTGCTGCGCCGTCCACCAGGCCGTGAAGCTTACCCAGGCGACGTGTTCTATCTCCACTCCCGTCTGCTGGAGCGCGCATCCCGCGTTTCGGAAGAGTACGTAGAGAAGTTCACCAACGGCGCAGTGACCGGCAAAACCGGTTCCCTGACCGCACTGCCGATCATCGAAACCCAGGCTGGCGACGTTTCCGCGTTCGTTCCGACCAACGTGATTTCCATCACCGACGGTCAGATCTTCCTGGAATCGGCCATGTTCAACTCGGGCATCCGCCCTGCAGTGAACGCCGGTGTTTCGGTATCCCGTGTGGGTGGTGCCGCTCAGACCAAGATCATCAAGAAGCTGTCCGGTGGTATCCGTACCGCTCTGGCTCAGTACCGTGAACTGGCGGCATTCGCCCAGTTCGCTTCTGACCTGGACGAAGCGACCCGTAAGCAACTTGAGCATGGTCAGCGCGTTACCGAGCTGATGAAGCAGAAGCAATACGCGCCAATGTCGATCGCCGACATGTCGCTGTCGCTGTATGCCGCTGAGCGTGGGTTCCTGACCGACGTTGAAATCGCCAAGATCGGTAGCTTCGAACAAGCGCTGATTGCTTACTTCAACCGCGATCACGCCGACTTGATGGCGAAGATCAACGTGAAGGGTGACTTCAATGACGAAATCGATGGCGGCCTGAAAGCCGGTATCGAGAAGTTCAAGGCCACCCAAACCTGGTAAGCCGCAGCGGGAGCCTAGCGGCTCCCGCTTGCTAACCTGATAGGTGTTACATGGCAGGCGCAAAAGAGATTCGCAGTAAGATTGCGAGCATCAAAAGCACGCAAAAGATTACCAGCGCCATGGAAAAAGTGGCGGTCAGCAAAATGCGCAAGGCACAAATGCGCATGGCTGCTAGCCGTCCTTATGCGGAGCGCATCCGCCAGGTTATTGGTCATCTGGCCAACGCTAACCCGGAATATCGCCACCCGTTCATGATCGACCGTGAAGTAAAGCGCGTCGGTTATGTCGTAGTGAGCAGTGACCGTGGTCTGTGTGGTGGCTTGAACACCAACCTGTTCAAGGCTTTGGTCAAGGACATGGCGGTAAACCGCGAAAACGGCGTCGAGATCGATCTGTGTGTAGTTGGTAGCAAGGGTGCGGCTTTCTTCCGCAACTTCGGCGGTAACGTCGTTGCAGCTATCAGCCACCTGGGTGAAGAGCCGTCGATCAATGATCTGATCGGCAGCGTCAAGGTGATGCTGGATGCCTACCTGGACGGCCGTATTGACCGCCTGTCCGTGGTGTCCAACAAGTTCATCAACACCATGACGCAACAGCCTACCGTGGAGCAGTTGATTCCACTGGTGGCAACCCCGGATCAAGAACTCAAGCACCACTGGGACTATCTCTACGAACCGGATGCCAAGGAGCTGCTCGACGGCTTGATGGTCCGTTACGTGGAGTCGCAGGTCTACCAGGCGGTGGTCGAGAACAACGCGGCTGAACAAGCTGCGCGGATGATCGCGATGAAGAACGCTACCGACAACGCCGGTGATTTGATCAGCGATTTGCAGCTGGTCTACAACAAGGCGCGTCAGGCTGCGATCACCCAAGAGATCTCGGAAATCGTCGGCGGCGCTGCCGCGGTTTAACGGTTCAAATATTCAGAGGATCCAGCTATGAGTAGCGGACGTATCGTTCAAATCATCGGCGCCGTTATCGACGTGGAATTCCCACGCGACAGCGTACCGAGCATCTACGACGCCTTGAAAGTTCAAGGCGCCGAAACCACTCTGGAAGTTCAGCAGCAGCTGGGCGACGGCGTGGTTCGTACCATTGCGATGGGCTCCACCGAAGGCTTGAAGCGCGGTCTGGACGTCAACAACACTGGCGCAGCCATCTCCGTACCGGTCGGTAAAGCGACCCTGGGCCGGATCATGGACGTACTGGGCAACCCGATCGACGAAGCTGGCCCGATCGGCGAAGAAGAGCGTTGGGGCATTCACCGTCCTGCGCCAACCTTCGCTGAACAAGCCGGTGGCAACGAGCTGCTGGAAACAGGCATCAAGGTTATCGACCTGGTTTGCCCGTTCGCCAAGGGTGGTAAAGTCGGTCTGTTCGGTGGTGCCGGTGTAGGCAAGACCGTAAACATGATGGAACTGATCCGTAACATCGCCATCGAGCACAGCGGTTATTCCGTGTTCGCCGGTGTGGGTGAGCGTACTCGTGAGGGTAACGACTTCTACCACGAGATGAAGGACTCCAACGTTCTGGACAAAGTGGCACTGGTTTACGGTCAGATGAACGAGCCGCCGGGAAACCGTCTGCGCGTAGCACTGACCGGCCTGACCATGGCCGAGAAGTTCCGTGACGAAGGTAACGACGTTCTGCTGTTCGTCGACAACATCTATCGTTACACCCTGGCCGGTACTGAAGTATCCGCACTGCTGGGCCGTATGCCTTCGGCAGTAGGTTACCAGCCGACCCTGGCTGAAGAGATGGGCGTGCTGCAAGAGCGCATCACTTCGACCAAGCAAGGTTCGATTACTTCGATCCAGGCGGTATACGTACCAGCGGACGACTTGACCGACCCGTCGCCAGCGACCACCTTCGCCCACTTGGACGCCACCGTCGTTCTGTCCCGTGACATCGCTTCCCTGGGTATCTACCCGGCGGTAGACCCACTGGACTCGACTTCGCGTCAGCTGGACCCGAACGTGATCGGCAACGACCACTACGAAACCGCTCGCGGTGTTCAGTACGTGCTGCAGCGTTACAAAGAACTGAAGGACATCATTGCGATCCTGGGTATGGACGAGTTGTCGGAAGCCGACAAGCAGTTGGTAAACCGTGCTCGTAAGATCCAGCGCTTCTTGTCGCAGCCGTTCTTCGTGGCTGAAGTCTTCACCGGTGCATCGGGTAAATACGTTTCCCTGAAAGACACCATTGCTGGCTTCAAAGGCATCCTCAACGGTGACTACGACCACCTGCCAGAACAAGCGTTCTACATGGTTGGCGGCATCGAAGAAGCGATCGAGAAAGCCAAGAAACTGTAATCCCGGCGCCCGGCAACGGGCGCTAATTTAGGTTGAGGCAATCAGATGGCTATGACAGTCCATTGCGATATCGTCAGCGCGGAAGGGGAAATCTTTTCCGGTCTGGTCGAGATGGTGATTGCGCACGGTGCACTGGGTGATCTTGGTATCGCCCTGGGTCACGCGCCGCTGATCACTAATCTGAAGCCAGGTCCGATCCGCCTGGTCAAGCAGGGCGGGGAAGAGGAGGTGTATTACATCTCCGGTGGTTTCCTCGAGGTTCAGCCGAACATGGTCAAGGTACTTGCCGACACCGTGCAACGTGCTGCCGATCTGGATGAAGCCTCCGCTCAGGAAGCCGTTAAGGCTGCCGAGAAGGCCTTGCATGAACGTGGCGCTGAATTCGATTACGGTTCTGCTGCCGCACGTCTGGCCGAGGCTGCAGCTCAGCTGCGCACCGTCCAGCAGATCCGCAAGAAGTTCGGCCACTAAGGTTGCGCTTGTTGTGCGATTGATTAAAAAGGGTAGCCTCGGCTACCCTTTTTTCTTTTCCAATTTTTACAACCTGGTCGCAGCCGCTGACCACCCAGGATTGGTAGCCAGTCATGTCTCTTGAAATCGTTATCCTCGCTGCTGGCCAAGGCACGCGCATGCGTTCCGCTTTGCCGAAAGTTTTGCACCCGATTGCCGGCAACTCCATGCTCGGCCATGTTATCCACAGCGCGCGGCAACTTGATCCACAACGCATTCACGTGGTGATCGGCCATGGCGCCGATGCCGTACGCGAACGCCTGGCGGCGGATGATCTGAACTTCGTCCTGCAGGATAAGCAACTGGGTACCGGTCACGCCGTCGCTCAAGCCGTGCCGTTCATTCAGTCCGACAACGTGCTGGTGCTGTATGGCGATGTGCCGTTGATCGAAGTCGATACCCTGCAACGTTTGCTCAAGCAGGTGGGGCCAGAGCAATTGGCCTTGCTGACCGTCGAACTGGATGACCCGACCGGTTACGGCCGCATTGTTCGTGATGTGCAGGGCAAGGTCACGGCGATTGTCGAGCAGAAAGATACCAATGAAGCCGAGCGAAAAATCACCGAAGGCAATACCGGCATTCTGGCGCTGCCTTTTGCCCGTCTTGGCGACTGGATGAGCCGTCTATCTAATAACAACGCCCAGGGCGAGTATTACCTGACCGACATCATTGCCATGGCCGTGAGCGATGGTCTGGTGGTGGCCACCGAGCAACCGCACGACGCGATGGAAGTGCAGGGCGCCAACGATCGCAAGCAGCTTTCCGAACTGGAACGGCATTATCAATTGCGCGCCGGTCGTCGTTTGATGGCTCAAGGTGTGACGCTGCGTGACCCGGCTCGTTTCGACATCCGCGGTGACGTCACGGTTGGCCGCGACGTGCTGATCGATATCAACGTGATCCTCGAAGGCAAGGTGGTCATCGAAGATGACGTGGTGATCGGCCCGAACTGCGTGATCAAGGACAGCACCCTGCGCAAAGGCGTGGTCATCAAAGCCAATAGCCATATCGAAGGTGCCATCCTGGGTGAAGGTAGCGATGCCGGCCCATTCGCTCGTCTGCGTCCAGGTACTGTGCTGGACGCTCGCGCGCATGTGGGTAACTTCGTCGAGTTGAAAAACGCGCACCTGGGCGAAGGCGCCAAGGCCGGTCACCTGGCCTATCTGGGCGATGCCGAGATCGGTGCGCGCACCAACATTGGTGCCGGCACCATCACCTGCAACTACGACGGCGTCAACAAGTGGAAAACCGTGTTGGGTGAAGATGTGTTCATTGGCTCCAACAACTCGTTGGTGGCGCCTGTGGATATCCTCGATGGCGCGACCACTGCGGCTGGTTCGACCATTACGTCGACTGTGGATAAATCCCAGTTGGCCATCGGGCGTGCTCGCCAGAAGAACATCGATGGCTGGAAGCGGCCGGAGAAGGTCAAGAAGGGCTGAGTTATCCACAGACCTTTGTAATCAAAAGATCGCAGCCTTCGGCAGCTCCTACATGGGTTTTATGTTTTCCCTGTAGGAGCTGCCGCAGGCTGCGATCTTTTTTCGTTTATCCACAGGTCTTTTCATCACTCCGCGCTTGACGAAGTTTCGCCGATAGGTTTTTATTGCTTCCGTTATCTTTCGAATCGAAACTTACCAAGTCATGTCGAAGCGCAACACACCTCAACGCCGTCACAACATACTCGCCTTGCTCACCGAGCAGGGCGAAGTCAGTGTGGATGAGTTGGCCAAGCGCTTCGAAACGTCGGAAGTTACGATTCGCAAGGATTTGGCGGCACTTGAAAGCAATGGTCTGTTGCTGCGTCGTTATGGCGGGGCGATCACCATGCCTCAGGAACTGGTGGCCGACCTTGGCCAGCCGGTTTCCAAGTACAAACAAGCCATCGCTCGCGCCGCCGTTGCGCGGATTCGCGAGCATGCGCGCATCATTATCGACAGTGGCAGTACCACCGCCTCCATGATCCCGGAACTCGGCCAGCAACCCGGCCTGGTGGTGATGACGAACTCGCTGCATGTCGCCAATGCCTTGAGCGAACTCGAGCATGAACCGGTGCTGTTGATGACCGGTGGCACCTGGGACCCGCACTCCGAGTCCTTCCAGGGCCAGGTTGCCGAGCAGGTACTACGCTCCTACGATTTCGACCAGCTGTTTATCGGTGCCGATGGCATCGATCTGGTTCGCGGTACAACCACCTTCAACGAACTGCTCGGACTGAGCCGGGTCATGGCCGAAGTCGCCCGTGAAGTGGTCGTGATGGTGGAGGCCGACAAGATCGGCCGCAAGATTCCCAACCTGGAGCTGCCCTGGAGCAGCGTCCATACCCTTATTACCGATGAACGCCTGCCGCTCGAGGCTCGCGATCAGATTCAGGCCCGCGGCATCAATTTGATATGCGCGGCTGTCAGTCAGGAGAAATAACATGTGTGGAATTGTCGGCGCAGTCGCAGAACGTAACATCACCGCCATCCTCGTCGAAGGCCTGAAACGCCTCGAGTACCGTGGGTATGACAGCGCTGGCGTGGCGGTCTACACCAATGATGAAAAACTCGAGCGCCTGCGTCGTCCGGGCAAGGTCAGTGAGCTGGAGCAGGCATTGACCACCGAGCCGCTGGTTGGTCGCCTGGGCATCGCCCACACCCGCTGGGCTACCCACGGTGCACCGTGCGAGCGTAATGCCCACCCGCATTTCTCCGGTGACCTGGCGGTGGTGCACAACGGCATCATCGAAAACCACGAAGCCCTGCGTGAACAACTCAAGGCCCTGGGTTATGTGTTCACTTCGGACACCGACACCGAAGTCATCGCCCACCTGCTGAACCACAAACTCAAGGATCTGAACGACCTGACCGTGGCCCTCAAGGCGACCGTCAAAGAGCTGCATGGTGCTTACGGCCTGGCAGTGATCAGCTCCAAGCAACCTGATCGCCTGGTCGCAGCCCGCAGCGGCAGCCCGCTGGTGATCGGCCTGGGCCTTGGGGAAAACTTCCTGGCCTCCGACCAGTTGGCCCTGCGTCAGGTCACTGACCGCTTCATGTACCTGGAAGAAGGCGATATCGCCGAAATCCGCCGCGACAGCGTGCAGATCTGGGACGTTGACGGCAAGGCTGTCGAGCGCGAAGCCGTGCAGTACCGTGATGGCGCCGAAGCCGCTGAAAAGGGCGAGTTCCGCCACTTCATGCTCAAGGAAATCCACGAGCAACCGTCCGTGGTGCAGCGCACCCTGGAAGGTCGCCTGAGTCAGAACCAGGTGCTGGTACAGGCATTCGGCCCACAGGCGGCCGAGCTGTTCGCCAAAGTGCGCAACGTACAGATCGTCGCGTGTGGCACCAGTTACCACGCCGGCATGGTCGCGCGTTACTGGCTCGAAGAGCTGGCCGGCATTCCTTGCCAGGTCGAAGTCGCCAGCGAATTCCGCTACCGCAAGGTGGTGGTGCAGCCCGACACTTTGTTCGTGACCATTTCCCAGTCCGGCGAAACTGCCGACACCCTGGCCGCTCTGCGCAACGCCAAGGAGCTGGGCTTCCTCGCCAGCCTGGCGATCTGCAACGTCGGCATCAGCTCGCTGGTGCGTGAGTCCGACCTGACCCTGTTGACTCAGGCCGGCCGCGAAATCGGTGTGGCCTCGACCAAAGCCTTCACCACGCAATTGGTCGGCCTGTTGTTGCTGACGCTTTCCCTGGGCCAGGTTCGTGGCACCTTGGCCAAAGACGTAGAAGCAACCCTGGTCGAAGAACTGCGTCGTTTGCCAACCCGCCTGGGCGAAGCGCTGGCCATGGACAGCACTGTGGAAAAAATCTCCGAGCTGTTCGCCGAGAAAAACCACACGCTCTTCCTCGGTCGCGGCGCGCAGTTCCCGGTAGCGATGGAAGGCGCACTCAAACTCAAGGAAATCTCCTACATCCACGCCGAAGCCTACCCGGCCGGCGAGCTGAAACACGGCCCGTTGGCGCTTGTGGATAACGACATGCCCGTGGTGACCGTGGCGCCGAACAACGAGCTGCTGGAGAAGTTGAAGTCCAACCTCCAGGAAGTTCGCGCCCGCGGTGGCCAGTTGATCGTCTTCGCTGACGAGAAGGCCGGCATGACCAACGGTGAAGGCACCCACGTGGTGCACATGCCGCACATCCACGACATCCTGTCGCCGATCCTCTACACCATCCCGCTGCAGCTGCTGTCGTATTACGTTGCCGTACTCAAAGGCACCGACGTCGATCAGCCGCGCAACCTGGCGAAGTCGGTTACTGTGGAATAAGTTATCCACAACGAAAAACCCCCTCTTCAGGGGGTTTTTCTGTTTCTAGGAGAGCGTAATTCGCCGTTGCCGCCGCGTGTCCAGCAAATACACCATCAAACAGGCATACAAAGTCACCAGAATGAACAGCCCCATGCGGATGGCGAAGGCGGTGTAGACGTCCTTGCCCGCTGCGCTGTCCTGTACCGATTGGCCGAGCAGAATGATCAGGGTTGCCAGGCTGTTGAGCCAGAAACTCGGTGGTTGTCGGGTTTTGGCCAGGCCGTAGAGTTTTCTGGCCACTAGCAAACCGAACAGCAGCATCCACAGAAAAAACATCCACAGATTCACGAACAGGCTCAGCGCGCACCAGAAAAGGATCGCCATCAGGCCGCCGAGCAGGGTCGAGCCGAGCAATTCCTGGCCGGCGCTGCGGGCGCTGGTTGCGCAGCTCTGTTGGCCGAGGCTGACGGCTTTCATGATGATCGGCAGATAGCTGGCCGGGTCGATCATGGCCAGCAGGAACGTCGGCAGCACCACCAGCGTGGCCCGTAGCGCCAGCCAGCTGCTTTCGGTGGGCGTAAGGTTCGGGCCGGGCTTGGCCGGTGGGGCGCTGGCGGGGTCGGGAAACAGCCAATGGCTGATGGTCAGCGTCGTGACGGCCAGGAACAGTCCCTTGACCAGGGCCACGATCACCTCGAGCGCCAGGGCGAATTCAGCGGTTCCGGCGGCACTGATCAAGGTCAGGCCCACCACCAGGAAAGTCGCCACCAGCGGGTTGCCACCACGCAGGCCGTAACCGAAAGCCATGAACAGGCACAGTCCGACCAGCAACACGCCACTGAACGGGTAGTAACGCAGCAGGGGGATCAACAGCAGGCCGGTCCCGGTGGTCAACATCAGGATCAGGATCAGACCCAGGCTGGCCTTGAACGGCAACGGCCGGTTCATCGCTGCCAGCATCATCAGCGCCAGCATCGGCGCGAGGAACGGAATGGGCAGGGCCAGGCCGAAGCTCGCCGCTAGGCACAGCGCCGTACCGAAGCCCAGGCGCAACGCGCGCTGGACCCGGGCCGGGCGCTCAATACGCATAGGACATCCAGCTCATCAGGCGCAGAAACACGCGCCCAAGAACATTCAGCGGGTTGCCTTCGCTCGGGAAGGCCATGACTTCGGCCTGTCCGCCGGAGCGGATGCCTTGTGGACCGGTCAACTCACCGGGTTCGAACTCGATGATGACCGGAAAGCGCTGGGCCGGGCGGAGCCAGTCGCGGCTGTTTTCCACTTTCGGCAGGCTGCCCGGCTGGGTGGTCTGGCCGATGTCGACGCCATAGCCGACGCTGCGCACATGGCCTTTGTAGATTTTCCCTGGCAGGGCGTCGAGGACGATGGACACCGGCGTCCCGGGCTGGACACTGCCGAGGTTGTTTTCGGTCATGTCGGCGCTGATCCACACGTCGTGGATGGCGATCAGGGTCATCACCGGCGCACCGGCGGCGGCGAACTGGCCGACATCGGTGCGCAGATCGGTGATCAGGCCGGCCGAGCGCGCGTGGACTTTGGTATTGCTCAAGTCCAGCTCGGCTTTTTCGAGGTTGCTGGCGGCGCTGAGCAGCTGGGCGTTTTCGTTTTCGTTACCGCCCTGTTGTTCCCGCGCCCGTTGCACTTCGGCCTTGGCCGCGGCGACCTGACTGATGGACTCTTCCAGGGTGGCGCGGGAGATCTCGAGGCGGCGCAGCGAGATGGTGCCCGGGTCTTCGCGATACAGCCGCTCAAGCCGCTGGCTATCCTGGCGAGCCTTGAGCTCATTGGCCTGGGACGCGCGCAGGGACGCTAGCTTGGAGTCGACGCCAGCGGTGTTGGCGCCCACCTGGCGACGGGTCGACTCAAGGTCGGCGCGGGCGCGATCGACGGCAATCTGGTACTGCTCCGGATTGACTTCAAACAGCAATTCGCCCGCCTTGACGTCCTGGTTGTTGCGTACGTGCACCTTGGTCACCCGGCCGGATACCTCGGCCGCCACCGGCACAATGAAGGCCTGCACCCGTGCCTGTTGCGTGTAGGGCGTGTAACGGTCGGCCATCAGGTACCAGACCAGGCTCAGGAGGATCAGCAGTACTACCCAGTTGATGGCTTTTCTGGCCGGGTCGGCGGCGGGTGCCGAGGTGTTCCCGGCGGCCGATTGTGGGCTGTCAGTCATGGGCATTTTCCTTCGGTTCGTCGAGCAGGTCGCCCCAATCGGTCCGTTGTTGCATCTGTTGGCGGGTGGCCGGGTCGATCATCGGCTGGTCGCTGTACCAGCCACCGCCCAGCGCCTTGTACAGGGCGATAAGGCTGTTGACGGCGGTGCCACGGTTGACCAGGTAGATATCCTGCTGGGCAAACAGGGCGCGCTGGGCATCCAGCACGCGCTGGAAATCCGAATAGCCTTCGCGGTACTGGGCATTGGCCAGGGTCACCGAACGTTCGGCGGCCACCGATGCATCGCTGAGGATCCGGTCGCGCTCCAGCGCCTTGATCAAACCGGTCGCGGCATCGTCAGCCTCGCGTGCAGCCTGGCGTACGCTGTCCTGGTAGAAAACGATCAACTGCTGCAAGCGCGCATCCTGCACGCGGACGTTGTTGGTGATCCGGCCATGGTCGAAGATATTCCAGCGCAGGCTGGGACCGGCCACCATGTCGAGGGTATTGGATGCACCGTTGAGCGAGCTGGCAGACCAGACGATGCTGCCCAGCAGGCTGATGGAGGGGTACAAGTCAGTCTCGGCCACACCGATCAACGCCGACTGCGCCGCCACTTGCAGCTCGGCCGCACGAACATCGGGACGCCGCACCAACAGGTTCGCCGGTACATCCTGCAGCACCGCCGTATCGAGCAAGGGCACCACCCCGGTGTTGCGATCCAGGTCAGGGATGGAGCCGGGTGGCTGGCCGGTCAGGGTGGACAACGCATTTCGCAAGCTCGCCACTTGGCTCTCGAAATCCGGGATGGTACTCAAGGTGCCCAGGTACTGGGTCTTGGCCTGTTGTAGGTCGAGTTCGGCCTCGGCACCGCTTTTGAACAGGCGCTCGGTGATCTCGTAGCTGCGTTTTTGCAAGGCGGCGTTACTGCGGGCGATGGCCAGGCGTGCCTCGGCGGTGCGCAGGGCGTAGTAGTTTTGCGCCAGCTGCGCGTGCAACAGCACCAGGGCATTTTCATAGTTGGCCTGGGCGGCGAACCAGGACGCGTCGGCCGACTCGATGGCACGGCTGAAACGACCCCAGAAATCCAGCTCCCAACCAATATCGAAGCCGACGCTGTGTTGCCAGAAATGCGTGTCCTGGGGGTTGGCGCCGCCCGATTGTCGACGGTTCAGGTACAGGCTGTCCGCGCTGGCCTGCTGCAATTGCGGGTAGCGTCCACTCAGGGCGATGCCCAATTGCGCTCTCGATTCCATGACGCGCAGGCCTGCGACCTGCAGGTCGGGGTTGTGGGCATCGGCTTCGGCCATCAAGTGGTCCAGCACCGGGTCGTTAAACACGCGCCACCATTGGCGGCTGTCAGGTTGCGCGTGTTGTTGGCCGGCGAGCTCCAGGGCCGGGCTGTTCCAGTGATCGACCCAGGGCTGGGCCGGCGATTGGAAATCCGGGCCCAGTTGCACGCAGCCCCCCAGCAAGGCGGTCCCACAGAGCAGCAGCCGGCTGATGCGAGCAGGACGTGGCATCAAGCGCAAACTCCTCAGAGGGGACGCTGATCGTTCATGGCCTCGATGTGCGGTGTCTCGTTCAACGCCTCGATCTCTGGTGTTTCGTTCAGTAGCTCGGCAGACGGTTGGTCCTGGACCCATTGCCAGAACAGCTGGTAGCCCACCGCCAGCGCTACCGGGCCGATGAACAAACCAATGAAACCGCCACTGACCATGCCGCCCAGGGCGCCAATCAGAATCACCGGCATGGGGACATCGACGCCGCGGCCAAGCATCAACGGTTTGAGGACGTTGTCGGCCATCCCGGCGATAAGGCTATAGATGCCAAACACAACAGTGGCCAGGCTCGTCCCTTCGGTGGCGAAGACATAAGCGATCACCGGAAGGGTCACCAGCAGCACCGGCAATTGCATGATCCCCATCAGCAGCGCAACCATCGCCAGCAGCCCGGCACCGGGAACGCCCATGAGCACGAAACCCACGCCGACCAACAACATCTGAATGAATGCGATGCCTACCACGCCTTGGGCCACCGCGCGGATGGTTGCGGTGCAGAGCTCGGTGATGCGTGGGCCGCGCTCCGGTCCGGAAAGGCGCGAGGTGATGGCCAGGGCGCTTCTTTCGCCGTTTTCGCCATAGGCCATGAACACGCCGGCAATGATCAGGGCGCCGATGAACAACAGAAAACCCACACCAACGTCGGCCATTTTGCCCAGCAAGGTCAGTCCGATGGACTTGATATAGGGCATCAGCTTCATGAGCACGCTGCTCATGTTGGTGGCGGCCTGCATCCAGTAGTCGTAGAGCGGCTGGCCAACAAGTGGCAGGGACGCGATTTTTTCGCTGGGTAGCGGAATATGCAACGTATCGGACTTGAGGATCGCCAGGGTGCCCTGGATCGATTCACTGATCGAGGTGCCCAGCAGATAGATCGGCACCATCAGCAAGGCCAGGGCGACCACTACGATCAGGGTGGCGGCACGACCGTCCTTGTTGACCACCTTGCGCTTGATCAGCGCATGCAAGGGATACAAGGTGATCGCCAGAATCAGTGCCCAGAGCATGAGGTTGAGGAAGGGGTGGAAGATCTGGAAGCAGAACAGTACCAGCACCGTAATCAGCCCGGCGCGTATCAGTACATCGAGCAAACCCCCGGACAGTGCTCTTGCGGAAATGTTAGTGCGCAACATTTTCGAACTCCTTGCGGTGTCACCAGGTTAGCCAGCCAGTTGAAGTTCACTCTTCCCTACCGGTGAATCTTGAAAGCGGGATCGATGGACCGTCGTTCCAGCGTCAACAACTAACGCCTTCTTTCATGTAGGGAAAAGTCAACGAGGTACCTACTAAAACTCAATAGGTAACAGGGTGGTTTGTAGTATAGGAGCAGTCGAATATTCCGCCTGATTACGCAGGCTGCAATTCTGCCGCTGTGGATAGTGTCCGCTGATGAACCCATGCCGGAAGCGAGTAGGGAGTGGAGCCAAAGGCGCTTTTTCCCGGTCCGGCATTAGCCGCTTCAGCGGGCGGGGCCGGATCATTGCGGACAGTCGCATCCGTCGCAAGAAAATAACCCTCATTAATTATCAAAAATCCCCGCTCCACTCTTTGAGGTGTGTGCCACGCTTCGTTTTTACGGTGGAGGCGCTAGAGTGCAGTAGCCCGTTGATTTAGTTGATGGTCGGGTGCCCAACTATGTTGTTGGGCGCTCGCGTTTAACATCCCGGTCTTCGGTTGCGATTTATTTATTTGAAATGAGGACATGCCCATGGACCGCTTCCAGGAAATGCAGGTCTTCGCTGCCGTCGCCCAGGAACAGGGTTTTTCGGCGGCGGCGCGGCGTTTGGGTCTGTCGGCGGCCAGTGTCACCCGAGCGGTGGCGGCGCTGGAGCAACGGATTGGCACGCAATTGCTCACGCGTACGACGCGCAGCGTGTATTTGAGTGAGGCCGGTCAGCGATATCTGGAGGACTGTCGGAGAATTCTCGCCGAGGTGCAGGAAGCCGAGGACTCGGCAGCAGGCAGCCATATCCATCCTCGTGGGCAACTGACCATCACCGCACCGGTCTTGTTTGGCGAGCTGTTTGTCACGCCGCTGATGGTGAGCTACCTGACGCAATATCCCGAGGTCTGTATCAACGCGCTGCTGGTGGACCGGGTGGTGAGCGTGGTCGAGGAGGGCGTCGATGTGGCCATCCGTATCGGCGAGCTGCCTGACAGCAATCAGCATGCAATCCGCGTGGGTGAGGTTCGGCGGGTGATCTGCGCCTCGCCTCGGTTTCTGGCCAGCCATGGTCGGCCCAGGCACCCACAGGAACTGGCTCAGGCGCCGATCATTGCGACATCGGCCATTGGCCAGCTCAGGAGTTGGCCATTCATTGAAGACAGCGAACCCCTGAGTGTGCGGGCTGAACCGCGACTGGTGGTGACAGCGAATCAGGCGGCCATCACGGCAGCCAGTCTGGGGTTGGGGTTCACGCGGGTGCTGTCTTATCAAGTGGCGAGCAAGGTGGCCGCCGGTGAGCTGGAGATTGTTCTGGCTGACTTCGAACTGCCGCCATTGCCCATCCACGTGCTCTATCAGGGCGGGCGCAAAGCCCCGGCCCGGGTGCGCAGTTTTGTGGATTTCGCGGTCAAGACCCTGCGTGAGCATCCGGCGCTCGAGGGTTGAATTATTTCACTCAGTGAAATAATGGATTGCGTATGCTGGTGATTCTGTTGTTTTGCTCGTGAGTGGAAGATACGACCCACCGGCGCTGGTCTTCCTGAGCAGCACCACTGACCCGAGGTGTCGACCATGCAAGCGATCAAACTCTACAACTTCCCACGTTCCGGCCACGCGCATCGTGTCGAGTTGATGTTGTCCCTGCTGAAATTGCCGACCGAACTGATCTTCGTTGACCTCGCCAAAGGCGAACACAAGCAACCGGCGTTCCTGGCGCTCAATGCATTCGGTCAGGTGCCGGTGATTGATGACGAGGGTGTGGTATTGGCCGACTCCAACGCGATTCTGGTGTATCTGGCGCAAAAGTACGGCAACGGCCGTTGGCTGCCGGCGGATCCTGTGGGGGCGGCCAACGTCCAGCGCTGGTTGTCGGTAGCCGCCGGCCCGATTGCCTTCGGTCCGGCCCGGGCCCGATTGATCACTGTATTTGGTGCGCCTTACAACGCTGAAGAAGTGATTGCCTACGCCCATACCGTGCTCAAGGTGATCGATCACGAACTGGCCGATACAGCGTATCTGGTCGGCACTGAACCGACGATTGCCGACGTCGCCGCCTACAGCTACATCGCCCATGCGCCGGAGGGCAATGTGTCGCTGGACGAGTACCCCAATATTCGCGCGTGGCTGGCCCGTATCGAAGCCTTGCCAGGTTTTGTCGGCATGCCGCGCACCGTCGCCGGCCTGCAAAAAACTGCCTGATGCTCGCGGCCCGGTGTTGCCGGGCCGCCCCGACCTGCGCCAGTGGCGCAAGGGAGAAGCCGTATGGACCGTTCACCCTGGCATGCCGGCGAGAAGCAATTGCAGGTGCATGTAGGCGTTGCCGAACGAATGGAGATTTTCGGTCGTAAGGTGATTCGCAGCGAGATGCCGGACCAGCACCGTACCTTCTATCAGCAGTTGCCGTTCATGCTGTACGGCGCGGTAGATGCCGACGGTCATCCCTGGGCCAGCATCCTTGAAGGCCAGCCCGGATTCGCCCACTCGCCAGCACCTGGCTTGTTGCAGTTCAGCAGCCTGCCTGCCTTTGATGATCCCGCGCAGTTGAGTGACGGCACGGCCATCGGCCTGTTGGGTATCGAGTTGCATACCCGCCGGCGCAACCGCATCAATGGACATGTGCGTGCCATGACGACCGGCGGTTTCGCGGTGACGGTGGATCAGTCCTTCGGCAATTGCCCGCAGTACATTCAGTTGCGCCAGTTTCGTTCGGTGCCGCTGGCCGACCCTGCGACGCGCGTCGCGCAACACTTCAACGGATTGGATGACGCGGCCAAGGCGATGATCGCCGAGGCGGACACGTTCTTCGTTGCCAGTTATGTGGAGGTCGACGGCGAGCGCTCGGTGGATGTATCGCACCGTGGCGGTCAGACCGGTTTCGTACACGTGGAAGGCAATCGCCTGACCATTCCGGACTTCGCCGGCAACCTGCATTTCAACACCTTGGGCAACCTGCTGCTCAATCCCCGGGCCGGGTTGTTGTTCATCGATTTCAATACCGGTGACTTGCTGCAGCTCAGCGGGCGCACCGAAATCATTCTCGATGGCCCGCAGGTCGAAGCGTTCCAGGGAGCCGAGCGCCTGTGGACAATCGATGTCGAACACGTCGTACGTCGCCCCGTCGCCCTGGCATTGCGCTGGCGCTTCGACGGCGTATCACCCACCAGTTTGCTCACCGGCACCTGGGAGCAGGCCGCGGCGCGTTTGCAGGCCAAAGCCCTGGGGGATCAATGGCGGCCGTTGCGGGTGACGCGCATTGAAGCGCAAAGCCACAGCATTCGCTCGATTTACCTGGAGCCCGCCGACGGAGCCGGATTACCGCTTTTCCAGGCCGGGCAGCATTTGCCCTTGCGCTTCAACATTGACGGTGAAGTGCACATCCGCACCTACAGTTTATCGAGCGCTCCGTCCGATGATTTTTTCCGCATCAGCGTGAAGCGCGATGGGCGGGTCTCTACCCATTTGCATGAGCGGATTCGGGTCGGCGACCTGTTGGAGGCGCGGGCGCCGCAAGGGCATTTCACCGTCGCGCCCCATGAGCGTCGGCCATTGGTGTTGCTGGCGGCCGGGGTGGGCATCACGCCGCTGTTGTCGATGTTGCGCGAGGTGGTTTACCAGGGATTGCGTACCCGCCGTATCCGCCCGACGTGGTTTATCCAGGGTTCGCGCACGCTGGCCGACCAGCCGTTTCGCCGTGAACTGGATCGCTTGCTCGAAGACTCCGGTGACGCGGTGCGGGTGGTGCGTGTGCTGAGCCAACCGGAAGCCGAGGCGGTGCAAGGCGTGGACTTCGACCTCAGTGGACGGATCGACGTCGCGCTGCTCAAGGAGCTGCTGACCGTCGAGGACTACGATCAGCCGGACTTTGTCGTCTGTGGCCCCGGAAGTTTTACCCAGGCGCTGTACGACGGCTTGCGCGAGCTGGACATTCGCGACTCGCGGATTCACGCCGAAACCTTCGGCCCGTCCACCTTGCGCCGGCGCCCGGACCCCGATGCCGTGGTCATTGAGCAACCACCTGCCGCCACCACGTCGGTACCCGTGGTGTTCCAGCGCTCGGCCAAGGAAGCGCGCTGGCAGCCGGAGGGCGGCAGTTTGCTGGAGTTGGCGGAAAGCCGTGGCCTGCGCCCGGAATTCAGCTGTCGCGGCGGCTCCTGCGGCACCTGCAAGACGCGCCTGGTCAGCGGTCAGGTGCATTACCTGCTGCCACCGGCGGAGGTGCCGGATGACGGACAGGTGCTGATTTGCTGTGCGATTCCGGCGCAGGGGGCGCAGCCGTTGGTGCTCGATATCTGAAGGAAGATTACCGCTGAACATTGCCCGCTGGTCGATGGCTGGGTAGGGTAGTGGCAGAACGAAAAGGGGCCCCAGAGGTTAATGCCGATCAGTTAAGCCGAGACCCTGAACCTGTGGCGAGGAAGCTTGCTCCCGCTGGACTGCGTAGCAGGCCCATTTGTTAGGGCCGCTTCGCTGCCCAGCGGGAGCAAGCTCCCTCGCCACAGGTCAATCAGCGCTGGTCAATCCCTTAACTGATCGGCATTAGCCGCAGAGGCCCTTTCTGCATTTCAGGAACAGGCGTTTCAATGGTTTTTCTCACTCGCTCGATCGCCTTGCTGCTGGCGCTGGTGCTGACCGCCGGATGCGAAAGGCACGACGCACCGCCACTGGATCAGCAACTCTACGTCTGGCAGCGGCAATGGACGCCGGCCCACGACGCCGCCCTCAGGGACAGCCGTGCCGACTTTTCAACGTTGCGTGTGCTGGCCTTGCAGGCCTTCCCCAATGCCGGCTGGAGCCGTGCCCGCATTGACCCGGTATTGCTCAGGCGCGATGGTCGGCCGGTGATTGCGGTGGTGCGCCTGGATGGGCAGCTCAAGGCACTCGATCAGCAAGAAATTACCGCGCAGATCCGCCAGGTGATCAGCGATTGGCAGGGGCAAGGGTTGAACCTCGCCGGCGTGGAAATCGACCACGATGCCGGTAATGCCCGGCTACCTTCGTACCGCGAATTTCTCGCGCATCTGCGTGAAGCATTGCCGACTTCGCTGCCGCTGAGCATCACGGCGCTGCCGTCCTGGCTCGACAGTCGCGAACTGCCGGCGTTGTTATCCACAGTCGACAGCAGCGTGTTGCAGGTGCACGCGGTGAGCGATCCGCGTCGTGGCTTGTTTGATGCCGATCAGGCCCGGCAATGGGCGAAGGCCTGGAGCCGCGTCACGACAAAACCGTTCTATCTGGCGCTGCCGGCTTATGGCGTGGCATTGCTGCCGTCGACGGACGGCGCACCGGTTGTGGAAAGCGAAGTGACGCTGGAGCGCGAAGGCCTGCGCCGGGAATTACTCGCCGATCCGCAGTCACTGCGCACCCTCGGCACCGAACTGCGTGCCGATCCACCCGAGCATCTGGCGGGCCTGATCTGGTTTCGCCTGCCATTGGCCAACGACCGCCGGGCCTGGAGCCTGACCACCTTGCGCGCCGTGGCGCGTGCTGAAGTCCTCGACAGTCAGTTGACGCTGCAACTCTCGGCCGACAATGGCCTCTATGACATCGGCATCAGCAACCAGGGCAACCTCGACAGCGCCTGGCCCGAACGCCTGACGCTCGCCGTCAGCGGCTGTGACGGGGCCGATGCCTTGGCCGGTTACGCGTTGCAACAGCGACCGGATCTGCTTACCTTCACCCGCCTGCGCGATGGCCGAATTCCGGCCGGCGGACAGCGTGCCATCGGTTGGGCTCGCTGCGCACACATTGATCAAGGAGGTTCGAATGTTCACCCGTAACTGGCCGCGTCATTTGCTTTGCCTGAGCCTCAGCCTGCCGCTGGGCTCGGCGCTGGCCTGCGGCCCGGACTTCCCCATGCGCCTGCTGGATAACCGTGGCCAGTCGCTGGCGGAACTGCCCGAAGGCAATTTCAGCTTTGAAATCAGCCGTCTCGGCCACGCCATCAGCGGCTTGAAGAACGTCACTGCTGGTGCAGACTACGGCGATCAACCCGACGCGGTAGCGCTGCGGGAACAGGCCGAGCAGGCGGGACTTTCCGCTGAGCAACAAGTGCTGGTGAAACACCTGCGCGGCCTGACGAATGCCCATCAGGTTGAAACCGAAGGCGCGCAACTGCCGCCCGAGCTCAGGTGGTACCTGGCCGGCGCTGTGGCATTTGGCGCGGGTGATAATGCCCTGGCCGCCGGGTATTTCAAGAAAGTGCTGGCCTTGCCCGCCGAGCAACGGGCTTCGCGCAGCACCTGGGCGGCTTACTCGCTGGGGCGCGCGTTGTTCGCCATGAGTGCCGAAGCCGATGCGGCGCCGGATCTGCTCGAACAATCGGCAAAGGCCTTTGAGCAAACCCGGCAACTGAGCATCGACGGCTTCAGCGATCCGCTGGAACTGGGTGTCGCCAGTCTCGGCGAAGAAGCCCGGGTGGTGCGCACTGCCGGCGACTGGAACCGAGCCATCGAGCTGTATGCCACGCAGAACCTGCACGGCTCCGCGGTGGGCTATTCCTCGTTGAAGCTGTTGATGGCGGACCTGATGACGCTGCCGGAGGATCAAGTGGCCGAGTTGCTCAAGGGCCAGCCCGTGCAGCAGTTGGTGACTGCGTCCTTGATCAGCCGCTTGGGCTGGTCGTTTGGCGAGCAACCACCGAACGAACAGAAAATGATCAAGCTGTTGCAAAACAGCACGCGCGGCAGTCTCGAAAACGCCGACCGTCTGGCGGCGATGAATTATCAACAGGGCGATTACGCCAGCGCCAAGGCGTTCCTCGAGCATGCCGGCGATGGCGGGTTGGCCTGGTGGCTGCGGGCAAAACTGGCGGTGCGCGACGGCGATAAAAACGCAGCCGCCGCAGCCTATGCCAAAGCGGCTCAGGCCTTTCCGCAGAATGAATCCTGGGGCGAGCGACGGACCCCGGACTACGATTACGAAACGCTCCAGCCCAAATGCCGGGTCGAGGGTGAAAGTGCGATTCTGGCCCTGCAACGCGGGGATTACCTGCAAGCCTTCGATCAGCTGTATCGCAGCCAAAGCATTTACTGGTTCGACGCTGCTACCGTTGCCGAACGCGTGTTGACCCTCGAAGAACTCAAGCACTACGTCGATACGCAAGTGCCGGCCCCGCCACCGCTCAGCCAGCAGGAACGCGACAACTACGTGCCCTTGCCCGTAGCGGCGAGCCTGCGCAATTTGCTGGGGCGGCGTTTGTTGCGTGAAGGCCACTACGAGCAAGCGCTGGCGTACTTCGATAATGACGGCTTGCGGCACAAGGCCAGGTTGTATGGCGAGCAACGCCAGGCGGCAGATTCAGCCTGGTGGCCGACCCGTCGCGCCGCTGCACTGTTCAATGCCGCCTGGACGGCGCGTGAGTGGGGCATGGATATCCTGGGCTACGAAATGGCGCCGGATTACGCCACGTTCGGCGGCAATTACATCCTCGAAAACGCCGAACTCAAGGTCGGTCCATTAATGGCCGAGGACGAAGTGAAGCGTCAGCAGGCCAGCGCCGCCCAGCCCGATCAGCGTTATCACTATCGCTTCGTAGCCACGGCGCTGGCGAGCAGGGCAGCGGATAACTTGCCTCACACCAGTCAGGCGTTTGCGGCGGTGCTGTGCGAGGCCTCGGGGTGGAACAGCAGCCTCGAGGAGCAAAGTGCGATTTATCAGCGTTACGTCAAAGAAGGGCCTTACGTGGAGTGGGCCGCCGACTTCGGCCACCAATGCCCGTACCCCGACTTCGAGAACGCCGACAAGCGCTACGTGACTCAAGTCACCGACGCGGCGCGTTCGGCCTTGCGCCCCTACAAGACGCCGTTGCAGGTTGGTAGCGTACTGGCGTTCGCGGCAGCCGCGTTGTTGCTGTTCAAGCGTCGTCGCCGCCAGGCGCCGTGAGGTTCAAGCCTGTTGCACAAAGGTCAGCCGCACGGCGAAACCGATCAACAGGCTGCCGAACAACCATTGTTGCAGGCGCTGGGCTGAAGGGCTGCGTTGCAGCCAACGGCCGAGTGCCGCGCCGATCAGGGCGTAGGTGCTGTCGAACAACAGACCGACACCGACCAGCACCACGCCAAGGGTGGCAAATTGTCCGAGCACCGGCCCGGCCTGTGGGTTGATGAATTGCGGTAGCAGCACCGAGCAGAACAACAGTGCCTTGGGGTTGAGCAGGTTGGTCAGCAAGCCGCGTCGGATGGCTGTGCCCCAGCGCGGTTTTTCGCCGGTTGTGTCGGCGCTTCCCAGGTTCGGCAGCATCGTGGTTCGCAGGCACTGAATACCGATCCACAGCAGGTACGCGGCGCCTGCCAGGCGCACCACATCGAAGGTCCAGGGCGCCGCCTTGAACAACGCCGCCAGCCCCAGCGCCGCCAATGCCACATGACAACCCCGGGCGATGCCCAGACCCATGGCGGTGGCCAGCGCGGCGCCTTTGCCCTGGCGGGCACCCGTCTGCAACAGCAGGATCATGTCAGGCCCTGGGAGCAGATAGACCACCGCCAGCGCCATGAAAAACATCCAGAGTCCGTCCACGTTGCACCCCATTCGTTGTCGATTCGGTAGTGCCAGTCTAGGGCCGGAGGGTAGGGCAGGTGCTTGCGTTGTCAGCTTCTATCGGGGGCTGTATTGGCATAATCTGCCACTTTCTTTCGCATGAACCATCAGGATCTGCCAAGCCATGAAACTCGACGCCTACGACCGCAAGATTCTCGCCGCACTGCAACGGGACGGCCGCCTGAGCAATGTGCAACTGGCAGACGAGATCGGCCTGTCGGCATCGCCTTGTTTGCGCCGGGTGCGGATGCTTGAAGAGGCGGGGGTGATTCGCGGCTATCAGGCCAATCTGGATCGCGACGAAGTGGGGTTGGGGCTGACGGTGTTTGTCGGGGTCAAGGTCGAGCGCCATAACGACGAACAGGCCGAAGCCTTTCGCCTGGCGGTGACGGCATTGCCCGAGGTGATTTCGGCGTTCCTGGTATCGGGGGAGTCGGATTTTCTGCTGCAGGTGGTGGTGCCGGACTTGCGTGCCTATGATCGGTTTCTCACCGGGCGTTTGCTGAAGCTGCCGGGGGTGAGCGACATCCGCAGCAACTTTGCGATTCACACGGTGAAGGCGCCGGGGGCGTTGCCGCTGGAGCATTTGCCGCTTTAGACCGAGTCGTCTGCCTTCGCGAGCAAGCCCGCTCCCACATTTGATTTGTGGCGCACACAAAACCACTGTGGGAGCGGGCTTGCTCGCGAAGGTGATAGATCAGTCACTGCAACGCTTCAAGTCTTACATCTGCGTCGCCATCCCCTCCACATTCATCGCCGCCTGGCGCAACGCCTCGGAGCGGGTCGGGTGTGGGTGGCAGGTCAAGGCGATGTCTTCGGCCGAGGCGCTGAATTCCATGGCCACGCAATACTCGCCGATCATTTCACTGACGCTCGGGCCGACCAGATGCACGCCGAGGATTTCGTCCGTGCGCTCATCGGCCAGCACTTTGGCGAAGCCTTCGGTTTCATGGTTGATCTTCGCCCGGCTGTTGGCGGTGAACGGAAATTTGCCCACCTTATACGCCCGGCCTTCGGCCTTGAGCTGCTCCTCGGTCTTGCCGACGCTGGCCAGCTCCGGCCTGGTATAGACCACGCTGGGAATCAGGTTGTAGTTGACCTCGCCAGCCTTGCCGACCATCTGTTCGACGCAGGCCATGGCTTCGTCCTCGGCCTTGTGCGCGAGCATGGGGCCGGAGGTCACGTCACCAATCACCCAGACCCCGGTGGCTTCGGTGCGATGCCCCTTGTTGGCGAGCATGCCGCGCTTGTCCGTGGCGAGGCCGACGTTCTCAAGGCCCAGGCCCTGTGTATAAGGTCGGCGCCCGATGGCCACCAATACATAATCCGCTTCCAGCAACTCGGCAGTGCCGCCTGCGGCAGGCTCGATGCTGAGCTGTACACCGGTGGCGGAGGAGGTGGCGCTGGTCACTTTCGAACTCAACTTGAAGCTCAAGCCTTGCTTGCTCAGGGAGCGTTGCAGGGTTTTGCCTGCTTCGATGTCCACGCCGGGGCATATCCGGTCAAGGAACTCGACCACCGTCACCTGCGCCCCCAGGCGCCGCCATACCGAACCCAGCTCCAGGCCGATCACGCCGGCGCCGATCACCACCAGATGCCTGGGCACCTCGGTCAGCGCCAGGGCGCCGGTGGAGTCGAGGATGCGCTTGTTATCGATGTCCACGCCGGGCAGGGGAGTGGGCTCGGAACCGGTGGCGATGATGATGTCCCTGGCACTCAGTTCGGTCTTGCCGCCGGCGCTGTCGGTCACCGTGACTTTGCCCGGCCCGTCGATGTGGCCCCAGCCCTTGATCCAGTCGACTTTATTCTTGCGGAAAAGAAACTCGATGCCCTTGGTCAGCCCGGTAACGCTTTCATCCTTTTGCTTCATCATCTGTGCGAGGTTGAGGCTGGGCTTGACGTCGATCCCCAGGTTGGCGAATTCCGCGCCCATGGCCGCGTCGTACAGTTCGGAGGCATGCAGCAATGCCTTGGATGGCATGCAGCCGACATTCAGGCAGGTGCCGCCGAGTGTGGCGCGCCCTTCCACGCAGGCCGCCTTCAGACCCAGTTGTCCGGCGCGGATCGCCGCGTTGTAACCGCCGGGGCCACCGCCGAGTATCACGACGTCATAAGTGCTCATGGATGTACTCCTGGATCGAAAGGGGATGGGTAAAAGTAGTTCCTGAATAAAATTACGAACGTAATATGTGCTCACCACAACCTTTCGGTCAAGGCTTCAGGCTAGCGACAGGTTGGGCATCTTTAGATAGCGCGCTTGAATACGGAAATTTCACTTTTTCCGTTATATCGTAACGAATTGTCCTGTAAGCGAAGACGCTCTGGGGTGGTATGCAAGTCGATCTCGATGTTGATGAAGCGGCGCTGGCCGGCTTGCCGCGCTTTCAGCAGGCGTTCATTCAAGGGCGGCGTTTGCGCCAGTTCGCCATGGGGGCGGGCGTACTCGCCACCGTGGGTGCGTTGCTGGCGTTTTTTGCCGGGCTGTTCGCCTCGAAAACGTTGTGGCCAGCGTTGTTACTGAGTTTGAGCGCAGCGTTTGTGGTGCTGATGGCGGGTTTGCAATCGGCCGGGTGGGTCGCCCAATGGCGTGCCCGCGCCATGAATCCCGTGGCGCCGGTAGTGGTTGTCGACGAATCTGCCGAGCCTTTGGGTTGGTATGAACGTTTGCTGGACCGGATCAGTCGGCAATCGCACAAGCTGCTCGGGCAAATTGGCGCCCCGACGCTGTGGCTTGGCGGTTGGGCATTGTTGGCAGTAATGGGCGTCGAACAGGCGTGGGACCTTTCGTTGCCCCCGGCAGTACTGGGGCTGGCGGCCACTGTCGGGGCGGCATGCTCATTGCTATTGGCCTTCGGCCTGTTGGTGATGGAGCGCCATCTGGCGCAGGAAAACACCGCGCAATGGCCTGAAGCCGCCGCGTTGGCGCAATTGACCCGTGTGCCGATCATCAGCCTGTTACTCGCTGCGTTTTGTCTGTTGTTTGCCGGTGAATCGTCGATATGGCCCGTACGCCTGGCGGTGTTGTCCGGACTGTTGCCGGGGCTGGTGGCGGCAGAACTATTGTTGCGTGCGGCGTTGTCATTGTTCAGTCCGCGCCGCGAACGCCTTGAGCCGGAGTTACTGGCGCGCAGCTTTGTCGCCGATATGCTGCGTTGGCCACCACAGCCATTGCTGGCGTTGCAGCACGAATTACACAACCGCTTCGGTATAGATCTGCGGCAGATCTGGGCCTTCACTTACATGCGTCGGGCGTTCCTGCCGGTTTTGGGGGTGGTTACGCTGGTTGGCTGGTCGCTGACGGGCATTCACGAAATTGCGCTGCAAGGGCGCGGCATCTATGAACGATTCGGCAAGCCGGTGGAAGTGTTTGGCCCAGGTTTGCATCTAGGCCTGCCTTGGCCATTGGGCCGGGTGTTGAGCGTCGAGAATGGCGTGGTTCACGAGTTGGCCACCAGTGTTGGCGAAACCACCGCCCCTGCCCAGGCTGACCCTGCCGAAGGCCCGGCCCCGGCAATTGCCAATCGCCTGTGGGACGCCAGCCATGTGAACGACAAATCCCAGGTGATCGCCAGCAGTCGAGCCGACAAGCAGAGCTTTCAGATCGTCAACATGGATGTGCGCTTCGTCTATCGCATCGGTCTGAGCGATGAGGCGGCATTGGCCGCGACCTATAACAATGCCGATGTGCCGATGTTGATTCGCAGCACGGCCAGCCGAATTCTGGTTCACGATTTTGCCTCGCGTACCCTCGACGGTTTACTGGGGGAGGACAGGGTAGGGCTGGCGGAAGAAATCGGCCGCGCCGTACAGGCGGACCTGAAAAAACTCGACAGCGGCGTGGAAATTCTCGCCACGGTGGTCGAGGCGATTCACCCGCCGGCCGGTGCCGCCAACGCCTATCACGGCGTGCAAGCGGCGCAGATTGGGGCGCAAGCCTTGATTGCCCGTGAACGTGGTGCCGCCGCCGAAGCCACCAACCAGGCGCAGTTGCAGGCCAGCATCGCCCGTGATCAGGCGACGGCCAGCGCCCGTGAAATCAATGCGGGCGCTCAGGCTGCGGACCTGAAATTCAACGCCGAGCAGAAAGCCTATGCCAGCGCTGGCCAGGCCTTCGTGCTGGAGCAGTATTTCAGTCAGTTGTCCCAGGGTTTGGCCAACGCCAGATTGCTGGTGCTCGATCATCGTCTGGGTGGCAGCAGCAATGCGCCGACCATCGACCTCCGTACTTTCACGCTGCCGGTTGACCCCGCGCCGTCGCGTAAAACCGTTCAGCCAGGAGCTGCCAATTGAGCCAGTCCCAGACGCACGATCACGATGACCACAGCGGCCACGATCACGGCCATGGCGGGCATCACCATCACGGCCATCACCATCATCACCACGGCGATCCGCAAGAGACCGGTCCATTCCCGTGGCGCCGTATGGGCTGGGCGGCATTGCTGGTGGCGTTTGCAGTCGCCGCTGCGAGCCTGGTGCAGGTGCGTTCGGGGGAGGCCACAGTGATCACGCGCTTCGGCAACCCTTCACGGGTTTTGCTGGAGCCGGGGCTGGGCTGGCGCTGGCCGGCACCGTTCGAGGCGGCGATCCCGGTGGATCTGCGACTGCGCACCACGTCCAGCGGTTTGCAGGATGTCGGCACCCGGGACGGTTTGCGCATCATTGTCCAGGCCTATGTGGCGTGGCAGGTGCAGGGCGATCCGGACAATGTGCAACGTTTCATGCGGGCGGTACAGAACCAGCCTGATGAGGCGGCGCGGCAGATTCGGACCTTTGTCGGCTCCGCACTGGAAACCACTGCCAGCAGTTTTGATCTGGCGAACCTGGTCAATACCGATGCCAGCCAGGTACGCATCGCCGATTTCGAAGCGCAACTGCGCAAGCAAATCGATCAGCAGTTGCTCACCACTTATGGCGTGCGCGTGTTGCAGGTCGGTATTGAACGATTGACGCTGCCTTCGGTAACGCTCACCGCGACTGTCGACCGGATGCGCGCCGAGCGTGAAACCATCGCCACTGAAAGCACGGCCATCGGCAAGCGTGAAGCCGCACAAATTCGTTCTGCCGCCGAACGTGATGCGCGAATTGTGCAGGCCGATGCCACAGTGAAAGCGGCAGATATCGAAGCGCAATCGCGGGTCGAAGCGGCGCAGATTTATGGTCGCGCCTATGCGCAGTCGCCGCAGCTTTACAACCTGCTGCGTTCGCTCGACACCTTGGGCACTGTGGTGACCCCGGGCACCAAGCTGATTCTGCGCACCGACGCCGCACCGTTCCGGGTGCTGGTTGACGGTCCGCCGAGCCTCGACATCAAGTCCGGATCACAGCCATGAGTTTGGTTCCACGTGGAACAAATGAGTTGAGCAGCCCCTGGATTCAGGCCGGGCGACTGGCGTTTATTGCGCTGTATGCGGTGACGGTGTTGGCGGCTTTGGCCTGGGCGTTTTCCAATGTGCGGCAGATCGATCCACAAAATCGCGCCGTGGTTTTGCATTTCGGTGCGCTGGATCGCATTCAGAATGCCGGGCTGCTTCTGGCTTGGCCGCAACCCTTCGAGCAGGTGATTTTGTTGCCGGCGGCGGATCGAGTGATCGAGCGTCGAGTGGAAAGTCTGTTGCGCAGTGATGCCGCGACGCAGGCTGATCGCGTGGCCAGTTTTGCCACGCCCATCAGCGATGCCCTCGCAGGCTCTGGCTATCTGTTAACGGGTGACGCCGGCGTGGTGCAACTCGATGTGCGGGTTTTCTACAAGGTCACCGAGCCCTATGCGTTTGTGCTTCAGGGCGAACATGTATTGCCGGCTCTGGATCGGCTGGTGACCCGCAGTGCGCTGGCGCTCACGGCCGCACGGGATCTGGACACCATTCTGGTTGCTCGTCCGGAACTGATCGGTGCCGATAGCCAGGCGGCGGAACGACGTGAGCGTTTGCGCGGTGATCTGGTGCAGGGCATCAATCAACGGCTGGCCGAACTTGCTGCAACAGGGCAAGGCTTGGGCATCGAAGTGGCACGGGTCGATGTGCAGTCGAGTTTGCCAAGCCCTGCAGTGAACGCTTTCAACGCGGTACTGACCGCCAGCCAGCAAGCCGATAAGGCGGTCGCCAATGCACGCACCGAAGCCGAGAAGCTGACGCAAACCGCCAACGAGCAAGCCGACCGTGCGCTGCAAGTGGCCCATGCCCAGGCGAGTGAACGGCTGGCCAAAGCGTCTGCCGATACGGCCACCGTGTTGAGCCTGGCCAAGGCCCGGCAGCAAGGTATCGACCCGCAAATGCTGCTGCGCATTTATCGAGAGCGCATGCCGAAAATTCTCGGCCAGGCCGGCTCGGTCACCACGGTCGATCCCAAAGACGACTCCCGCCTGATCATTCAGGGAGCTGCACAATGACCGCTCAAACCGCTGCACCGAGCCTGTTGTCTTCGGCTGAACAGCGCCGCGCCGCACGCCAGCTGACCCTGGCCATGCTCGCATTGGGCCTGCTTGCGCTGGGCCTGATCTGGCGTTGGCTGGCGCCGGAGCAGACCGGTGTCAGTCAGTTGCTGCTGGGGTTTGCTTCGTTGCTGGTTGCTGTACCGGTCATGCGCTCGGCCTGGTACAGCCTGCGTTATCCAAGCCTGCACGGCATCACCGATCAATTGATTGCCCTGGCCATGCTGGGTGCCTGGGCCACCGGGGATCTGCTGACGGCGGCCCTGTTGCCGATCATCATGATCTTCGGTCACGTGCTGGAGGAGCGCAGCGTGATCGGTTCCCAAGAGGCGATTCACGCCCTCGGCAAACTGACCTGCAGCCACGCGCGCAAGGTGCAGGCGGACGGCTCCATCATCGAAGTCGACAACGGCACGCTCAAAGCGGGCGATCGGGTCGAGGTACGCGCCGGGGACCGGGTACCGGCGGATGGCCGGGTGTTGTCCGGCCAGGCCAGTCTGGACGCCGCCTCCATTACCGGCGAATCGGTACCGATGGAGGCTGGTGTCGGCATGTCAGTGTTCGGTGGCGCGATCAACCTTGATGGTCTGTTGCGAATCGAAGTGACCCGCACCGGCCATGAGTCGACCCTCGGCAAAGTGATTGCCCTGATGCAAAACGCCGAGCGTTCGAAGCCACCCATTACCCGCTTGCTGGAGCGTTACGCCGGCAGCTACATGGTGCTGGTATTGCTGCTGGCCGCCGTGACCTGGTTCATCACCAACAACGCCCAGGCAATGCTCGCGGTGTTGGTGGCGGCCTGTCCTTGTGCGCTGGTGTTGTCGGCGCCGGCCACGGCGATTGCCGGAGTAGCGGTGGCGGCACGCCACGGGATTCTGATCCGCAGTTCTGCGTTCCTTGAAGAGTTGGCGGACCTGACCTCGCTGGTGGTCGACAAGACCGGGACGCTGACCTTCGGCACCTTGCGCCTGCAATCCATCGACAGCCCGCTGGAGGATCGCAGCCATGTCCTGACGCTGGCGGCGAGCCTCGGCTCGGCCAGCAGCCATCCGGTCAGCCGCGCCCTGGCGGGGTTGGTGGCCCAGGAACATTTTCTGCTGCTGACCGACATTCATGAGCGCCAGGGCCTGGGCGTGGTGGCGATGACCGGGCAGGGCGAAGCGGCGCTCGGCCGGCCGGAGTTGTTCGCGCAGCTGGGCATCAGTACAACGGCGGTTCCCGATCACGATGGTCCGATTGCCGGGCTGGCGCTCAACGGGGAGTTTCTTGCCTGGCTGTTGCTGGCCGACAGCGTAAAACCCGAGGCGCAGTTTGCCCTGGGTGAGTTACGTGAACTGGGCCTGGGTCGGCAGTTGTTGCTCACGGGTGACCGCCATAGCGTTGCGCAAACGCTCGCCCGGGATGTCGGGATCAGTGACGTCGAAGCGCAAGCCCTGCCCGAAGACAAACTCAACCGCGTGCTCAAGGAAATCGACAGTGGCTTCCGGCCGATGGTGGTCGGCGATGGCATCAATGATTCACTGGCCCTCAAGGCAGGTGTGGTCGGTGTAGCCATGGGCGCAGGTGGTGCAGACATCGCCCTGGCATCGGCCGACATTGTGCTGATTGGCAGTGACCTGCGTCGCCTCGGCACCTGCGTGCGCCTGAGTCGCCAGTGCCGCCAGACATTGCAGGTCAATGTGATCATCGGGCTGGGCTGGACCTTGGCGATTGTGGCCTTCGCCGCGTTCGGCTGGCTCGGCGCTGCCGGGGCGATGATTGCAGCGTTGTTGCATAACCTCAGCACCTTGCTGGTCCTGGGCAATGCCGGTCGATTGCTGCGATTTCAGGAGCCATTGCTCAAACTCAAGGACGAAGTCTGAAGGCGAATGCTCTAGACCGGGTGATTACGCGTCTTCAAATTTTTAGAACTGTGAGCGTGGTGTGTAGTCATTGGAAGTGAGGGCACATCATTTTTTGCGTTCGCGGCGGCAGGTCTAGGCGTCGCGAATCATTGAAAACGGCTATTAATTCGATAGCCAGCTATTTTTCAAGGATGGTCTACCCTCTGATCAGACGTCTGAAACAAGGGGGATTCTCCATGCTCGCGCAACTTCCACCGGCCTTACAGAATCTGCAGTTACCGCTTCGCCTGAGACTCTGGGACGGCCATGAATTCAATCTGGGGCCGACGCCCAGCGTCACGATTGTGGTCAAGGACCCGCAAATGGTCACCCAGTTTACCCATCCAAGTCTGGATGCCCTCGGTGCTGCTTTTGTCGAAGGCAAACTGGAACTCGAAGGCTCCATCAGCGATGTGATCCGCGTCTGTGATGAGTGGAGCCAGGCGTTGCTGGACGAAGACGATGACAATCAGCCTGTTCGTAGCGTTCATGACAAAGATACAGATGCCAAGGCGATTTCCTACCACTACGACCTTTCCAACGCGTTCTATCAGCTTTGGCTCGACAGCGACATGGCGTATTCCTGCGCTTACTTCGAGACCGGCAGCGAAAGCCTCGAGCAGGCCCAGCAAGCCAAGTTCCGTCATTTGTGTCGCAAGCTGCGCCTGCAACCCGGTGAATATCTGCTGGATGTGGGGTGTGGTTGGGGCGGATTGGCGCGATTTGCTGCGCGAGAGTTTGGCGCGAAAGTGTTCGGTATCACTCTCAGCAAGGAGCAGTTGGCTCTGGCCCGGGAGCGCGTAAAAGCGGAGGGCCTGGAGGACCTGGTCGAACTGCAGCTGCTCGACTATCGCGATTTGCCGCAGGATGGTCGCTTCGACAAGGTTGTCAGCGTCGGCATGTTCGAACACGTGGGCCACGCCAATCTCGCGGAGTACTGTAAGACTCTGTTCGGTGCGGTGAAAGAGGGCGGCCTGGTGATGAACCACGGGATCACCGCCAAATACACCGATGGCCGTCCCGTGGGGCGCGGTGCCGGTGACTTCATCGGGAAATACGTGTTCCCCAACGGCGAGCTGCCGCACCTGTCGATGATCTCTGCGGAGATCAGTGAGGCCGGGCTGGAAATCGTCGACGTCGAAAGCTTGCGCCTGCACTACGCCCGCACGCTCGATCACTGGAGCGAACGCCTCGAAGACAACCTCGAAGCGGCCTCCAAACTGGTACCCGAACAAGCCCTGCGCATCTGGCGTCTGTACCTGGCCGGATGTGCCTACGCGTTCGCCCGCGGCTGGATCAACCTGCACCAGATTCTCGCCGTGAAGGCCCACGCCGATGGCAGTCATGAACTGCCATGGACCCGGGACGATATCTACCTTTAAAGAATCGGTGAAATCAGCCGGGCGACTCGCATGCCGAGCTGTTGAACGCGGCGGGTCTCCCGGCCTTCTTCTTTGGCGATTTCGTGGGCGTTGGCGAAGTCAGCGTTGAGCATCTGTTCCACCTCGGCGGCAAAGACGCTGTCGACGGTCAGCAACATCACTTCGAAATTCAGCCGGAACGAACGGTTGTCCAGGTTGGCGCTGCCGATGGCGCTGATTTCTCGGTCGATCAACACCACTTTCTGGTGCAGGAATCCGGGCTCGTAACGGAACACCCGCACACCGGCGCGCACGGCTTCGAAGGCGTAGAGGCTGGTGGCGGCGTAGACGATTCGATGGTCGGGTCTCGACGGCAACAGCAGCCGCACATCCACACCCCGCAGGACCGCCAGGCGCAACGCTGCGAACACGGCTTCATCGGGGATGAAATACGGGCTGGTGATCCAGACCCGTTCCGTCGCCGCATGGATCGCTTCGACAAAGAACAGAGAACAGGTTTCGTAGGCGTCTGCCGGCCCACTGGCAAGCAACTGGCACAGTACGCCGTCTTCCGGATAAACCTCGGGCAGGATCAGTGGCGGCAGGGCATGAGCCACCCAGAACCAGTCTTCAGCGAAAGACTCCTGCATGCACGCCACCACTGGCCCGCATACTTGCACGTGGGTATCGCGCCAAGGGGCCAGGGGCGGTTTCTCGCCCATGTATTCATCACCCACGTTGTGCCCGCCAACGAAGCCGAGAATGCCGTCCACCACCACGATCTTGCGATGATTGCGGAAGTTCACCTGAAAGCGATTGAACCAGCCACTACGGGGGCCAAAAGCCTTGACCTCGACCCCGCCATCTCGCAAGGCCTGCACGTAGCCGTTGGGTAGGGAATGGCTGCCGATTCGGTCATACAACAGATAGATCGCCACGCCCTCGGCGGCTTTTTTCAACAGCAAAGTTTGCAGGCGTTGGCCGAGGCGGTCGTCGTGGACGATGAAAAACTGGATCAGCACGGCCTCTTTCGCCTGGCTGATGGCATCGAAAATGGCCTCGAACGTCGACTGGCCGTTGATCAACAGCCGCGTCTGGTTATTGGCCAGGCAGGGCATGTTTCCGAGCTTGGGCATCGCTCTGAGTGAGGCGTAGGCAGAAGAGGCGCGGGCGGTGAGGGCTTCTTCTACCCAGGGTCGCCAGTTGAGTTCGGAAACAGCCTTGCGCATCTCCTCGTTGGCCTGCCGCCGGGCCTTGATGTAGCCATCAAAGGTGCTGCGGCCGAACATCAGGTACGGGATCAGCGTGAGGTATGGGATGAAAAACAGCGACAAGGCCCAGGCGATCGAGCCTTGGGCAGTACGGACGGTCAACACGGCGTGGATGGCCGCGATCATGCCCAGCGAGTGCAACAGGGCGATGGTATAACCGAAAATATGCGGTCCGAAATAATCCATGGGGCTGCCTTGCTCCTGAAGATTCAGTGCTTAACAGACCATGTTCCGTGCAGAATGTCGCTAATTAATTGGCCCATGAACCGAAGCCTGCGGCTGACGTCTAACGGCCACTACTGATCAGGAGTTACTCGATGAACGTTCGTCTGCTGGGTTTGGCCATGGCACTGGGTTTGGCACTTCCTGTGGCGGCTCACGCGCAAATGCTGCAACCGGGATTGTGGGAGCTGACCACGAGCAACATGAAGGTCGATGAGCAGAATATGCCGGACCTGCAATTGATCCTCGGTCAGCTCCAGAGCCAGATGACCCCTGAGCAGCGCGCTCAGCTGGAAAAACAGGGGATCACCATGGGGGGCAAAGGGATCCGGGCGTGCCTGACGCCAGAGCAGGTCAAGACCGATAACATTCCGCTGACCGATCCGCAGTCGGGCTGCAAGCAGGAAATCACCGACCGCTCAGGTAACCAGTGGAAATTCCGCTTCAGCTGCCCGAGAGCCCAGGGTGCCGGCGTGGCGACATTCCTCAGTGACCGCGAATTCACCACCAAGGTCAATGGGACGTTCAACGCCACCGGCATTCAGCAGAAGGGCAGCCTTGAATCCCGCGCTGTCTGGCTGGGGCAGGATTGCGGCACGGTGAAGCCAAGAGCTTAAAAGCTTCGCGAGCAGGCTCGCTCCCACAAGGATGTGTGATCGACACACAATCAATGTGGGAGCGAGCCTGCTCGCGAAGGCGTCAGTTCAGCCACCCTGAATCCCTGGCCGGCTCAACCACTCACACACCGCCTCGACAGCCATTCGGCCAAAATCCTCCCCCGTGCGGCTGCGCACACTGACAAACCCCCCAGCCTGTTCTTTTTCACCGACCACCACCAGGTACGGCACGGTCCGGCTGTGCTGGCGAATCTTGAAGCGGACTTTTTCATTGCGCAGGTCGGCCCTTGCACGCACACCCCTTTGGCGCAAGGATTCAGTCACCGCCTGTGCATAAGTCGCCTGACGGTCATCCATGCTGACGACGATCACATGGGGTGGAAGGCTCCAGTGCTGCAGCTCCTGATGGCTGGACCAGCATGTGCCGTAGATCCGTTGTTGCAACGTGCCGCTGATGTGATCGAGGGCGAACGCCTGCAAGACTTTGGTGGTGGGGACGTGCGGTCCATGGCTCTGGTATTCGGTGTCTCCCAGACGGTACATCGACACCTCTTCGCGCGGTGGCCGACGACGGATCGAATGATTGGTCGCTGCCAGTGATTGCATACGCGCTTCGATGAGGGGCAGGTCAGCCGGAGTCAGCGGCCGCTCGACGACAAACTCGTAAAAGAAGCCATCGCCCAACTCCCTGCCTGCGCGCATTTGCGCATGCGGGTGGAGTTGCTTGACCGCCATGGCCAGCATCAGTGCACAGGAGCGGCGCAGGATCTCCAGTCCGTCCGGCTCGCGGGGGGTGACAATGCTGACCCGGGCATCCGCCTCGATCATGTATTCGCAGTCCACCAGAACACCATCGACCCGGCCCGCTACGGCCGCGCTGGCCAGTTCGGGACCGATGCTGGCGGCCAACTCGTGCACGGACAGCGGTTGGTCGTATTCACGCAATGAACCATCGGACAGAGTGATCTGGATCATGGTCGGCGTACTCAGGTGCTGCTAGCGAGCGTTATCGCATAAACCTAGTGCTAATTCCTGGCTGCTGTCATTAAGACCTTTGTCGTGCCAGGCATTTTGTATCGGCGCATTCACGGGGCGGGCATTGCGAGTCAGCACGTTGCTCATGGTCAGAACTCGTTTTGCAAGGCTTTGTAGCCGCGCACCAGATCGACGTTGGTGCGCGCCACGTCTTCTGAAAACTCCGACGCACTGACGCTCACCGGCGGGTATTGCGAGAGGTCGGTGGTGGGGCCGATCCGAGTGGTGGAGGGCACGTAGAAGGCTTCAGGCAGGTCACGCCCGTCGACCACCGAGTTGTGCCGTACCACGCAACCGTCACCGACCACGCAGTTGAACAGCACGCTGTTGAAGCCGATGAACACCCGATCGCCCACGGTGCAGGGGCCATGCACGATCGAGCGGTGGGCGATGGAACTGAACTCGCCAATGGTCACCGCCGCGCCGGATTTGGAGTGGATCACCACGCCGTCCTGGATGTTCGAGTTGGCGCCGATGGTGATCGGCTGCATGTCGCCCGACTCGTCGACTTCGTCAGCTCGGATCACCGCGTAGGGCCCGACGAACACGTTCTCGCCAATCACCACTTTGCCGCAAATGATTGCCGTCTTGTCGACGTAGGCCGACTCGGCAATCAGCGGTAAATCTCCGGATGGATTCTTGCGGATCATGGCTTGCTCAATGCGTTGTACAGGGGGTTGAGGTTGTCCCAGTTGAAACGGCTCTCGGCAACGGCGTCGTGGGCGTGCAGGCTTTCGGTGTGGATCACACGAATGTGGAAGGCATTGATGCCTGTGGAGCGTTTCAGGGCCGTGTTCAAACGGCGTGCGGCGTCTTCGCAGAACATCAGGTTCTGACCATTGGCCAGGGCGAAGGCCTGTTCGTCGGCGCGTTTTACGGCGGTTTGAACGGCTGTGCCGAGTGCGGCTTCGGCGTCGTTGATGATGGCGATCAGAGGCAACTCATCCAGGAAATCAGCCGGCCTTACGCGCAACTGTGCGCTGCTGCGTTGACTGTGAGGGGTGGCGACGATGCCGTTCGTGGAGCCGAGCCACGCTAAAACGTCGGCGTGTTGGAGTGACTTGTTGGCGAAATCATCGACGAATTGCTGCTGTATCAACTGCCGAGAAAGGGCCGCGGAGCATGGACAGGTTGAGGAATAAGGCACGTCGATTTTTAGTTCCACGTGGAACATCGCGTTTTTCAAACGCGCTTCGATGCTCACCGGATAGCTTTTCCAGCCAGACAGTGGACTGATCAGCGCCGGTCTTTTCAGCAGCACTTCGGCGTGAATGGTTAAGTGCGCACTGCTGGACAGACCTTCATGACTTTCAAGAAAACGCTGCAAAACCCGCCGCAATAAAGCCGGTGAAAGGCTTTCATGCTCCAGCAATTCAAGCGCCAGATAGAGCCGTGACATGTGAATGCCGCGCGCATTGCCATCGTCGAGGCTCACGCCCGCATCAGCCTTTGCATTCAAGCGTTGGCCATCAAGCAAAACGGGAAGAGCAATACCGCACATGCCCACCCACTCCAGTGGCAGGGCTTGGCGTGAGGCCTGCGTGGCGATATCCGGCAGAGTCAGCGCATTCATGAGCAGGTCCATCGTGGGAGTTGTTTGATATGTTATAGTATATCAATCAAATCAACGATGCCTTTTTTCATGGGCAGGTCTTCGTCATACCCAGGCGCCTTGTGCTTAGCCTGTTTTTGGCCGGTGCGGGCCTAACAGCCAGTGATCCGGTTGCAGGTGAACTTCGCGCTGCTACCACCGGAACTCGAAAACCGGTTGATCGTGGTCCATCCGACGCGCTGGTTGTAGCCAACCCAGGCCTCGCCATCGGAAGCGATGCCGGTGAAAAACACCAGCTGACCGTAGCGGCTGTTGGTCTGCACCCAATGGCGCTTTCCAACCATTTCGAAGCCCCGCAGATAGATTGTGTTTCCGGCGGTGTTGACGCTGTAGGCGTTGCCATCCGCGTCCACGCAGGCCAGCAGGTTGGCGCTGCGGGTGCACCTGGCCAGGCTCGGGACCTGCGCCATCGCGTCGGCAGCCACCAGCAGGGAAAGCATGAACAGTGCAGTTTTCAGGGCGTTGCGCATGGGCTTTCTCACGTCGGAAGCGACGTTCAGCATCCTGTCCTTTACCCGGCCGGGCAAGAGGGGATGGTTTATTTGCATTGTTACAGTATAACATTATGTAAGCCCGACACAGCGACCGGGCATCCTTGTGAGGAATATGCAGATGTCCAATCGACTCCCCGTGACCGTTCTCTCCGGCTTTCTTGGTGCCGGAAAAAGTACACTTCTTAATTACATACTACGTAATCGCGATGGTTTGCGGGTTGCGGTCATCGTCAATGATATGAGCGAAATCAACGTAGATGGCACCGAAGTCCAGCGTGATGTGAGCCTTAATCGGGCTGAAGAACGGTTGGTGGAAATGAGCAACGGGTGTATTTGCTGTACGTTACGTGAAGACTTGCTCGAGGAAGTGAGCCAACTCGCCAGGGAGGGTCGCTTTGACTATCTGCTGATCGAATCAACCGGCATTTCCGAACCCCTGCCGGTGGCGGAAACCTTCACCTTTCGCGATGAAAACGGCCAGAGCCTCAACGACATCGCACGTCTCGACACCATGGTCACGGTGGTCGACGGCATGAACTTCCTGCTCGATTACCAGGCTGCCGAAAGCCTGGCTTCCCGGGGAGAAACACTTGGCGAAGAAGACGAACGTTCGATTACCGATCTGTTGATCGAGCAGGTCGAGTTTGCCGATGTGATTTTGCTCAGCAAGATCGACTTGATCAGCAGCCACGAACGCGAGGAACTGATCGCCATCCTCGAGCGGCTCAACGCCCGGGCGGACATCATTCCGATGACGATGGGCGAAATCCCCTTGGATAAAATCCTCAACACCGGTCGTTTTGATTTCGAGAAGGCTGCCCAGGCGCCGGGATGGTTGCAGGAGCTGCGCGGGGAGCACGTGCCGGAAACCGAAGAATATGGCATTGCTTCCAGCGCCTACCGGGCACGTCGGCCGTTCCATCCACAGCGTTTCTTCGACTTCATCGACGGCCCCTGGGACAACGGCAAGCTGTTGCGTTCAAAGGGCTTTTTCTGGCTGGCGAGCAAGCATATGGACGCCGGCAGCTGGTCCCAGGCCGGCGGTTTGATGCGCTATGGATTTGCCGGGCGCTGGTGGCGTTACGTACCGAAAAACCAATGGCCGCAGGATGCGGAAAGTATTGCCGGGATCATGAAAAACTGGACCGCCGACAGCGGGGATTGTCGTCAGGAGCTGGTGTTCATTGGCCAGAACATCGACTTCACGCAGCTCACTGCCGAACTGGACGCCTGCCTGCTGACCGATGAGGAAATGGCGTTGGGCGTAGAGGGCTGGCGTTTGCTGCCCGATCCATTCGGCCCTTGGTACGAAGAAGCGGCCTGATCCTCAGATGGCGCTTCAAGGCTTGAGCCAGGTGCCCTGGCTCTGTGCCTCGCAGTACGGCTGCAAATATGCCGCGTCGGTGGCAACGCCGTAATAGTGAATATCCTGGCGGTAGGGCATATTGGCGACTTGGGCGTTGCTGCAGATGCCAAATGCGCCGCCGGGGCATTGATCGACATACTGCACATCGACTTTCTGCCCCGCCAGGTTCGGCTGGCAGAAGCCATCGGCGAAGAGTTTTGGCGGGATGTTGCGGTTCTGCTGGCAAACCTGGACATCAAGCCGCTCGGCCTGGCTGTGCACCACACAGGCCTGGGCCAGCGCCTCGCCTGAAACGAGTGCCAGGAGCAACGACAAGCCAATCAACCGCATCCATCACCTCCTCAGAAATCATCGACCATGCTGCAGAATATCCCCACTCATGTCATTGCCGGTCCGTTGGGCGCGGGCAAGACCAGCCTGATCAAGCACCTGTTGGCCCAGCGCCCGGCAGGCGAGCGGTGGGCGGTGTTGATCAACGAGTTCGGCCAGATCGGTCTCGATGCTGCGCTACTGACCCGGGACGCCGATGGTATCGCACTGGGGGAAGTGGCCGGGGGCTGCCTGTGCTGCGTCAACGGTGCACCCTTTCAGATTGGTCTTGGGCGCTTGTTGCGCAAGGCGCAGCCTGATCGGCTGTTCATCGAGCCCTCGGGGCTGGGGCATCCGGCGCAGTTGCTCAGGCAATTGAGCGAAGCACCGTGGCAAGGCGTGTTGGCTGTTCAGCCTTGTGTGCTGGTGCTGGACGCCCAGGCGCTCGCCGCTGGCAAACCGTTGCCGGATGCACAACGGCAAGCTCTGAGCCATGCGGGACTGTTACTGCTGAACAAGTCCGAAGGTCTCGAGGAAGACAGTCGCCAGCGAATCGCTGCGCTATTGCCGCCGACCCCCCTGTGCTGGACGCAACAGGCGGCTTTACCCTTGAGCGAACTGCCGGGGCTGAATGCCAAGGCGCTGGCAGGTGTGGATAACTTCGTCGTGCCCAAGGGCTTGGCGCAGCTGCCGGCGGTCTGGAGCGATCCTGCGTTGCCCATTTGCTTGAGTCAGGAACAGGACGGAGGCTGGAGCATCGGATGGCGTTGGCACCCAAGCCAGGTATTGGATGCCGCGTTGGTTGGCCGGTGGCTTGAAGGCCTTGGCTGGAGGCGGGCGAAGCTGGTTATCCACAGTGTCGACGGATGGATCTCGGCGAACGCGGTGGATAACTCGGTGCTGGACTGGCAGCCCAGTGAGTGGCGGCAGGATTCACGCATCGAGCTGATTTTCAGTGAGCTCCAGGATGCAGAGCGATTGCAGCGTGAACTGGCAGCGTGCCGAGCCGAATCGGCTTAACGGCTCACGGCCGCCACTTGGTATGTTCCTGACGCCACTGGCTTAGCTCGATCACTTCTGCGCGAGGCTTTACCACATCGACCACCGGTTCGGTTTCGTCGAACGGGACCGGGTAGGGCGCCAGTTCAATCTGTGCGCTGTGAGCGCCGAACTGGGTGATGGTGCCGTTGTGGCGGGTTTCGCCGGTCACGGTGAATTCGAAGTTATACACACGGGCCAGGCGTCGCCGACCACTGGCATCCCTGATGAACGCGATTCTTTTCAACGCCACGTTGCCGTCCAGCAATTCGATCCCGAGCTTGGTGCAATGCTGCTTGACCCGCTCCAGCGCGCGCTCGCGCAAGCCGTGGTTGTGCCATAGCCATGCGCCGGCAGTGGCGAACAGCATCAGCACGAATATATTTCCAAGGGTCAGCATCAACAGGGTGCTCCAACAAGATAGTGTCAGCTTAACTGCGTCGCTGGTCTGTCGTACAGGCTGCGTTTAGTCGCATACTGCGCGGCTAGAATTTCAATCGTTTTACGGAAATCCACCGCATGAAACGTACACCGCATTTGCTCGCTATCCAGTCCCACGTGGTATTCGGTCACGCCGGCAACAGTGCCGCGGTTTTCCCGATGCAACGGGTCGGGGTGAATGTCTGGCCGCTCAACACCGTGCAGTTCTCCAATCACACCCAGTACGGTCAATGGGCCGGTGAAGTGCTGGCACCGCACCAGATACCTGAGCTGGTCGAGGGTATCGCGGCGATTGGCGAGCTGGGCAACTGCGATGCGGTGCTCTCCGGTTACCTCGGCAGTGCGGCCCAGGGCCGGGCGATCCTGACGGGTGTGGCGCGGATCAAGTCGATGAACCCCAAGGCACTGTACCTGTGTGACCCGGTCATGGGGCATCCGGAGAAAGGCTGCAGTGTTCCGGCGGAAGTCAGTGATTTTCTGCTTGAGGAGGCTGCCACCGTAGCGGACTTCATGTGCCCGAACCAGCTGGAGCTGGACAGTTTCTCCGGACGCAAGCCGCAATCGCTGTTCGATTGCCTGGCCATGGCGCGTGCATTGCTGGCGCGCGGCCCGAAAGCGGTGCTGGTCAAGCATCTGGACTACCCAGGCAAGTCGGCAGAGGTCTTCGAAATGTTGCTGGTGACAGCCGAAGGCTGCTGGCATTTGCAGCGCCCGTTGCTGGCGTTCCCGCGTCAGCCGGTGGGCGTGGGCGATCTGACGTCCGGGCTGTTTTTGGCACGTGTGCTGTTGGGTGACAGCCTGGTGGCCGCGTTCGAGTTCGCAGCGTCGGCGGTGCATGAAGTGCTGCTGGAAACCCAGGCCTGTGCCAGCTACGAGTTGGAACTGGTTCGGGCTCAGGACCGGATTGCCCATCCGCGGGTGCGGTTCGAGGCGACCTCGATCAGCCTCTGATTGAGCGTTGAGCCCATTCGCGAGCAAGCCCGCTCCCACATTTGATCTTTGGTGTTGCATAGATCCAGTGTGGGAGCGGGCTTGCTCGCGAAGGCTCTCTACAGAACAGCATCAACCTGACTGAACAAACTCAGGCGTCGCCCTTGATCTCCTGATAACGCTTTTCCAGTTCCTGGCGAATCTGCCGGCGCTGCTGGGCCTGGATGAAGCGGCGTTTGCTCTCGCTATTGTCCGGTTGCAGCGGCGGTACCTGGGCAGGTTTACGCTGGTCATCCACCGCGACCATGGTGAAGAAGCAGCTGTTGGTGTGACGCACCGAACGCTCGCGAATGTTCTCGGTCACCACTTTGATGCCCACCTCCATGGAGGTGTTGCCGGTGTAGTTGACCGAGGCGAGAAAGGTCACCAGTTCGCCGACATGGATCGGCTCTCGGAAAATGACCTGGTCCACCGACAGGGTCACCACATATCGGCCGGCGTAACGGCTGGCGCAGGCGTAGGCCACTTCGTCGAGGTATTTGAGCAGGGTGCCACCGTGAACATTGCCAGAGAAGTTGGCCATGTCAGGGGTCATCAATACCGTCATCGACAGCTGGGCGTTTCCGGGTTCCATAGCATTCTCACGGGTCAAGGCCAGGTTTGAGGGATGCACCTCTGCGGGTGCCTCGGCGGTTTTTTCAAACCAACAGTTATCGGGACGCTGGGCGCAGAGCTGCCGTCACGCCGGATCGATCTGTTTCCATATATTGCACCGCCTTTCTGCCAGAAGTCGCGGTGTTACCCTGCAAAAAGCCCGGATACAGGGACATTTCCTACGCGCAAAGCAGACTTTTGCTCGGCTCGATCAGACCATTCCTGCGTCTGTGAGTCGGGCAACTTCAATCAGGGAGCCGCTCGCCATGCATGCCATCAGTTTCATTCAGGATCTGGCAGTGATCATGTTGATCGCAGGTGTGGTGACCGTGGTTTTTCATCGCCTGAAACAGCCGGTGGTGCTGGGCTATATCGTGGCCGGTTTCATCATTGGCCCGCACACCCCGCCATTCGGCCTGATCCATGACGAAGAAACCATCAAGACCCTGGCCGAACTCGGGGTGATATTCCTGATGTTCTGCCTGGGCCTGGAGTTCAGCCTGCGCAAGTTGTTCAAGGTCGGTGCCACGGCCTTCATCGCGGCATTCCTGGAAATCGTGCTGATGATCTGGATCGGCTACGAGATCGGTCGCTGGTTTGACTGGAACACCATGGATTCACTGTTCCTTGGCGCGATCCTGGCGATTTCCTCAACCACCATCATCGTCAAGGCACTCAATGATCTGAAGTTGAAGAACGAGCGGTTTGCGCAGTTGATATTCGGTGTGCTGATCGTCGAAGACATTCTGGGCATCGGCATCATCGCGCTTCTGTCCAGCATCGCCGTCAGTGGTACGGTCAGCTCCGGCGAAGTGTTTTCTACGGTGGGCAAGCTGTCGCTGTTCATGATCGTCGCATTGGTCATCGGCATTCTGATGGTGCCGCGGTTGCTGGCCTACGTGGCCAGGTTCGAGAGCAACGAAATGCTGCTGATTACCGTGCTGGGCTTGTGTTTCGGCTTCTGCCTACTGGTGGTCAGGCTTGAATACAGCATGGTGCTCGGCGCGTTCCTGATCGGCGCGATCATGGCTGAATCCCGGCAACTGCTGAAAATCGAGCGCTTGATTGAACCGGTTCGAGATCTTTTCAGCGCGATTTTCTTTGTGGCCATCGGGCTGATGCTCGATCCGGCGATCCTGTTTCAGTACGCCTGGCCAATCGCCGTAATCACCGTAGCCGTGGTGCTCGGCAAGATGTTGTCCTGCGGCCTTGGTGCATTTATCGCCGGTAATGACGGACGCACCTCGCTGAGAGTCGGCATGGGTCTTTCACAGATTGGCGAATTCTCTTTCATCATTGCGGCACTGGGCATGACGTTGCAGGTCACCAGTAACTTTCTATACCCGGTGGCTGTGGCAGTGTCAGTGATCACGACCTTGCTGACGCCCTATCTGATTCGCGCGGCTGATCCATTGTCGATCAAGCTCGCGGGCGTCATGCCGGAACGCCTGGGACGGGTATTGGGGATGTACGGCGAATGGCTGCGCAGCATCCAGCCACAGGGCGAGGGGGCGTTGCTGGCGTCGATGATCAGAAGGATTTTGCTGCAGGTCGGGGTCAACCTGGCTTTGGTAATCGCGATTTTCTTCTCGGGCGCGTACTTCGCCGAACGCATGTCGGCTTACGTGCAAGGCTGGATCAGCGACCCGAGCTGGCAGAAGGCATTGATCTGGGGTGGGGCGCTATTGTTGTCGCTGCCTTTTTTGATTGCGGCGTACCGCAAGCTCAAAGCCCTGTCGATGTTGCTGGCGGAAATGGGTGTCAAGCCAGAGATGGCTGGGCGCCACACGCAGCGAGTGCGCAGGGTGATCGCCGAAGTGATCCCGATCCTGTCGCTGCTGGTGATCTTTTTGCTGTTGGCAGCCTTGTCGGCCAGTATTCTGCCGACCAACAAGTTGCTGGTACTGATCGCCGTGGTCGCGGCCGCCGTGGCGGCGCTGTTGTGGCGCTGGTTCATTCGTGTGCATACGCGGATGCAGGTGGCGTTGCTGGAAACCCTTGATAATCACAAGGAGTCGTCCGGGCATTGACCACCCAGCGGCATTGACTGGATCAGCTTTCCAGCCAGACGTCCCGTGCCCAGTGCCACACCGACTCCCAGGTTTCTTCGGCGATCAGCTCTTCTTCGGCCTGCCAAAGCACCACGGTGCCGTCTTCTTCGACACAGTAGTAGTCGTCACCGTCCTGGCAGATCGGGATCAGGCTGCGATCGACGCCGGCGTCCCAGGCGTTGGCGGCAACGTCGGGCAGGTAGGTGTGGGATTGCGGGTCAGTCACGGTGACCGGTTCAAGGCTACCGTAGACCACGTCGCTGACGGTCAGTAGAAACTCTCTGAAGACGAACGGAATGTCGATGAACAGTTGTTCTTCGATTTCGACCAGCAGGTCTTCGTCAGGCAATTCCAAGGGGACCGGTACCGGTTCGTTGGCTTCACGCAGTTGTTCGATGATTTCTTCCACGTCCGGGATCCTCTTGCTTGTATGGCGCGGTTTATATGGGGCGGTTTATACAGTAGCTTGCTATAGATGCAACCGCGAAATAGAAAACCCCGGCCGAGGCCGGGGTTTTCTATTCAGCAAGTGAAGCGCGGCGCGGGATCAGCCGTTCTGGCGAATGCCGGCCACCAGCCAAGGCTGGTTTTCGCCCTGTGCACGTTCCATGTTCCAGCTTTCGCTGAAGACTTCGCCCTGGTCGAAACGCGAGGTTTTCGACACGCCGGTGAAGGTCAGGGTGGCAATGGTCTTGTCGGCGCGATCATCCACACCGTCCAGTTGTACATTGAGGTTATCAATGTAGGTGGACTGGAAACCGTCGCCCAGATCGGCACGCTCACGCTTGAGGAACTCCAGCATTTGCGGGGTCACGAACTCGGCGATCTTGTCCATTTCGTTGGCGTCCCAGTGCTGCTGCAGGGACTGGAAGTGATTGCGCGCCGCTTCGACGAAGTTTCTTTCGTTGAACCAGGCTGGAGCGTTGATCACTGGGCGAGCGGCAGCAGGCGCTGCCGAACCACCGAAGATCGAACCGCCGGCAGGCTTTTGTTCGAACGCTTCACGTTGCATCGGCGCGTGGCCGGCCGGAGCGTAATGCTCCTGCTGCTTGCGACGACGGGCGGCGATAAAGCGGAACACCAGGAATGCGATGACAGCCATTATCAGGATGTCGAAGATCTGCATGCCCTGGAAGCCGTCGCCCATGAACATGGATGCCAGCAGGCCGCCGGCCGCGATACCGGCCAGAGGGCCGAGCCAGCGCGAAGCGCCACCGGCCTTGGCAGCGGCGCCAGCGGCACCGGCAGCACCAGCGGTCGCCGCAGCGCCGCCCATGCCTGGAGAAGAAGGAGCCATCTGGCTGGTCTGGTGAGTCGGCGCAGCGCCTGCGCTTTTGCCACCACCGAAGCGCTTGGCGGCATTGACGTCGAGACTCATCGTCAGGCCGATGCACAACGCCATGGCGATGCTAAGAAAACGTTTCATAAAGGGAATTCCCATTTGTGGAAGGCACGCGCGCCATGTTGCACAGCTGAAGTGTTACTGGCTAGCGGCAGAGTGTTTCGGGCTTTTGCCTGACAGGTTTCATTCAGCTTCAGTCAGTGCAATAGGGCCTTTTGACTTTGATCTGTCAGATGAGTGGATGAGTTCTGTAGGACACTCACCTAGCGACGTAATGCCAGCATGACGACTCCGGCCGTGATCAGACCGATTCCGCCCCATTGGCGCAGGTCGAGTTTTTCACCCAGCAGGACTACGCCAAGTACGGCTACCAGCACCACGCTGAGTTTGTCCACTGGGGCAACCAGTGACGCTGGACCGACCTTGAGTGCACGGAAATAGCAGATCCACGACGCACCGGTGGCCAGGCCCGACAACAGCAGGAACAGGTAGCTCTTTGCAGAGATCGATCCTAAAGACTGATATTGGCCCGTGGCGTACAAAATCAAGGCCAGGCTGACCAATACCACGATCGTCCGCAGCAGGGTGGCGAAGTCGGAATTGACGTTTTCGATGCCGACTTTCGCGAAAATGGCGGTCATCGCCGCGAATGCCGCCGATAACAGGGCCCAGAATGTCCAGGAGGAAAAGAAGCCTGAGCCCATATTTGTTCCCTTTCATTCACATAGGCCAACGCCTAACCCTGTGGGAGCGGGCTTGCTCGCGAAGGCAGCACCGCGGTTCATCAGAGACACCGCGTGATCGTTCTTCGCGAGCAAGCCCGCTCCCACATTAGACCTCTGGCGGTCTTTTAAATCGCTTCCAGCTTGGCGTAACCCAACATCAGCCACTTGCTGCCTTCGCTGAAGTTCACCTGCACCCGGGCCTGAGCACCGGCGCCCTCGAAGTTGAGGATCACGCCGTCACCGAAGATCGAATGGCGGACGGTCTGACCCAGACTGAAGCCGGTTTCCGGAATTTCGCTGCCGCTGAACAGGTTGCTGCCACTCATCGACTGGTTGCCACCAAACGGCCGGCTGACGCTGTTGGACAACCGCACTTCCTGAATGAGGCCTTTCGGCACTTCGCGTACGAAACGTGACACCTTGTTGTAGGTCTCGCTGCCATAAAGGCGTCGGGTTTCAGCGTAGGTCATCACCAGATTCTGCATCGCTCGAGTAATGCCGACGTAGGCCAGTCGACGCTCTTCCTCAAGGCGGCCGGGTTCTTCCAGGCTCATCTTGTGCGGAAACAGGCCTTCTTCCATGCCCACCAGGAACACGTAAGGGAACTCCAGGCCCTTGGCGCTGTGCAAGGTCATCAGTTGAATGCTGTCTTCGTGCTCGTCGGCCTGGGTATCGCCGGCCTCCAGCGACGCGTGACCGAGGAACGCGGCCAATGGCGTCAGGTCTTCGTCTTCTTCGCTGTTTTCGAAGTTGCGTGCGGCGCTGACCAGTTCCTCAAGGTTTTCTACCCGGGCCTGGCCTTTCTCGCCTTTTTCCGCTTCGTGATAGGCGATCAGACCCGATTGCTCGATGACGGTCTGGGTCATCAGGTGCAGCGGCATTTCCATGCACTTGGCGGCGAGGTTCTCGATTAACTCGATAAACGCGCCAAGGGCGCCGGCCGCACGACCGGTCAGGCCTTTGTTGGCCACCAGTTGGCGCATCGCTTCCCACATCGACACATCGCTGTGGCGCGCATGGTCGCGGATCGCTTCGACGGTTTTCTCGCCGATGCCGCGGGCCGGGACGTTGATCACCCGTTCCAGCGCGGCGTCGTTGCCCCGACCTTCGAGCAATCGCAGGTAAGCCATGGCGTTCTTGATTTCCGCGCGCTCGAAGAAGCGCTGGCCGCCATAGATGCGGTACGGAATGCGTTCACGCAGCAGCGCTTCTTCCAAAACCCGCGATTGGGCGTTGGAGCGGTACAGAATCGCGATATCGCTGCGAGACAGGCCGGTTTTCAGCGCGCTTTCGATGGTTTCGACAACGTAACGTGCTTCGTCGTGTTCGTTGAAGGCGGCATACAGATTGATTGCCTCGCCGTCGCCACCGTCGGTCCACAGCTCTTTGCCCAGGCGCCCGGTGTTGTTGGCGATCAAGGCGTTGGCTGCTTTCAGGATGCCGGCGGTGGAGCGGTAGTTCTGCTCCAGGCGAATGGTTTCGGCGTCCGGGAAGTCTTCGGAATACTGGTAGATGTTCTCGATTTTCGCGCCACGCCAGCCGTAGATCGACTGGTCGTCATCGCCCACCACCATCAGGCTGTCGCCACCCTTGGCCAGCAGGCGCAACCAGGCGTACTGCACGGCGTTGGTGTCCTGGAACTCGTCCACCAGGATGTGCCGGAAGCGCTTTTGATAGTGAGCGAGCAGGCCTGGGTGGTCGCGCCACAGATCGAGGGCGCGCAGCAACAGTTCGGAGAAGTCGATGACACCGGCGCGCCGGCACGCGGCCTCGTAGGCCTCATAGATGCCGCGCATGGTCGCCAGGAACAGATCGCCACTGGCTTGAATGTGTTGCGGGCGCAGACCTTCGTCTTTCTGCCCATTGATGAACCATTGGGCCTGACGGGCCGGCCAGCGTTGCTCGTCCAGGCCGAGTTCGCGGATCACCCGCTTGACCAGCCGTTGCTGGTCATCGCTGTCGAGGATCTGGAAAGTCTGGCTCAAGCCTGCTTCCTGCCAGTGCGCCCGCAGCAAGCGGTGCGCCAGGCCGTGGAAAGTGCCAACCCACATGCCGGCCGGGTTGATACCCATCAGTTGCTCGATGCGCTGGCGCATCTCGGCAGCAGCCTTGTTGGTGAAGGTCACCGACAGGATGGAGTGGGGCGAGGCGTTTTCAACCTGGATCAGCCAGGCGATACGGTGCACCAGCACTCGGGTTTTACCGGAACCAGCACCGGCCAGGACCAACTGACGACCCACGGGGGCCGCTACGGCCTGGCGTTGGGCATCGTTGAGGGAGTTCAGCAGAAGGGAGAGATCATCGCGCATCGGGGCATTCTAGGGGGCCGCGTCACACCGGGCAAACCCCGCTTCGCATTAACCGATGAAAGTTATGCGAGGGACGACCGGTCAGTCATCGGCCGCAGGCGTTGGCGGGGCGTGCCTTGAGCGTTTTCAGGGTGAGGCGGCAGCTGAAAAATTTGGCGATTTATTGATCAGCAGCAGTTTGGTCCGGGCAATTGCTTGTGTATGCTCCGAGCAGTTTCGGGCCCATGCTCATCATTATAAGAACAAGAACATCGCCTATGACCCTCAGCTTCGACCTGTCGGGCCCCACTGTGGAGCCCCGGGTTATCAGAAAGCAATACGCCATGGAAATGGCGGTCGAACGCACGCGCCTGTTGTATCAGGGATCGCTGCTGCCCACGTTGTTCATGCTGATCAATGGCCTGGTCTGTGCCGGTTTGCTCTGGAGTCCGCAGCGCTATTTCCTGGTCAGTGTCTGGCTGGTGTGGTTGTTGTCTTTGGTGGCATTGCGGGTGATTCAGGTCGCAGCCTTCGATTCGGCCATTCCCAATCGTCAAGCCCAGCCCATTTGGCGACGGATGTTTTTGCTGGGTTCCGGCCTCACCGGTCTGACCCTGGCCGGTGCCGGCATTGCCCTGATTCCCGCCGATAACTTCATTCAGCAAGCCTGGGTCTTCGGCCTCATCGGCGCCGCCGCGCTCTCGGCCAGCGTGGCGTATGCCGTCAGTTTGCCGGCCTTTCTGTCTTTCACCTTGCCCTGCCTGCTGCCGGCCATCGCCTATATGTTTTGGGGTGGTGATGAGCAGCAGCAGGGCTGGGGCTGGTTCGGGCTGATCCTGCTCGGTGCATTGAGCGTGGTGGCCTGGCAGGTCAATCGATTGATCGACCGGGGCTTGATGCGACGCTTTCAGAACCAGGCATTGATCGAGCATCTACAGCAGGCGCAAAGCTGCAGTGACCAGCTCAATCAAAAGCTGGCCAAGGAGATCGAACAGCGTCGACGCGCCGAGAACGAATTGCGAGAAATCCAGGTCGACCTGGAAAACCGCGTCGCTCAGCGCAGCCTGGAGCTGGACGCCGCCAACCAGGCGCTGAGCAAGAGCGAAGCACGCCTGGCGCTGGCATTGAAGGCCAGTGAGTTGGGGTTGTGGGACTGGAATCTGCAAACCGACGAGGTCCATCACACGCAGATTCAGGAGTTGTTCGGCCTGGAGCCGGACCAGGTCACGGCAATTCTGCGTCACCTCAAGCCGCGTCTTCACCCCGAGGACCTTCCAGCGCTGAAAAGGGCGCTGGTCGAGCATCTGAAGGGCCGCACCGAGGACTATCAAATCGAGTATCGCGTGCGCCATGGCGATGGCCACTGGGTCTGGATCGAGGACCGTGGGCGGGCGGTCGAGCGTGCCGAGAACGGACGGGTTTTGCGCATGGTCGGCACCCGGCGTGACATCAGCATCAGCAAAAACCTGGAAGAGCAGCGGCAACTGGCGGCGACCGTATTCGAGGCGGCCAGTGAAGGGATTGTGATTTTCGACCCGAATTATGCCCTGATCGCAATCAATCAAGCCTTCAGTCGGGTGACCGGCTATGCCATCGAAGACATGATCGGACGCAATGTCGTTGAGTTGCCCTGCAGTCGCGATGCGCGTCGGCATTACGTTGCGATACATCAGGCGCTGGAGCAGCAAGGTAGCTGGCAGGGCGAATTGGTGGAAACCCGCAAGAACGGGGAGATGTATCCGCAATGGCTCCATTTGAATGCCGTGCGCGACAGCCGGGGAAATGTCAGCCACATCGTGGGCTTCTTCGCGGATCTTTCTGCCCGCCGGGAATCCGAAGAGCGAATGCGCTATCTGACCCATTACGACGAACTCACGGGGCTGGCCAACCGCGCGATGTTCCGCGAACGCCTCAGCGAGGCTCATCAACGGGTACGACAGGGCGGTTATCGCAGCCTGGCCTTGTTACACATCAATCTCGACCGCTTCAAGCAACTCAACGACAGCCTGGGGCATGAAGTCGCCGACCAGTTGTTGCAGAAAATAGCCCGGCGACTGGTGAATGCATTGCCTGAAGCAGACACCATCGCGCGTCTGTCCGGCGATGAGTTTGCCGTGCTGTTCAATGCCTACGGCAACCTTTCGAGCCTGGCGCGGGTGGCGACTCGTCTGGCGAGCAAGTTGCGTTTGCCGGTGACCATTGACGGCCATGAGCTGGTGGTCAGTGCGTCGATGGGCATCAGTCTGTTGCCGGACAGCGCCCGGGAAATTTCCGCGTTGGTCAGTCAATCGAACATGGCCATGCAGCACGCAAAGCATTTGGGCGGCAACAACTTCCAGTTCTATACCGACAGCCTGCAAGCCAGCACGCTGGAGCGTTTGCAGCTGGAAAACCAGTTGCGCAAAGCCATCGAAGAGAAGCAGTTGAAGGTGTTCTACCAACCCAAGCTGTGCCTCGCCACGGGCAAGCTGAATGCTGCCGAGGCGCTGGTGCGTTGGGATCATCCGACCATGGGCCGTGTGCCGCCGGGGGATTTCATCGGCCTGGCTGAAGAAACCGGATTGATCGGCCCGATCGGTGAGTTCGTGCTACGTCAGGCCTGCTGGCAAGCCTGTGAGTGGCAGCGGCAGGGGCTCGATGCGATTCGGGTGTCGGTCAATCTGTCGGTGCATCAATTGCGCCAGGGCAAGTTGGTCAGCCTGGTGCGCCAGGTGCTGGAAGAAACCGGGCTGGAGCCACATTTCCTGGAGCTGGAGCTCACCGAAAGCCAGTTGCTGGACAGCGTCGAACACATTATCGCAACCTTCCAGCAGTTGCGTGATCTCGGGGTGAAACTGGCGATCGATGATTTTGGCACCGGGTATTCGTCTTTGAGTTATCTCAAACGCATTCCGGTGGACTACGTGAAGATCGACCAGGCGTTCATCCGCGGACTGGGCGAGGGCACCGAAGATGCCGCGATCACACGGGCGATCATTGCCATGTCCCATGGCCTGTCGTTGAAGGTTGTCGCGGAAGGGGTGGAACACCAGGAGCAGCTTGAGTTTCTCAAGGCTGAGCGCTGCGATGAGGTGCAAGGTTATCTGATCAGTCGGCCGGTCGAGGCGCAGGTCCTGGCCGTTCTGCTGCGAGAGAATGGTGTGGATTGACCGAAATGGCTTCCCGTCAGGCCATGGCGGCCTGACGGGAAGTTTGCAGCAGGTAGTTCTTTAATCGGTGATCAGTACTTTATCAATATGGTGCAGTAACTTTCCTTCGAAAAAGATACTGACACTGGTGACGCTGGAAGGCCCCATTTTTTTATATTCGACTAACTTGTCTGTCAGGACTTGCAATGCAATTTCGTGGGTTGTTTCAAGTTCCAGGTCGAGTCGCAAATCAAAAGATTTGTCCTGGATTTCGCTCAATACCAGCCTCGGCGTAATGCCAGAGTTTCGAACGGTTACTGTGCCAAAGGCACGGAAGGAAACCGCGCCGGGCATGCGGTCAATTTGGGCGGTCCAATTTTTAGTTGTAATGGTCATTGTGTGTAACTCCTGTAATTAAGATAATTGCGTCCTGCCTGTTTAATATATCCCTCTCTGTTTGATTGGTGGATGGCGATACTTAACTTGTTTGTAAGTTGATGTGGGCTATACGTTGTTGGTGAAATAACCAGTGCTGATGTTTGCAAGAAAGGCTCATTTTTGCCGCAACGCCAATAGGCGGGCATTGATGAGCAACGGGAAAGCTCGCAATGAGCGCTACATGGAGCACGCGTGCCTGAATGCCGAGGGATGTGGTTACGCATTGAGGAGGCAAAAAGCCGATTCATGTAGTATAACTACAAGCGTGCTACATCCCCGGCACCTGCCAATAACAAAGAGTCCAGCCCTTTGAATCTGCTGCAACACATCGCCCAGTCTCGCCACCTGTTACGCAAGTCGGAGCTCAAGGTCGCCGACCATGTGCTGCTTGATCCTGCGGCCGTGATGCACAGCTCCATGGCCGACCTGGCCCACAGCGTGGGCATCAGTGAACCGACCATCGTGCGATTTTGCCGTGCCATCGGTTGTTCCGGCTTTCAGGACCTGAAGCTGAAGCTGGCCCAGAGCCTGGCGGCCGGTGCGAGTTTTGGCCAGTTTGCGATCCACGAAGACGATTCGGTCGCCGACTACAGCCTGAAAATCTTCGACACCACCCTGCATACCCTGATGGAGGTTCGCGAGAAACTCGATCCGCTCGAGTTGCAGAGGGCTGTGACGCTGATGTCCCAGGCCCAGCGCGTCGAGTTCTATGGTTTTGGCGCCTCGGGTGCGGTCGCGGCGGATGCGCAGCACAAATTCTTCCGCTTGCTGCTCACCGCAGCGGCGTACTCCGACCCGCACATGCAGGCGATGTCGGCCGTGACATTGAAGCCGACTGACGTGGCCATCTGCATTTCCCAGTCGGGTCGTTCCAAGGACCTGCTGATCACCGCCAACCTGGTGCGCGAAAGCGGCGCTTCGTTGATCACGTTGTGCCCAAGCCAGACGCCATTGGCCGAGTTGTCGACGGTCAACCTGGCGATCGATGTGCACGAAGACACTGAAATCTATACGCCGCTGACTTCGCGCATTGCTCACCTTGTGGTGATCGACGTGTTGGCGATGGGCGTGGCCATGGCCCGTGGCCCGAGTCTGGTCAATCACCTCAAGAGCGTTAAACGCAGTTTGCGCAGTTTGCGGTTGTCGCCCAAGTCGGTGAAAGCGCTGGACGACTGACTTCAAGGCCGGCGCGACCCCCTGTGGCGAGGGAGCTTGCTCCCGCTGGGTCGCGAAGCGGCCCCAGAATTGTGCGACTGCTGCGCAGCCGAACGGGAGCAAGCTCCCTCGCCACAGGACCAAACAACATTCATCGGTCTGTAACCATCAAGCCGCCAAACCGTCATCCCTCGCGCCTATCTTGAAACTCCCGTACTCGCCTTGGGAGACTCGAAATGGCCATGCCTTACGAAGAACGCAACAGCGCTGTCAAAACCCGTCGTCAACAAGAAGACCAGCGCCGTATGGAATTCCGTCGCGCCATCGAAGATCGCTGCGAACGCCGTCAGCTTCTGGCCGAAATTGGCGACTTTCCGGAGTTGGAACTCAACTTCTGGCAGACATCTCCCTCGACTTCCCGTCGAAACGCTCAACCAGCGCGCTGATCTGGATCCGTTCGCTGCGGATAAACGCCAGGAAGGCGTGAGCCACCGGTGACAGGCGTTTCGCCTTGGCCTGCACCAGGCACCAGCTGCGAAACAGTGGCAGCTCTTCGATGGGTAGCTCGATCAACCCACCGGTTGCCAGCTCAAGGTTCAGGGCGTGGCGCGTCAACAGCGCAACGCCCAGGCCTGCCAGTACGCATTCACGCTGAGCTTCGGCAGACGAGACCTCCTGGGTCTGGTTGAAGTGCACGCGCTTCTCTTTGAAGTATTCTTCGCACGCCAGCCGCGTCCCGGAGCCTGGCTCTCGCAGCAGCAGTGTGTAAGGCTCGAGATCCTGCAGGCGCAGCGGCCCCATATGGCACAGCGGGTGATCCGGTGGCGCCACGGCAACGATCGGGTTGTTCAGGAACGGCAGGAACTCCAGGCCCATGTCCTGAGGCACCATGGACATGATCACCAGGTCGTCGCGGTTGTCCGACAGACGCCGAATCACCTGGCCGCGATTGACCACCGTCAGTTGCAGGTTCACCTCCGGGTGCTGGCGTTTGAATGCGGCAAACAGATGCGGCACGAAATATTTGGCGCTGGATTCCACCGCCAGTTTCAGTTGCCCCTGCAACGAGCCCTGCATGTCTGACAGCTGCATGTCGAGGTTTTCCAGGCGTCCGAAAATGTCCCGGCTGGCTCGCTGTAACGCTTCAGCGGCTTCGGTCATGTAGAGCTTTTTGCCGACGTAATCGAACAAAGGCTGGCCAATCAGCTCTTCGAGCTGACGAATCTGCAGGCTGACGGCAGGTTGTGTGAGCGACATTTCGTCGGCCGCGCGGCTGTAAGAGCGCAAATCACAGACCTCATTGAAGATCTGCAATTGCCGCAAAGTCATACGCATCAATGACTTACGCATTATCCGGTCACTCTCGTCGCTGGCTGGTGAATCAACTATAAGTCTTTACTTATGCACGACCCAATTTTTATTCATTTTTATTAATCCCTTGTGGGCGCTAGTGTGGACCTGCGACCAAATTGAAACATTTGGTCACGCGTCGACCTGGGTCTAGCAGGTCGTGGGTACCACCGGCCTCAAGGGAAACTCCAAGTGATAACAAAGATCCTGATCGCCAACCGTGGTGAGATTGCCGTACGAATTGTACGTGCCTGCGCCGAAATGGGCATTCGCTCGGTCGCGATCTACTCCGACGCCGACCGTCATGCTTTGCACGTCAAGCGTGCGGACGAAGCCCACAGCATTGGTGCCGAACCGCTGGCCGGTTACCTGAACCCGCGCAAGCTGGTGAACCTGGCTGTGGAAACCGGTTGCGATGCACTGCACCCCGGTTATGGCTTCCTTTCGGAAAACGCCGAACTGGCGGAAATCTGCGCTGAGCGCGGGATCAAATTCATTGGTCCATCGGCTGAAGTCATTCGCCGGATGGGCGACAAGACCGAAGCCCGCCGCAGCATGATCAAGGCTGGCGTACCGGTTACCCCGGGCACCGAAGGCAACGTGTCGGGCATCGAAGAAGCCCTGACCGAAGGCGATCGCATTGGCTACCCGGTGATGCTCAAGGCCACATCCGGTGGCGGTGGTCGCGGTATTCGTCGCTGCAACAGCCGTGAAGAACTCGAACAGGCTTTCCCGCGGGTCATTTCCGAAGCCACCAAGGCTTTTGGTTCGGCGGAAGTGTTCCTGGAAAAATGCATCGTCAATCCCAAGCACATTGAAGCGCAGATCCTTGGCGACAGCTTCGGCAACGTGGTGCACCTGTTCGAGCGTGACTGCTCGATCCAGCGTCGCAACCAGAAGCTGATCGAGATCGCCCCGAGCCCGCAACTGACCCCGGAACAGCGCGCCTACATCGGCGACCTGTCGGTGCGTGCAGCCAAGGCCGTGGGCTACGAGAACGCCGGCACCGTGGAGTTCCTGCTCGCCGAGGGCGAGGTGTACTTCATGGAGATGAACACCCGGGTGCAGGTGGAACACACCATCACCGAAGAAATCACCGGTATCGACATTGTCCGCGAGCAGATCCGCATTGCTTCCGGCCTGCCGCTTTCGGTGAAACAGGAAGATATCCGGCACCGTGGTTTCGCCCTGCAATTCCGGATCAACGCCGAAGACCCGAAGAACAACTTCCTGCCGAGCTTCGGCAAGATCACTCGCTACTACGCCCCCGGTGGTCCTGGCGTGCGTACCGACACGGCGATCTATACCGGCTACACCATTCCACCGTTCTACGACTCCATGTGCCTGAAACTGGTGGTGTGGGCGCTGACCTGGGAAGAGGCGATGGACCGTGGCTTGCGCGCCCTGGACGACATGCGTCTGCAAGGGGTCAAGACTACCGCCGCGTATTACCAGGAAATCCTGCGTAACCCGGAATTCCGTAGCGGCCAGTTCAATACCAGCTTCGTTGAAAGCCACCCTGAACTGACCAACTACTCGATCAAGCGCAAACCCGAAGAGCTGGCCCTGGCCATCGCCGCCGCCATCGCCGCCCACGCAGGCCTGTGAGGAATAGAACAATGAGCAAACAAATCCACGTTACCGACACGATCCTGCGCGACGCCCACCAATCGCTGCTCGCCACCCGCATGCGCACCGAAGACATGCTGCCGATCTGCGACAAGCTCGACAAAGTCGGCTACTGGTCGCTGGAGTGCTGGGGGGGCGCGACGTTCGACGCCTGCGTGCGTTTCCTGAAAGAAGACCCGTGGGAGCGTCTGCGCCAACTGCGCGCGGCGCTGCCTAACACCCGCCTGCAAATGCTGTTGCGCGGCCAGAACCTGCTGGGCTACCGCCACTACAGCGACGACGTGGTCAAAGCGTTCGTCGCCAAGGCTGCGGTCAACGGCATCGACGTGTTCCGCATCTTCGACGCCATGAACGACGTGCGTAACCTGCGCGTGGCCATCGAAGCGGTGAAAGCCGCCGGCAAACACGCCCAGGGTACCATCGCCTACACCACCAGCCCGGTGCACACCATCGAGGCCTTCGTGAACCAGGCCAAGCAAATGGAAGCCATGGGTTGCGACTCGGTGGCGATCAAGGACATGGCCGGTTTGCTGACCCCATACGCCACCGGCGAACTGGTCAAGGCACTGAAAGCCGAGCAATCGCTGCCCGTGTTCATTCACTCGCACGACACCGCTGGCCTGGCCGCGATGTGCCAGATGAAGGCCATCGAAAACGGCGCTGACCACATCGACACCGCGATCTCCAGCTTCGCCTGGGGCACCAGCCACCCGGGCACCGAGTCGATGGTCGCCGCCCTTAAAGGCAGCGAATTCGACACCGGGCTGAACCTGGAACTGCTGCAAGAGATCGGGCTGTACTTCTACGCCGTGCGCAAGAAGTACCACCAGTTCGAAAGCGAATTCACCGCCGTCGACACCCGTGTGCAAGTCAACCAGGTACCGGGCGGGATGATTTCCAACCTGGCCAACCAGTTGAAAGAGCAGGGCGCGCTGAATCGCATGAGCGAAGTGCTGGCCGAAATCCCGCGCGTTCGCGAAGACCTCGGCTTCCCGCCGCTGGTGACCCCGACCTCGCAGATCGTCGGCACCCAGGCGTTCTTCAACGTGCTGGCCGGCGAGCGCTACAAGACCATCACCAACGAAGTGAAGCTGTACCTGCAAGGCGGCTACGGCAAGGCGCCGGGCACCGTCAACGAACAACTGCGTCGCCAGGCCATTGGCAGCGAAGAAGTGATCGACGTGCGTCCAGCCGATCTGCTCAAGCCGGAAATGGCCAAGCTACGCGCCGATATCGGTGCTCTGGCCAAGTCTGAAGAAGACGTGCTGACCTTCGCCATGTTCCCGGACATCGGTCGCAAGTTCCTCGAAGAGCGCGCGGCTGGAACCCTGACACCTGAAGTGCTGTTGCCGATTCCGGAAGCCGGCAAAGTGGCCTCGGCGGGCGGTGAAGGCGTGCCGACCGAGTTCGTCATCGACGTTCACGGCGAAACCTACCGCGTCGACATCACCGGTGTTGGCGTCAAGGCTGAAGGCAAGCGTCACTTCTACCTGTCCATCGACGGCATGCCGGAAGAAGTGGTGTTCGAGCCGCTCAACGAGTTCGTCGGTGGCGGCAGCAGCAAGCGCAAGCAAGCCACTGCACCGGGCCATGTCAGCACCACCATGCCGGGCAACATCGTCGATGTACTGGTCAAGGAGGGCGACACCGTCAAGGCGGGCCAGGCCGTGCTGATCACCGAAGCGATGAAGATGGAAACCGAAGTCCAGGCAGCCATCGCCGGTAAAGTCACCGCCATTCACGTGGCCAAGGGCGACCGGGTGAATCCGGGCGAGATCCTGATCGAGATCGAAGGCTGATTTAACAGCCTCGATACAACGCTTTAAACCTCGGGGGGGCATGTGCTCCCCTTTTTTTATCCATGGCAAAGCAAGAGCTTGTGGGCGTCAGCGCACCTTGAATGCGTTGGGCTGGAGGCTTATGAAGATCAAAGGATCGCAGCCTTCGGCAGCTCCTACAGGATATACACCGACCCTGTAGGAGCTGCCGAAGGCTCGGTCCGCGCTCGGGCGATCTTTTGCTTTTGATGCTTTTAGCCGCGGCACTCAACGAGGCTTTTCAACTGCCCCGACCCCGTCTGGTTCTCATCACTCAACCAATGCTCGAACCCAGCCCCAATCGCCGGCCATTCCGAGTCCAGGATCGAGTACCACGCCGTATCGCGGTTCTGCCCCTTGACCACCATATGCTGGCGAAACACCCCTTCAAAACTGAAGCCCAGCCGCTCAGCCGCATATTTGGAGCGCGCGTTGGCGTTGTTGCATTTCCATTCCAGGCGACGGTAGCCGAGGGCGAAGGACTCCTTGGCCAGCAGGTAAACCGCCTCGGTGCTTTTCGGTGAGCGCTGCATTGGCGCACCGAAAGTGACGTGGCCGATTTCGATGCGGCCCTGGGCCGGGACGATGGACATCAGGCTGAGGATGCCCTGGACCTCGCCGCTGGCGCGATCGATCACGCTGAAGAAGTACGGGTCGCTATTGGCCGCGTGGTTGTTCAGCCAGTCATTGAAGGCGCTGCGCTCCGGGAAGGGGCCGTATGGCAGATAGTCCCAAAGCTTCGGGTCGGCGCCCGGGCCTTGCAGGGCTTTGAACAGGTCGTCGCCGTGGCGCGCCGGGTCGAGTTTTTCCAGGCGGATGAAGCGTCCTTCGATCAGTTGCGTCGTGGGGGCCGGGACGCCTTTCCAGTTGGCGAGTGAAGTCGACATGTTGTTCTCCTTGAACCTTAAATGGTTTTGCGAAACTGGATGAAACCGGGGCGTTCTGCAATGCGCTCGTAGAGCTGGATCGCGGTGGCGTTGGTTTCGTGGGTCAGCCAGTGCACCTTGTTGCAGCCGTCGGCCTTGGCCGTGGCGTAGACGAACTCGATCAGTTGCCGGCCGACACCGGTGCCTCGGGTTTCCGGGACCACCAGCAAGTCTTGCAGGTAGCAGGCGTTTTCGATGGCCCAGTTCGAACGATGGTAGATGAAGTGCACCATGCCCACGGCTTTGTTGTCAGCCCAGGCGAGAGCGGCGTGGGTCGGTTCGTTCGGGTCGAGCATGCGCAGCCAGGTGCTTTGGGTGACGGCCTCCGGCAGTTCGGTTTTGTAGAAGCGCAGGTAGGCCTGCCAAAGCGGCAACCAGGCCGTGTGATCACCGGCGGTGACTTGGCGAATGTCGATTTGACTCATGGTGATTTCCTTAGCGCATCAATTGGGCGAGGGTCTGGTCGTTGACGTCGGGGCTGGCGGCCAGGCCTTCGCGTACGCCGGCAATGTCGGCGGGGCTGCGGTTCTGGCTGAGCTTGCGCTTGCCTTCCAGACGATCGATGGGAATGGCGAAACCGACAATGGCCTTGAGCATGCCGTCGATGTAATCGGCGGGGGCATCGGCCACTGACCATGGTTGGGCGCGGCCAGCTTCATGACGGTCGGTGAGGGTGCTGACGATGTCGAGCAGTCGCCCGCCATCGCTAAAGGTTTCGGCTCGGCCATAGGCGTGTACGGCGACGTAGTTCCAGGTTGGCACGACTTTGCCGTGTTCGGCCTTGCTCGGGTAGAAGCCGGGGCTGACGTAGGCGTCGGCACCGGCAAAAATCAGCAGAGCTTCGGCACCGTCGCGCAGGTCTTTCCACTGTGGATTGGCTTTGGCCAGATGCCCGTACAACGTGCCGTTCAAGCCTTGTTCGCAATGCAGCAGCACCGGTACATGACTGGCTTGCAGGCCGCTTTCGCCGTGGGTCACCAATATGGCGAGACGGGTGGCGAGGATCAGTTCATGCAGTTGGGACAACTCGTCGATGGCAAAAGCGCGCGGCGTATACATGGAGATATTTTCCTTGGCGAATGTCTTCATCCTAGGCAGGCTATTGGTCTGTTGTAAGAGCCATTAATGACCAATTTCATGGGTCCATTGTCATGACGGATGCGCCGCTTTCCCTGTCTTTCAACCCGGCCGGTATCGAACTCGACCGTCGCCAGGGGTTGAGTCGCCAGCTCTATCAGGCCTTGCGCCTGCGCGTCCTCGACGGACGATTGGCCAGTGGAACGCGTCTGCCGGCCAGTCGTGACCTGGCCGCAGCGCTGGCTATTTCCCGCAACAGCGTGGTGCGTGCCTACGATCAGTTGTACGCCGAAGGTTTCATTGAGGGGCGAGTCGGGGACGGCACTTATGTCGCGCAACTGCCTCAGGCGGCGTTGCCGGCAAAAAAACTATCCACAAAAGTATCCACAGGCTTTTCAACAGGGTTATCAACAGCCTTATCCACAAATTGGCTCGATTTACCTGTGGATCCATCCAGCAAAGTTATCCACAACGATCCGTTGGCCCGGGTGAAAAACAACCAGTTACCCAGTCCGCCGAGCGGTCCGCCACGGGCATTTCGAGTCGGTGTTCCGGCGTTCGATCTGTTTCCATTCGAGGTCTGGGCCAAGCTGAATGCGGCTTTCTGGCGCAAACCGGATTTGCAGCAGCTGTGCTACGGCGACCCGGCTGGCGATGCGCGCTTGCGCGGGATGATTGCTGCGTATTTGCGCAGTTCCCGTGGCATGCAGTGCACGGCTGAACAAATTGTGATCACCAGTGGCGCGCAGCAGGGGATCAGCCTTTGTGCACAGCTGCTGGTGGAGCCCGGTGACGGGGTGGCGATTGAAAATCCCGGGTATCGGGCGGCCGGTCATGCGTTCGCCGTGGCAGGTGCGAAGTTGCATGGGGTGGCGGTGGATGGCGAGGGCATCGACTGCGCTGAACTGGCGCAGCTGCGCGATTGCCGTTTGACCTACGTCACCCCGTCCCATCAGTACCCGACCGGGGTGGTGATGAGCCTGGCTCGCCGTCTGGAGCTGCTGGCCTGGGCCGAACGCACCCAGGGCTGGATCGTCGAGGATGACTACGACGGCGAGTACCGCTACAGCGGTGCGCCGCTGGCGCCTTTGGCGGCACTGGATCGGCAAGGCCGGGTGCTCTACGTCGGCACGTTCGGCAAAGTGGCGTTTCCGGCGTTGCGCCTGGGTTACTTGGTGTTGCCGACGGGGTTGGTGCAGGCTTTTGCTCAACGTCGTGCCGTGGACGTACGCCATTCTGAGGTCAGTACCCAGGCGGTGATGGCGGAGTTCATGGCGGCCGGGCATTTCCAGCGGCATATCCGCCGCATGCGCCGTGCGGCGTTGAGTCGCCGTAATACATTGCTCAATGGCTGGCCGGCGGAGATTCCCGGGGTCGGACCATTACCCACCGTCGCCGCCGGGCTGCACATGACCGTGCCTGTCGATAGCGTGGCGCGTGAACGTGAATTGATCGAGTTGGCGCAAAGTGTCGATGTCGAGATCAACGGCTTGAGCAGCTATTGGTTGCCCGACTCCAGGACGCCGATGGATCAGCGAGCGGGGCTGGTACTGGGCTTCGCCGCCGTGCCCGAAAAAGCGATCGAGTCAGCGCTGGAGCGATTGCGCAGCGTGTGGAAGGTTCGCTGATGCGGGCGGCTTTTCAGTCCGCCCGCCAGGCTGTCTCAGGGTTGAGCTTCGAGCTTGAAGAACAGCGTCGGGTCGCTGATGCGCCTCAACACGTAGTCGATCGGTGCCAGGCTGGTGAGTGTCTGACGGCGCTCGGCGCTGAATGTCTGCAAGTAAGGCTCGGCGATTTTAAGGTGTGCAGCGGTGAACTGCTCCAGCGGGGCATTCACTGAATCGTAGTGAAAGTGCGCCAGCCACAACGGCTGATCGTTGTTCGTGATGTCGAGAATCCGGTATTCCTGAAAATAGTCCCGGCGCTTCCTGGTCCTGATCCGTCCCTGGTCGTTTCTTTCGATCCGCACCTGATGGTTGTCCAGCAGCCATTGCAGATAGGCCTGTCGGGGTTGGCGCTCTTTGAGCAGGCTGGCACGGGTAGCGAGGCCTTTGGCGCGTAACTGCACAGCGGCGCTGTTAAGTTCTGCGGCCAGGGTAGCCACCGGCGGGGGTGTTTGCCCTGCGGCGCGCAGACGCGCCATGGCTTGTGTGACATTGATGGCAGCCTGTTCCAGCCGTTGGGCCTGCAAATCGAACAAGTCCTGCATGTCTGCCGGTATGCGGTTGGGTTTGAGGGCATCTTTTTGCGTTCGCTTGATGAAGTCCTGAACATTCGTGTTGAGGTCCAGGCCTTCGGCGATGATGTCGATATCGCCCAGAGCCGGCGGCGCCACGGGTTTGGGGCGGGCCGGTAGCATTTCCTTGAGGCTGGGTTCCTCGGGTGGCGGGGCCTTGGCCGGCATCGGGTCACGTGGTCGACTCTTGGTGATCTTGACGGTTGGCCGCGAGGGCCCTGCAATGGCAGGTTCGGGCAAGACCGGCGTAAGGCTATTGCCGCCCTCGGGCAACAGCGCGCTCAGTTGCTCCCGGGCAAGTTGACGAAACTCGCCGATCAAGCCACGTACTCGCTCAAGTTCGCCGGGCTCCACTTGGCCTGGATATTCACCGGGAAGGTCTTCAAGGCGCTGATCGGCATCGGCGTAGACATCGATCAGCCTGCTCAGATCGTCGATGCGAAGCGCTGCACCGTCAGCGCCTTGCGGGCTCCGGTTCAAGACCGCGTGCCGGTGCGTGGCCGTCGCTGCCTCGATAATCAGCTCTCCTACCGCTGTGCGGGCTGCTTCATTGTCCAGGCCGGCGTCGTTGCGCATGCACAACTCATGGGACATGCCGATTTCGTTGGATTTCAAATCCCACTGGTTGAAGGTCGGCATCAGTTGGCGCAAGCGTTGTGCGGCGACCAGGCCGGCACTGCCAATGGCGTCGAGCGACTCCAGGGAACTGGCGGACACTTGCAGGCGGGCGATCATGTCCTGGCTCAGCGCCAGCGCCTGCCGGACGTCCTCGACGTGGGCCTGCAATAACGTGTTTGAATCAATGAGCGTGTTCTGCGCAAGCCTGTCCGTCAGTATTGCGTAGGCGTTGCGCTTGAGGACGAACCACAGGCTGAGGTTCTTTTGCAGGTGGGTGGTCATGCTCAGTAGATCATTGAGATAGCCTTCGCTTGCGCCCATGAGGCGTCTTTGCTGCAGATTTTCCAGGGCTTGGCTGTAATCGCCGATCAACGTTTCCAGCTGGCTGAGGTAGCGCTCGGTCGCCTGCTCATGGGCTGGCCCGGTTGTGCCCATCATTTCGGCCTGGGCCTTATTCAGTGCGGCATTGCCGGCGGCTTCCTGACGTTTGAAGTTCTCCAGCGCAACGCTCAGCGCTTGCTTCTGCTGCGCCTTTTCCCTGCGCCGGGCCTTGAGTTGGCTTTGCAAGCTGCTACCTCCGGCACCACCGCGCAGGCGCAACCGGGTATCCACAAACCACTGGCCTTGTCGGTTGTGAATCAATAGCGGGCCGGTTTTCGAGGGCTCGTGCGGATAGACGATTTGTACCTGTTGATCGTCGTTTTCCACCACGCAAAACCAGCGTTCACCGACTTTTGCGTAGGTCTTGTCATCCAGGCGATACAAGGACGCGCTATCACGCAGGCGTGTTTCCAGAGACGGGGCCGTGAGATCAGGTGCTGATACGGTCAAAGTGTCAAGATACGTGGCCAAAGCCGTGGACGATCGACGGGGCACCGAGCCGCTGGCCTCCAATGAGGAGTAATGGCTGGAGGGCAGTTCACCGGTCAAACGGGTGGGAATGAGAGTTGCGGTGGGCCGTGCCGGCCTGGTCGTTGGCGTCTCGGGCTTGAGCATCCCGCTGTCGATTCGTCGTGGCATCGATCGCGCGCCGGTCTTGCGGCGCACGGCGGCATGGTGAGCGAGAAGGATGCCCAGGCTCAGCAGCATGTCTGCGACCGTAGTCCACTCAGTGAGCTTGTCGCCATGCTGGTGCGCATCCAGCGCCTGCTCGATGTCGCTGATGCTTTGCCAGACCCACACCGCAGCCCCTGCCGGACCGCTGAGAAAATTCGCGGCGACGTTGAACAGTGCCCAGCCGCTGTCTCGCAGCAAGGCCCATCGGCGTTGCGCATTGGACAGTGACTGTCGGTCAGCGAGTTCGGCCATGGCCTGGGCGTGGGTCTTGAACAGGACGGGGAAAACATCGCCGGTCAGCTCATTGGCCGAGAGCTCGACCGGGCCAGCCCAGTTCACGGAGGTCCAGGGCTCGGAAAGTAATTGAGCTTCCAGCCATGGGCTGGGAAAGCCGACCGGGAAGGTGTACTGGGCGTATTTGAAGCTGGTGACCGAGTCGGGCAGCCAGGCCAGAACCGAGTCTCTTAATTCACCCGGTTGATGCAGGGCGTACAGCAGGTTTTGCGCCGATGGGAATTGCAACAACGGCTGTTCAAACAACGGGCGATACAGCAGGCACGGCCCACCTTCCGGCTGGCGCGGAGCGATGATGAACATGTTCGCCACAATGTCTGCGCTGGTGTCCCCGGCATGGAGGAAGGCGAGCGGACGGATGGCGATCGGTTGCGGGTAACCTGGCGTTGGGTTGAGCCATTGGCGAATATAGCCGTAACCCCGTTGATCGATGCCGCCGATGCGACGGATCTTGCATTCCAGTGCAATCAGCGGCAGCAAGGCACGCAGTTGACTGATGTAGAAGTGCTGCTGCAAGCCGGCCTGTACGGCGTCCTCGATCAACTTGTCCTTGATCAGTTTGGGGTAGTTCGCGCCGATATCGACGTTGCTCGCCATTTGCGTCAGATAGGCCACAGTCAGCCAATCAGGTACAGGCTGTGGTGGGTTGAATCGAACGCCGGCCTGATACGGTGCCGTGTTTTGCAAGGCGTATTCGCCCAAGGTTTCAGTGTGGACATCATGCGGATTGGGCAGCGTCAACCCACCGGATTCGAAACTGTGGGTGATCGTGATTTCAAGTTTATCCAGGGGTAGCGTCGCCGCAGAGGGCGTGTCGGCAACGATCGCTTCACGCATGCGTTGCTGGGCGAACGTGTTGATGGGCTGAATCCGGAACAGGTTTTTGTCGGCCTGCTTGTACAGTTTGCCCAGCGCATTCACGGATTGGCTGTAGGCATCCAGGTCGGCGGCCGAAGCTCCGAACAGCCAGTCGGGAATGGAATCGTCGAGGCCAATGAGGGTGTTTTTCTCCCGAGAGTTGGCGTTGTCGGTGGGGGAAGCAGACTCGGCAAGATCATCCGTTTCGGGGGTGATTGCGGTGATGGTATCGAGCTGGCTGGTGATCAGGGCCCAGGCCATGTGGTCGAAAAAATTTCCCTCGGGCTCGAACAGCTGCCACTTCATGTTGCGGCCGGCCAGACGCGTCTCGATGCGCGCCGGTAATGAGTCACCCAGTTGCTTCAGGGAGTCGAACGATTCGTACCCGTCTTCCACGGTGTACATCATCACCAGGTCACGTTGTTCGTAGCGCCCTGTGAGCACGGCGGCGCCGCCCAGTAACAGGTGCCGGGCGCTTCCGTTGGCATCGACGGTGTCGATGTCGATCAGGCAGACCTGGATGGCCGACAGTGCCGGATCACTCGATTGCCGTTGCGTTTTGTCAGGCTCAAGCGAGACGGCCCTGGCCACACGACACTGGGCATCATCCCAGCCAGTGACGTGCTGCACGTCGAGGGCTTTGCGCAACGCATCGGACAGTTCCTGCCAGTGCGGTGCGTGTTTTCCGGGGCTGTTCCAGTAGGCCAACTGGCGCTCGCCAAACGCAATGAACAGCAGGGGCGCGTAGTCGTTGAGCATCTCGGCGATGGCTTCGATGCTGACGTCCAGATGCACCACGGACGTGGCCTGCGAGTTCGACGTCAGGAAGTGTTCGCCTTCCAGGTAATTGGCGCTGGTGGAGGTAAAAAACTGTCGCACGAGTGCCTGGGTCAACGACTCGAACCGTGTCGGCAGCGCCACGAGCGCGCCCTCGAGCGTTTGCCATTGCGGTGTGCCGATCAGCGTATGGTCGGGATCGAAATCCAGGTCGGGAAGCAGCGTTTTCAGGGCCTTGCGCAGCATTTTGGCGGCGACTTCATCGACGGTCGGCCCTTGGCTCGTCTGGTGGATCACCAGGCTCTTGGTCAGCAGGGCCGGGGACTCGGTATTCTCGGGATGTGGGGTCATCGTCATTGTCCTTTTTGACGTTTCAGTGCTGCGAGAAGAACAGCGTACGCGCCAGTTGCGGGCTGATTTCGCTGCGATAGATGGCAATCAGTTGCGGGTTGGTGGCAGCCGAGCGCAGGTCGAGGGCGCCCGCCAGCAGCCGTTGATCACGCAGCTTCAGGTGGGCAGCGGTAAAGGTGTCGAGGGCGGCGTTCTTGACGGGGTAGTGAAAGTGCGCGTACCACAGCACCTGCCTGGACTTGCGCTCGCGGATTTCGTATTCCTGCAGGAAATCCTTGCGCGGACCCTTGAGGCGACGTTGTTCACCGTTGCGCACAATGTCGACTTCACCTTTGCCGACAAGCCATTCGACGCGCGCTGCCGTGGGCGGTTGCTGCTTGATCATCTCGACCCGTAACCGGTATCCCTCGGTGTACAACCGGTCGCGTGCTTCGTTGAGTTCCCGGGTCAGGGTTGTCGCGGCAACGTCCGGGCTTTCGATGGTGTTCGATTCGGTCAGGGACCGCTCCAGCGTTCGGGCCGCCTGGTCGAGCAGATCGGCTTTGTGTTGAAACAGCTCCTCGATTTCAACCGGGCTACGCCCCGGTTTTTTAGAGCTGGTTTCGGTTTGCCTGATGAAGGTTTCCACGCCATCGAGCAGCGCCTGACCCTGGGTGATCTGCGCATCGAGTGCGGGAGGCTGCGCAGTTGGCCGGGGACGTTTTGCGGGCACTCGCTCAACCCAGACGCCGGGAGTCTTTTCATGAAAGGTGGCGATGACCTTGCCGGTCACGGGAGCACGCACATCCAGCAACACCGGTTCCCCCGGCGCTGAGCGACGGACTTCACCCACGACCGTGCCCTTGAAGCGTGTCTTGATCACGCGTTTGCCGGGCGTCGGTGCCGGCCTTGAGGGACCGGGCTGAGGTTGCGGCGGCTGTTGCTCGCGCAGTAGCTGCCCGAGGTAACTTTCAGCGTGCAGTTGGAATTCGCTGACCCGCGCGCGCAAATGCTTGAGCGGTTGCTCCACCACGGCGTCCTTGTGGCTGACAGCGAAGTCTTCGAATGACTGGTCGATGGCGACAAACTGTTCAAGCATGCCGTTGAGTGCTTCAGTACGTTCACCGTCATTCCAGACACTGCCCTCGAGCATCAGCTCCTGTGAGGTCTGGATCACCAGGTTGGCGGAGTCGAGTAACCGGGCGAATTCGCTTCGGGCTTCGTTCAGCGCAACGCTGTCACCTTCCTTCAGGCAGGCCTCGCGCGCCAGCGAAACCTGTAGCGCCTTGAGATCGTTGAGGCTGTAGACCGGCAGTTTGGCTTTATAGGTGTTGGCGACCTCGGCGGCGCTTCTGCCCAGTCGGCTTAGTTCCTCGAACCGCGATCGGGCAAACTGGATTTTGTCGATCACACCCTCGGTCAGGTCGATCATTTTCTGGTATGTCGCACGATCGCCAGTCCCTCCCGCCGTTTCTTCCGCCTCAAGCAATGCCAGGGTTTCACGCAGGGTCTGGGCGAACACCGCGTTCTGCTGATCGAGCCAGGTCTGGTTGAAGAACAATTGGGTGCCGAGCATCTCGACCATGGCGGTGCGGTAATTGGGGACCGAGTCCAGCAGGTTCAGTGATTTCAACTGTTCGATGGGGGCGGCATAGTCGCCGGTTCGCCGGTCGAGCTTGTCCAGAAACTGCTGTTTTATCCCGGCGCGTGCACCTTCGCTGGCCGCTTTCAATTGGTTGTAGGTGCCGATCAATTCATCCCGTGCGCGCTCGCGTTCGTTATCGAATTCGGCCAGTTGCCGTTTGAGTTCGGCAATGCGTTGGCGGTTTTGCTGTTTCAACGCTTTGCGCCGGGTCGACAAGCCGCCGCCACGCAAGCGCAGGCGCGTGTCGACAAACCACTGACCGCGCTGATTGCTGATCAGTGCAGGACCATTGGCCGGGGACTCAGGCCTTGAGTCGATGATCGATATTTCACCGGTTTCTTCAACGGCCACTTCGAACCAGCGCTCGCCGATGGGGGCGTAAAAGCGGTTTTCGAGCTGATAGAGGTGTTGATGGATGCCGGGGGTACTGATGGCTGCCGTAAGGCTTTCCGGTTTGGCGATCTTGAAGCGATCCAGGGTGCGGGTCAGGTTCAGAGCGGCATCGGTCGTGACTGAAATGCGGTGCTGTGTTTCGGTAGGTGCGCCGATGATATCGGGCAGTTGAACGAAGGCTATGGGTGTGGCTGTCGGTTTTTCCGCCGGTTCGGCCGATGGCTCTCTCGTGGGATTTTTCTCGGTTCTGCGGGCCATTGAGCGGCGCGTACTGGCGTGATGGGCGAGGACCATGGCCAAGGTCAGCAACAGGTCGGTGATGGCGGTTTTCTGTTGTTCGTCGTTGCCGGCCTCGTTCGCGTCGAGGGTCTGTTGCAGGTCATCGAGGACCTGGTAGATCCACGCGCTGTGCCGACGGTCCGACCAAGAAAAGGCAGTGCCCCGTTGAGGATTTTCCAGGCTGCCTGCTTGAGCGTTGCCCAGCGACTCTGCGCGTTGGACACCGACTGCCGTTGTGCCAGCTCAACCAGCGCATTGACGTTGGCCTTGTACAGGTTGGCCAGGTAGTCGGTGGCCAGGACCCGCGAGCCTAACGTCAGCGGGCCGCTCATTTGCAGGGACGTCAGCGGGTCGGCCAGCAGTTGCGAGACACTCCAGACCGAAGGCAGCTCGCCGGTGAACACGTAGTTGGCGTAATTGGCGCGAACCCTGTCCGGCAGCCAGGCGAGCACGGATTGGCGCAGTTTCGGAGCGTGCCGGATGGCATAGATCAGGTTGGCCGGCGTCGGGTACTGGATCAGGGGAGGGTCGAGCAACGGCCGATAGAGCAGGCAGGGTCCCTTGTCCATCTGGCGCGGCCCGATCACGAACATGTTACTCACTTCGTCCGTGGATGATCCCAGGCGCCAGGCGGGGCTGAACGCCAGTGGGCGAATGACGATCTCCTGGCTGTCGACCCAGCGATTGGTGTCGAGAACCTGAACCACGGCTGCGACGTAGCGGTAACCCAGCTCATCGATCCCGCCCTGAGTCCGGATTTTTTGCTGCAAGGCCAGCAGCGGTAACTCGACGCGCAGTCGGCTGGTGAACAGGTTTTGACGACGCAGGCTTTCAAGGGGATCGTCGAGCAGTTTGCTTTTGATCAGCGTCGGATAGGTTTGACCGATGTTGACGCTGACGATCAATGCTTCCAGGTAGCTGAGCGTCAGCCAGCCCGGCAGCTCCGTGGTGCCGGTACTGCGTACGGATTTGTTTCCCGGTGGCAGGGCGATCAGGTTTTGCAGTGCCAGCTCGACCAGGCTCAGCGTAGTGCGCTCAGGCTCCACCGGCGGTACAAAGCTGCCCCAGACCACGACGCTGTCGATCACGATCTCGATGTCCGCCAGTTGCAAGCCAGTGGCCTCGGAATGCTCGGCGAGCATGGCCTCACGCAGTTGATCGAGGGCGAATTCGCGGATCGGTTTTATACCGTCCTGGAAGGACTGCCCGGCGTTCTGGTTCTGTACGGTTACCAGATCCATCAGGTGACGGCTGTACGCGGTGAGATCGCCGGATGACGCGTTGGCCATCCAGTCCGGCAGCGCCTGTTCGACCAGGTTGAAGCGCGAGGGCATCTGTTTGTCCGATGGGTTTAGCTCGTTGTTGGTGCGGCTGATGTGAGGCGCAAGGTCGGGGTTTTCGTCTGCGGACTCGTTTGCCAGCGCGGCAATCGAGTCCGCTTGCAGGGCGATCAGGGTGCACGCCAAGTGGTCGAAAAAGTTGCCCGTTGGTTCAACCAGGCGCCATTGCAAGGTATCACCGGGTACTTGCCCGTTGGTGTAAGTCAGCAGGGACTTGCCCAGCTCCTCTAGCGACTCGTAGGTCTGGAAGCCCTGGGTGATTGTGTGGCTGAGGATCAACGTGCGGCTGCCCAGCGTTCCGATCAATACCGCCATGTCCAGGGTGTTGAGGTGAGTCGAGACACCCTCATTCCTGTAGTCCAGATCGATCAGGCAGGCGCGGGATCGGTAGGGGTCGTGGTTCATGCGCGTGCTGTTGTCCGGGTAGGCGAAAAGGTTGCGGGCCATCGCAGACTGGTCGTTCTGCCAGTTCGGCTGGGTCTGGATGTTCCACAGTTCGCGCAGCGAGTGGGACAGGCCCTGCCAGCGCGGGGTCGAGGGGGCGGTGAACTGGTTCCAGTAGTCGACCTGCTGCTCTTGAAACGCGTCGAACAGCAGTGGCGCCAACTCATTGAGCAGGCGCCCGATGGCTTCGATGCTGACAGGCAGTTGTGCCGGTGTCGGCTCCAGCGGTTGCAGGGTGAGGTAGTGCTCGCCATCCAGGTACACCACTGGTGTTTTCGCGACACCGTGGCGCACAAGGGTGTCGGTCAGTGATTCGAAGTGTCGTGGCCCGGCGACGACGCGCTGCCCGTGCAGCGTCCAGGTCGGCGTCACCACTATCGCCAGTCGCGGGTCGATCGACAGCTGCGGGTATAGCGTTTTCAACGCCGGTTGCAGTGCATGGGTGGCAACCTCCCTGATTGTCGGCCCGGCCACCAATTGGGTGAGCAGGGCATCCTGATCGGCTGGGAGGCCGGGTAGGGCGGGAGGGCTGGAAACGTCGGTCATGGTCACATCCTTTGTGAGGCGGCAGGCACCGTCGAAGGGTCGGTGCGCAATCCGTTGCAAAGTAGTGGCGGGCAAAGCGCGGTTGGCGGTAAATAAATATCGCGGGCAAAAAAAGACCTGCGCGAGCGCAGGTCCTGGTGAGGGTGCAAACCAGACGGTTGTCAGGTGCCGGACTTGATCTTGGTCCAGGCTCGGGTCCGCGCACGTTCGGCATCGCGCGGCAACGGTTGCAGGGTGTAGAGCGTGCTCATTGCCGTGTCGGTCGGGTACAGGTTCGGGTTGTTGCGGATCGCCGGGTCGACCATTTCCGTGGCGTCCTTGTTCGGGTTCGGGTAACCAACGAAGTCACTGACCGGTGCAATCACCTGGGGTTGCAGCAGGTAGTTGATGAAGGTGTAGGCGTCTTCCGGATTCTTCGCGCCCTTGGGTATTGCGAGCATGTCGAACCAGATCGGTGCGCCTTCCTTCGGCAAGCGCATGTCGACGATCACACCGTTCTTGGCTTCTTTGGCGCGGTTGGCGGCTTGCGAGAAGCTGCCGGAATAACCGACCGCGACGCAGATGTCACCGTTGGCAATGTCGGCCATGTACTTCGATGAGTGGAAGTAGGTGATGTACGGGCGGATCTTCATCAGCAGCGCTTCAGCCTTGTCGTAGTCCGCCGGCTTTTTGCTGTTGGGGTCGAGGCCGAGGTGTTGCAGGGCCAGCGGCAAGATCTCCGAGGGCGAGTCGAGCAGGGCGACGCCGCACTGCTTGAGCTTGCTGATGTTCTCTTCCTTGAAGATCAGGTCCCAGCTGTCCACTGGTGCGTTGTCGCCGAGCACGGCCTTGACCTTGTCCGGATTGAAGCCGATCAGGATGGTCCCGTACATGTACGGCACGGCGAATTTGTTGCCTGGGTCGTTGGCTTCGATCAGCTTCATCAGCTTGGGATCGAGGTGGTTCCAGTTCGGCAACTTGCTGCGGTCCAGTGGCTGGAACACGCCGGCTTCGATCTGCTTGGCGAGGAACACGTTGGACGGCACCACCACGTCGTAGCCGGAGTTGCCGGTCAGCAACTTGGCCTCCAGTGCTTCGTTGGTGTCGAAAATGTCGTAGACCAGTTTGGTCTGGCTGTTCTGGGCCTTGAAGTCTTCCAGGGCCTTGGGGGTGATGTAGTCGAACCAGTTGTAGACACGCAACGTTCGTTCTTCAGCATGGGCAACGCCACTGAGCACCAGGGCGCCCAGGGCTGGAACGATCAAACGCTTGAGTCTTGTCATTGTTCTAATCCTCATTGGGCGCTTTCGAAACCTTCGAGAACGTTCACGGCGTTGATGCCGATTTCTTCTACCGCGTAGCCGCCTTCCATCACGAACAGCGTCGGTTTGCCGAGAGCCGCAATGCGCTTGCCCATGGCCAGGTAATCCGGGCTGTCGAGTTTGAATTGCGAGATGGGGTCGTCCTTGAACGTGTCGACGCCCAGGGAGACCACGACGATGTCGGCGCCGTAGCTTTCGATCTCTTTGCAGGCCTGTTCCAGCGCCGCGCTCCAGGTGTCCCAGCCCGAACCGGCGGCCAGAGGATAGTTGAAGTTGAAGCCCTCGCCGGGGCCTTCGCCCAATTCGTCTTCATAGCCGAGGAAGAACGGAAATTCGGCTTCCGGGTGGCCATGGATCGAAGTGAACAGCACATCGCTGCGCTCGTAAAAGATCGACTGTGTGCCGTTGCCGTGGTGGTAATCGACGTCGAGGATCGCGACCTTTTTGTAGCCCTGATCAAGGAAAGCCTGGGCGGCAATGGCCGCGTTGTTGAGGTAGCAATAACCCCCCATCAAATCGCTGGCAGCGTGGTGTCCCGGTGGACGGCACAGGGCGAAGGCCGAACGGGCGCCGCGCTGGATTTCCGCCTGGGCGGTGAGGGCGACTTGCGCTGCGCTGTACGCCGCCTGCCAGGTACCGGCGGTGATCGGGGCGCCGCCATCGAAGCTGTAGTAACCGAGTTCGCCATGCAGGCTGGCGGGTTTGATCCGGCGCAGGGTGCGGGCTGGCCAGGTGTAGGGCAGCAAGTCACCGTCGGTGTTGAACTCGGTCCAGCGTGCCCAGGCGCCTTTGAAGAAGTCGAGGTAGTCGCGGCTGTGGATGCGTTCGATCGGTCCGAGGCCGAAATCCTTCGGCGCTTCGACAGGGCCGAGATTTTGATTTTTCACCCGTGCCAGCACGTGGTCGGCACGTGAAGGCATTTCGAAGCAGGGCTTGAGTTGCCCGTCTATCAATTCACAACGGCCGTGGTGCAGGTGGTGATCGTTCGAGTAGATCGTCAGCATTTTGTTGTTCTCCGCAGGCTGATTCGGTTGAACACAGTCTTGCGGCACGGACGATTTCGGAGAACGGCAGGAAAGGCCAAAAGGGGATCGATATGGCCAAAACATTTGACCGAAATTCGCCCCTTTGAAGATCAAAAGATCGCAGCCTTCGGCAGCTCCTACTAAGGCCGGATCAAGGTCGAAACTGGCTGGGTGCCACACCGCTCCAGCGCACGAACGCATGGCGAAAACTCGCGGTCTCGCTGAAGCCCAGCGCCTCGGCAATCTGGTAGATCGGCAATTGATCCTCACACAGCATTTGCTTGGCCTGTTCGAAGCGCAGTTCGTCGAGCAACTCCTGATAACTGCAGCCCATGTCCTTGAGATGCCGACGCAAGGTTCGCGCCGAGCAATTCATCTGTTCGGCCAGGCCCTCCAGCCCCGGCGCCGCATTCAATTGCGCGCTGAGCAATTGGCGGATCCGTCCGAGCCATGCCTGACGCCCGGTGAACTCGATGTTCTGTTTGCGGCAGCGCTCGGCCATGGCTTGATGGGTGATGACATCGGCCAGCGGCAACGGCTGGTCGAGCCAGCGTTTGTCGAAGGCGAAGGCATTGTTGCGCGCCCCGAAATCCAGCGGGCAGTTGAAGTGTTCGGCGTAGCTCGGCTCGTAGTCGGGCGCGGTATGTTCGAAGCGTGCGCCGAGCAAGGGCAGGGGATGGCCAAGCAGGTCGTCGCAGGTGACTTTCAGCGACACAAGGCAGAACTCGGCGTTGAACACCGCCATGGCCGGGCTCTCGCGGTAATCGGCGGCAGCGAACCAGATGCGCTCGCCGTCGTCCTCCAGGCTCAGCTCGAAAAGTGTTCCCAGCAGCGCCGGATAGCGTATCGCCAGGCGCAATGCGTCACCGAAGGTGGCACTGGTGAGCAGGGCGTAACCGAGCATGCCGTAGCAGGAAACGTGCATCCGCCGACCCAGTTCCAGGCCGATGTCGTGCTTGAGGGCAACGGCGTTGGCACACACCTGCATTTCTTGATTGGTGGTGATGCGCGTGTCGGCCCGGTTCAGATCCGCCGCACTGATGCCGCTGCCGGCCAGCAGCGCTTCGCTGGACAAGCCTTGTGCCTTGAAGGCATCGAGTACCAGGGAGACCGCGTTGAGGGTGGTGAGGTGGGAGTGGAGCATGAGGACTTCCAGCCTTGGGGATGGCTGGAAGGCAGCAAGTTACATGCCGGGTGAAGGACCTGTGGGAGCGAGCCTGCTCGCGATGACGGTGGGTCAGTCACATCAATGTGAATGGAAGACCGCTATCGCGAGCAGGCTCGCTCCCACAGGGAGGACGAGGTGTCAGCTCAACTCGCCGCAAAGGTCTAGTTCGACAAGCCGACGGACTTCGTCCGTTTCAAGCCCCGCCCCCAGCAACCCATGCAACTTGCCGAATGCCGCTTCACGGGTCATGCCGCCACCGGACAGCACACCGACACCGCGCAAGCGACTGCCGGCCTCATAGACGTCCAGTTCAACCCCGCCTTCGTGGCATTGCGTGACTGCCACCACCACCACGCCCTTGTCCCGCGCACGGCCGAGGCTGGCGAGGAAATCCGGGTTGTCGCTCGGCCCGGTGCCGCTGCCGTAGCACTCCAGCACCAGACCTTGAATGCCGCTGTCGAGCAGACCATCGAGGATCTCGGCAGCGATGCCAGGGAACAGTGGCAGCACGGCAACCTTCTCCAGTTGTTTTGCCTGGTTGTAATTCAACGCTGTTGGCAGCGAAGAGGCTTTCACACCACCGCCCTGACGCTCCAGACGCTTGAACGGATGACGGCCAAAACTGCGAACCTTGGCACAACGGGTCGGGTCCAGCAGTTCGCCGTGGAAGTACAGATGCACACCCGGCGCGAGGCCCTCCCCCAGTGCAACCAGCGCGCCGCCGAGGTTCTCCCAGGCGTCGCTGTCGGTGACACCGGCAGGCAGCATGGAACCGGTAAAACACACGCGGGCATGCAGGCCGAGCAACTGGAAGCTCATGGCTGCGGCACTGTAGGCCAGCGTGTCGGTGCCATGTAGGATCAGCACGCTGTCGCAGCCTTGAACATCCACCGCATCGACCACCGCCTCACGCAGCTGCTGCCAGTACGTCGGGGTCATGTTGGCACTGTCGATCAGCGGCGACATCTCGCGAAAACGCCACTGCGGCACGACAAGTTCGGGCTGGCTGTGCAGGTATTCGCGCATCCGCTCTTCAAAACCGGACGCTGGCGCCAGGCCGTGGGTGCTGGCCTGCATGCCGATGGTGCCGCCGGTGTAGAGCACCATGACGTGCTGGGCAGCAGGGTAGGTCGGGGCATTCATGGGCGGTTCTCCAAAAACGATTACAGCTTGTTTCCGAGCATGACGCCGGTCGCGAGCTGTGTCACGTCGGGCGCAGGGGATGCGCCCGGTTTTTTTCCGATCAGCGTTGCGCTGCGGTCACGCCTGCCGGAGCAGCTTCAGCCTTGGCGGCGGGTGCTGGCGGGTTAGCTGGCCAGGCTTTCAGGTCCAGATCCAGATCCGGGAATTTGCTTGAGTCGAATACCGGAGTGGTGATGCCGGCGGCGCGCTGATCATCGTAGTCACGCAGGATGCGCATGCCGACCTTGAACAGCAGGAACAGCGCGATCAGGTTGACGAACGCGAGCATGGTCATGGTGATGTCGGCGAAGGCAAATACGGTACCGAGGTTTTCGATGGCGCCCCAGAAGATCAGCACCAATACCAGCGCGCGATAGCCCATCAGCGCCTTGCGGTTCTCACCAATCAGAAAGCGCAGGTTGCTCTCGCCCAGGTAGTAGTTGTAGAGGATCGAGGTGAACACGAACAACGCCAGGGCCACGGAGATGAACATCCGGCCCCAGTCACCGACCACGGCGGCCAGGGAGTTCTGGGTCAGGGCAATGCCGTCGCCTTCGAAGCCCGGGGTGTAGAAGCCCGAAAGCAGGATCAGCAATGCGGTGCAGGTGCAGATCACGAAGGTGTCGAGGAACACGCTGAACGCTTGAACCACGCCTTGCGCCACCGGGTGCTCGACCGCCGCCACAGCCGCCACGTTCGGCGCGCTACCCAGGCCTGCTTCGTTGGCGAACACGCCACGTTTCACGCCCATGACGATGGCGCTGCCGATCAGGCCGCCGAAGGCCTGGTCCAGACCGAAGGCGCTCTTGACGATGGTCATCAGCATGTCTGGTACCTGGTCGAATTGCAGCACGATCACGTAGATGGTCACGCCGATATACACCAGGGTTTTCACCGGTACCAACAGGTCGGCAACCTTGGCGATGCGCTTGATCCCGCCGATGAATACCAGACCCAGCAGCACGGCCAGACCGATGCCGGTGTAAGTGGTGTCGAGGCCGAACGCGTTGTTCAGCGAATGAGTCACGGCGTGGGCTTGCAGGCCGTTGAAGGCGAAGCCGAACGTCACCAGCAACAGGAACGCCATGAGCATGCCCAGCCAGCGTTTCTGCAGACCGTGCTGGATGTAGTAGGACGGGCCGCCACGGTAGGTGCCGTCGGAGTCGGTGCGTTTGTACAACTGACCGAGGGAGCATTCGAAGAAGCTGCTGGACATGCCGACCAGTGCGGTCACCCACATCCAGAACACCGCGCCAGGTCCACCGAGTGTCACGGCAATGCCGACACCGGCAATGTTGCCCGCGCCGACACGGCCGGCGAGGCTGAGCATCAGGGCCTGGAATGAACTGAGTTGCCCGGCGCTGCTTTTGAGGCTGTCGCGGAACACCGCGAACATGTGGAAGAAGTGACGCAGTTGAACGAAACGCGAGCGGATCGTGAAGTAGCTACCGAGCCCGACAATGAGCACGATCAGTACTTTCCCTGAGAGGAAGTCGTTAATGACTTCGAGCATGGATTATTCCTCGCTGTTTTTTGTGTTGGCAAATGCTTGCCAGGCAGACACATCGAGTTACACCGGTGGGCGCACGGCACAACGGGCGGTTCGAAGTTCGTCCCGGTTTCATATCGCGGGTTTGTTATTAGTTCGGGTTTCGCATGGGTTGCGGCCTCGCTACCGACGACCGCTCACGCGAAGAGGGGCGGCACTATACCGATGACAGTGCCGTCCGTCTGCACGGTTGTGGTGCAAGATCAAAAGATCGCAGCCTGCGGCAGCTCTTACAGGGACCGCATTTCAAATGTAGGAGCTGCCGCAGGCTGCGATCTTTTCGCTTCTTAAAAAAAAGGGCCTGGAGAATGATCTCCAAGCCCTCAAAAGGTGAGAGGTGTCTAGTCCCTCGACCTGGTGAGCGGTGCTACAAGTAACGCGTCGGGTTAGGCCTTCAGGGGCACCAGGCGCGGAGCAATCATGTTTTCCGGGCGCAGGATGTCGGCGAGCATGGCTTCGTCGAGCAGACCTTCTTCGCGCACCAGTTCCAGCACGCCGCGGCCGCTTTCAAGGGCGATACGGGCGATGCGGGTGGCGTTTTTGTAGCCGATGTACGGGTTCAGTGCGGTGACCAGACCGATCGAGTGTTCGACCAGTTCACGGCAGCGGGCTTCGTTGGCGGTGATGCCGACGATGCAGTGCTCGCGCAGCATGTCCATGGCGCGTTGCAGCAGGCGGATCGAATCGAGGATCTTGAAAGCGATCAGCGGTTCCATCACGTTCAGTTGCAGCTGGCCGCCTTCGGCCGCCATGGTCAGCGCCAGATCGTTACCGATGACTTGGAAGGCCACCTGGTTAACGGCTTCCGGAATAACCGGGTTGACCTTGCCGGGCATAATCGAGCTGCCTGGCTGACGCGCTGGCAGGTTGATTTCGTTGATGCCGGTGCGTGGGCCGCTGGATAGCAGGCGCAGGTCGTTGCAGATCTTCGACAGCTTGACCGCAGTACGCTTGAGCATGCCGGAGAACAGCACGAAGGCGCCCATGTCGGAGGTGGCTTCGATCAGGTCGGCGGCCGGAACCAGCGGCTGACCGCTGATCAGGGCCAGGCGTTGTACAGCCAAGGCCTGATAGCGCGGGTCGGCGTTGATGCCGGTGCCGATCGCGGTGCCGCCCAGGTTCACTTCAGTCAGCAGTTCCGGGGCCAGCGTCTTCAGACGGGCCAGGTCTTCGCCCATGGTGGTGGCGAACGCGCGGAACTCTTGACCCAGGGTCATCGGTACGGCGTCTTGCAGCTGGGTTCGACCCATCTTCAGGACGTGGTTGAATTCTTCACCCTTGGCCGCGAACGCCTGAATCAGGCTGTCGAGGCTGGCGAGCAGGGCGTCGTGACCGAGCAACAGACCCAGACGGATCGCCGTCGGGTAGGCGTCGTTGGTCGACTGTGCCATGTTCACGTCGTCGTTCGGGTGCAGATACTGGTACTCGCCTTTCTGGTGACCCATGGCCTCCAGCGCGATGTTGGCGATCACTTCGTTGGCATTCATGTTGGTCGAAGTGCCAGCGCCGCCTTGAATCATGTCCACCACGAACTCTTCGTGGAAGTCGCCGCGGATCAGACGTGCACAGGCTTCGCTGATGGCAGCGTGCTTGGCTTCGCTCAGGTGACCCAGCTCACGGTTGGCGTCAGCAGCGGCCTGTTTGACCATGGCCAGACCGACAACCAGTTTCGGGTAGTGCGAAATCGGAACGCCCGAAAGGCGGAAGTTATTCACCGCTCGCAGGGTCTGGATACCGTAATACGCTTGAGCCGGTACTTCGAGAGCGCCAAGCAGGTCATTTTCTGTGCGGAATGATGCAGCGGAGGACATGATAGAAATCATCTCAATATGGACCCGGGCTGTGCCGGAACGCTGTGAATGCTAGGCTTGTGCAGGATTTTGGGCCAATGCTGTTAAACACTAGCCTATGCACATTCGGCATAATGCCCGTGTGACGTCGGCTTGACGGCGAGCGTGTGACCTAAATTGGTGCGTGTCCGGGAGGACGTGATGAATCTGGAAAGCAAATGGCTGGAGGACTTTAGTGCCCTGGCTGCCACCCGCAGCTTCTCCCAGGCAGCCGAACGGCGCTTCGTGACGCAACCGGCGTTCAGCCGGCGAATCCGCAGCCTGGAGGCGGCGCTGGGGCTGACCTTGGTCAACCGTTCGCGCACGCCGATCGAACTGACGGCGGCGGGACAATTGTTTCTGGTTACCGCACGCACCGTGGTCGAGCAGCTCGGCGAAGTATTGCGCCATCTGCATCATCTGGAAGGCGGGCAGGGCGAAGTGATGCAGGTCGCTGCCGCACACTCCCTGGCGCTCGGTTTCTTTCCGCGGTGGATTGCCCAGTTGCGCAACGAAGGCTTGAACATCGCCACGCGACTGGTGGCAACCAACGTCGGCGACGCGGTGCATGCCTTGCGCGAAGGCGGTTGCGATCTGATGCTGGCCTTCTACGATCCGGACGCCGCGATGCAGATGGACCCGGAAATCTTCCCCTCCCTGCACCTTGGCCACACCGAAATGCTGCCGGTCTGCGCGGCAGACGCCGACGGCAAGCCGTTGTTCGATCTGGAAGGCGAAGCCAGCGTACCGCTGCTGGCATATAGCGCCGGGGCATTTCTCGGCCGCTCGGTGAACGTGCTGCTGCGCCAACGAGCGCTGCGTTTCACCACGATCTACGAAACCGCCATGGCCGACAGCCTGAAAAGCATGGCCCTGGAAGGCCTGGGCATTGCCTGGGTGCCGCAACTCAGTGTGCGCGCCGAACTGGCGCGCGGTGAACTGGTGGTCTGCGGCGGCCCGCAATGGCACGTGCCGCTGGAGATTCGCTTGTACCGCTGCGCACTGGTGCGCAAGGCTAATGTGCGGTTGTTGTGGCGCAAGTTGGAAGGTGGGGCGGCGGGTTCGGCTTCGTGAGAATGTTTGTGGCAACTTTCCCTAGGCAACCTGAACTTATGGAAAGCGATTGAGATATTCGCGAATGTTTTCCCTGTTCTTGTCGCTGAAGCGGTAAACGTTTCCACGTACTCCGGAGAACTCATCGGTGAGCATGATGGTGTCACGCCACCATCCGTCATAGATCACCTCACTGTCTTCGTGGGTGGCGCCAAACATATGACCAATTTCATGTGCGGGAATTCGGTAAGAGATGATCGACGCAATTGCACAGTGACCTTTGAACATGGCTATTCCGCCTAACCCGCCGAGAAGTCCGCCTAGCTTTTCGTTGATGCTGTCTCGGGTCAGCAAGAGAAATTTGGTGAGGTTCGCTTCATCACGATCCCTGTTGGAAATTTTCGAGTACAAGTCGTGTAACAGATTTATCCAGCCTTTCAGTGCTACCGAACTATCCTCGTTCTTGTAACTGTATTCTGCCAGATGCGGAGCCTCGTCCTGGTGATACATTAAAATCACGACTTCACGTCCAGAGATGAGCTCAAGTTCGGTTTTCAGCCAGGCAAAATAGTCGGTGTATAACTTGTTCTTTTGATAATCCTGTAGCTCGCTGTGAATAATGACCATTATGGTGATGGGTTTTTTCATTTCTATTAAACTCCCTGTTTAATTTAATTCTTACTGCGACTTGAATTTAAGCTTTTTAGATGTTTTTAACTAGTCATGGTTTGTTTTTTAATGTTTTATAAATTTAATAGGTTGGCAACTAAAGATTATGAAAGTTATACGAAGTTTGTTGAAGTAAAGAATCAAGCACCCCGCGATATGCAGGGATGTCATGGTTGACTTTATAGTCAAGAAGCATGGGTTTTTCGACGGCATGACAGATGGTCGCAACAGGGGCTGTTTATCTGCTTCATTGAGGTATACTGCGCGGCCTTCGGCCGGTTGCGACTGGCCATAATTCGTACAATCAAGCCACGCATCCTGCGTGGCTTGTTGTTTTTTGATGCGCCTGCGGGCGCCCAGAGAGAAGAGGCACGACGATGAGTGCACTGGTTGGCGTGATCATGGGCTCCAAGTCCGATTGGTCCACCCTTAGCCACACCGCCGATATGCTGGAAAAGCTCGGCATCCCTTACGAGGTGAAAGTGGTTTCTGCCCACCGCACCCCGGACCTGCTGTTCCAGTACGCCGAAGAGGCCGAAGCACGGGGCATCGAGGTGATCATCGCCGGTGCCGGTGGCGCGGCCCACTTGCCAGGCATGTGTGCAGCCAAGACCCACTTGCCAGTGCTGGGCGTACCCGTTCAGTCCGCAATGCTTTCGGGCGTTGATTCGCTGCTTTCCATTGTGCAGATGCCGGCAGGCATTCCGGTTGCCACCCTGGCCATCGGCAAGGCCGGTGCGATCAACGCAGCGCTGCTGTCGGCGAGTATCCTTGGCGCCAAGCACCCGCAGTTCCATGCGGTGCTGAAAACCTTCCGTGCTGAGCAGACAGACAGCGTCCTGGAAAATCCAGACCCACGCATCGCCTGAGGTTGTTGACGATGAAGATCGGTGTAATCGGTGGCGGCCAGTTGGGTCGTATGTTGGCGTTGGCGGGCACTCCGCTGGGCATGAACTTCGCTTTTCTGGACCCGGCGCCGGATGCTTGCGCAGCCGCGTTGGGCGAACACCTGCGAGCCGACTACGGCGATCAGGATCACCTGCGCCAGCTGGCCGATGAAGTCGATCTGGTGACCTTCGAGTTCGAAAGCGTTCCGGCGGAAACCGTCGCGTTCCTCTCGCAATTCGTCCCGGTCTACCCGAGCGCCGAAGCCTTGCGCATCGCCCGTGACCGCTGGTTCGAGAAGAGCATGTTCAAGGACCTGGGGATTCCTACCCCGGCGTTCGCTGACATCCAGTCCCAGGCCGACCTGGACGCCGCTGTGGCCTCCATCGGCCTGCCGGCGGTGCTCAAGACCCGTACCCTGGGTTACGACGGCAAGGGCCAGAAAGTCCTGCGTACCCCTGAAGATGTGGTCGGCACCTTCGCCGAGCTGGGTAGCGTGGCCTGCCTGCTGGAAGGCTTCGTGTCGTTCACCGGTGAAGTCTCGCTGATCGCCGTGCGTGCTCGCGACGGTGAAACCCGCTTCTACCCGTTGGTGCACAACACCCACGAAAGCGGCATCCTCAAGCTGTCCGTGGCCAGCACCGATCACCCGTTGCAAGCCCTGGCCGAAGACTACTCCAGCCGTGTGCTCAAGCAGCTGGATTACGTCGGCGTGATGGCGTTCGAGTTCTTCGAAGTCGACGGTGGTCTCAAGGCCAACGAAATCGCCCCGCGCGTGCACAACTCCGGGCACTGGACCACCGAAGGCGCCGAGTGCAGCCAGTTCGAAAACCACCTGCGGGCCGTTGCCGGTCTGCCGTTGGGTTCGACGGCCAAGGTCGGCGAAAGCGCGATGCTCAACTTCATCGGCACAGTGCCAGAGACCGAGAAGGTCCTGAACATCGCCGATTGCCATCTGCATCACTATGGCAAGGCGTTCAAGGTCGGCCGCAAGGTCGGTCACGCCAACCTTCGTTGTGCAGACCGCGAGACGCTGGCGGCCCAGATTCTCAAGGTCCAAGCACTGATCGCCGAATAGTTTTCTCTGGCAATGGCGGAACCTTCGGGTTGCGCCGTTCTCTCATGGCAGGTTGCGAAAGTCTGACTAGGCTTTCGGATAGCTACTTCATTGAGAGGAGAATGCCATGGGAATTATCGGAACCATCTTTATCGGCTTGATCGTCGGTCTGCTGGCTCGGTTCCTGAAACCGGGCGATGACAGCATGGGCTGGATCATGACGATCCTGCTCGGTATCGGCGGTTCGCTGGCGGCTACCTATGGCGGTCAGGCCCTGGGTATCTATCAGGCTGGCCAAGGTGCAGGCTTCATCGGGGCGCTGGTGGGCGCCGTTGTGTTGCTGGTGATCTACGGATTGATCAAAAAGAACTGATCCAGGCGACAAAGCCCTCTCCGCCAAGCCGGTCGGGAGGGCTAGAATGTTCGGCGTTTCCTGTTCTTCCCATTGCCGAGCACTTTCATGCGCCGTCTTTTGCTGACTCTTGTTTTACTGGGTACGGGCCTTGCCCATGCCGGCGAAGTGCCGGAGACCGACTGGCTTGAATTGATGCCCAAGTCGGACCAGAAGGCCCTCGAGGCCATGCCCGAAATCGACCACGACTCCCCGGAAGCCAATGGCACCTTCACCGACAAGGGCGGGATGAAGCAGGCCAAAGGCTTGCCGGCGGTGATGTACTCGACCAAGACCGTTGCGTCAATGAACGACAGAAACATCCGCATTGGCGGCTATCCAGTGCCGCTGGAGTCCGACGCCAAGGGCCGCAGTACGTTGTTCTTCCTCGTGCCATACCCGGGTGCCTGCATCCACGTGCCGCCACCGCCACCCAATCAACTGGTGCTGGTGCGTTATCCCAAGGGCTTGAAGCTGGATGATATCTACACGCCGCTGTGGGTGACCGGCACGCTGAAGATCGAGAAGGTCAGCAATGACCTGGCGGATGCGGCGTATGCGCTGGATGCGGCGAAGGTGCGGGTGGTGACGGAATCGGATCTGTAATCGAGTGAAGCAAAAAGATCGCAGCCTTCGGCAGCTCCTACACCGATCCCTGTAGGAGCTGCCGAAGGCTGCGATCTTTTGATCTTAAAGCGGTTTGCTACCGATGCTGACACCCAAAGTGTGGCTCGCACCTGCTGCGAGCGTCACCACATCGCCCATCACGTTCGCCGTCTCGATGCACAGCATGCGCTGCCAACCGTCGTCGGCCATGTCGCTGAACGCAGCGGCGCGGTCGATCCACGGGTTCCAGATCACCGCCGTGCGCGATCCGCTGCTGGTCAGTACGATGCGCCGTTCCCAGGCTGGATCGACGATGCTCAACTGTGGCGGGGCGTCGAGGTAGATGCGGTCGGTCTCGCCGGTAAAATGCAGATCCCCGGTCTGGGTGACGGTTTTCCAGTTGTCCAGGGTTTCGATGTAGTCGAGGCCGTCCACACCTTCGACGTGTACCTCGCGTACATCGCTGACTGCAAAGTAACTGTGCAGCGCCTGGCTGATGCTGACGGTATCGGTGCCCCGGTTGTGGCTGGTCAGCTGGATGTGCAATTGCTCGTCGAGGCGAATGGTCAGGGTCAAATCCACCTGGTGCGGCCAGCCGGGAAAGCCGCCTTCGGGGTAGGGCAGGAGGAATTCGACCTTAAGGCTTTCGCCTTCGGCTTCGATGCCACCCAGTTCCCAATCCATCGCTCGCACGAAGCCGTGAGCCGACGGCGCGTCATTGCTGACACGCATCGCCTTGACACTTTGCGGGTTGCGGTCGAAGACTCCGAACCACGGCCAGCACACCGGCACGCCGGCACGGATGCTCTTGCCGGTCTTGAACACGGCCTCGTCGTTGAGCCAGATCAGCGGCGGCTGGCCGGCCAGCTGATAGCTGAGGATGTGCGCACCTTGCTGGGCCACCAGTAATTCGGCCTGACCGTGGCGGATGCGCCAGCAGTTCAGTTCATCCAGTTTTACGGCTTCAACATTGGGCGTGCTCATGGGACAGCTCTCGATCAGTAACGTGGACGACTATCGACCGCAAAACGGCTACCAGGTTTAGAAACTCTTTATCGAGCTCTGGGCGGAACCGAGCGGGTACGACCGCTGCCGTCGATGGCAACGAACACAAACACCGCTTCGGTTACTTTACGCCACTCGCTGGACAGTGGATCGTCGCTCCAGACCTCGACCATCATCTTGATCGAGCTGCGGCCGATTTCCAGGGCCTGGGTATAAAAGGAAAGCTGAGCGCCCACCGCCACCGGAACCAGAAATGCCATACGGTCGATGGCAACGGTGGCAACGCGCCCACCGGCGACCTTGCTGGCCATCGCGGTGCCTGCCAAATCCATTTGCGCCACCAGCCAGCCGCCGAATATGTCGCCAAAGCCGTTGGTTTCGCGAGGGAGTGCAGTGATTTGCAGGGCCAGGTCGCCTTGCGGGATCGGATCTTCTTGTTCGAGCTCTATCATGCCGGGGGTGCCTCTGACCCGTGACTCTTCGTTGGTATTGCTGGTGGTAGCCGTCTTCGGGAAAAACGATTCAGCACCGAACATACTACGTTCGTCACGTTTTCCATAAGGCGTCTAAAGGGAAACTCTGCGAAATCGCCTATGAACCTGAGAGGCGTTTTCGCACAGCAACCCCTCAAAAACCGGAGCAAGGCTGCGAGTATATCGGTCGGTAGACTCCGCGACGACCGTCCGGTTCTCATTTTGACCATCAAAAGCGCACCTCTATGTGCTTTTTCGAACAATTTGCTATCGTGCCGGACCTGCCCAGGCCTCAACCAGCGTTGTTGAGGTTGCAGATCCGACTATAAGAGAAGCCCTTGCCATGACCACAGCGCCCTCGAGCATCGCGCAGCCAGAACAACCCACACGTCCGCTGACCCGCAACGACTACAAGACTCTATCGCTATCTGCCCTGGGCGGTGCGCTGGAGTTCTACGACTTCATCATCTTCGTGTTCTTCGCCACGGTGGTGGGCAAGCTGTTCTTCCCGGCGGACATGCCTGAGTGGCTACGCCTGATGCAGACCTTCGGCATCTTCGCCGCCGGCTACCTGGCACGGCCGTTAGGCGGCATCGTGATGGCGCATTTCGGCGACCTGCTGGGCCGCAAGAAAATGTTCACCCTGAGCATTTTCATGATGGCCGTGCCGACCCTGATCATGGGTTTGTTGCCGACCTATGCGCAGATCGGCATGTGGGCACCGATCCTGTTGCTGCTGATGCGGGTGATCCAGGGCGCGGCCATTGGCGGTGAGGTGCCGGGGGCATGGGTCTTCGTTTCCGAACACGTGCCGCAGCGTCATATCGGCTACGCCTGTGGCACCCTGACCAGCGGTCTGACGGCGGGCATCCTGCTCGGCTCGCTGGTCGCCACGGCGATCAACGGCCTCTATACCCCGGTGGAAGTGTCGGATTACGCTTGGCGGATCCCATTCCTGCTGGGCGGCGTGTTTGGACTGTTCTCGGTATACCTGCGTCGCTGGCTGCACGAAACCCCGGTGTTCGCCGAGCTGCAACAGCGCAAGGCCCTGGCCGAAGAGGTGCCGCTGCGCGCGGTGCTGCGTGATCATCGCGGTGCCATCGCCATTTCGATGTTGCTGACCTGGCTGCTGTCGGCCGCCATCGTGGTGTTGATCCTGATGACCCCGACTGTGTTGCAGACGGTCTATCACTTCTCGCCAACCACGTCCCTGCAGGCGAACAGCCTGGCGATCGTGTTCCTGAGCTTTGGCTGCATCATCGCCGGCGCGCTGGCGGATCGCTTCGGTGCGGGGCGAGTCTTCGTCCTGGGCTGCGCCGCGTTGCTGGCCAGCTCCTGGACCTTCTACCACAGCCTGGCCGACCATCCGGACTGGCTGTTCCCCATGTATGCGCTGACCGGTCTGTTGGTCGGCACCATCGGTGCGGTGCCGTACGTGATGGTCAAGGCGTTCCCGCCGGTGGTGCGCTTCAGTGGTCTGTCGTTCTCCTACAACGTGGCCTACGCCATTTTCGGTGGTCTGACGCCGATGATCGTCAGTCTGCTGCTCAAGGAAAGCCCCATGGGGCCGGCCTACTACGTGGCGGTGCTGTGCGGGGTCGGGATTCTGGTGGGGGCGTATCTCTGGAAGAAGGGTCGCTAATCACAGGTATCGGCTAGCGCCGGAAGATCGCAGCTTGCGGCAGCTCCTACAGGGAATGTGTGCTTTGCGAGCATCCATTTACATCTGAAGTTACACACCGAAGGCCAGGCTTCCTGATGGAATACTGGCCTTTCATCCAATTGTCATATTTCAGCCATAGAGTGTTCACACGGCCTGCTGATACTTGGCCCCGACTTAACACACCCTATCTGCTAGGAGTAAGGCATGAAACTGAAGCGTTTGATGGCGGCAATGACTTTTGTCGCTGCTGGCGTTGCGACTGCCAACGCGGTTGCCGCTGTTGACCCTGCTATCCCGAGCTACACCAAGACCACTGGTGTGTCGGGCAACCTGTCCAGCGTCGGCTCCGATACCCTGGCCAACCTCATGACCCTCTGGGCTGAGAACTACAAGAAAGAATACCCGAACGTAAACATCCAGATTCAGGCCGCTGGTTCCGCCACCGCGCCACCTGCGCTGACTGAAGGCACCTCCAACCTGGGCCCGATGAGCCGCAAGATGAAGGACACCGAACTGGCTGCCTTCGAACAGAAGTACGGCTACAAGCCAACCGCAATCCCGGTTGCCGTGGACGCCCTGGCGGTATTCGTACACAAGGACAACCCGATCCAGCACCTGACCATGGAACAAGTCGACGCGATCTTCTCGTCCACTCGTCTGTGCGGCGCTAAAACCGACGTGAAAACCTGGGGCGACCTGGGCGTGACCGGCGACCTGGCCAACAAGCCGGTTCAACTGTTCGGTCGTAACTCGGTATCCGGCACCTACGGCTACTTCAAGGAAGAAGCCCTGTGCAAAGGCGACTACAAGCCTAACGTGAACGAGCAGCCAGGTTCGGCTTCGGTCGTGCAGTCGATCAGCTCCTCGCTGAACGGTATCGGTTACTCGGGTATCGGTTACAAGACCGCTAGCGTGAAGACTGTGGCCCTGGCCAAGAAAGGCAGCCAGGACTTCATCGAAGACACCGAAGAAAACGCCCTGAACGGCAAGTACCCGCTGTCCCGCTTCCTGTACGTATACGTCAACAAAGCCCCGAACAAGCCTTTGGCCCCGCTGGAAGCCGAGTTCGTGAAACTGGTTCTGTCGAAACAGGGCCAGGAAGTTGTAGTGAAAGACGGTTACATCCCACTGCCAGCCAAGGTTGCTGCAAAAGCACTGGCTGACCTGGGTCTGCAGGAAGGCGGCGCTGAAGTCGCAAAAAAGTAAAACCCTGAATCCGGGGGTAATCCCGGATTCCTGTGTAGGAGCCTCGGTTCCCTCGACGGCTCCTACACAACCCCCAAATTCCCGATCCACTGCTGGTTACCACCAGCGGCGGATTTGTTGCGTCACTGCACTGTCATCTTTCTGTCATACAGGATCGCTAGGGTGTGCGAATGAATGATCTGGCCAATTCCACAATGACTACTAATCCCCCCAAGCGAATTGACTTCAATACGCCTGAGCTACAACGCAAGCGCCGCATCCGCGCGCTCAAGGATCGCTTCACCCGCTGGTACGTCCTCATCGGCGGCCTGGCGGTGCTGGCAGCCATCACACTGATCTTCTTCTTCCTCGCCTACGTGGTTGCGCCGTTGTTCCAGGGTGCCAGCCTGACTGCGAAAGATGCGATCGTTCCAGCCTGGATGCAAGACGCCGGCAAGCCGCTGATGATCTCCCTGGAAGAGCAGAATCAGGTGGCGATGCGGGTTTCCGACAAGGGCCAGGCATTGTTCTTCGACATCGACAGTGGCGCCGAACTCAAGCGCGTCGATTTGCCGGTTCCGGCTGGCACCACCGTGACCTCCATCGGTGAAGACCAGCCAGGTCATCCGCTGGTGGCTGTTGGTCTGTCCAACGGTCAGGCACTGGTGTTCCGTCACACCTATAAAGTCGGCTACCCGGAAGGCAAGAAGACCATCTCGCCAGCGGTCGAATACCCGTACGGCGAAACGCCAATCGCGGTGAACGAAGCCGGCGGTGCGCTGGAGCACGTCAGCCTCAACGCCAACGATTCGACCCTGATGCTGGTGGGCGCCACCGGTTCGCAACTCAACGTTCTGTCGCTGACCAGCGAAGAGAACATGATGACCGGCGAAGTCACCAACGAGCAGAAGCGCATCGACCTGCCGCAGATGAACGAGCCGGTGAAGAACATCTTTGTCGACCCGCGTCAGCAGTGGCTGTACGTGATCAACGGGCGTGCCCAGGCTGACGTATTCAGCCTGCGCGACAAGAGCCTCAACGGTCGCTACAAATTGCTTGAAGACGGTGAAGCGCAAGTCACCGCCAGCACCCAGCTGGTGGGCGGCATCTCGCTGATCATCGGCGACTCTAAGGGTGGCCTGGCCCAGTGGTTCATGGCCCGCGATCCGGATGGCGAACAACGCCTGAAGCAGATCCGCACCTTCCAGATGGGCACCACGCCTATCGTTGAAATCACTGCCGAAGAGCGCCGCAAGGGCTTCATTGCCCTTGACGCTTCTGGCAAGCTCGGCGTGTTCCACAGTACTGCCCACCGCACCTTGCTGGTTGAGCCGGTTGCCGAAGGCCAGGGCATTTTCGGTCTGTCACCTCGCGCCAACCGCGTGATCGTGGAGGCCGGCGGCAAGCTGCACCCGCTGCTGCTGGACAACCCGCACCCGGAAGTCTCGTGGAGCGCGCTGTGGAGCAAAGTCTGGTACGAGAACTACGACGAGCCTAAATACGTCTGGCAATCGACCGCCGCCAACACCGACTTCGAACCCAAGCTGAGCCTGTCGCCGCTGACTTTCGGTACCCTGAAAGCCGCGTTCTACGCCATGCTGCTGGCCGCTCCACTGGCCGTTGCCGCTGCGATCTACACCGCGTACTTCATGGCTCCGGGCATGCGCCGCAAGGTCAAGCCGGTGATCGAATTGATGGAAGCGATGCCGACGGTGATCCTCGGCTTCTTCGCCGGTCTGTTCCTCGCACCTTATGTTGAAGGACACTTGCCGGGCATCTTCAGCCTGCTGATGCTGCTGCCGATCGGCATCCTGGTCGCCGGTTTCACCTTCAGCCGCCTGCCTGAGTCGATCCGCCTGAAAGTCCCGGACGGTTGGGAAAGTGCGCTGCTGATTCCGGTGATCCTGTTTGTGGGCTGGCTGTCGCTGTACATGAGTCCGTTCATGGAGAACTGGTTCTTCGGCGGCGACATGCGCATGTGGATCTCCCACGACCTGGGCATCACCTACGACCAGCGCAACGCTCTGGTGGTCGGCCTGGCCATGGGCTTCGCGGTCATCCCGAACATCTATTCCATCGCCGAAGACGCCGTGTTCAGCGTGCCTCGTGGCCTGACCCTGGGTTCCCTGGCCCTCGGTGCCACGCCGTGGCAGACCATGACTCGCGTGGTGATCCTTACCGCGAGCCCGGGCATCTTCTCGGCGCTGATGATCGGCATGGGCCGTGCGGTCGGTGAAACCATGATCGTGCTGATGGCCACCGGTAACACCCCGGTCATGGAAATGAACCTGTTCGAAGGCCTGCGCACCTTGGCGGCCAACGTTGCGGTGGAAATGCCCGAGTCGGAAGTCGGCGGCAGCCACTACCGCGTGCTGTTTCTCTCGGCGCTGGTGCTGCTGTTGTTCACCTTCGTCATGAACACCCTCGCAGAACTGATTCGTCAGCGTCTGCGCAAGAAATACTCGTCGCTTTAAGAAAGGTAGAAGTCTGTGAAACAGAACTCCCTGAAAGGATGGTTCAAGAGCGGCGCCCCCGGCGTCTGGATCAGCGGTGGCGCGGTGTCCATCGCGGTCATCATGACCATTGGCCTGCTGGCAGTGATTGCCGTGCGCGGCCTGGGTCACTTCTGGCCGGCGGACCTGATCCACGCCAGCTACGACGTACCGGGCCAGGGCCAGCACCTGGTCATTGGTGAAGTGGTACAGAAGGAAGAAGTACCCCGTGCCCGCCTGAAGAGTGCCGGCCTGCCGGTGCCTGAGCAGGGCCCGGAGTTCATGACCCGCGAGCTGATCAAGGTCGGCAACCGTGACCTGAACGGCAACGACTTCACCTGGGTCGTCGGCGAGTGGCTGACCAACCAGACGACGCCGCCGGAGCTGATGGCGATCGAGCGACGTGAGTGGGGCAACTTCTACGGTTACCTGGTCAACGTCAAACAGGACGGCAAGGTTGTCGCTGAAGGCGAAGCCGCATGGCCTGAGTTGCAGGCCCGTGTCGACCGCGTCAACAAGCTGGCCGCACAGCTCAAGAGCCTGGAAAAAACCGACATCGGCGCGATCAACGCCGGTCTCGAGCGCGTCCGCTTGCACGGTCGCAAGCTGGAGCTGGATGGCAAGCTCGACGCCACCGCACAAGCGGACATGGAATCGGAGCGCGCCGAACTCAATGCCCGCTATCAGGATGTTGAAGCGCGCCTGAACGATCTGCATGCGCAGTTCAACCGCGACAGTCTGACCGCCCGCGATGCGAACGGTAAGGAAATCGAAATCGGTATCGGCAAAGTGGTTCACGCCTACCAGCCGAACGCCATGAGCACGACCACCAAGATCGGTTTCTACTTCAGCAAAGTCTGGGAGTTCCTGAGCGACGACCCGCGTGAAGCGAACACCGAGGGCGGTATCTTCCCGGCCATTTTCGGCACCGTGATGATGACCCTTATCATGGCGATGATCGTGACCCCGTTCGGTGTGTTGGCGGCGGTGTACCTGCGTGAATACGCCAAGCAGAACGCGCTGACCCGGGTGATCCGCATCGCGGTGAACAACCTGGCAGGTGTCCCGGCCATCGTTTACGGGGTGTTCGGCCTGGGCTTCTTTGTCTATGTGCTGGGTGGCTCGCTCGACCGTCTGTTCTTCCCGGAAGCCTTGCCGGCGCCGACCTTCGGCACGCCGGGTCTGCTCTGGGCTTCGCTGACCTTGGCGCTGCTGGCAGTGCCGGTGGTGATCGTGGCCACTGAAGAAGGCCTGGCACGGATTCCTCGCACCGTGCGTGAAGGCTCGTTGGCCCTCGGCGCGACCAAGGCTGAAACCTTGTGGAAGATCGTATTGCCGATGGCCAGCCCGGCGATGATGACCGGCATGATCCTCGCCGTGGCTCGTGCCGCGGGTGAAGTGGCGCCGCTGATGCTGGTGGGTGTGGTGAAACTGGCGCCGTCGTTGCCAGTGGACGGTAACTACCCGTACCTGCACCTGGATCAGAAGATCATGCACCTGGGCTTCCACATCTATGACGTCGGCTTCCAGAGCCCGAACGTCGAAGCCGCACGACCGCTGGTATACGCCACGGCGCTGCTGCTGGTGCTGGTGATCGCGACGCTGAATCTGTCGGCGGTGTACATCCGCAACCACCTGCGCGAGAAGTACAAAGCTTTGGACAGCTGATCTCCAATGTGGGAGCGGGCTTGCTCGCGAAAGCGGTGGGTCAGGCAACATTGATGTTGAATGTGCCGGCCTATTCGCGAGCAAGCCCGCTCCCACACTGGACCGCGTCCACCGGAATATTGATGGGAACTGCAATAAGCAGCGTTCCGAACCGAATTTGTTAGCACAGGGAGCCTCCCATGCAGCACGAAGCACATACCCACGGCATCAACATGTCGGCACTGGGTCGCGACAAACAGAGCCTGAACCTCGAGCAGGAAACCGTAGCCATCGAAGTGCCGGGCCTGAGCCTGTTCTACGGCGAAAAACAAGCGCTGTACGACGTCAGCATGAACATCCCGAAGCAGCGCGTGACCGCCTTCATCGGCCCGTCCGGCTGTGGCAAGTCAACACTGCTGCGAACTTTCAACCGCATGAACGACCTGGTGGATGGCTGCCGCGTCGAAGGCGAGATCAACCTGTACGGCAACAACATCTACCGCAAGGGCGAAGACGTGGCCGAGCTGCGTCGTCGCGTCGGCATGGTGTTTCAGAAGCCCAACCCGTTCCCGAAAACCATCTACGAAAACGTGGTTTACGGCCTGCGCATCCAGGGCATCAACAAGAAGCGCGTGCTCGACGAAGCTGTCGAGTGGGCACTCAAGGGCGCGGCACTGTGGGATGAGGTCAAGGACCGCCTGCACGAGTCGGCACTGGGCCTGTCCGGTGGTCAGCAGCAACGTCTGGTGATCGCCCGCACCATTGCCGTTGAACCGGAAGTGTTGCTGCTCGATGAACCCTGCTCGGCACTCGACCCGATCTCCACGCTGAAAGTCGAAGAGCTGATCTACGAACTGAAATCCAAGTTCACCATCGTCATCGTGACCCACAACATGCAGCAGGCGGCGCGGGTTTCCGACTACACCGCGTTCATGTACATGGGCAAACTGGTGGAATTTGGCGATACCGACACCCTGTTCACCAATCCGGCGAAGAAGCAGACCGAAGACTACATCACCGGTCGCTATGGCTAGCAGCAGCTACGAGCCGCAAGCTTCAAGCGGCAAAGTCAGGGCAGTTCGGGTACAACACATCAGCTTGCAGCTTGTAGCTTGCAGCTCACAGCTTTTGCGGAGCAGACAACATGATTTCTAAGGAAGGCCTTACACACCACATCTCCCAGCAGTTCAACGCCGAACTGGAGGAAGTGCGCAGCCACCTCCTGGCCATGGGCGGGCTGGTCGAGAAGCAGGTCAACGACGCGGTCACCGCGCTGATCGAGGCCGACTCCGGCCTGGCCCAGCAGGTGCGCGAGATCGACGACCAGATCAACCAGATGGAACGCAACATCGACGAAGAATGCCTGCGCATTCTCGCCCGTCGCCAGCCGGCAGCGTCCGACCTGCGACTGATCATCAGCATTTCCAAATCGGTAATCGACCTGGAGCGCATCGGTGACGAAGCGACCAAGATCGCCCGTCGCGCCATTCAGCTGTGCGAAGAAGGCGAGGCGCCGCGCGGTTACGTCGAAGTGCGCCACATCGGTGACCAGGTGCGCAACATGGTCCGTGATGCACTGGACGCCTTTGCCCGTTTCGATGCCGAGCTGGCCTTGTCGGTGGCGCAGTACGACAAGATCATCGACCGCGAATACAAGACCGCCCTGCGTGAGCTGGCGACCTACATGATGGAAGATCCGCGTTCTATCTCGCGGGTTCTGAGCATTATCTGGGTACTGCGTTCGCTGGAGCGTATCGGCGACCACGCGCGCAATATCTCGGAGCTGGTGATCTACCTGGTACGCGGCACCGACGTGCGGCACATGGGTCTCAAGCGCATGAAGGAAGAAGTCGAAGGAACAACCGGCGAAACCGCTAATGTTCCGGGCAAAACTGACGATAAGTAAGGTTGCCCAAGTAAAGCGCCCGGCCTGTTGGCCGGGCGTTTTTGTTTGTGGCCTACGCATTCGAAAAGCAGCACCCGTGAACGAAAAGTCCGGCGTGACTGAAGGTTTTTTGGCAATGTGCCATCAGCAAGGCGGTATGCTGGCCGGGATTTTTAAAAGGGGTGGTGGATGAGTAAGGTCAGTGTGTTGGTCGTGGACGACGCGTCGTTCATTCGTGACTTGGTGAAAAAGTGCCTGCGCAATTATTTCCCGGGCATGCGGATCGAAGACGCGATCAACGGCAGAAAGGCCCAGGCCATGCTGGCCAAGGAAGCATTCGACCTGGTCCTGTGCGACTGGGAAATGCCGGAAATGTCCGGCCTGGAACTGCTGACCTGGTGCCGTGAGCAAGACAACCTCAAAGCCATGCCCTTCGTGATGGTGACCAGCCGTGGCGACAAGGAGAACGTCGTCCAGGCGATCCAGGCCGGGGTATCCGGTTATGTCAGCAAGCCGTTCACCAACGAACAGCTGATCACCAAGGTCAAGCAGGCGCTGCACAAGGTCGGCAAACTCGATGCCTTGATCAACGTAGCCGCGACCAAAACCAGCCCCGCATTCGCCAACGACTCCCTGGCAGCCCTGACCGTTGGCAAGGCCCCCGTCACCACGCCAACGGCCCCGCCTGCACCGTCCAAAGGCTTACTCAACAGCCCGCCGGTCAAGGCGCCTGCGGCCGCTTCAGCTCCCGCCAGCGGCCGTGGCCAGGGTCAACTGCGTTTGCCGAACGGCATCCAGCAGTGCGTGATCAAGGCCCTGAGCCTCAAGGAAGCCCTGTTGGTGGTCAAGCGCACCGAGACCCTGCCGCAGATCCTCGACAGCGCCGTGCTGGACCTGGAGCAGGGCGACAATGCCGAAATCGCCCGCCTCAACGGTTATCTGCATGCCGTCGTGGCCCACGAACCGAAGCCTGACAGCGACTGGCTGCAACTGACCTTCCGCTTTGTCGATCAGGATGCGCAGAAGCTCGATTACATCTCGCGCCTGATTGCGCGGGGGACGGCGCAGAAGCACTTCATTCCTGGCGCGTGATCTTTCGTCGCCTGTGAAAGATCGCAGCCTTCGGCAGCTCCTACAGGCTGGCGAAGGCTGCGATCTTTTGATTTTGTCTCTTTGAAACATCTGCCGACTACCCGGGTCCATAGCAGCTGCTAGGCTCCATCTCAGTTCCCACTCGACAGAATCCTTGCCCATGTTCACGCGCCTGCTGCTTTTCTGTGGCCTGTTCATGGTCGCCACTTCGGCCGTGGCCATGACCATCTACAAGTCCAAAGACGCCAACGGTGTGGTTTCCTACAGCGACCGCCCCAGCAAAGGCGCCCATGTGTTCGTTTTCCGCGATGGCATGGTCGAGCACCTTGAGCGTCAGGTGCGCCTAATCATCATGAAGAAAAACGGCGTGCACAGCGTCTATGTGCGCAATGACCTGTATGCACCGGTAGAGGTCGAATTGAGTTTTGCCGGGGTGAAGAACGCCAGCGGTGTGCCGGGCAAGACGATTCGGCGCGTGATACCGATGCGCAGCAGCGTTCGCCTGGCGCAGCTCACGGCAGCCAAAGGTGGAAGGCCTTTGGCGTACGTCCCGAAGTTCAAGTATTCCCTGGGCGACCCCTCGGGCCCCATGGTGGGCTATCGGTATCCGTTGCCCTGGCGTGGCGGCCCGTTCCGGATCAGTCAGGGTGCCAATGGGCCCTACAGCCACTTTGGCCCCAAGAGCCGTTACGCCATGGACATTGCGATGCCCGAGGGCACGCCGATCATTGCCGCGCGAGGCGGGGTGGTGGTGAAGACCGAGAACAGACAGAGCGGGCGCGGCACCGATGCCTCCGGCAATTTCGTGCGGGTGCTGCACGATGACGGGACCATGGGTGTTTACCTGCACCTGAAGAAGGGCTCGGTCAGTGTTCGGGAAGGTCAGCGGGTAACGGTAGGCAGTGCTTTGGCGTTGTCCGGCAACACCGGCAACAGCACCGGGCCGCATTTGCACTTCGTGGTGCAGCGCAATACCGGACTGGGGCTGGTGTCGATTCCGTATCAGTTCAACCAGCCGGTGGGTGCTTTGCCCAACTTTGCGTTGGGCAAACAGTAAAGGCGATCAATTGTGGCGAGGGGGCTTGTCGGAACGCCGCACCGCCCGTTGGGCTGCGAAGCGGCCCTGAATCCAGTGAATACGTTTTTGCTGAAATACCGCGATCAATGGCTTTGGGGCGGCTTCGCCGTCCAACGGGGGCAAGCCCCCTCGCCACAAAAAGTCCGTCAGCTACAGATCAGTCGAGCATCAACACCTTGGCCAGGACAATCTTCGGCCCCTTCATCTTCTTGATGATGATCCGCAGGCCTTCGACTTCCAGCACTTCTTCCTCTTCCGGAACGCGCTTGAGGCTCTCATAGACCAGCCCGGCAAGGGTTTCGGCTTCGACGTGGTCGAGGTCGATGCCCAGCAGCCGTTCAACCTTGAACAGCGGCGTATCGCCCCGTACCAGCAACTTGCCCGGCTGGTACGCGAGGATCCCGCGCTCGGCCTTGCGGTGTTCGTCCTGAATGTCGCCCACCAGCACTTCCAGCACGTCTTCCATGGTCAGGTAGCCGATGATGTTGCCGTCGGCCTCTTCGACTACGGCGAAGTGCGAACCGCCCTTGCGGAACTGTTCCAGCAACTGCGACAGCGGCATGTGCCGCGACACGCGCTCCAGCGGACGGGTCAGTTCGGCGAGGTTGAACGACTCGGGAATGTGGTCCAGCGCCGCCAGTTCCAGCAGCAGATCCTTGATGTGCAGCAGGCCGACGAACTCCTGGCGTTCGCTGTCGTACACCGGATAACGGCTGAACTTGTGGCGACGGAACATCGCCAGGATCTGCTTGAGCGGTGCGTTGAACTCCAGGGTCACCAGGTCTTCGCGGGAGTTGGCCCAGTCGACCACTTCCAGTTCGCCCATTTCCACTGCCGAGGCCAGCACGCGCATGCCTTGGTCGCTCGGGTCCTGGCCGCGGCTGGAGTGCAGGATCAGTTTCAGCTCTTCACGGCTGTAGTGATGCTCGTGATGCGGGCCGGGTTCACCTTGCCCTGCAATGCGCAGGATGGTGTTGGCGCTGGCGTTGAGCAGGTAGATGGCCGGGTACATGGCCCAATAGAACAGGTACAGCGGCACGGCGGTCCACAGCGACAGCAATTCGGGTTTGCGGATCGCCCAGGATTTCGGGGCGAGTTCACCGACCACGATGTGCAGGTACGAAATGATGAAGAACGCGGTGAAGAACGAGATGCCTTTGACCACTTCGGCCGATTCAACGCCGACAGCGCTCAACACCGGCTCAAGAATGTGGGCAAACGCGGGCTCACCGACCCAACCCAGCCCCAGGGAGGCGAGGGTGATACCCAATTGGCAGGCCGACAGGTACGCATCGAGCTGACTGTGCACGGTGCGCAGGATGTGCCCGCGCCAGCCGTTTTTGTCAGCGATGGCCTCGACCCGGGTCGAGCGCAGCTTGACCATGGCAAATTCCGCCGCAACGAAAAAGCCGTTGAGCAAAACCAGGATCAGAGCAAAAAGAATCATGCCGAAGTCGGCGAAAATTGTAGCGAGGGTCAAGCCAGGGGAAGGGTCCATGATGGAGTTTTGCGGGTTCCGTGTATTCGAAAGGGAAGTAAGAATCGCGCCTGAAAGGCAGACACAAGTCAGCCAATGTAGCGGCTGACTGGGCGGTTGCCTAGTGGCGCGTGCTGGCCGGTATCAGTCGGCGGTGCTGATAACCCGTGATTGGGTGACCTGAGCCGGCGCAAAGTGGCAGGTAAAGGTACTGCCGTGGCCCGGTACGCTGCTGATTTCCATCCGTGCCCGATGACGTAACAAAACGTGTTTGACGATAGCCAGCCCCAGACCGGTGCCACCGGTATTGGAGTTGCGGCTGGAGTCGACGCGATAGAAGCGTTCAGTCAGGCGCGGCAGGTGTTTGTTATCGATGCCGATCCCGGAATCCTGCACGCTCAGGTGCGCCCCCTGATCGTCGCCCCACCAGCGAATGCGGATATTGCCTTCGGCCGGGGTGTATTTCACCGCGTTGAACACCAGGTTGGAAAACGCGCTGCGCAACTCCGCCTCGCTACCCTTGAGCAGAATCGTAGGGTCGGCTTCCAGGGTGATTTTCTGGTTTTTCTGGCCGGACAACTGCTGCGCGTCGCTCTTGATCGATTGCAGCAAGCCATCGATCGGCACCGGCTGGTTGTCCGATGGATAATCGGTGGCTTCCAGCTTGGCCAGCAACAACAGGTCGTTGAGCAGGGTCTGCATGCGACCGCCTTGTTGCTGCATCTGCTGCAAGGCACGTCCCCAGCGCGGGTTCACCTCGTCGACGTTATCGAGCAGGGTTTCAAGGTAACCGCAGATCACAGTCAACGGCGTGCGAAGTTCATGGGACACGTTGGCAATGAAATCTTTGCGCATTTGCTCAAGCTGATGGATGCGCGTCACATCGCGCACCAGCATCAAGTGTTCGTTGTTGCCGTAACGGGTGATGTACAGCTGAATGCGCACGCGGTCGTTGGTCGGCGAAGGAATTTCCAGCGGTTCGGCGTAGCTGTCTTGCTCGAAGTATTCCTTGAAGCGCGGATGGCGCACCAGGTTGGTCACCGGTTGGCCGCTGTCCTGTGGGGTCTTGAGGCCCAGCAGGGTTTCGGCGGCGCGGTTCCACCATTCCAGGTTGCCGTCGGTGTCGAGCATGATCACCGCGTCTTTCAGCGCGGCGGTGGATTCCTGAACCCGGTCGATCACCGCTTGCAGGCGCCCGCGTACCCTTTGGTCGCGGCGCTGCAGGTGGTAGATGCTGTCGAACACCTCGCCCCACAGGCCGTAGCCGTCGGGTGGCGCCTCATCGGGCTTGTGCAGGCGCAGCCACTCGTGCAGACGCAGCAATTGCTTGAGGGTCCAGGCCAGGTAAAGACCCAGGCCTGCGGCGAGGCTCCAGCCGTAATAGCCGGTGATCAGGCCGATCACCAGGCAGGCGGTGACCAGTAGCAGCATGTGGCGAATCAGGGTGCCATGCCAGTTTTGGTTCACGTGACGCGCGTCCTTGTCAGCTTGTCGGGCGGTAAGGGTCCGGGTCAGGCTTTGGTGGAAAAGCGGTAACCGGTGCCGCGCACGGTTTGTACCAGATTTTCGTAAGCATCGCCGAGGGCTTTGCGCAGGCGTCGAATGTGCACGTCGACCGTACGCTCTTCGACATAGACGTTGCCGCCCCAGACCTGATCCAGCAACTGACCGCGCGTGTAGGCGCGCTCCTGGTGGGTCATGAAGAATTGCAGCAGGCGGTATTCGGTCGGGCCCATCTCGGCGGGACGGCCGTCGATGGTCACGCGGTGGCTGATCGGGTCCAGCAGCAGGCCGCCGACTTCGATGGGCGCCTCGCCATCGGTCGGGCCGGCACGGCGCAGCACGGCCTTCAGGCGCGCCACCAGCTCACGGGGGGAAAACGGTTTGGTGATGTAGTCGTCGGCGCCGACTTCCAGGCCCTGGATCTTGTTGTCCTCTTCACCCTTGGCGGTGAGCATGATGATCGGGATGTCCCCGGTCAGCTCATCACGCTTGAGGCGGCGGGCCAGTTCGATGCCGGACGTGCCGGGCAGCATCCAGTCGAGCAGGATCAGGTCCGGTTTGCGGTCGACGATAATGGCGTGGGCCTGCTGGGAGTTTTCAGCCTCCAGGCAGTCATAGCCGGCCATTTCCAATGCAACGGCGATCATTTCGCGAATAGGCGCTTCGTCGTCGACGATCAGAATGCTCCTGCCAACCATGCCCTTAATCCTCTTGTCATTTAACTGTCTTGCGCCGCATTAGATAACGGAATTATTGCAGTCGTGTGACAGTATTTTAGTCATCCAGCGATTGGCTGGATCCTGGGCTAAGCTCTAAGTCCGGATCCTGACAACCACAAGAGGAAGGTTTCCATGAACTACATTGCTCAATCCTGGAAGGCTTTGCTGGTCACTGCTGCGTTAACGCTGCCGACACTGGCCTTTGCCGCTGACCCGGCGATGATGAAAGACGGCATGATGGTCGACCATAAGGGCATGACGGTCTACACGTTCGACAAGGACGCGGGTGGCAAGTCGATGTGCAACGGCGACTGCGCCAAATACTGGCCGCCAATGATGGCGCCGGCGGGTGCCAAGGCCGAAGGTAAATGGACAGTCATCAAGCGTGACGATGGCATGATGCAATGGGCCTATGACGGCAAGCCGCTGTACTACTACGAGGACGACAAAAAACCCGGAGACATGACGGGTGACAAGAAAAAAGATGTCTGGCACGTCGTTCGCGAGCATATGTAACACCGCCAAAGGATCGCAGCCTTCGGGTACGAGCTGCCGAAGGCTGCAATCTTTTCAACGCAACGCGTAATCCAGCACAATCCCGACGAAAATCGCCAAGCCCGCCCAGTGATTGTGCAAAAACGCCTTGAAGCAACGCATCCGGTCCTTGTCGCGGGTGTACCAGAATTCCCACGCAAAGCAGCCCGCCGCCACCAGTAACCCAAGGTGGAACCAGCCACCCAGGTCGAACTTCGAGCCCGCCAGTAACAGGCAACCCAGCGCCAGCCCTTGCAGGGTCAGGATGATCACCCGGTCTGCATCACCGAACAGGATTGCCGTGGATTTCACGCCGATCTTCAGGTCGTCATCGCGGTCGGTCATCGCGTAATACGTGTCGTAGCCCACGGTCCACATCAGGTTGGCGATCCACAGCAGCCATGCGGCAGCCGGCAATTCACCGGTTTCTGCGGTGAACGCCATCGGCATCCCCCACGAAAATGCGGCGCCCAGCACCACTTGCGGGTAATAGGTGTAGCGCTTCATGAAGGGGTAACTGAACGCCAGCGCCAGGCCGCCCAGCGACAGCCAGACGGTCGCGGCGTTGGTGCACAGCACCAGCAGGAAGCTCACGCCCATCAGCAATGCGAAGAACACCAGCGCCTCTTTCGAGCTGATCTTGCCGCTCACCAGCGGGCGCTGCTCGGTACGTTTCACATGACCATCGACCTTGCGGTCCGCCCAGTCGTTGATCACGCAGCCACCGGCGCGGGTCAGCACTACGCCCAGGACGAAAATTACAATGTTGGCCAGGGACGGCGAACCCTTGCCGGCAATCCACAGCGCCCACAGTGTCGGCCAAAGCAGCAGGTAAATGCCGATCGGCTTGTCCATCCGCGTCAGCTGAATGAAGTCCCAGGCCCGAGGGTTCAAGCGGTTCAAGGACTTGAGCAGGCTTTGGTACATCAGAGATTCTCCGATTGGGCGCGTGCGGCGTCCCACAGGGAAGGCAGGAAGATTTCGGCCACCAGTACACTCAACGCGCCGCGGTCAAAGCGTGAACGGCGGCCCCATAGTTCCGGCGCCCGCACCTCGCCCGGCAGCCATTCTTGAGGATAATGACAAACCTCGATGGCCCGGCGCTGAAAGGCCTGGTCGCAGAACAGCAATTCCCCCAGGGAGCGGCTGCCCAATTCGTCCATGTGCAAGCCGTCGCCTTGCAATGCACTGCGTGCCGCGACGCTGCGGGCGAACACCCAGGCTTCACCATGACCGCGCAGATACACCTCGCGCACCCAGCCTTCACTGCCGTCAGCCAGGTCCAGTGCTGCGCATTCGTCGGCGCGCAGGGTTTGCCAGCCTTCGAACATTGGCGAGACGCTGAAGGCATCATTCGACAGATGAATTAGGCGTCGAGTAAGTGAGCCTTCGTCGAACAGCCAGTCCAGGATGGAGGCATCGGGGAGGGGCGCCAGTTCGCTGCGCGAGAGCCAGAGGGGAGCTGGAGAGGGGGATTCTGTGTGTTGCACAATGAGTCATTATTGGCAGCAAATGAGGCGGCGAGCTTAACATGTCAGCCACCGATATCGATTGAATTGGCCTGCCCTTGCACCGAACAGGCTTGCATCCGGCGGCATCGATCAGTACAAAACGCGCTGAGCTGGACGGCAGTGCTACAACCATCGACCGTCCGGCCGGCAAAACGCCTGAACCCTGAGGAAGTACCTGATGAAAAAGTGGCAATGTATCGTCTGCGGCCTGATCTACAACGAAGCCGACGGTTGGCCGGATGACGGCATTGCGCCGGGCACCCGTTGGGAAGACGTGCCGGAAGACTGGCTGTGCCCGGACTGCGGTGTGGGCAAAATGGATTTTGAAATGATCGAAATCGCTGCCTGAATAATTGAGGAGTAAGGAATGAACGCACCTGTCGTCATCATTGGCACCGGTTTGGCTGGCTACAACGTCGCCCGCGAGTTTCGCAAGCTCGACAGCGAAACCCCGCTGCTTTTGATTACCGCCGATGACGGGCGCTCCTACTCCAAGCCGATGCTCTCCACCGGCTTCGGCAAGAACAAGGATGCCGACGGCCTGAGCATGGCCGAACCCGGCGCCATGGCCGAACAACTCAAGGCCGAAATACGCACCCACACGCGCATCAGCGGTATTGACCCGGGCCACAAGCGCCTGTGGATCGGTGAAGAAGCGGTGATGTACCGCGACCTGATCCTGGCCTGGGGCGCCGAAACCGTGCGTGTGCCCATTGAAGGTGACGCGGCGGATTGCGTATTCCCCATCAACGACCTGGAAGATTACGCACGTTTCCGTGCCGCAGCCGCTGGCAAGCGCCGCGTGCTGCTGCTCGGCGCCGGCCTGATCGGCTGCGAGTTCGCCAACGACCTGACCCTGGGCGGCTACGAAGTGCAACTGGTTGCACCGTGCGAACAAGTCATGCCGACCCTGCTGCACCCGGCGGCTGCGGCAGCGGTGCAGGCTGGCCTGGAAAGCCTCGGCGCACGTTTCCACCTCGGGCCGGTGCTCAATCGCCTGCAACGCGTGGCGGACGGTCTGGAAGCGCACCTGTCCGATGGCCAGGTGATCCCGTGCGACGTGGTGGTCTCGGCCATTGGCCTGCGCCCGCGCGTCGACCTGGCGGCAGCGGCCGGTTTGCAGGTCAACCGCGGCATCATGGTCGACCGGCACCTGAAGACCTCCCACGCCAACATCTACGCCCTGGGCGATTGTGCCGAGGTCGATGGGTTGAACCTGCTGTACGTGATGCCCCTGATGAGCTGTGCGCGAGCGCTGGCGCAAACCCTGGCCGGCAATCCGACCGCCGTCACCTATGGCCCGATGCCGATCACCGTCAAAACACCGGTGTGCCCGCTGGTGGTGTCCCCGCCGCCACGGGGCGCGGAAGGCATCTGGACCGTCGAAGGGCAGGGCGCCGACATCAAGGTTCTATGCCGCGATGCCGCAGGCAAACTGCTCGGTTATGCCCTCACAGGCGCCGCCGTGATGGAAAAACTGGCCCTGAACAAAGAGCTTCCAGCCCTGTTGGCATAAATACCGGTCGTTCTGTCGGAATCACCCCCCTTTTGCCCTAACAATGGCCGCGCCGATACTGGCGCGGGGCCTCACTGCGTGCCATCCTCACTCCCGTCTGCCGCAGAGTAGAGCACCTGCGGCGCTTTTGGCGCTGCTCCGCAGAGAGCAGCACGGACATAACAACAACAAACCGTCAAAGGGGCTTCACTCACATGCGTAAACCAGACCTCGCTGCAGCCATTGCTGAAAAAGCAGACCTCACCAAAGAACAAGCCAACCGCGTTCTCAACGCCGTTCTTGAAGAAATCACCGGTGCCCTGCACCGCAAAGACAGCGTGACGCTGGTGGGCTTTGGCACCTTCCTGCAACGCCATCGCGGTGCCCGCACCGGCAAAAACCCGCAAACCGGTGAGCCCGTCAAAATCAAGGCCAGCAACACCGTTGCGTTCAAGCCAGGCAAGTCGTTGAAAGACAGCGTCAATCCGTAAGCCGTTTTCGCCTCTCGCATATCGGGGGGTGGAATAAAAAATGGGCACGCCAACCAGGGTTGGGTGCCCATTTTTTGTACCTGAAATACCGCACCCTGCAGGAGCCGACTTGCTGGCAATGGCGTCAGTGAGGGCGCTATCGCGAGCAAACATCGTCGGCGAGATGGGCAGGGTTGACAAAAGATCGCAGCCTTCGGCAGCTCCTACAGATTGTGTTTCGTTTGAAGGCGGTGTGGATAATTGTGACTTGGTAGTCATCGTGAGGGTAATGGTTCTGATCTTCCTCTAACGCAAGTAGATAGTGGTGTTATCGCCTGAAGCCGTTAAACTGCCCAAGCCGTTCATTTTCCTTCTGAGGCTGTGCGCATGAAATTTCGTTTTCTGCTGTGGATGCTGGGTTTGTTGATGGGAAAGGCCAGCCGGACCAATCCGGCGTTTCAGCAGCAGTTGGGTGACAAGGATCTAGTGTTCCAGCTGCAGACCCTGGACGGGAAAGTGGCGCGGCAATTCCGGGTGAAGGACCAGCGCATCACCAGCCAATCGGGTGTGCATGCCGAGCCTGCGTTTGCGATTGCCTTCAAAGACGCCGCGTATGGCTTTGCCACGATGCAGGCGAAGAACAAGCAACTGGCGTTCATGACCGGGATTCAGGACAAGTCGATTCAGATCAAGGGCAACCCGGCGCTGGTGATCTGGTTTCAGGGGCTGACCAAGTATTTGAGGCCGAAGAAGGCGTAGGAGCGAGCTTGCTCCGGGCGGCGCTCCGGCGACATCGTTGGTTTTTTCACGGGTCAGCCAAGTACTGATATTGCTCACTACTTATGAATACCCAACCAGCTTGGCCCGGTATGTCGTTGAATAGGCTTGCAAAGACACGTTTGTCTGTCATTTCTGACAGCTGCTATTTAGTTCTCTGAGGCGGTTAATTGGGGCGGAATGTTTTGCGGACATCCTCTCAAGCACTCAGGGAGCAAGTTGATGAATCAGCTACCAGAAACAAAAGCAACAGCGCGAGGCGCTCTTGATCCTTCCTTTGGCTTTAGTGGCTTGGTGCTGCTACCGAAGAACGTATCCGCTTGTGCCAGTCTGCCCAGCAATAAACTGCTTACGGCTTCGAAAGAAGACCACGGCCTGCCAATGAAGCTCACTCGATTCACCGAGTTCGGAAGACTTGATGATTCATTTGGGATTGGCGGTGTGATTGAAATCCCTCATAGCACAGGCAATTTCGTTCCGCGACAATTACTTTCGTTGAAAAATGGTGGATCCTTGGTTTTTGGCCCTTTCTCGGGACCGGCCGCAAGCGACTTGTATGTCATGCGGTTAGAGGGTATGCAAGTGGATAACGCTTTTGGGGAGGGAGGGAAAGTCAAACTTGAGGCTTCAAAATTATTCGGTGCTGATTTCGTTTTTTTTGGCAGCAGTAAGCTTGCGGTTTCCGAGCTAGACGCAAAAATATATGTAAGCAGCAACATTTATTCCGACACCGCCCAGACAACAGTTGTGATTCGTCTTAATGAAGACGGCTCGCTGGACACAAGCTTTAATGGTGGTCATGTAACACTTGAGCAACCAATTGGTAATCGACGAGTACGCAATGAGTGTTTGGCTGTACACGGAGAAGGCGTGTTGATTGGTGGCGCATACCTCTCCGGTGTCGACTCCTATGGCGATGCATTTATCATCCGCTATGACCGCGAGGGCAAAATCGATCGTTTGTTCGGCGATAGAGGAACAGTGATCATCGCTAACGGTACCGATGGGCGACAATCCTTGCTTACTTCAATAACAGTAAGAGCAAATGAGGGGATCGTGGCGTCTGGACGATCGTTTAGGGGTAGCAACTTTGAAGGGGTGTTAATCGTTCTTAACGCCAGCGGCACTATAAATCCCGTCTTCAATAGCGGTAAGCCGCTGTATCCCGCTTTTTTGCAGAATTTGTTATTCAGTGAGTGTGCATTGCTGCATCAAGACAGAATCATCGTTATGGGGGTTGGTGAGTTTAATTTTCTGATGGTTGCCTGCTACAACTTCGATGGCTCTCTGGATCGAACATTTGGCGGAGGCTATGGTTGGGTCGTGCTTCGTGATGCGCAAACATCAGGATTCCGGGATAGCCTGTTAACGACAGATAACAAAATCGTTTCTCTTGGAACCAATGCTACGTTTGATTTTGCGGTGCGTTATCTCGGTTGACACTTAACTTGGGCCAAGTCTGGGGTATGAGGAGAATCGGATGTTTGCTTTTTCTTGCGGCCCATCGCTTCTGGAAGAAGCGATGGGATTTTGATTTTTTATACCTGAGTGAATTGCGACGCCAGTTCGCGCAGCAGCACTTCAGCCTCCAGCACTTTGCTGACCACGTCTTCGGCCTTGGCGCGGCTCAGGCCGAGGCGTTCCAATAGTGCGTCCGGGATGCCTTCGTCGGGACCGGAACCGATGCCTCGGCTGCGCAGCAGGCGCACCGACAGGCAGACAAGGTTCGGGTATTCGGCGTAGGTGCCGTCGTAGGCCGGGTCATGCTGGAAGCGCAGGGCGGTGGACAGCTCTTCGGGCATGTCCCAGTAGCGCATCAGCCACGAGCCGATCTGTTCACGGCTGATGCCCAGCAGGTGCTGTTCCACGAAACTGTGACACAGATGCGGGTTGACCTCCAGGTGGCGGCAGATCAGCGAGAAGTGTGGCGGGAACACGTGGGCCAGCAGCAGGTAGCCGAAGTTGTGCAGCAGGCCGGCCAGGTAGGTCAGGCCGGCTTCCGGGCGCTGGGTGCGCGGCATGGCGCGGGTCAGGCCTTCGATGACGGCGGCGGTGTAGATGGATTGCTGCCAGTACGGCGTGGTTTGTTGCGGGTGGTCCTTGGGCAGGCTCAGGGTTTTACCCAGGGCCAGGCCCAGCGCCAGGTTGATCACCAGGTCGAAGCCCAGCACGCGCACGATGGCGTCTTCCACGGAACGGATCTTGCCCGGCGAGGCGTAGTAGGGCGACGCCGCCCAGCTCACGACTTGCGCGGCCAGCGCCGGGTCGGTTTCGACCACGCCGGTGATGTCGTCGATGGTGGCGTTGGGGTCGACACGCAGCTTGATGATTTTTTGCGCGGTTTCGGCCAGCGGCGGAATCTCGATGGTCTCTTCCAGACGCTGCTGGATGCGCCGCGCGGTAAACGCCTGGACGGCCTGGGTGATTTCCTTGCGGTCGTCATCGGGGCGGTCGAGGTTCGGACGGATGCTGGTCAGGTTTTCGCCAAAGTTGGCCGCGCTGGCCTTGGTCAGCATGGTCTTGAAGTCTTCGCTGGAGACTTCCAGCAGCACGCCCGGCTCACCAGAGTTGATCAGCAACTTCGGCTCACGCAGCAGGCTTTCGTCGTACAGGCAGGGTGAACTGGTCAGCGCCGGCAGGCCCGGCAGCAAGCTGAGGTTGTGCTTGCCGAGCATTTTTTTCAGGCGCTCGGTGGGTACGGCAGTGAGGCGGCGACCGGTGAGTTCGGTCAGGCGATTGAGGTCCAGCAACTGGCTTTGCGGGAACAACACCATCAGCGCGCCGACGCTGTCATCGAGCAGAACGGCCTGTACTTTGCGTGCGGCATTGAGGCCGTGATGGTCCAGCACTTCTTCGTAGGCAATACCCAACTTGCCCAGCATCAGCCGAATAACCGACGGAGCGTGCGGGGTATCGGGTGCGAAGGCAACTTCGGTCATGGTCTGTATCCGTGATTAAACAATTGCAGAAGTATAACCAGCTTGCCTAAGGCCACGCCTCAGAAACTGTGACGGTTGTCACACTTGGCCGTATTGTTGGCCATGACGCAGCCAACGGTCGAGTAGCGGGCTGACATGGGTCGGCCAGCGTTCGAGCAATGCCTGGGCCGCATCCCGCACGGCGGGCAGCAAATCGGCATCGCGCATCAGATCGGCGACCTTGAATTGAAGCAGCCCGGTTTGGCGGGTGCCGAGCATTTCGCCGGGGCCGCGCAATTCCAGGTCCTTTTCGGCGATGACAAAACCATCGTTGGTTTCGCGCATGATGCCCAGGCGCTGGCGGCCGATCTGCGACAGCGGGGGATGGTAGAGCAGCACGCAATGGCTGACGGCGCTGCCGCGGCCGACGCGGCCGCGCAACTGGTGCAATTGCGCCAGGCCCAGGCGCTCGGGGTTTTCGATGATCATCAGGCTGGCGTTGGGTACGTCCACGCCTACTTCGATCACCGTGGTCGCGACCAGCAGTTGCAGGTTTCCGGCCTTGAATTCGGCCATCACCGCGGCTTTTTCCGCAGGTTTCATGCGGCCGTGGATCAGCCCGACCTTCAGCTCGCCGAGGGCGGCGGTGAGGTCCTCAAAGGTGGTTTCGGCGGCCTGGCAGGTCAGCTCTTCCGACTCTTCGATCAGCGTGCACACCCAATAGGCTTGTCGCCCTTCGGCGCAAGCGCTGCGTACCCGCTCGATGACTTCGACCCGCCGGGTGTCGGTGATCAGCACGGTGTTGACCGGGGTTCGGCCGGGGGGCAGTTCGTCGAGGATCGAGGTGTCGAGATCGGCGTAGGCGCTCATGGCCAGCGTGCGCGGAATCGGCGTGGCGGTCATGATCAGCTGATGCGGACACATGCGTCCGCCGACGCCTTTCTGCCGCAGGGCCAGACGCTGCTGCACGCCGAAACGGTGCTGTTCGTCGATGATCACCAGCGCCAGGTTCTTGAATTGCACTTCGTCCTGGAACAGTGCGTGAGTGCCGACCACCATGGGCGTGCCACTGGCGATTTGCTCCAGCGCGGCGGTGCGGTTCTTGCCCTTGAGCTTGCCGGCGAGCCACGCGACTTCGATGCCAAGCGGCTCGAGCCAGCGCTTGAAGGTGATGAAGTGCTGCTCGGCGAGAATCTCGGTGGGTGCCATCAGCGCGACCTGATAACCGGCCTCCAGCGCTTGCAGCGCGGCAAGGGCGGCGACCACCGTTTTGCCAGCGCCGACGTCGCCCTGGATTAGCCGCAGCATGGGCTCGTGCTGGCTGAGGTCGTAGGCGATTTCGTTACCGACCCGTTGCTGGGCGCCGGTCGGGCTGAAGCCGAGGTTGGCCAGGTACTTGGCCGGCAGTCGCGTGGCTTTGGGCATCGCGGGCGCACGCAGGGCGCGCATGCTTTCGCGCAGGCGCTGTTGTGACAGTTGATGGGTCAGCAGTTCTTCGAAAGCCAGGCGGTGCTGCGCCCAGTGATGGCCGAGGGCGAGTTCATCGACGTCGGCATCGGCGGGCGGGTTGTGCAGGTAGCGGATTGCATCGGCCAGCGGTGCCAGTTGGTAGTCGCGGGCCAGCTCGTTCGGCAGCCAGTCGGGCAGGCTGCTGGGGCCGAGCAGGGTGAGGGTCTGCATGCACAATTGGCGCAGGCGCTGTTGGGTCAGGCCTTCGGTGAGCGGGTAGACGGGAGTCAGGGTTTCATCCACTGGCGGTGGTTCGTCGCCAGTGATGGCGCGATATTCCGGGTGGTAGATTTCCAGCCCCGAAGCACCGGGCCGAGCCTCGCCGTAGCAGCGAATCCGCGTGCCGCGTTTGAGGCCTTCCTTCTGCGCATTGCTGAAATGGTAGAAGCGCAGGCTGAGTCCGCCAGTACCGTCCTGCAAGCGCACCACGAGGCTGCGTCGACGGCCCATGACCACATCGGCGCCGCTGACGGTGCCTTCGATGACTGCATCCTGCCCGGGTCGCAGCGCGCCAATCGGGACCACGCGGGTGCGGTCCTGATAGCGCAGGGGCAAGTGAAACAACACGTCCTGGAGGTTTTCCAGGCCGACCTTGGCCAGTTTCTCGGCCATGGCTTCACCGACACCCTTGAGCGCCGTCACCGACACTTGCGACAACTCGCTCATGACCGTCGCTTAGCCCGCAGCGACCTGCGCCGCTGGCTTGGCCACCGAGCACAGGCGAATGGAGTCGGCGAGGATTTCAATCGCCTTCGGACGCGGGAAACTGGCGCGCCAGGCAATGGCCACGGTGCGGAACGGCACGGGTGCCGACAACGGACGCACCTCGATCACGCCGGGGGCGTAGTGATGGCTGTCGACTGCCGACAACGGCAGGATCGAAATCCCCAGGCCGGATGCGACCATGTGGCGAATGGTTTCCAGGGAACTGGATTCCACCGTGGTGTGCTTGGCGCCGTCGTTGCCTTTGGTCAGGGTCGGGCAGGCTTCCAGTACCTGATCGCGGAAGCAGTGGCCTTCGCCGAGCAGCAGCAGGCTCTTGTCGTTGAGCAGGCTGGCGTCGATGGACTCTTTTTGCGTCCACGGGTGCTGGGCCGGCATCAGCACGTAGAACGGCTCGTCGTAGAGCTGCAGGGTCAGTACATCGGCTTCGCTGAACGGCAGGGCGATGATGATCGCGTCGAGTTCACCGTTGCGCAGTTTGTCGCGCAGCACGTGGGTGAAGTTTTCTTCGATGTACAACGGCATCTGCGGGGCGACCCGGTGCAGTTGTGGAATCAGGTGCGGGAACAGGTACGGCCCGACGGTGTAGATCGCGCCGACTTTAAGCGGTGCGGTCAACTGGTTCTTGCCGGCCTGGGCCAGTTCGCGGATGCCCTGGGCCTGTTCCAGCACCTTTTGCGCCTGGGCCACGATGCCTTCGCCGACCGGTGTCAGGCGCACGGCGCTTTTGCTGCGCTCGAAAATCAGCACACCGAGTTCGTCTTCAAGCTTTTTCACGCCCACCGAAAGGGTCGGCTGGCTGACGTGGCAACGCTCGGCCGCGTGGCCGAAGTGCTGCTCTTGGGCGAGGGTAACGATGTAGCGTAATTCTGTGAGGGTCATAGCAAGCGTCCATGAATTTGCGTGCCAAGCATACCGGCTGCAATCGATAGACGCACGTTATCAGACTGAACGTGTCGGGTGACACCGGGCAATGCCGGTTTGCCGCTGGCAGATAAGACAAAGGCACCTTTCGGTGCCTTTTTGGCTTGGAACGCGACCTTTCTGCTGGCAGAAATCTCTGTGGGAGCGAGCTTGCTCGCGATGAGGGCCCAACATTCGACATCTACGTTGAATGTTAGACCGCTATCGCGAGCAAGCTCGCTCCCACATGGGGCGGTGGTGCGTTTACCGACGGCGTTTTTCCAGCGAATACACAAAGGGTGCAACGATTTCGATGGAGCCATTGGTCAGCATGTCGGCCGGCGGCTTGGGCAGCGGTTGAGCGCGGCGGATCATTTCCAGGGTGGCCCGGTCCAGATCGGCGGTGCCCGAGGCGCCTACCAGCTCAAACGACAACACATTGCCTTCGGCATCCACGACGAAACGCAGGCGGTTCATGCCTTCCTTGCCCCGTGCCTGTGCACTGGCCGGGTACTTTTTGTACTTCTGCAGGTGCGCCAGCAGCGTGCCTTGCCAACTGGCCTTGGCCGCCAGTTGAGCGGGTGAAGGGCCCGGTGCAGGCTGAGCGGATTTCTCCGTTGGCGCCTGAGTCTGTTGCGTTTCGGCAGGCTTTTCTTCGGCCGGTTTTTCCTTCGGCGGTTCGGGTTTCTTCTCTACCGGCTTGGGCGGCTGTGGCTTCGGCTTTGGCTTGACGGGTTTGGGCACGGCAATTTCAGCTTTCGGCGCTTCGGCGAGCTTGGGGATCGGCAGTTCTTCAACCGGAGCCGGTGGCTGCGGTGGGGTGACGACCTTCGGCGGAGCAGGCGGTGGCGGGGCAGGGACCGGTGCCAGTTCGACCATCATTGCCTGGGGCGGCAATTCGATGGGCGGGCGGGCGGACCAGTTCAGCGCCAGCGCGATGGCCAGCGCGTGAACGCCCAGCACCACAGCCAGGCTACCGCTGTAACGCGTCAGCTTATGGCGCGTCGTGATCATTTCTTGGCTGCCGTCTCGAGTCCGACCAGACCTACCTTCAGGTAACCGGCCGATCGCAGGTTGTCCATCACGCTCATCAGGTCGCCGTAATCCACGCCTTTGTCGGCCTGGAAGAAGATCGTCGTGTCTTTTTTGCCCTGGGTCCTGGCGTCGAGGGTGGCGCCGAGTGCTTCGGCCTTCACTTCGTCTTCACCGAGGAACAGGCGCTGGTCAGCCTTGACGCTGAGGAATACCGGTTTCTCTGGCCGCGGCGCCGGTTTGGCGGTGGAAGCGGGCAGGTCGACCTTGATGTCCACGGTGGCCAGCGGGGCCGCCACCATGAAGATGATCAACAGCACCAGCATCACGTCGATGAACGGCGTGACGTTGATTTCGTGGTTTTCGGACAGATCGTCGTCTGCCCCTTCTTTCAAATGCAGGCCCATGGCCGATTACCCCACTTTCACCATGTGCGGTTGCGAGCTGCGCTCAGGCTGGTGGTCGAGGTCGCGGCTGACCAGCAGCAGGACCTGTGCCGACGCGTCGGACACCTGAGCTTTGTAACCGGCGATGGAGCGGGCGAAGACGTTGTAGATCACGACCGCAGGGATCGCTGCAACCAGGCCCAGTGCGGTGGCCAGCAGGGCTTCGGCGATGCCGGGAGCGACGACGGCGAGGTTGGTGGTCTGGGTTTTGGCGATGCCGATGAAGCTGTTCATGATGCCCCACACGGTACCGAACAGGCCGACGAAGGGCGCGGTGGAACCGATGGTCGCCAGCACGCCGGTGCCGCTGCTCATGTTGCGACCGCAGGCCGCGACCAGGCGCTCAAGGCGGAAGCTGACACGCTCCTTGATGCCTTCTTTCTCGCGGCTGTTGACCGACAGGCGCATCTCTTCGAGAGCATCGTGCACCAGCAGGTTGGCGAGGGTGCCTTCCTTCGCCGCCGTCGCGCTGGCTTCCTTGAGGGAGGTGGATTTTTTCAGTTGAGCGATTTCGCCGCGCAGGCGACGCTTGGCGCCCATCAGCTCAAGACCCTTGGCGATCCAGATGGTCCAGGTGATGATCGAGGCGATGGCCAGGCCGATCATCACGATTTTCACGATGATGTCGGCATTCTTGTACATGCCCCACGGCGACAGGTCATGGGCCATGCCCAGAGTGTTGTCGGCTTCAAGGACTTCAGGAACGTCTTCACCCAGATTATCTGTCGGCGCTGCCTGGGCAGGATCCGTCGCGACGGGAGCAACGGCCGGGGCGGCGTGATCAGCCGGTGCAGGGGCTGCGGCGGCGGCCGGAGTCGCTGGCGGCTGGGCATCGGCGAAAGCCGCGACTGGCGCGAGCATCAGGCTGAGGAACAGGGCGGCCACCGCGCTCCAGGCGCGAGGTCGTTTGGTTGGCGAAGCGGAGAGTTGATTACGTGTCATGCTGGCCGGACCTGAGAGAAAAAACGGGTGATGTTCTTCCAGGCCTCGAAGGGCCGAGAACAAAAGTGGGGCGTATTATTGCAATTAATTCTTGTTAACAGAAGTAATAGCGTCTCTTTTTTTCCTGCGTTGCTAGCCGCCTGTCTGTTGTCGGCGCTAGTCTGTGGCTTTGCGATGGGAGTTTTCTGATGTCTGCGCCTACTGTTTTGATCGCCGGCTGCGGTGATGTCGGCAGCCGCCTGGCCACTCAACTGCTGGCGGCGGGATGGGAGGTTCATGGCCTGCGGCGGGATGTTGCTCGCCTGCCCGCGGGCGTCATCGGCGTTGCCGGTGATTTGTTCAACAAGGACTGCCCGGCCACTTGGCCGATCGGTGCCGTGGATTACCTGGTGTATTGCGCGGCAGCCACCGATCACGACGAGGCCGGCTACCGTGCTGCCTACGTCCAGGGGCTGGAGCATGTGCTGGAGTGGCTGAACGACTACGGTCAGGTGCCCAATCGCTTGTTGTTTGTGTCCAGCAGCAGTGTTTACGGGCAGCAGGATGGCGAGTGGGTCGATGAGCGTTCGTCTACGGTGGCGTCCGGTTATTCTGGACGTTTGATGCTTGAGGCCGAGCAGATCGCGCTCAAGAGCGGTATCCCGGCCAGCGTCGTGCGACTGACCGGCATCTACGGCCCGGGCCGTGAGTGGTTGCTGACCCAGGTCCGCCGGGGTTATCGCGTGGCGGTTGAACCACCGTTGTATGCCAACCGGATCCATGCGGACGATGCCGCAGGGTTGATGGCCTGCCTGCTTGAGGCGGACCGGCGAGGCGTGGCGCTGGAGGATGTCTACATCGGCGTCGATGACGAGCCGGCAGCGCTGGCCGATGTGGTGGGCTGGTTGCGCGGGTATCTGGGCGTGACCGAATGGGACGAGGATTCAAGCGTGCGGCGCACCGGCAGCAAGCGTTGCAGTAATGCGCGGGCCAAGGCCTTGGGCTGGACGCCGAAGTATCCGAGCTTCCGTGAGGGGTATGCGGCGATTCTTGAAGGGCGCTGAACAACAAAAAAGATCGCAGCCTTCGGCAGCTCCTACAGGTGTTTGCATGACCCTGTAGGAGCTGCCGAAGGCTGCGATCTTTTCAGAGGGTTACTGTTTTTCCAGTAGCCACTTGCGATCTCCGGGCGTGTACTGAGGCATCTCGTCCGCCTGCGCCGTGTTCACGGTCTGGAAAATCTCCAGTTCCTTGCCCTTGCGCGCAAAGATCCAGGCGTTTCCTTGCCCATTGAGCTGCAGCCACATGTTGTCATTGCCGCCACTCATCGAGGCGCAGTCGCCGGCCAGGCACAGCGCATAACGGTCAGTACCCGGCAGGCCGGTCACCTGGCCGTCGGCCTGGAATTGCACGGTGTCGCCTTCGCCGGGGCCGCTGACGACTTTCCAGCTACCGCCCATGTAGGCCGAATACAGCGCGCGTTCGAAGCTGGCGCCCAGCGGTGCGCCATCCGGAACCGGGATCAATGCCCGGTCGAAGACCTGGGCCGATTCGTTTTCGGTCGCGGTCTGGCTCAATTGTTTGCCGTCGCGCTTCAGCTCACTGCCGGAGCTGCCATAAAAATCGACTTTCCAGAGGCCGGATTCTTCACCCTGCAGCTTGCCTTCGACGTTTTCAAAGCCGTTGGTGTAGCGGGCCTGGCCGGCCTTGGTGTTGATGTCCCATTCCAGGTTCGGGCCATAGGCCTGGAGCGCTTCACGCAGGGGGACGCCTTTGGCGGCGGCATCGATCGCCACCTGATTGATCCAGGTGCCGCTGATATCACGATCGGCAGGGTTGCTGGCACATCCGCCCAGGAGTAGGGCGAGCAGCGAGAGAACAAGCGCATTGCGCATGGTGGAATCCTTTCAAGCTTTCTTTACAGCAGAGCAGTCGGCGCAGCCCCAGGCTGCGCCGTGCACATTACTCGATGACCAGGATGGCATCCATTTCAACCTGCGAACCCTTTGGCAGGGCTGCAACGCCGATGGCGGCGCGGGCAGGGTAAGGCTGGTCGAAGTACTTGCCCATGATCTCGTTGACCTTGGCGAAGTGGCTCAGGTCGGTGAGGAAGATGTTCAGCTTGACGATGTCCTTGAACGAACCGCCGGCTGCTTCGGCTACGGCCTTGAGGTTCTCGAACACCTGGACGGTCTGGGCTTCGAAGCCTTCGACCAGTTCCATGGTTTTCGGGTCCAGGGGAATCTGACCTGACATGTAAACGGTGTTGCCAGCCTTGATCGCCTGGGAGTAAGTACCGATGGCGGCCGGGGCCTTGTCGCTGGTGATAACAGTCTTGGTCATGAATGACTCCTTGTAAGTGGGCTTAAGCGCGCATGCGGGTGATGCGGATCACCCCGGTCAAGGCGCGCAGTTTCTTGATCACGCGGGCCAGGTGCACGCGGTCGTGCACGCTGACCACCAACTGGACCACGCTGATGCGACCATCGCGTTCGTCCATGCTGATTTTCTCGATGTTGCCGTCGGCGGCGTTGACACTACTGGCCAGCAGGGCAATCAGGCCGCGCTGGTGTTCCAGTTCGACGCGCAGTTCGACGTTGAATTCGCCGGTGACATCCTTGGCCCACGAGAGCTGGATGCATTTTTCCGGGTTGTGGCGGATTTCGCTGATGTTGCGGCAGTTGTCCAGGTGCACGACCATGCCTTTGCCCGCGGACAGGTGGCCGACAATCGGGTCGCCCGGGATCGGCGTGCAGCACTTGGCGTAGCTGAGTACCAGGCCTTCGGTGCCGCGAATCGCCAGCGGGCCTTCCGGGCTTGGCAGCTGTTCGCCTTCGCCGAGCAGTCGGCGAGCCACCACATAGGCCATGCGATTGCCCAGGCCGATGTCTTCGAGCAAATCCTCGATCAGTTCGAGGCGGTACTCGGCGAGCATCGCCTTGACGCGTTCGGCCGGGATTTTCTCCAGCGCGCTGTCGAATCCGTTGAGGACCTTGTTCAGCAGGCGTTCGCCGAGGCTGATGGATTCGGAGCGGCGTTGCAGCTTCAGGGCATGGCGGATGTGCGTGCGCGCCTTGCCGGTGACCACGAAGTTGAGCCACGCCGGGTTCGGCCGTGCGCCAGGAGCGCTGACGATTTCGACCGTGGAGCCGCTTTGCAGCGGTTCGGACAGCGGTGCGAGGCGACGGTTGATCCGGCAGGCAATGCAGCTGTTGCCCACGTCGGTATGCACGGCGTAAGCGAAGTCGACCGCCGTGGAACCCTTGGGCAGCTCCATGATCCGGCCTTTGGGCGTGAACACGTAGACCTCGTCCGGGAACAGGTCGATCTTCACGCTTTCGATGAATTCCAGCGAGTTGCCGGCGCGTTGCTGCATTTCCAGCACGCCCTTGACCCACTGGCGGGCGCGGGCATGGGTGCCTTTGGGCTGCTCGTCGCCGCTGGATTTGTACAGCCAATGGGCGGCGATGCCGTTGTTGGCCATCTCTTCCATTTCACGGGTGCGGATCTGGATCTCGATCGGAACACCGTGCATGCCGAACAGTGTGGTGTGCAGCGACTGGTAGCCGTTGGCCTTGGGGATCGCGATGTAATCCTTGAAGCGCCCCGGCAACGGTTTGTACAAGTTATGTACAGCACCCAGCACGCGGTAGCAGGTATCGACCTTGTCGACGATGATCCGGAACGCGTAGACGTCCATGATCTCGTTGAAGGCCCGACGCTTGCCGCGCATTTTCTTGTAGATGCCGTAGAGGTGTTTCTGGCGACCGCTGACCTCACCCTGGATGCCGTCGATGGCCAGGCAGTGGCTTAAGGACTCTTCGATCTTGTTGACGATTTCCTTGCGGTTGCCCCGGGCGCGCTTGACGGCCTGGTAGATCCGCGCGGAACGCATCGGATGCATGGCCTTGAAGCCGAGGTCTTCGAATTCTATGCGGATGGCGTGCATGCCCAGCCGGTTGGCGATGGGCGCATAGATTTCCAGGGTTTCCTTGGCGATGCGCCGGCGTTTTTCACCGGACAGCACTTCCAGGGTGCGCATGTTGTGCAGGCGGTCGGCCAGCTTGACCAGGATCACGCGAATGTCGCGGGCCATGGCCATGGCCATCTTCTGGAAGTTTTCGGCTTGGGCCTCGGCCTTGGTCTCGAAGTTCATCTGGGTCAGTTTGCTGACCCCGTCGACCAGTTCGGCCACGGTTTCGCCGAACTGCGCTTGCAGCGCTTCTTTGGCAATACCGGTGTCTTCGATCACGTCATGCAGCATCGCGGCCATCAGGCTCTGATGGTCCATGTGCATGTCGGCAAGAATATTCGCCACCGCAAGTGGGTGCGTGACGTACGCCTCGCCGCTACGGCGGCGTTGGCCGTCGTGGGCTTGTTCGGCGTAGAAATACGCTCGGCGGACCAGGTTGACCTGGTCCTTGCCGAGGTAGGTCGATAAGCGATCGGCGAGGGCGTCTATGCTCGGCATGATGTCTCCTGCCGTAAGCTGTGATCCCGCGCCGTGCTACGTCGACCAGGCATAGGCTTAGACGGCCTCGTTGGACTCGTCCTCGAATGCAGCAAAAAGCGGTTCATCTTCAACGATTTCGGCTTCGGCGATAGCTGCGTAGTCGATCAGGCCTTCAGCGATTTCGCGCAGGGCGACAACGGTAGGCTTGTCGTTTTCCCATGCTACTTTCGGCTCTTTGCCGCCGGTGGCCAGTTGACGGGCACGCTTGGTAGAGAGCATGACCAGCTCAAAGCGGTTATCCACGTGTTCTAGGCAGTCTTCAACGGTTACGCGGGCCATGGTCTTCCTCGTAGCAAATGCAATATGCGCGCTGCCCGGATGGGCGAGCGGACTCAACAGTTTAAAAAATCACCAGCGATTAGGGAAGCGCTGATTTTTTGACCAAGCCCTTCAACGCGCTGCAAGTGCCAATGTAAAGCCCTTGCAGCGGTTTTGGGAAGAGCTGATTAACCGAGCAATTCAGCCAGTAATTTGCCGTGACGCTGCTGCTGACGCTTCTGAATCAGCTGATTGGCGCGGAAAATCGCCTTCAGGTCGTGCAGAGCGTGGGCGAAATCGTCGTTGATGATCAGGTAATCGTAGTCAACGTAATGGCTCATTTCGCTGACGGCTTCGCGCATCCGGCCGTCAATGATCTCGTCGCTGTCCTGGCCACGGTTGGTCAGGCGCTGGTGCAAGGCCTGCAGTGACGGCGGCAGGATGAAGATCGAGCGAGCCTGCGGCATCAGCTTGCGCACTTGCTCGGCACCTTGCCAGTCGATTTCCAGGATCAGGTCGTGGCCTTCGTCCAGGGTCTGCTGCAGGTGGCTTTGCGAAGTGCCATAGAGATTGCCGAACACTTCGGCGCGCTCGAGGAAATCGCCGTGCTCGATCATCTTCACGAACTCGCTGCGGTCGACGAAGTGATAGTTCACGCCATTCACTTCACCCGGGCGCATGGCGCGCGTGGTGTGGGAGACCGAGACGCGGATCTCCGGATCGGCATCGGTCAGGGCCTTGACCAGGCTGCTCTTGCCCGCGCCCGAAGGGGCGGAAATGATGTAAAGGGTGCCAGTGCTGTGGGTCATGTCGGGGTAGCCTTACTCAATATTCTGCACTTGTTCGCGCATCTGCTCGATCAACACCTTGAGGTTGACCGCAGCCTGGGTGCTGCGCGGGTCGAAGGCTTTGGAGCCCAGTGTGTTGGCTTCGCGGTTGAGCTCCTGCATCAGGAAGTCCAGGCGCCGACCGGCAGCGCCGCCGGATTTGAGTACCCGGCGAACTTCGATGATGTGAGTGCTCAGGCGATCCAGTTCTTCGGCGACGTCGCTTTTTTGCGCGAGCATGACCATTTCCTGCTCCAGGCGCTGCGGGTCCATCTCGGCCTTCATGTCGGCGAAACGGTCGAGGACTTTCTGGCGCTGGGTGGCGAGCATCTGCGGGACCAGTTCGCGCAGGGTCACCACGTCTTCTTCGATGGAGGTCAGGCGCTCGTTGATCAACCGTGCCAGCTCTGCACCTTCGCGCTCGCGGCCGGCCTTGAGTTCCTTGAGGCCCTGGTTGAACAGTGCCAGCGCTTCGGCGTTCAAGGCTTGCGGGTCGGTGGCGTCGCCCACCAGTACGCCGGGCCAGGCCAGGACTTCCAGCGGGTTCAGCGCGGCCGGGTTCTTGATCAGGCCGGCGATGGTCTCGGCGGCGGCGACCAGTTGCGCGGCGCGCTCCTGATCGATCTGCAGCGCTTTGCCGGTGTTTTCTTCGGTGAAGCGCAGGGTGCATTCGAGCTTGCCCCGCGATACGCCTTGGCGCAGGGCTTCACGTACCGCGCCTTCGAGGTCGCGAAAGGACTCCGGCAGGCGCAAGTGGGGTTCCAGGTAGCGGCTGTTGACCGACCGCAGTTCCCAGCTCAGGGTGCCCTGGACGCCGGCTTTTTCGACGCGGGCGAAGGCGGTCATGCTGTGCACCATGGCGGTACCTCGCAAGGCAGATCGGCGCAGAACCTTGGTTCCGGGAATCCGATATCAATGAATTAAAGCCGACTGGCAGCAAAGGCGCAGGATTGTAGCGCAGTGGCGCGGATGCGCCCAAACACAGGGTGTGACATAGAGCGGCAGGCCTGTGCCGGCGTGCAGTGCAGAGCCTTCGGTCGTCGGCGGATTTTTTTAGAAGTGCCCAGGGGCGGCCGTCGGCTCTATAATGCTCCGCAGTTTTCCGTCCCCAGTACAGGTATTCCCTATGATACGTCCAAGTGGTCGCGCTGCCGATCAGCTCCGCTCGATCCGCATCACCCGCAACTACACCAAACACGCCGAGGGTTCTGTGCTGGTCGAGTTCGGTGATACCAAGGTCATCTGCACCGTCAGCGTTGAACCGGGCGTACCGCGTTTCCTCAAAGGCCAGGGCCAGGGCTGGCTGACCGCCGAGTACGGCATGCTGCCACGTGCCACCGGCGAGCGTAACCAGCGTGAAGCCAGCCGTGGCAAGCAAGGCGGCCGTACCCTGGAAATCCAGCGTCTGATCGGCCGCTCGCTGCGCGCTGCGCTGGACATGACCAAGCTGGGCGACGTCACCCTGTACGTCGACTGCGACGTGATCCAGGCAGACGGTGGCACCCGTACGGCATCGATCACCGGCTCCATGGTCGCGCTGATCGATGCCTTGAAAGTGATCAAGAAGCGGGGCGGCCTGAAAGGCGGCGACCCGGTCAAGCAGATGATCGCTGCTGTTTCCGTGGGCATGTACAAAGGTGAGCCTGTGCTCGACCTCGACTACCTGGAAGACTCGGCGGCCGAAACCGACCTGAACGTGGTGATGACCAGTGCCGGCGGTTTCATCGAAGTCCAGGGTACTGCCGAAGGCGCGCCGTTCCAGCCTGAAGAGTTGAACGCCATGCTGGAGCTGGCGAAGAAAGGCATGAACGAGATCTTCGAACTGCAAAAGGCCGCATTGGCCGACTGACCGGACGCTCCAGGCAAGGAGGACACCATGAGTGACGAACAACTGCCGCTGCCCACGCCGAGCCAGGAGGTGCGCCAGTGGGCGATGTTCTGTCACCTGTCCGCCTTGCTGGGAATCTGGATTCCGTTCGGCACGCTGATCGGCCCGCTGATTCTCTGGCAAATGAAGCGCGAGATGGACCCGTTCATCGATGCCCAGGGCAAGGAGGCTTTGAACTTCCAGATCACCGTCGCCATTGCCTCGGCCATCTGCTTCCTGCTGATGGTGGTGATTGTCGGCTTCTTTCTGTTTGGGCTGATCGCTATCGGTGCGCTGGTCCTGACCATCATTGCTGGCGTGAAGGCCAACGAGGGTTTTCCTTACCGGTACCCGTTTACCTGGCGACTGATCAAATAACGATCAATCTTCATTTGCAGGAACGAGCCTGCGCGCACCCACAGAAGCAAAACAGAAGCAGCGTCAGCCAAGGTAATAAGCAAATGCCCCGATCATTCGGGGCATTTTTGTTTGTTACACCAAATAAATGTTTCAAGCTGTAATTTATATTTACTAGTTGTAACGACTGTTATGGCAAGTGCCGCTGAGCTAATACATTTTTAGTCACAACTGTAAAGTGTCGATATTGCCCTTATGCTTGGCAATAAGTCAGGGTGATTGATAAAGTTGCCCCCACGAAATATTTCAAGAAATATTTTGATATATTCAGACCATTGAAGGTCCTTGAATTCACCATCAATCAGTGTTGAGAAATTCAACCTGTTCAAGAGGCGTGTCCAGGTAAAAAGTTCGCCCCTGAATATATATCCAAGAATAAGTGCAAAATGATTCAGCTCGATTTTTATGGAACATTAGTCGCCGCCTCCCTGGTGCTGTTATTGGGTCGCGGGCTTGTCACACGTGTCGGTTTTTTACGCGCCTACAATATCCCCGAACCTGTAGCGGGTGGCCTGGTGGTTGCCCTGGTTCTCCTGGCCTTGCGCAGCTTCGATGTTCAAGTCCGGTTCGACACTTCGTTGCAGACCCCCTTGATGCTCGCGTTTTTCGCCACCATTGGCTTGAGCGCCGACTTCGCCAGCCTGAAGAGGGGCGGGCGCGTCGTGGGGATTTTCATTCTTGCGGTCACCGGGCTTCTGCTGGTCCAGAATGCCATGGGCATCGGTCTTGCCAGCCTGCTGGGGCTTGATCCTCTAATGGGTCTGCTGACAGGCTCGGTGACCCTGGCGGGCGGTCACGGCACAGGCGCTGCCTGGAGCGCGACATTCAGTGAGAAATACGGCCTGGCTTCGGCTTCCGAGCTTGCGATGGCCTCTGCGACCTTCGGCCTGGTGCTGGGCGGTCTGATTGGTGGGCCGGTCGCCCGCTTGCTGATCAAGCGAGTACAGGTACCCGGTTGCGTTGAGCAAGCGAAGCCGCGCGCGCCAAAGGGCTTTGAGCAACCGAACAAGGAGCGCTCGATCACGCCTTTCTCGTTTATCGAGACACTCGCGCTGATCGCCGTCAGCTTGCTGGCAGGTAATCTTCTCAATGGGCTGTTGCTCGGCAGTGCATTCGAGTTGCCGACTTTCGTTTGTGTGTTGTTCGTCGGTGTTGTTCTGCGCAACGGGCTTTCGGCGCTTGGCTTGTATCAGGTGTTTGAGCGCGAAGTCTCGGTGCTGGGGAATGTAAGCTTGTCGCTGTTCCTGGCAATTGCCCTGATGTCCCTCAAGCTATGGGACCTGGCATCGCTGGCATTGCCGATCTTTATCATTCTGGCTGTGCAAACAATCGTCATGGCGCTGTTTGCGATATTCGTGACGTTCAGAATAATGGGGGGCAACTACGATGCGGCAGTACTGGCGGCAGGACATTGCGGTTTCGGGCTGGGTGCCACGCCAACAGCCATCGCTAATATGCAGGCTGTGACACAACGCTACGGACCTTCGCAGATTGCGTTTCTGGTGGTGCCAATGGTGGGCGCTTTCTTCATCGATATCATTAACGTCATCGTGATCAAGTTGTTCCTGGCGCTGCCATTTTTCGTCGTTGTCTGAAGCCCAGCCGGCTTGCCCCATAAAAAATGCCCGTATCTTGCGATACGGGCATTTTTTTGACCGGCTTGGCGTCTGCGAAACGACGCCTCAGATGGTCAGCGTCCAGTCGTAGTCCACGATCAGCGGCGCGTGTTGCGAGAACCGCGGCTGGCGTGGCAAGCGTGCACTGCGTACGAAGCGGCGCAGGCCCGGGGTCAGCAGTTGATAGTCGAAGCGCCAACCAAGGTTGAGCATCTCCGCCTGTTCGTTATCTGGCCACCAGCTGTACTGGTCGCCTTCCCGGCTGACTTCGCGCAGAGCGTCGACATAGCCCATGTTGCCGACAATCTCGTCCATCCAGGCACGTTCAGGCGCCAGGAAACCCGGAGATTGCTGGCTGTCGCGCCAGTTCTTGATATCCAGCTTCTGTTGCGCCACGTACAGCGAGCCACAATAGATGTACTCGCGACGTTTGCGCCGCTGTTTATCAAGATAACGGGCGAAGTCGTCCATTAGCTTGAACTTCTGGTTCAAGTCTTCATCGCCGTTCTGCCCCGAAGGGAGCAGCAAGGTCGCGATGCTGACCTTGTCGAAATCGGCTTGCAGGTAGCGCCCGTAGCGGTCGGCCGTCTCGAAACCGAGACCGCTGATGACAGCCTTCGGTTGCAGCCGCGAATACAAAGCCACGCCACCTTGGGCGGGGACTTCGGCATCGCAGGCATAAAGGAAGTATCCATCCAGTTGGAAGGCTGGATCGTCCAGTTCAAAGGCGGAGGCGCGGGTGTCCTGCAGGCAGATGACGTCGGCATTCTGTGCCTGCAGCCAACTGAGCAAACCACGCTCGACTGCAGCCTGAATACCATTGACGTTCACACTGATGATCCGCATAAATGGCCCCAAAAATCGCGTGCGTGTATGATACACGGCGTCAAGCTAATTAGCTAAATCCGTGGTATTTGGGGTTTTTCATGCAAGCGTATCAGCGCGATTTCATCCGTTTTGCCATCGATCGCGGCGTTTTGCGCTTCGGTGAGTTCACCCTGAAGTCCGGGCGCACCAGTCCTTACTTCTTCAATGCGGGGCTGTTCAACTCGGGTTCGGCCCTGGCGCAGCTGGGTCGTTTCTACGCCGCTGCCATTGCCGAAAGCGGCATTGCGTTCGACGTGCTGTTTGGCCCGGCCTACAAAGGCATCCCGTTGGCGGCGACTACGGCCGTGGCCTTGGCCGAGCATCACAACCGTGACCTGCCATGGTGCTTCAACCGCAAGGAAGCCAAGGCCCACGGCGAAGGCGGCAGCCTGGTCGGCGCACCTTTGACCGGCGAAGTGCTGATCATCGACGACGTGATCACCGCCGGTACAGCCATCCGTGAAGTGATGCAGATCATCGCTTCCCAGGACGGCGCCAAGGCCGCCGGCGTGTTGATTGCCCTGAACCGTCAGGAGCGCGGCAATGGTGAGTTGTCGGCGATCCAGGAAGTCGAGCGTGACTTCGGCATCCCTGTCATCAGCATCGTTTCGCTGAACCAGGTGCTGGAATTCCTGGCGGATGATCCGCAGCTCAAGCAGCACCTGCCAGCCGTCGAAGCCTACCGCGCCCAGTTCGGCGTATAACGGCAAACCCCTGTAGGAGCTGCCGCAGGCTGCGATCTTTTTAAAGGCAAAATCAAAAGATCGCAGCCTGCGGCAGCTCCTACAGGGTCCATTGCCACAATAGGTGAAATCCCACAGAGGGGATTGCAGGCAAAAAAAGACCCCGCTCAGCCAGGCCGAGCGGGGTCTTTTTGTTTGCGTTATCGCTTAGGGACGCTTGCGATTGCTGATCAGGGTGCCCACGCCGGTATCGGTGAAGATTTCCAGCAGGATCGCGTTCGGCACACGACCGTCGATGATCAGCGAGCTGCCCACGCCGCCCTGGACCGCTTCCAGTGCGCAGCGGATCTTCGGCAGCATGCCGCCGTAGATGGTGCCGTCGGCGATCAGTTCGTCGACCTGTTGAGTCGTCAGACCGGTCAGGACCTTGCCCGACTTGTCCATCAGGCCGGCGATGTTGGTCAGCAGCATCAGCTTCTCGGCTTTCAACGCTTCGGCGACTTTACCGGCCACCAGGTCAGCGTTGATGTTGTACGACTCACCGTTGGCGCCGACACCGATTGGCGCGATCACCGGAATGAAATCGCCCTTGACCAGCAGGTTCAGCAGATCGGTATTGATCCCGACCACTTCGCCCACATGGCCGATGTCGATGATTTCCGGGGTGGTCATCTCCGGGGTCTGGCGGGTGACGGTGAGCTTCTTCGCACGAATCAGCTCGGCGTCTTTACCGGTCAGGCCGATGGCGCTGCCACCGTGGCGGTTGATCAGGTTGACGATGTCCTTGTTGACCTGGCCGCCGAGGACCATTTCCACCACGTCCATGGTCGCGGCGTCGGTGACGCGCATGCCGTCGACGAAATGACTCTCGATCGACAGGCGCTTGAGCAGGTCACCGATTTGCGGGCCGCCGCCGTGAACCACCACCGGGTTGATGCCCACGGCCTTCATCAGCACGATGTCGCGGGCGAAGCCGGTTTTCAGCTCCTCGCTTTCCATCGCGTTGCCGCCGTATTTGATCACCAGTGTCTTGCCGACGTATCGGCGGATATAAGGCAACGCTTCGGACAGGACCTTGGCGGTGTTGGCGGCGGCTTCGCGTTCGAGGGTCATTCAGGGCTCCGGGTGAATCAGAACGGTAGTTGGAGATCAGGTGCAACGCGCTTCAACTGGACTTTGAAAACGTCCTTGATGCGCTGCAATTCAGCCTCGTCATCGGCCTCGAAACGCAGCACCAGCACCGGTGTGGTGTTGGATGCGCGTACCAGGCCCCAGCCTTTGGCATAGTCGACTCGCACGCCGTCAATGGTGGTCAGGTCGGCGCCTGCGCCCCACTGTGCGTCGTGCAGTGCATCAATGATGCTGAATTTGCTCTCTTCGGTCACATGGATATTGATTTCTGGCGTAGAAATATCGTTCGGGAAGGTTGCGAACAGCTCCTCCGCCGAGGATTTTTCCTTGCTGAGGATCTCCAGCAACCGCGCGGCGCTGTAGATGCCGTCGTCGAAACCGAACCAGCGCTCCTTGAAGAAGATGTGCCCGCTCATTTCGCCGGCCAGCAAGGCGCCGGATTGTTTCATTTTCTTTTTGATCAACGAGTGACCGGTTTTCCACATTAACGACCGGCCGCCGTATTCCTTGATCAGCGGAATCAGGCGACGGGTGCATTTGACGTCGAAGATGATCTCGGCACCCGGGTTGCGCGCCACGACGTCTCGGGCGAACAACATCAGCAGGCGGTCCGGGTAGACGATGCTGCCAGTGTTGGTCACCACGCCGACGCGGTCGCCGTCGCCGTCGAAGGCCAGGCCGATGTCGGCGTTGGTTTCCTTGACCTTGGCGATCAGGTCGACGAGGTTTTCAGGCTTGCCCGGGTCCGGGTGGTGGTTCGGGAAGTTGCCGTCGACTTCGCAGAACAGCGGGATGACTTCGCAGTTCAGCGCTTCGATCAGCTGCGGGGCAATCACGCCGGCCGCGCCGTTGCCGCAGTCGACAACCACTTTCAGGCGACGGGCCAGCTTGATGTCCTGGACGATTTCGGTGGTGTAGCGCTCGAGGATTTCGACCCGGGTGATGGTGCCCTGGCCGCTGCTCAGGTCATTGGTCTTGAGGCGGTCGTGCAGGGCCTGGATCTGTTCGTTGGCCAGGGTGTCGCCGGCAATGACGATCTTGAAGCCGTTGTAGTTCGATGGGTTGTGGCTGCCGGTGAGCATCACACCGGATTTGCCGGCCAGCACGTTGGCGGCGTAGTACAGCGCCGGCGTCGGGACCAGGCCGACATCGCTGACGTGGCAGCCGCTGTCGGCGATGCCTTTGATCAATTGCGCGACCAGCTCCGGACCGGACAAGCGACCGTCGCGACCGACGGACACATTTGGCTCGCCCTGGGCCAGGCTTTGGGAGCCGACGGCGCGGCCAATCCAGTAAGCGGTCTCGGCGTTCAGGAATTCCGGGACGGTGCCACGGATGTCGTAGGCGCGGAAGATGCTGTCAGGGAACTTGGGTGCAATTTTGGCCGGGGTGTTCATCTGTGGAAATGCTCCATCTCGAAAGTGGCTGGACAGGCCGCCGAGTCATTCGGCGACAGGTTCAAACTGAAGGGTATGACGGCGTTTTCCACAGAGAGTTCGTGGTGTGAAAGGGCCATGACGCCCCTGATGGCAAGGGTTTGGTCGGGCAATGCCTTGATTTTCGGTACTAAACGTTGCAGATGACAATTTGAATTTTGTGGCGAGGGAGCAAGCTCTCCTCGCCACGATGAGTCTCTATCAACGGGTACCGGTATGGCCGAAACCGCCAGTGCCGCGCTCGGTTTCAACAAACTCTTCAACCATCTCGAAGTGAGCCTGCACCACCGGCACCAGCACCAGTTGCGCCAAGCGCTCACCGACCGGCATGGTGAATTCGGTCTGGCCACGGTTCCAGCAGGAGACCATCAGCGGGCCCTGGTAGTCGGAATCGATCAGACCGACCAGATTGCCCAGCACGATGCCGTGCTTATGGCCCATCCCCGAGCGCGGCAGAATCAGCGCCGCCAGGTTCGGGTCACCGATGTAGACCGACAGGCCGGTAGGGATCAGCACGGTTTCACCCGGCTTGATCACGGTGTCCTGCTCCAGCATGGCGCGCAGGTCGAGGCCGGCGGAGCCCGGTGTGGCGTATTGCGGCAGCGGGAATTCGGTACCGATGCGGGGGTCAAGGATCTTGGCTTGCAAAGCGTGCATGTAAATTAAACCTGGTTCAGACGTTCGGCGATAAAAGTGATCAGCTGGCGAGCAATCTTGCTCTTGCTGGTCTGGGCGAAAAGTGTGGCGTGAAGCTCGCGATCGATGACGCTGCAGGCGTTTTCTTCGCTGTTGAAGCCAATGCTCGGGTTGGCGACGTCGTTGGCGACGATCAAATCGAGGTTCTTGTCTTTCAACTTGCGCGCAGCGTAATCGAGCAGGTGTTCGGTCTCGGCGGCGAAGCCGACACTGAACGGGCGGTCGGGGCGGGTGGCGATGGTGGCCAGGATGTCCGGGTTACGCACCATCTGTAGCAACAAGCCGTCGCCGTTCGTAGGATCTTTCTTGAGTTTCTGTGGGGCGACGACTTCCGGCCGGTAGTCCGCGACAGCTGCCGAGGCGATGAACAGGTCGCAAGGGATGGCTGCTTCGCAGGCGGCGAGCATGTCGCGGGCACTGACCACGTCGATGCGGGTGACGCGATCCGGGGTCGGCAAGTGCACCGGGCCGGTGATCAGGGTCACGCGGGCACCGGCTTCCACGGCGGCTTCGGCCAGGGCAAAGCCCATTTTTCCGGAGCTGTGGTTGGTGATGTAGCGCACCGGGTCGATGTTTTCCTGGGTCGGGCCGGCGGTGATCAGTACGTGCTTGCCGGTCAGGGCCTGACGCTGGAAGCAGTCTGCCGCGCACTGGGCCAGTTCAAGGGCTTCGAGCATGCGCCCCAGGCCGACGTCGCCGCAGGCCTGGCTGCCGGAGGCCGGACCGAAGACCTTGATGTCGCGGCTCTCGAGGGTTTGCAGGTTGGCCTGGGTCGCCGGATCGCGCCACATGGCCTGGTTCATGGCCGGGGCAACGGCGACCACCGCATCGGTGGCCAGCACCAGCGTGGTCAGCAGGTCATCGGCAATGCCTTGGGCCAGGCGGGCAATCAGATCCGCCGTGGCGGGGGCGATCAGCACCAGGTCGGCCCATTTCGCCAGTTCGATGTGGCCCATGGCCGCTTCGGCCGCCGGGTCCAGCAGGTCCAGATGGACCGGGTGCCCGGACAGGGCCTGCATGGTCAACGGGGTGATGAACTCTGCGCCGCCACGGGTCATGACCACGCGCACTTCGGCGCCCTGGTCGATCAGGCGGCGAACCAGGTCGGCGCTCTTGTAGGCAGCGATACCGCCGCCGACGCCCAGAACAATGCGTTTCCGATACAGCCGCTGCATAGGCCTGCCTTTCAATTCGTTGGTGACATACGTGGCGAAACCCCCTCCCCAGGGTGAATTCGCACGCAAAAAAGATGGGCTACGATATCACAGCGACCGCTACGGAACAGCGGCGCCCACAGACAGGGAGGTGTTATGAGTATTCGCGATTGGCCGGCGGCGGAGCGGCCGCGGGAGAGGTTGCTTGAACAGGGCTCGAGAAGCCTTTCGGACGCCGAGTTGCTGGCGATATTTTTACGGACAGGCGTGGTCGGTAAAAGCGCCGTGGATTTGGCACGACACCTGTTGAATCAGTTTGGCAGCCTGCGTTTGCTGCTTGAGGCCGATCAGGAAGCGTTCAGCAAGCAGTTGGGGCTGGGGCCGGCGAAATTCGCACAGTTGCAGGCTGCGCAAGAAATGAGCAGGCGCCACCTGGCCGAGCGGGCGCGTCAGAAACCGGCACTTGAGAGTCCGCAAGCGGTTCGCGACTACCTGAAATCAATGCTGCGCCACGAGCCACACGAGGTGTTTGGTTGCCTGTTTCTTGATTCCAGGCATCAGGTACTGGCGTTTGAGACGCTGTTTCGCGGCTCCATCGACAACACCAGCGTTCATCCGCGAGAGGTGGTCAAGCGCGCCTTGGCCAACAACGCAGCGGCATTGATCCTGTGTCATAACCATCCTTCGGGCAACAGTACCCCCAGTCAGTCCGACCGGGTGCTGACCAAGCGTCTGCAAGAGGCGCTGGAATTGATTGATGTGCGGGTGCTCGACCATTTCATCATTGGCGATGGCGATCCGCTGTCGATGGCTGAGTATGGGTGGATGTAGGCGGGGGGGGGCTGGCGCAATCCATGTGGGAGCGAGCCTGCTCGCGAAAGCAATCTGTCAGTAGACATTGATATCGACTGACACGACGCCTTCGCGAGCAGGCTCGCTCCCACAGGGTTTTGTGTCGGGGCGGATTATTTGAGGTTGACCTTGGAGTAATCCTGCCGCCCGAACGGGCTGACCGAATACCCCTCGACATCCTTGCGCGTCAGTGCGAAGGCCGTCGGGTGGGCCAGGGGCAACCACAGCGCCTGTTGCTGGATCTGCGTCTGCGCCTGTTCGTAGAGCTTGGTACGCACGCCTTGTTCGCCGGTGGTCTTGCCGGCGCTGATCAACTTGTCCAGGTCCGCATTGCAATAACGGGCGAAGTTGGTGCCGGACTTGACCGCGGCGCAGGAAAACTGCGGCGTGAGGAAGTTGTCCGGGTCGCCGTTGTCACCGGCCCAGCCCATGAACAGCAAGTCGTGTTCACCGGCCTTGGCGCGGCGGATCAACTCGCCCCATTCGATCACGCGGATTTCGGCCTGAATACCGATTTCCGCCAGGTCGGACTGCAACAGTTGAGCGCCGAGACTCGGGTTGGGGTTGAGGAGGCTGCCGGAAGGGCGGGTCCAGATGGTGGTCTGGAAGCCTTCCTTGAGCCCGGCTTTGGCCATCAGCGCCTTGGCCTTTTCGACGTCATGCGGATACCCCGGAAGGTTTTTCGCATAGCTCCAGGTGTTCGGCGGATACGGACCATTGGCCGCTTCGGCGGTGTCTTCGAACACGGCTTTGATGTAATTGGCCTTGTCGAAGGCAAGGTTGATGGCCTGACGCACTTCTGGCTTGTCCAGCGGTGGATGCTGGCTGTTGATGCCGACGAAAGCGGTCATGAACGCGTCAGTTTTTTCGACTTTCAGGGTCGGCTCTTTCAACGCTTCCTGTACGTCCAGGGGCTTGGGCGACAGGGCGATCTGGCATTCATTGCGACGCAATTTCTGCAGGCGGACGTTGGCGTCCGGTGTGATGGCAAAGATCAGCGGATCGACAGAGGGTTTGCCGGCGAAGTAGTCGGGGTTGGCTTTATAGCGAACCGAAGCATCCTTCTGGAAGCGCGTGAATACGAACGGCCCCGTCCCGATCGGCTGGCTGTTGAGTTTTTCAGGTGTGCCGGCCTTCATCAGCTTGTCGGCGTACTCGGCCGAATAGATCGAGGCGAAGCCCATGCTCAGGGTCGCCAGGAAGGTCGAATCCGCGTGGTCGAGGGTGAAGCGCACGGTCTGTGGATCGAGGGCGTCGATTTTCTTGATCAGCGCCGGCAACTGCATCGATTGCGCATGCGGGAAGCCGCTCTGGGCGACTTTGTGCCACGCATTGGCCGGGTCGAGCATGCGGTCGAAGCTGAAAATCACGTCTTCGGCGTTCAGGTCGCGTGTTGGGGTGAAGTACTCGGTGCGATGGAATTTTACCTGTGGGTGCAATTTGAAGACATAGATCAGGCCGTCGGGGCTGACTTCCCAGCTGTCGGCTAGACTGGCGACCACTTTGCCGCTGGCTGTGTCGAAATCCACCAGGCGATTCATCAGTACGTCGGCCGAAGCGTTGGTGGTGGTCAACGAGTTGTACTGCACCACATCGAACCCTTCAGGGCTGGCCTCGGTGCAGACGCTCAGGGCGGCGGCAAAGGCTTGTGGGCTCAGCAGAAGCGGGGCGAGCAATAGCGGTAGGGCAGCGAGGCGCATGGTCGGCTTCCTTTACAGATCGAAGGCCCATCTGCAAGTGCAGTCTGGAAAAGCCTTACCCTAGTGGGCTCTTTTGCAAATGACTATCCCCTTTTTCATTTTGAGAGGACTATAGGCGACTGATTTTGCTGTGCAGCGGTTGAGAAACCCCCTTGGTTGGTCCAATGCCCGATTCTCTGCGACGAGCGGTCGCCATCGGCGATAGCCTTTGTCCAAAGCGCTCGGAGCCTGGAAAACGGGGATTTTGTGAATTCAACGCACACTGAATGTTGTTGCTCTCCAGTCTTTCTGGTATAAAGCAGCGCTCTTTTCTAGGGGCCCGGTTCCTTCACTGTAGGTGTAGCCGGTAAGACCTCTAAAGAAACGCGGCGCCTGGCGCCAAATGACTGAGAGATTAAGCGGCCAACCCATGCCGGGTTGGGCATGTGGTTTTAGAGGGCTGAGGCATGTCTAGAGTATGTCAAGTTACCGGTAAGGGTCCGGTAACCGGGAATAACATTTCCCACGCAAACAACAAAACCCGTCGTCGTTTCCTGCCGAACCTGCAGCATCACCGCTTCTGGGTTGAAGAAGAGAAACGTTTTGTGCGTCTGCGCGTATCTGCCAAAGGCATGCGTATCATCGACAAGCGTGGCATCACTGTCGTGCTGGCCGAACTTCGCCGCGATGGCAAGGTTTAAGGGAGCTAATCATGCGTGAATTGATTCGTTTGATTTCGAGCGCCGGTACTGGTCACTTCTACACTACCGACAAGAACAAGCGTACTACCCCGGACAAAATCGAGATCAAGAAATATGATCCGGTTGTTCGCAAGCACGTGATCTACAAAGAAGGCAAAATCAAGTAATTGATTTTTCTCTCTTACGAAAAAGGCCCGTATCGCGAGATACGGGCCTTTTTTGTTGCGCGTGAATCAGGTTGTTTCGTCAGCGTCGAAACGGATCAGCCACAGTTGAGGCTGACGATTATCCTGTCGGCATTGGTATGCAGGTTGATGCGTTGCGGGCGCAGGTCCCAGCTCGAAGGGTAGTTCGGTCCGGTGGCTCGCACTGGTGCGCCATTGGCCAGGGCGCGAACTTCTTCAAGCAGTTCCGGGGTGCATTTCTGGCCGATGGTGTATTGGGCGATGGCGAGATCGCATTGATCGGGTAAGACTGGCATGTTGCCTCCTTGCATGGCTGTTGGTTGGGCGCCCAAGTCGTCGGAGGCTGCACGTCCTGTGCGTTACCGGCCCGACAATGAAATACGGGGCACCTGTCAGCAAGTCTTACCCGGTGCCGCTGGCCGGGGCCAGCGGCAGAATGTCAGCGACTGTTTCGAGGTGGGCTCAAGCCTTCTGTTCAAACGCTACGTAGATCTTGCGGCACGGCTCCAGCACTTCCCAGGTGCCGCGAAAACCTGCCGGGATCACAAAGCGATCGCCTGCGCGCAGGGTCTTGGCATTGCCGTCGCTGTCACGCAGCACCGAAACTCCCTGTTGGATCTCGCAGTACTCGTGCTCGGTGAAATTCACCGTCCACTGTCCGACTTCACCTTCCCACACGCCAGCATTCAACTGACCGCAAGGGCTATTGTAGTGGTTGTACACCGCTTGTTCCGGGTCGCCCTTGAGCACTTTGGCCGGATCCGGGCGGTAGCGCTCGGCGGCGGTGGTGGCCTGGCTGAAGTCGACGACGTTGTGGATGTTCATTGTTGTTATCTCCCCGTGATTGCGGCGCGGTTGGTTGATGAGTCCAAAGTCTATGTTTATTAAAATGAACATCGCAAGGCCGTTTGCCGGCGTTATGTCAAATATATTGAAACTTCATGTGCGGCTGGTTTAGGGTGGTGGATGCCTTGGGCCGAAAAGCAGGCTGGCCGGGCAGAATTCCTGACAGCGCCCGCGAAGAACGCGGGTGTCGTATCAATAAGAGGAGGACACTCGCATGACCACCCTGACCCGTGCCGACTGGGAACAACGTGCCCGCGATCTGAAAATCGAAGGCCGCGCCTATATCAATGGCGAATACACCGACGCCGTTTCCGCCGAGACCTTCGAATGCATCAGCCCGGTCGATGGCCGTCTGCTGGGCAGGATTGCCAGCTGTGACGCCGCCGATGCCCAGCGCGCCGTGGAAAACGCCCGCGCCACGTTCAATTCCGGTGTCTGGTCGCGCCTGGCGCCGACCAAGCGCAAAGCCACCATGATCCGTTTCGCCGGCCTGCTCAAACAGCACGCCGAAGAGCTGGCGCTGCTTGAAACCCTGGACATGGGCAAGCCGATCAGCGACTCCCTGTACATCGACGTCCCTGGCGCGGCGCAAGCCCTGAGCTGGAGCGGCGAAGCCATCGACAAGATCTACGACGAAGTCGCCGCCACCCCGCACGATCAGTTGGGTCTGGTGACCCGTGAGCCGGTCGGCGTGGTCGGGGCCATCGTGCCGTGGAACTTCCCGCTGATGATGGCGTGCTGGAAACTGGGTCCGGCGCTGTCCACCGGTAACTCGGTGATCCTCAAGCCGTCGGAAAAATCGCCACTGACTGCCATCCGCATCGCTGCCCTGGCCGTCGAAGCCGGCATTCCGAAAGGCGTGCTGAACGTGCTGCCAGGTTACGGCCACACCGTCGGCAAGGCTCTGGCCCTGCACAATGATGTCGACACCCTGGTATTCACTGGCTCTACCAAAATCGCCAAGCAGTTGCTGATCTACTCCGGCGAGTCGAACATGAAGCGCGTCTGGCTCGAAGCCGGCGGCAAGAGCCCGAACATCGTATTCGCCGATGCGCCGAACCTGCAGGAAGCTGCCGAAGCCGCTGCTGGCGCCATCGCCTTCAACCAGGGCGAAGTCTGCACCGCCGGTTCGCGTCTGCTGGTGGAGCGTTCGATCAAGGATAAATTCCTGCCGCTGGTGATCGAGGCGCTGAAAACCTGGAAGCCGGGTAACCCGCTGGATCCAGAGACCAATGTTGGCGCGCTGGTCGATACCCAGCAGATGAACACCGTGTTGTCCTACATCGAGTCCGGCCATGCCGACGGCGCCAAGCTGGTGGCCGGTGGCAAACGTACCCTCCAGGAAACTGGCGGCACTTACGTTGAGCCGACGATTTTCGACGGTGTGAGCAATGCGATGAAAATCGCCCAGGAAGAAATCTTCGGCCCGGTACTGTCGGTTATCGCATTCGACAGCGCCGAAGAGGCCATCGCGATCGCCAACGACACGCCGTACGGCCTGGCCGCTGCGGTCTGGACTGCCGACATTTCCAAGGCTCACCTCACCGCCCGCGCACTGCGTGCTGGTAGCGTGTGGGTCAACCAGTACGATGGCGGCGACATGACCGCTCCGTTCGGTGGCTTCAAGCAGTCCGGCAACGGTCGCGACAAGTCCCTGCACGCGTTCGACAAGTACACCGAGCTGAAGGCGACCTGGATCAAGCTGTAAGCTCGTGAGGGAGGCCTGCCGGATAGCAGGCCTCCCGAACGACGCAGATCCCTTGTGGGAGCGGGCTTGCTCGCGAAGGCGGTGTATCAGCCAACATTGATGTTGGATGTGATGGCCTCTTCGCGAGCAAGCCCGCTCCCACATTTGTTTTGTGTGTCCTGCAGAAAAAATCAATCCACAGGAGCGTGGAACATGCGTTGGGCGACTTATTTCGCCGTATTGGCATCTGTCCTGAGTGTCGGCCTGGCCCTGGGCGTCAGCATGCCACTGGTGTCGTTTCGCCTGGAGAGCTGGGGCTACGGCTCGTTTGCCATTGGCGTGATGGCTGCGATGCCGGCCATCGGCGTCCTGTTGGGCGCGAAAATCTCCAGCCATCTGGCGGCGCGATTCGGTACCGCCAATCTGATGCGCCTGTGCCTGTGGGCCGGGGCGGTTTCGATCGGATTGCTGGCGTTGCTGCCGAGTTATCCGGTCTGGTTGGTGCTGCGGTTGATGATCGGGGTGATCCTGACCCTCGTATTCATCATCGGTGAAAGCTGGATCAATCAATTGGTGGTCGAGGAGTGGCGCGGGCGGCTGGTGGCGCTGTATGGCAGCAGCTATGCGCTGAGTCAGCTGGCAGGTCCGGTGTTGCTGGGCTTTCTCGGTACCGAACACGATTATGGCTTTTGGGTGGGTGTCGGTTTGCTGATGGCGGCTCCGTTCCTGTTGCTGGGCCGCAGTGGTGCACCGAGTAGCGAAGCCAGCAGCGTGACCTTGAGTGATTTGCTCGCTTTCTGTCGTGGCCTGCCGGCGATTGCCTGGGCGGTGTCGCTGTTCGCCGCGTTCGAGGCGATGATTCTGACCCTGTTGCCGGTTTATTGCCTGCGCCAGGGCTTCACCACGGAGATTGCCCTGGCGATGGTCAGTACGGTGGTGGTCGGCGATGCGGTGCTGCAATTGCCGATTGGTGCGTTGGCCGATCGCTTGTCGCGCCGGGCGTTGTTTACCGGCTGCGCCGTCGTCTTGCTGGTGTCTAGCCTGGCGATTCCGATGTTTATCGATACGCTGCTGATCTGGCCGCTGTGGGTCCTGTTTGGCGCCAGTGCCGGTGGCTTGTTCACCTTGTCGCTGATCCTGATCGGCGAGCGTTATCGCGACGATGCGCTGGTGCGGGCCAACGCGCACATCGCCCAGCTGTGGGGCATCGGTTGTCTGGTCGGGCCGTTGCTGGCGGGCGCCGGCAGCCAGTGGATCAGTGGCCATGCGTTGCCGTTGCTGATGGCGGTCGGGGCCTTGGGCGTGTTGATCGTGGTGTCGCGGCAGGGGGCGTTTGGTGCGGTGCAACCGGCTTAGCCGATATTACAAAATCTGTGGCGATGGGGCTTGCCCCCGTTGCGCTGCGAAGCAGTGCCAAGCCCCCTCGCCACAAGAGTTCCGCCAGGCAGCAGCTACAACATCCGCTCCAGCCCAACCGTGTCGCTCAGCCAGGCATTGAAACGACGCCACCAGCTCCCTGGCTCCTTGGTCAGGGTGTGCATTTTTCCGTCGTCTTCCGTACTCCAGACAATCTGACCGTTCTCCAGCTCCACTTGATAGCTCAGGGCTGGCGCCATGCCCTGCAGCGCCAGTTCGCGGACCCGTGCAGCCAATTCCGGACTGTCCACCAGCACGCCGACCTCGGTGTTCCACAGCACTGAGCGCGGATCGAAATTGAACGAGCCGATAAAGGATTTTTGCTGGTCGAAGATCATCGCCTTGCTGTGCAGGCTGGAATCAGAGCCGCGATAAGAGCTGCTGGAAAACAGGTGCGGCCCGCTACCGCTGCCGCCTCCCTCGCCGGGTTGACGACGCAATTCGTACAGCTTCACGCCGTGTTCCAGCAATGCCCTGCGATAGGGCGCGTAACCGCCATGAACCGCGGGAACGTCCGTGGCTTCCAGAGAATTGGTCAGCAAACGTACCGAAACGCCGGCATCGGCGCGCCCGGTCAGGTACACCAGCCCCGGTTGGCCAGGCACGAAATAAGCCGAAATCATGATCAGCTCTTTGCGGACGCCATCGAGTTCAGGCGCCAATTGCGTGGTCAGCAGCAACTGCGGATCGGGCTCGCCCTTGGCCAGTACCTTGCTCGGCGCATCCCACAATGCCTGGTTCCAGGCCCAGATCAGTTCGCGGCGCCAGATCTCCAGGCGCGGATGGGTGGCGAAGGTCATCAAGTGTTTGTAGAGCGCATGATTCTGTTTGCGCGTTTCCGCCAGGGACTCTTCCAGTCGGGTGCGGGTGTTTTCCAGGTCGCGCAGGGTGGGTTTGCTCGACAGGAATTCGTCGATCGGCTTGCTCAGGGCGCTGTTCCAGTATTGGTCGAAACTGTGCCCGAGTTGCTCGGCAACCGGGCCGACACCGAGCAAGTCGATGTCAGTGAAATTCATGTTGGGCTCGGCGTCGTAATACTCATCCCCCAGATTTCGCCCGCCGACGATGGCCATGCTGCTGTCCGCCAGCCACAACTTGTTATGCATGCGTCGATGCTGTTGCGACAGGTTGAGCAGTCGGCCTACGGTACGTGTCACCCCCGTACTGCGGCCCAGGTTCAGCGGATTGAACACGCGGATCTGGATTTGCGGGTGCGCGGCGAGGGTGGCAATGACGCGGTCCAGGCCGTCGCTGGTCGTGTCATCAAGCAGTACCCGCACCCGCACGCCCCGGTCGGCAGCCTTGAGCAATTCCTCGATCAACATGCGCGTGCTGATGCCGTCGTGCACGATGTAGTACTGCAAGTCGAGGCTGCTTTGGGCATTGCGGATCAGTTCGGCGCGGGCGGTGAAAGCTTCGGTGCTGTCCGATAGCAGGCGAAAGCCCGACTGGCCCTTGTAAGGCGCGGCCTGCGCCTGGACCGAGCGGCCGAAGGCGGAGTCTGAAGCCGGCAGCGCCTGGCTCGGTACACGTTGTACGTCGAGGCTGGCGCAACCACCCAGGAACGCGGCGAGTAGCACAAGAGCAAGCAGGGGCTGTCTGACTCTCACGTAGGGTCGTTCCGTTTGGCGGCATAGTCAGGCATATGGACGCTGATTCACCAATAAAAGTCAGTCGCTGAGCTGATCGGTTTCCGCCAGCAGTTTGATCGCTGTCGCACCGACCTTGCGCACCGCGTCTTCGATCTGCGGTGTTGGCTTGGCAGCGTAGTTCATGCGCAGGCAATTGCGGTATTTGCCGGAGGCGGAAAAAATACTGCCCACGGCAATCTGTACGCCCTGGTCGTGTAAGGCGCGATTCAGTTTCAGGGTGTCGAAGCCTTCCGGCAGTTCAACCCACAGCATGAAGCTGCCTTGTGGGCGACTGGCGCGGGTGCCGGCCGGGAAGTAGCGGGTTACCCAATCAATCATCATGTCGCGATTGCGCTGGTATTGTGTGCGCATCCGCCGCAAATGCGGTTCGAAATGGCCGCCCTTGAGAAATTCGGCGATGGCGATCTGCGGTTGCGGCGCGGTAGAGCCGGTGCTGATGTATTTCATGTGCAGCACCCGTTCCAGATAGCGGCCGGGTGCGACCCAGCCGATGCGCAGGCCCGGGGCCAGGGTCTTGGAAAACGAACTGCACAACAGGACGCGACCGTCCTCGTCGAAGGACTTGATCGTGCGCGGGCGCGGATAGGTGTAGGCCAGTTCGCCATACACATCGTCCTCGATGATCGCCACGTCAAACCGCTGCGCAAGCGTCAACAACGAGCGTTTGCGTGACTCTGGCATGATGTAGCCCAGCGGGTTGTTGCAGTTGGGCGTCAGCTGTATGACCTTGATCGGCCACTGCTCCAGGGCCAGCTCCAGCGCTTCGAGGCTGATGCCGGTCAACGGATCGGTGGGGATTTCCAGTGCCTTCATGCCCAGGCCCTTGAGGGTCTGCATCGCACCGTGAAAGCTCGGCGAGTCCACCGCCACAATGTCTCCCGGTTCGCAGATCGCGCGAATGCTGGTGGACAGCGCTTCGTGGCAACCAGTGGTCACTACCAGGTCGCTGGCGCCCAATTGGCAGCCGGAATCGAGCATCAGGCGGGCGATCTGTTCGCGCAGTTCGAGGTTGCCGTGGATGTTGTCGTAATACAGGCCGGGCATGTCCTGCCGCCGGCTGATCCGTGCCAGGTCGCGCAACAGTGGCTTCATGGTTGGACTGGTGATGTCCGGCATACCGCGGCCCAGTTGCACCACGTCTTTGCGCGGCACGGCGCGAATCAACTCCAGCACCTGATCCCATTGGGAGATGTCCACCGGCCGTTGGGCCGGGCGGCCGACTGCCGGCAAATCCGGCAGTTCGCGGCTGGCCGGGACGAAGTACCCGGACTTGGGACGCGGCGTGGCCAGCCCGCTGTCTTCCAGCACCCGATAGGCCTGCTGCACCGTGCTCAGGCTGACGCCATGCTCGACGCTCAGCGCCCGTACCGAGGGCAGCCGGTCACCGGGGCGATAAAAGCCCTGTTCGATACGCGTGCCGAGCAGTTCGGCCAGGTTGACGTAAAGGGTCATGGTGCAGCCTCGATAGGGGTGGTTCGCTCAACCAGTACAGATCAGACGAAAAATCGGGATTCAGTGGCGGAATCGGCAAAACTGTATGGAGTTAATACAGTTGCTTTGAATCTGTAATGCTTTTGTGCGCCCACGCATCATGGAACCTCTGGCTACCCAAGTAAACAGGAGCATCCAAGATGAACGGTTTGAGCGATGTGCGGCTGACATTACACAGTCAGGAACTGGCGACAGGGCAGAACAACGGCGCGCGGGAGGCGGGCATGCACAATGCGTCGTCCGGCCAGAGTCGTTGGGATCAGTTCTGGCGCCGGCTGCACACGCGCAAGGCGTTGCTGTCGCTGACCCCCGACCAGCTCAAGGATATCGGACTGACACGGGAGCAGGCGCGGGAGGAGGGGCTAAAACCCTTCTGGAGACAGTAACCGTCCCCTGTAGGAGCTGCCGCAGGCTGCGATCTTTTGATCTTGTTCTTTAAAAAGGCAAAGTCAAAAGATCGCAGCCTGCGGCAGCTCCAGGTTTTGATTAGACCAGCTCTTTAAGCCGATGCCACAACATCCCCAACGCCAGCAACGGCGAGCGCAAATGCTTGCCGCCAGGGAAGGTGATGTGCGGCACCCGGGCGAACAGATCGAAGTCGCCGCTGTGCTGGCCGCTGATGGCTTCGGCCAGCAGCTTGCCGGCCAGGTGCGTGGCATTCACGCCATGACCGGAATAGGCTTGGGCGTAGTACACATTCGGCTGATCCTTGAGTCGCCCGATCTGCGGCAGGCGGTTGGCGCCGATGCCGATCATGCCGCCCCATTGGTAGTCGATCTTCACCGCGCTCAGTTGCGGGAAAACCTCGAGCATTTTCGGACGCATGTACGCCGCAATGTCTTTCGGGTCGCGGCCGGAGTAATGGCATGCGCCGCCAAACAGCAGGCGTCGGTCCGCCGAGAGCCGGTAGTAGTCCAGCGCCACCCGTTGGTCGCAGACCGCCATGTTCTGAGGCAGCAGGGCGCGGGCCTGTTCTTCGCCCAGTGGTTCGGTAGCGATGATGTAGCTGCCGGCGGGCAGGACTTTACCGCTGAGTTCCGGGTTGAGGTCGTTGAGGTAGGCGTTGCAGCCCAGCACCAGGGTCTTGGCGCGCACCGAGCCCTCGGCGGTATGGACCTTGACCTCGGGGCCATAGTCGATGCGGGTCACGGCCGACCGCTCGAACAGTCGGACCCCCAGTCGTTGCGCCGCCGCCGCTTCACCCAGGACCAGGTTCAGTGGGTGAAGGTGCCCCGAGCCCATATCGATCAGGCCGCCGACGTACCGTGTGGAGCCGACCACGGTGTGCATCTCATTGGCTTGCAGCAAACGGGTCTCGTAGCGATATCCGAGGCTACGCAGTTCTTCGGCATCCTCGGCGAACCCTTCAAGGTCGCGGGGCTTGTTGGCGAGGTCGCAGTAACCCCAGGTCAGGTCGCAGGGGATCTGGAAGCGCTCGACCCGTTGCCGGACGATTTCCACGGCTTCCAGGCCCATGAGTTTCATTTGCCGTACGCCTTCGGCACCGATGACGTTGGTGAACTGATCAAGGCCGTGGCCGACGCCGCGAATCAGCTGCCCGCCATTGCGTCCACTGGCGCCCCAACCCATTCTGTGGGCCTCAAGCAACACCACGCTGAGGCCGCGTTCGGCCAGCTCAAGCGCCGTGTTCAACCCCGAAAACCCGCCGCCCACCACGCAGACATCGGCCAGCACTTCGCCTTTGAGCACCGGAAGTTCGGGCTGCGGCAGGCTGGTGGCGGCGTAATAGGACGCGGTGTGGTTCAGAGCAGGCTGTTGAGCACGGTGGGTCATGTGCGTGTTCCTGATTCTTGCGTTTAGTAAATTTGACGGAGAATAAGCCGGACCTTCCCGGACGGGCAACATTGGTCGGGTGGTGCTGTCTGGATCGCGGCTTTTGCGTCAGAATCGCGCTCTATTCCGCTTTGGGTCACCGCTGCAATGAGCTGCAACAGCCAGACAATCCGCACATTGCGCCAACAGATTCCCTCATTCGAGTGCGTGCCCGGCTGCCATGACTGCTGCGGGCCGGTGACCACCTCGCCGGAAGAAATGTCGCGCCTGCCGCGCAAGACGCGCGCCGAACAGGATGCCGCCATGGAAGAGCTCAACTGTGTGCATCTGGGGCCCAACGGCTGTACGGTGTATGACGAACGGCCGCTGATCTGCCGGTTGTTCGGCACCACCAAGACCTTGCCATGCCCCAATGGGCGCGGGCCGGCGGAGTTGATTCATCCGCGGGTGGAGAAACATGTGTTCGAGTACATGGCCAGCACCCGGCAGGTACTGGTTTAAAGGATCACAGCGGGCCACGCGCTCCTATGTAGGAGCTGCCGAAGGCTGCGATCTTTTGATCTTTTGATCTTTTGTTCCTCAATCCGGAATCGGCAGAGTCAAACTCTCCTTCACCTCTTCCATCACGATATAGCTCTTGGATTCCCGCACATGGGGTAGCTTGAGCAGGATGTCGCCCAGCAATTTGCGGTACGAGGCCATCTCGGAAATCCGCGCCTTCACCAGGTAGTCGAAATCCCCTGACACCAGATGACACTCCAGTACATGGGGCAATTTCAGCACCGCACGTCGGAACTCTTCGAACGTATCGCCGGATTTGTAATCCAGGCTGATCTCGACGAACACCAGCAGACTACCCTTCAGGTGTTGCGGATTGAGCCTGGCGTTGTAGCCCATGATGATCCCCTCGCGCTCCAGACGCCGGACCCGCTCAGTACAGGGCGTGGTCGAGAGCCCCACCTTCTCCCCCAGCTCGGTAAAGGAAATCCGCCCGTCCGCTTGCAGGATCCGCAGGATGTTGCGGTCGATCTTGTCCAGCTCACGTTTGGTCTGAGTGTTGGTACGCATAGGGGATGCGCCTCCGTGAAAAGGGTTTTTGCCGAGAATTGTCGCCAAATATAGGCGCTTATATAGTGAAATGCACTGGCAAATCTTTTTTACACTGCGCGCATCTAAAGCTCTGAACAACAAACGTCAGCGGTTAGCCGCGATGAGGGATATGAAAATGCGCGTCATGGTCTTGGGCAGCGGCGTCATCGGTACCACCAGTGCTTATTATCTGGCCCGTGCCGGGTTTGAAGTGGTGGTCGTCGACCGGCAGCCGGCTGCTGCCATGGAGACCAGTTTCGCCAACGCCGGGCAGGTCTCGCCGGGTTATGCCTCGCCGTGGGCCGCACCGGGTGTGCCACTCAAGGCCATCAAGTGGCTGTTGCAGCGCCACGCGCCCCTGGCAATCAAGGCCACTGCCGACATCGACCAGTACCTGTGGATGGCACAGATGCTGCGCAACTGCACCGCCAGCCGTTACGCGGTGAACAAGGAGCGCATGGTCCGTCTGTCCGAGTACAGCCGTGACTGCCTCGATGAACTGCGTGCAGAAACCGGCATCGCCTACGAAGGCCGAAGCCTCGGCACCACCCAACTGTTCCGCACCCAGGCTCAACTGGACGGCGCCGCGAAAGACATCGCCGTGCTGAAAGAGTCCGGCGTGCCGTTCGAACTGCTCGACCGTGAAGGCATCGCTCGCGTTGAGCCGGCGCTGGCCAGCGTGACTGACATCCTCGCCGGTGCCCTGCGCCTGCCGAACGACCAGACTGGCGACTGCCAGATGTTCACCACCAAGCTCGCAGAAATGGCCGCGAACCTCGGTGTGCAATTCCGTTTCGGCCAGGACATTCAGCGCCTCGACTTCGCCGGTGACCGCATCAATGGCGTATGGATCGACGGCAAGCTGGAAACCGCCGACCGCTACGTGCTGGCCCTGGGCAGCTACTCGCCGCAACTGCTCAAGCCGCTGGGGATCAAGGCGCCAGTGTACCCGCTCAAGGGCTACTCCTTGACCGTGCCGATCACTAACTCGGCGATGGCCCCGACCTCGACCATTCTCGACGAGACCTACAAGGTCGCGATCACCCGTTTCGACAACCGCATCCGCGTCGGCGGCATGGCTGAAATCGCCGGTTTTGACCTGTCGCTGAACCCGCGTCGCCGGGAAACCCTGGAGATGATCGTCAACGATCTTTATCCTCAGGGCGGTGATCTGGCCCAGGCCAGCTTCTGGACCGGTCTACGTCCGACCACCCCGGACGGCACGCCGATTGTTGGCGCCACGCCGTTCAAGAACCTGTTCCTGAACACCGGTCACGGCACGCTCGGCTGGACCATGGCTTGTGGCTCGGGCCGTTTGCTGGCTGACCTGATGGCGAAGAAAAAGCCGCAGATCAGCGCCGAAGGCCTCGATATTTCCCGTTACGGCAACAAAACCCAGGAGTCTGCAAAGCATGTCAGTCCAGCGCCAGCTCACCAATGAGCGCATGAGTCAGATCGTCACCCATAATGGCACGGTTTACCTGGCCGGACAGGTAGGCGACGACATGAACGCCGGGATTGAACAGCAGACCCGTGAAACCCTCGCCAACATCGAGCGTTTGCTCGATCTGGCCGGCACCGACAAGCACAACCTGCTGTCTGTGACGATTTACCTGAAAGACATCGATGCGCATTTCGAAGGCATGAACGCGGTGTGGGACAACTGGCTGCCAAAAGGCGTCGCCCCGGCCCGTGCCACCGTTGAAGCGAAATTGTGCGAACCGGAAATCCTGGTCGAGCTGTCGGTTGTAGCCGCTCTGCCATAAGCCTGTAAGAAAAGATCCCTCTCCCGGTGCTGTTGGTGGTTCACGCTGTCAGCCAGCGCCGGTTTTTCTTCCCGATAACCCGACCAGAAGTCTGCCGCCATGCGTCCTGCCCGTGCCCTGATCGACCTTCAAGCCCTGCGCAACAACTACCGAATCGCCCGTGAGCTCACGGGGGCCAAAGCCCTCGCGGTGATCAAGGCTGATGCCTATGGCCATGGCGCGGTGCGTTGCGCCCAGGCGCTGGAAGCCGAGGTGGACGGGTTTGCCGTGGCCTGTATCGAAGAGGCGCTGGAACTGCGAGCGGCGGGCATTCGTGCACCGGTCTTGCTGCTGGAAGGTTTTTTCGAAGCCGATGAGCTGGCGCTGATCGTCGAGCATGATTTCTGGTGCGTGGTGCATTCGCTGTGGCAACTCGAAGCCATCGAGAAAGCGGCGTTGAGCAAGCCCATCACCGTGTGGCTGAAGCTCGATTCGGGCATGCACCGCGTGGGGCTGCATCCGGCGGATTATCAGGCGGCCTATCAACGGCTGCTGGCTAGCGGCAAGGTCGCGAAAGTAGTGCTGATGAGCCACTTTGCGCGTGCCGATGAACTGCACGAACAAGCCAGTGTCGATCAGGTGGCGGTATTTGAAGCGGCGCGCAAGGGCTTGACCGCCGAGGTCAGCTTGCGCAACTCGCCGGCGGTGCTCGGTTGGCCGCAGATTCCGAGCGATTGGGTACGTCCCGGCATCATGCTCTATGGCGCCACGCCGTTCGAAGAGGCCAACGAAGTGGCATCGCGGCTGCAACCGGTCATGACCCTGGAGTCGAAAGTCATCAGTGTCCGCGAACTGCCAGCTGGCGAGCCAGTCGGTTACGGCGCCAGATTTATCACCCCTAAACCAATGCGCATTGGTGTGGTGGCCATGGGTTACGCCGACGGCTACCCGCGTCTGGCACCGACCGGCACCCCCGTGCTGGTTGCCGGGCAACGCAGCCAGTTGATCGGCCGGGTGTCGATGGACATGCTCTGCATCGACCTGACCGACGTGCCGCAGGCCGGTCTCGGTTCGACCGTCGAGTTGTGGGGCAAAAACATCCTTGCCAGCGATGTAGCCATGGCTGCCGGGACGATTCCTTACCAGATTTTCTGCAACCTGCGCCGGGTGCCACTGCTCTATTCCGGGGCTTAGTGCGCAAGGCTCCAGACCGGAAGTCGCCTCGCTGAGCAGGATTCAGGTCAAGGTGTTGTAAATACTGAACGCTGTCGCCATGATAACGTCCACTATTCCAATAATCTTGAATCCTGGAGGCGCAAGCTTTGGACGTCGGTGAACGACTGCAATCCATCCGTAGGCTCAAAGGCCTTTCCCAGCGTGAGCTCGCCAAAAGGGCGGGCGTCACCAACAGCACCATTTCGATGATCGAAAAGAACAGCGTGAGCCCTTCGATCAGTTCGTTGCGCAAGGTGTTGGGCGGGATTCCCATGTCCATGGTCGAGTTTTTTTCCGAAGAAATCCTGCAGGAAAAGCCGACCCAGATCGTCTACAAGGCCAACGAGCTGATCGATATTTCCGATGGCGCCGTGACCATGAAACTGGTCGGCCGGGCGCACCCGAGCCGGGCTATCGCGTTCCTCAATGAAATCTATCCGCCAGGCGCCGACACCGGTGACGAGATGCTCACCCATGAGGGTGAGGAGACCGGCATCCTGGTCGAAGGAAAACTGGAATTGGTGGTCGGTCTCGAAACTTTTGTACTCGAAGCCGGTGATAGCTACTACTTTGAAAGTACCAAGCCACACCGTTTCCGGAATCCGTTCGATGCGCCTGCGCGACTAATCAGCGCAGCCACACCGGCGAATTTCTAAGAAAAGAGGCGTCCTGCCAGCATCGCAGAGGCGCCCGGGCCGTTTTTCCGCCGCAGCCTAAGACCCTTGCGACTTTGGGGTTGTTTCAGTGCGACGGGCTTACCGCTATACTTGCGCCCGCCTGCGAACCGTGGCCGTAGGCGTGACTAGCCACCATTGAGGGTGAACGCGTGAACCTAATTATGAAAATGCTGGCTGCACCAGCAACCGTATTGGCCCTATGGGCTGTCAGTGTCAGCGCTCAGGCTGCGACCAACGACGATATCGCCAAACGCCTTGAGCCAGTCGGCCAGGTCTGTGTTCAGGGTAAAGAGTGCAAGGGCATGGAAGTGGCCGCTTCCGCCGGTGGCGGTGGCGGTGCAAAAACACCGGATGAAGTGATTGCAAAACATTGCAACGCTTGCCACGGTTCAGGCCTGTTGGGCGCACCGAAAATCGGTGATGCTGCCGCCTGGAAAGAACGCGCCGATCACCAGGGCGGCCTCGACGGCATCCTGGCCAAGGCCATTACTGGTATCAACTCGATGCCGCCTAAAGGCACTTGCGCCGACTGCTCCGATGCCGAGCTCAAAGGCGCCATCCAGAAGATGTCCGGCCTGAAATAAGCGCCAGATCTTCCGCAAAAAACCGTCTTCGGACGGTTTTTTTGTGCCCCCAATCCCTGTAGGAGCGAGCTTGCTCGCGAAGAATTTGAAGGCGCCGTGGGGTGTCAGGCTCGCCGCGTTATCGTTGACGACCATCGCGAGCTACAAGGTATTTGTGTCGGGCGGTTGGCCGATACAGGCTGTTCATTGCAGCAAAGACCCGGCAATCTCGGTCCAAACCCAAGTCATGGAACGTGAGGGAGGATCCGATGGTTCAGCTGTGCTCTATCGAACAGGCAGTCGATGACGTCCTGGCAAGGTTGCCGGCGCATATCCACATGGGCCTGCCTCTGGGGTTGGGCAAACCCAATCACTTCGTCAACGCGCTGTATCGACGAATCGCACAGTTGCCCGAGCGGCGGCTGACGATCTACACCGCGTTGTGCCTGGGCCGCCCGCCCTTGGGCGACGGATTGCAAAAGCGCTTCCTCGAACCCTTTGTCGAGCGGGTTTTCGGCGATTATCCGGAGCTGGATTTCCTCGCCGACCTGCGTCGCGATCAACTCCCGGGCAACATCCACATCCAGCAATTTTTCATGCAGCCCGGCAGCCTGCTCAACAGTGCCACGGCGCAGCAGGATTACGTCAGCAGCAACTACAGCCATGCGGCGCGGGACATCAACGCCGCCGGGTTGAACCTGGTGGCGCAACTGGTGGCCAGCCATGCCGAGCATCCCGACCGCTTGAGCCTGAGCTGCAACCCCGACATCACCCTCGACCTGTTGCCGATGATCGCCAAGCGTCGCGCCGCCGGAGAAACCATCCTGATGGTCGGCCAGGTGCACAACGATCTGCCTTACATGCCCGGCGATGCGGAGCTCGGCATCGACACCTTCGACCTGCTGATCGATGAGAAAGACCACACCACACTGTTTTCCACACCGAACATGCCAGTGGGGTGTCAGGATCATTTCATCGGCTTGCATGCCAGCACCCTGGTGCGTGATGGTGGCACCTTGCAGATCGGCATCGGTTCCATGGGCGATGCGCTGACGGCGGCGCTGCTGACGCGGCAAGCGGACAACGATGCTTACAAGGCGTTGCTGGCCGACGCAAACCTCAGCCACTGGGCGCAACTGATCGAACGCGAGGGCGGTATCGAACCGTTCGCCAAAGGCCTGTATGGCTGTAGCGAAATGTTCGTGAACGGCTTGTTGGTACTGGCCGATGCCGGAATCGTGCGGCGCAAAGTTTATCCGGACGTGACGACCCAGCAGCAAGCGAATGCCGGCACCCTCGACGAGGCTGCGCAAACCGATGGCATCTCGGTGCACGGCGGTTTCTTCCTTGGTCCGCGCAGCTACTACGAACGCTTGCGCGAATTGCCACAAAGCAAGCGGCTCGAATTCAACATGACCCGCATCAGCTACATCAACGAGCTCTACGGGCAGGAAGAACTCAAGCGCTTGCAGCGCCTGGATGCGCGGTTCATCAACACCGCGTTCACCGTGACCTTGCTCGGTGCCGCGGTGGCGGATCAGCTCGAAGACGGACGTGTGCTCAGCGGCGTAGGCGGGCAATACAACTTCGTGGTTCAGGGGCATGCGCTGCAAGGCGCGCGCTCGGTGTTGCTGCTGCGCAGCTGGCGTGAGTCTGGCGGTGATGTCAGCTCGAACATCGTCTGGGAGTATGGCCACTGTACGATTCCCCGGCACTTGCGGGACATGGTGGTCACCGAATATGGCATCGCCGATCTTCGCGGCAAAACCGATGCGGCAGTGATCGAGGCCTTGCTCAATATCAGCGACTCGCGTTTTCAGTCGGGCTTGATTGAACAGGCGCAGAAGGTCGGCAAACTGCCCAAGGGCTTCCGTCTCGATCCGCGCTTTACCGATAACAGTCCGCAACGGTTGCAGGAGATCCAGGTGCAGCATCCGCGGCTTTTTCCGGAGTATCCGCTGGGCTGTGATTTCACCGAGGTCGAGCGAGATGTGTTGCGGGCGCTGAACTGGCTCAAGAGCAAGTTCAAGCTGAGCGAGGTGTTGGAGCTGGGCAAGGCAGCGCTGGATGCGCCAGAGGCAGCAGCGTTCCCGGGGCATCTGGAACGCATGCGGCTGGCCAACCCGGAGGGGCTGAAGGAGGAGTTGTATCAGCGGTTGCTGCTCACTGGCCTGAAGGCCACCGCGCAATTACAGCCAACATAAATCAAATGTGGGAGCGGGCTTACTCGATGAAGGTCACGACACCATCTGCCAGCGACTTCACGCGAGCCAACGACTCCACGCGATAACCCTGCGAATCCAGCTCCGCACGGCCGCCCTGGAACGACTTCTCGATCACGATGCCCAGGCCCGCCACGGTCGCGCCGGCCTGTTTGATGATCGAAATCAGCGCCTGGGACGCCTTACCGTTGGCCAAAAAGTCATCGATGATCAGCACGCGGTCGCTGCTGGTCAGGTGGCGCGGGGAGATGGCCACGGTGCTTTCGGTCTGCTTGGTGAACGAGTAAACGGTCGCCGACAGCAGGTTTTCGGTGAGGGTCAGGGACTGGTGCTTGCGGGCGAAGATCACCGGCACACCGAGGTTCAGGCCGGTCATGATCGCCGGGGCGATGCCCGAGGCTTCGATGGTGACGATCTTGGTGATGCCCGAGTCCTTGAACAGCGTGGCGAATTCGTCGCCGATCAGCTTCATCAGGGCCGGGTCGATCTGGTGGTTCAGAAAGGCGTCGACCTTCAGGACCTGGTCGGAAAGCACAATGCCTTGTTCGCGAATTTTCTGGTGCAGGGCTTCCATGAAGCTGTCCTCTTTTGGCGCCTGTGCGCCGAAGGTCATATAAAAGTGGTCAATTCTAGCGCTTTAACATCGCGCGTATATCTGCCAATGCGTTGTTGCCCCGCACGGCTTTGACTTCGGTCGGTGTGTCGTCGTTGCCTTCCCAGGCCAGATCGTCCGGTGGCAACTCATCGAGGAAGCGGCTTGGCGCACAATCGATGATCTCTCCGTACTGCTTGCGCTTGGCCGCGAAGGTGAAGGCCAGGGTCTGGCGGGCGCGGGTGATGCCCACGTAGGCCAGGCGACGTTCTTCTTCGATGGTGTCGGCTTCGATGCTGGAACGGTGCGGGAGGATTTCCTCCTCCATGCCCATGATGAACACGTAGGGGAATTCCAGACCCTTGGACGCATGCAAGGTCATCATCTGCACGCCTTCGGCACCGTCTTCCTCTTCCTGCTGACGCTCGAGCATGTCACGCAGGACGAGTTTGCCGATGGCGTCCTCGACGGTCATTTCGCCTTCTTCGTCTTTTTCCAGGGTGTTCTTCAGCGCCTCGATCAGGAACCAGACGTTACCCATGCGGTAATCGGCGGCCTTGTCGCTGGAGCTGTTGGTGCGCAGCCAGTTCTCGTAGTCGATGTCCATGACCATGCTGCGCAGGGCCGAGATCGGGTCTTCGCCGGCGCACTGCTCGCGCACCCTGTCCATGAAGCGCTTGAAGCGCGACAGGCGATCGGTGAAGCGGCTGTCCAGATGCTCGCCCAGGCCGATTTCGTCGGTGGCGGCGTACATCGAGATCTTGCGCTCGGTGGCGTAGTTACCGAGCTTCTCCAGCGTGGTCGAGCCGATCTCGCGACGCGGCACGTTGATCACCCGCAGGAAGGCGTTGTCGTCATCCGGGTTCACGATCAGGCGGAAGTAGGCCATCAGGTCTTTCACTTCCTGGCGGCCGAAAAAGCTGTTGCCGCCGGAAAGACGATACGGCACCTGGTGGTGCTGCAATTTCAGCTCGATCAGCTTGGCCTGATAGTTGCCGCGATAGAGGATCGCGAAATCGCTGTACGGGCGGTCGGTGCGCAAGTGCAGGCTGAGGATTTCCATGGCCACACGCTCGGCCTCGGCGTCCTCGTTGCGGCAGCGGATCACGCGGATCTCGTCGCCGTGGCCCATTTCACTCCACAGCTGCTTTTCGAATTCGTGGGGGTTGTTCGAGATCAGCACGTTGGCGCAGCGCAGGATGCGGCTGGTGGAGCGGTAGTTCTGCTCCAGCATCACCACTTTCAAGGACGGGTAGTCTTCCTTGAGCAGCATCAGGTTTTCCGGGCGGGCACCGCGCCAGGCGTAGATCGACTGGTCGTCGTCGCCCACCACGGTGAACTGGTTGCGTTTGCCGATGAGCATTTTCACCAGCAGGTACTGGCTGGCGTTGGTGTCCTGGTATTCGTCGACCAGCAGGTAGCGCACCTTGTTCTGCCACTTTTCCAGGATGTCGGCGTGTTCTTCGAACAGCTTCACCGGCAGCAGGATCAGGTCGTCGAAGTCCACTGCGTTGAACGCCTTGAGCGTGCGCTGGTAGTGGGTGTAGACGATGGCGGCGGTCTGCTCCTTGGGATTGCGCGCGTTTTCCAGGGCCTGGGCCGGCAGGATCAGGTCGTTTTTCCAGGCGCCGATCATGTTCTTGATCTCGTCGACACCGTCGTCGCCCGAGTATTCCTTCTGCATGATGTCGGTCATCAGGGCTTTGACGTCGGTCTCGTCGAAGATCGAGAAGCCCGGTTTGTAGCCCAGCCGCACGTGTTCCTTGCGGATGATGTTCAGGCCCAGGTTGTGGAAGGTGCAGACCGTCAGCCCGCGACCTTCACCGGCACGCAGCAGGGTGCCGACCCGTTCCTTCATCTCGCGGGCGGCCTTGTTGGTAAAGGTCATGGCGACGATGTACTGGGCGCGGATGCCGCAGTTCTGGATCAGGTGCGCGATTTTGCGCGTGATCACACTGGTCTTGCCGGAGCCTGCACCGGCGAGCACCAAAAGAGGGCCGCCGACGTAGCTCACGGCTTCTTGCTGCCGGGGATTGAGTCGGGACATAGGTAAATTCAGGAGTCAGTCACGAAATGGGCCGGCATTTTAACAGGCTCAGCGAATTGTGCTGCTCTGTCCGACTTGTGACGTACCGCGCTATCTGTAATTGCCGGTTTTGTTACTTTCACGCAGGATGCGCAACGAATTTGCGGCTAATGTTCGTAATTCCGGATACAAAGGGCTCGTTTTGATAACTGATGTCATTGTCATTGGTCATCGGGACGGCATAATGCCCGTCGCCTACATCTTTGCAGAGTCTAGGGAGCTAGCTTGTCTACGCCTGTCGAACCCTTGCGTTTGCTGCTACTGGCCGAAGAGCCAGCGTGGGCAGCGTTGTTGCGCGAGTGTCTGGCTCCGATGGGGAGCTCGGCCGTGCTCATCAGCGCGCCGAGTTGGGAGTCGGTCAGCAGCCTGTTCGATGACAACCGCAGCGCGGTGTTATTGACCATCCCGCAACTTCAACCGGCGCCGGGCCGTTGCAGCCTGCCGACGGTGTTGCTGCTCGACCATGAGCCGCTGACCCCGCCCGACGGTGTAAGTGACTGGCTGGTGCGCGATCATCTCGATCCGGGCATGTTGCGCCGTTGCCTGCGCCATGTGCGCGAACGTGGCGTCCTGGAAAACACCCTGCAACGCCTGGCCGAGCAAGATCCGCTCACCGGTATCGCCAATCGCCAGGGATTTCAGACCCTGTTGACGGCGCGGTTGGCGGAAAACGACGGTCGCGGCCTGGCCCTCGGTCATCTCGACCTCGACAACTTTCGTTATGCCAATGACGCCCTCGGCCATCAGGCCGGTGACCGCCTGATCCTGCAAGTGGTGGCGCGGCTCAAGAGCCAGCTTGAAGCCGGCGATCAACTGGCACGCCTGGGCAGCGATGAATTCGCGCTGTTGATCGACACCCGTCGCGCTCCCCAGCGTGCCGAGTGGATGGCCGAGCGCATCAGCGAAGCGCTGGCCGAGCCCTATTGGATCGACGGCGAAAGCCTGTTGATCGGCTCCAGCCTGGGCATCGCTTACGCCCGGGCCCAGGCCGGCGCGGACCCGCTGATGTGGCACGCGCACATCGCCATGCAGCAGGCCAAAAGCACGCAAGGTTGCACCTTTCACATTTTCAACGAGCGCATCAATCGCAACGCCCGCAGCATCGCCGACCTCGAAACCGAACTGCGCCGGGCACTGCGCCGCGATGAGCTGGAATTGCACTACCAGCCACGCCTGAACCTTGAAGACGGGCAGATCGTCGGCCTCGAAGCGTTGGTGCGCTGGCGCCATGCCGAGCGCGGCTTGCTGCCTCCAAGCGAATTCGTGCCGCTGGCCGAGCAAAGCGGCCTGATCGTGCCGCTGGGCTACTGGGTGATTTCCCGGGCCCTGCGCGACATGCAGGCGCTGCTTGAGCTGGGTTTGCCGCCGTTGCACATGGCGATCAACCTATCGTTCCGGCAGTTCCAGGACAGTCAGTTGCTCTCGACCCTGAGTCGCCTGATTGCCGAGCGCGGTGTCGAGGCGCAGTGGCTGGAGTTCGAACTGACCGAAACGGCGGTCATGCGCCGCAGCGACCTGGTCAAGCAGACCATGGACGCCCTCGGGCGCCTCGGTGTGCGCTTCTCCCTCGACGACTTTGGCACCGGGTTCTCGTCGTTCGTGCACCTCAACAGCCTGCCGATCACTTTGCTGAAGATCGACAAGAGCTTTGTCGGCGGCATGGAACAGCGTGAGGAGAACCGCAAACTGGTCCACGCGATGATCAACCTGGCGCACAACCTCAACCTTGAGGTGGTCGCCGAAGGTGTGGAAACACCGGAGCAACTGGATCTGCTGCGTGGGTTCGAGTGCGATCAGGTGCAGGGGTATTTGATCAGCAAGCCATTGCCGCTGGCCGAGTTGGTGGAATATCTGATGTTTGGCTCTGACCAACAGAGCATCGTCGAGGCCATTTAAAAGATCGCAGCCCTGTAGGAGCTGCCGAAGGCTGCGATCTTTTGACCCTAATCCGATTGAATTACCTGAAAACTGCCTTGTACCGAAGGCTCGCGCCGAATCATCCGCTTCATCTTCCACTCAAACCCCAGCGTCAAGCTCACCGCCGCACACGCCAGCCCCAGCGCCAGGCCCCACCAGACACCCGTTGGCCCCCAGTTCAGGTGGAACGCCATCCACCACGCCGCCGGAGCGCCAATCAACCAATAGCAACCCAGGCCCACCAGGAACGTGGTCTTGGCATCCTTGAGCCCGCGGATGCAGCCCATGGCAATGGTTTGCGTGCCGTCGAACAGCTCGAACCATGCCGCCACCGCCAGCAGGCTTACGGCGAGGTTGATGACATCGCGGAACGCCGGGTCGTTATGATCGAGGAACAGACCGACCAACTGATTCGGCAACAGCCAGAAGACCATGGCGAAACCCAGCATCGCCGCCGCCCCGAACGCAATGCCGACCCGCCCGGCCAGCCGCGCATCCAGCAGGTGCCCGGCGCCGTAGTGCTGACCGATGCGCATGGTGATCGCGTAGGAAATCCCCGCCGGCACCATGAACGCCACCGAGACGATTTGCAGGGCGATCTGGTGGGCACCCAGTTGCGTGCTGCCCATGGTGCCCATGCACAGCGCGGCGAAGGCAAACAGCCCGACTTCCACTGCGTAGGTGCCGCCAATCGGCAGGCCCAGACGCCACAACTCCTTCAGGTACTGGCGGTTCAGGCGTGACAGGCCCTGACGCAGCGGATAGGCCTCATAAGCCGGATGCCGACGAATGTGCCACGCCAGCGCCAGGGCCATCAGGTTGGCGACAATCGCCGTGACCAGCCCGATGCCCATCAGCCCCAGCTTCGGCAGGCCGAACATGCCGGTAATCAGCGCATAGTTGAGCAGGAAGTTGGCCACGGTCCCGCCCAGGCTGATGACCATCACCGGTGTCGCACGGCCAATGGCGCTGGTGAACCCGCGCAGGGCCATGAAGCTCAGGTAGCCGGGCAGGGCGAACGGCAGGAAGATCAAGAACTGCCCGGCCATCTGGACATTGCTTTCGGTCTGGCCGAACAGCAGCAACACCGGTTTGAGGTTCCACAGCAGCAAACCGGCGACCAGCGCCATCAGCCATGCCAGCCACAACCCGGCCTGGGTCAGCCGGGTCGCCCCGAGAATGTCACCGGCTCCCTGACGTATCGCCACCAGAGTGCCGACGGCAGCAATCACGCCGATGCAGAAGATCGACACGAACGAATAGGTCGCCGCGCCGAGCCCGCCACCGGCCAGCGCCTCGGGACTCAGGCGCGCCATCATCAGGGTGTCGGTGAGGACCATCAGCATGTGCGCCAACTGCGAGGCAATCAGCGGCCCCGCCAGCCGCAGGATGGCCCAGAGTTCTGTACGTGCTGGATGCTGCATGGTCATCACGCTCGAATATCAAAGGGGACAGGAAAGCACTGATTCTCGGCGCTCTGCGTGGTTTGCACAAAGGGATAATAAGGATGGATCGCATGATTTAAACTCATGCTGGAGACGTTTCTGCTAGGGTAGGCGAACCCCGCAGTAGGAGTATTCCCAATGTCCCGTCGTCTTCCTCCCTTGTATGCCCTGCGCGCATTCGAAGCGGCGGCGCGGCACAGTTCGTTTACCCGTGCGGCCGAAGAACTGTCGATTACCCAGAGTGCGGTCAGCCGACATATTCGTACGCTCGAAGAGCACTTTGCCTGCCGCTTGTTTCACCGCAGTGGTCGCAACCTGCAACTGACCGAGTCGGCCCGATTGCTGTTGCCGGGTATTCGCGAGGGCTTCACCGCCCTGGAGCGCGCCTGCAATACCTTGCGCGCCGAAGACGACATCCTGCGCATGAAAGCCCCGTCGACCCTGACCATGCGCTGGTTGCTGGCACGCCTCAGTCGCTTCCGCCATCTGCAGCCGGGCAACGAAGTGCAGTTGACCAGTGCGTGGATGGACGTCGATTCCGTGGATTTCAACGACGAGCCGTTCGACTGTGCGGTGCTGTTAAGCAACGGACATTTCCCTCCGGACTGGGAGGCGAGCTACCTGTTCCCCGAGGAGTTGATCCCGGTTGGCGCGCCCAACCTACGGGGCGACCAGCCTTGGGATGTCGAGCGCCTGAGCAACACCGAGTTGCTGCACCCGACGCCGGACCGCCGCGACTGGCGCAACTGGCTGGAGCGCATGGGCCTGGCCGAACAGGTGTCGCTCAAGGGCGGGCAGGTGTTCGATACCCTGGAACTGGGCATGATTGCCGCTGCGCGAGGCTATGGCGTGTCCATGGGCGATCTGCTGATGGTCGCGGAGGACGTGGCCCAGGGACGCTTGAGCCTACCGTGGCCGACAGCGGTGGCCAGCGGCTTGTGTTACTACCTCGTGTGGCCGAAAACCCGTCCCGGCGGCGAACGCATGCGCCGGCTCAGCGATTTTCTGCAAAACGAAGTCCGGTCCATGGAATTGCCGGATGTCGTGCACTTGAGCTGAAATGGTGAAGCCGCAGGAGAGGCTAGCGGCGGTTTTGCGCTCTGGGGTTGACCGCTTTCGTTGAGGTGCGGCTGAATTAGTCTTCGCGAGCAAGCCCGCTCCCACAGGAAAAACGACGCCGAACCTGTGGGAGCGGGCTTGCCCGCGAAGGGCGCGACTCGGTTTCGATACTTACTGCGTGGCCGGCCGATACTGCAACGCCTCCGCCAAATGCTCACGGCTGATCGCATCAACCTGTTCCAGGTCCGCCAGCGTCCGTGCCACCTTGAGCAAACGGTGCGCCGAGCGCAGCGACAGGGTCAGTCGTTCACAGGCGGATTCCAGCCAGTGCTCATCGGCTGTGGATAACTCGCAGTGCCGGCGCAGACCCGGCAGATCGAGAAACGCATTGGCACAACCCTGGCGCTTCTGCTGGCGCTCACGAGCCTCGGCGACAAGCACCGCAGCACTGGCGCTGTTTTCGCCTGGCTTCACTTTGGGATTCAATGCCGTGGCTTCCCGGGCGACAGTCAGGTGCAGGTCGATGCGATCGAGCAACGGTCCCGACAGCTTGTTGCGATAACGCTGCACCATGTCCGGCGTGCAGGAGCATCGCCCGCTTGGCTCGCCAAGATATCCACAGGGACACGGATTCATTGCCGCCACCAACTGGAAGCGTGCCGGAAAGCGCACGCGATCTTTCGCTCGCGAGATCACGATATGCCCGGATTCCATCGGCTCCCTCAGGACTTCCAATACTCTGCGTTCAAACTCGGGAAGCTCATCAAGAAACAGGACGCCGTGGTGGGCGAGGGTAATTTCACCCGGCTGCGGTTTCGAGCCGCCACCCACTAAAGCGGGGCCGGAGGCGGAGTGATGGGGCTGGCGAAAGGGGCGCTGTGGCCAGTGACGCAAGGGCACACAACTGGTGACCGATTGAATCGCTGCCACTTCCAGCGCCTCGCTTTCGGTAAGCGGCGGCAGCAGCCCTGGCAAACGACTCGCCAGCAGGGTTTTTCCGGTCCCCGGGGGACCACTGAGTAGCAGGTTGTGAGCGCCTGCAGCCGCAATCAGCAGCGCACGCTTGGCCGCCAGCTGCCCTTGCACTTCATTCAGGTCGGGATAAGGTTTGCTGGCGCAGAGCAGTCCATCGGATGCATAAGGCTCGATCGGTGTATGCCCGTTGAAGTGCGCGACGGCCTCCAGCAAGTGGTCGACAGCAATCACTTTCAGTCCCGATGCCAGGCACGCTTCCTCAGCGTTCGCTCGTGGCACCATCAGCCAGCGCCCGGCCTTGCGCGCCGCCAACGCCGCCGGCAACACCCCTCGAACTGCCCGTACCGCACCTGACAGGGCCAACTCCCCCAAACACTCCACGTCATCCAGTGTCAGCGTCGGCACCTGCACGCTGGCCGAAAGAATCCCCAGGGCAATCGCCAGATCGAAGCGCCCGCCATCCTTGGGCAAATCCGCCGGCGCTAGATTCAGCGTGATTCGCCGCGCCGGAAATTGCAGCCCCGAATTGATGATCGCACTGCGCACCCGGTCCTTGCTTTCCTTCACCGCCGCCTCGGGCAGGCCGACCATGGTCAGGGATGGCAGGCCGTTGGCCAGATGAACTTCTACGGTGACGGCAGGCGCCTCCACGCCGACCTGGGCGCGGCTGTGGACGATGGAGAGGGACATGGGCGTTCCTTGAGTTGAAGAGCACCGCTTCCTGCGGGTTTTTGAAGGGTAGTCGTGGGAGGGCGTTGCGGTGTGGTGGCTGGGGCGGCAAATATTCACCGGATGTTGCGAGACCGACAGTCACCACCCTTTGGCGAGGGAGCTTGCTCCCGTTGGACGGCGTAGCCGTCCCTCTTTTGGGGCCGCTTCGCGACCCAGCGGGAGCAAGCTCCCTCGCCACAGGTCATTCACCGCTCGGTCTGTTTCTGCACAGGGTGGGCGCCACATGAGTGACTTCTTTGGGCTCAGCGCGGTTGCAGTACCCGCGAAGCTCGCCTCCACCACGGCTCGCTCACCGCATGCTGTGGTCGTTCGTGGTCAGGCAGCATCTGCGGCACATCCCGCAACCGAATCCACGGCTGGTTATTCCAGTGCAGCAAGCTCAACGACATTTCCGGCCAGTTGAGCAGGCTCAGTTGTGGGCGTTCGGTTGTGGTGGGGTGTTGGGCATCTCGCAGGGCGGGGACGACTTCGTGGGTGAGCCATTCACGTAAGGCTCGGTATTCGGGGCAGTAGTGGTAGACGAGCATGGCGTAGACACCGGATTCGCTGATCAGCAGGGTGTTTTCGATGCGGCCGTAGATGAAGTTTTGGGTGGTTTGGTATTGGTCGGGATCGAGTTTTTGGACTTGGCGGTCGTTGAGGTGAATGCGTAGTAATCGGCCTAGGTCGCGGGCGCTGAACCAAGGTTGGTTTTGTATTAGGAGGGCGTGGAGGTGGCGTTTGTGGCGGGTGAAGATGTGGGGGGTTAGGTAGTTTTCTTCCATCGTGCAGTTCTCGGGGTCGAGTGAAGAGAAACTGCCTCTGATCGTCGCCAAACGAAAAGGGTGGCAGCCATGCGCGGGTTGGCGAACCGGTGACGCCCGAAAAACCGGCAGACCCTAAGGTCTCCCACGCACAGTTGCCATAACTCAAGATGGGGAAAAATTCCCTATTTCGAATGTGGTCGTAGTGCGTCGGGGTTTTTCCAGGTCGCCAAACCCAGTGCTGAACATTCAGCGGTGATGAGCTTAGAGACCGGATACCTGGCGACGCAATCGGACGGCGGTGTGATGTTTGTAGGACGTTGCCGGGATTTTTGCGGGGCTTGGGATCAAAAGATCGCAGCCTTCGGCAGCTCCTACAGGGGGCTGTGTTTCAAAGCGGGATTGATGGGTTACTCGGTTGGCGGATTGAGCTTCGCTTCCATCTCCGCGACCTTCGTTTCAAGAGCCTCCAGCCGCGCCCGCGTGCGAGCCAGTACAACCATCTGGCTATCGAACTCTTCCCGGCTCACCAGATCCAGTTTGCTGAAGCCGCTCTGCAGCAACATTTTGAACTGGCTTTCGATTTCGGCTTTCGGCAGCGGCGTGTCACCGCTGAAGAGGCGGGAGGCGGTGCCGGTCAGGGCGTCGAGGAAGTCTTTTGGCGCGAGCATGGGCAATGTCCTGGAAACAATGACGGGCAGTGTATCACGCAGTGTCTATAGTCATTTGCGCGGGCAAAGGGTGCACGGTTTTCGCGCATCGGGACGGGCGGCATCGCACCGTTGTTGTGCGTAACGTGCCGGGTGTTGTCGCGAAGTATCCGCCATCCGCCGGTAAAGACTTGAAAACAGTCAGTTTTGTGGAGATGGCAAGCTTTCTGCTTAGATGCTGGTGACCCATGCACTGATGCAGTCGCTGTGACGAATGCAGTGCGCCAGGCGAATCACGGGGAGTGCTTCGCAAGGAGCGGTTAGCTGGCGTCGGACGGGCAGGTAAGGCCGACGATGCGTTACAAAGCCAGGCACTGCGCTTAGACTTGAGACGGGTTTGTTTTCCTGGGGCAAGTCCACCAATTCGGGAGAGAGTTTTCATGAAGCTAGTCACTGCCATCATCAAGCCGTTCAAGCTGGACGACGTACGCGAGTCGCTGTCCGAGATCGGCGTGCAGGGCATTACCGTCACTGAAGTCAAAGGCTTTGGCCGGCAGAAGGGGCACACCGAGCTGTATCGCGGCGCGGAATACGTGGTCGATTTCCTGCCCAAGGTGAAGATCGACGTCGCCATCGACGACAAGGATCTGGACCGGGTAATCGAGGCCATCACCAAGGCGGCCAACACCGGCAAGATCGGTGACGGCAAGATCTTCGTGGTCAATCTGGAACAGGCGATTCGCATCCGTACCGGCGAAACCGATACCGACGCTATCTAAGCCGCCACAAACCCAACGCCCCAGGAGAAAACAATATGACTCTGCGTAAATTCGCAGGGCTAGGAGCCCTGTTGTCCATCGTAATGCCCAGCCTTGCTTTGGCGGCAGACGAAGTGGCGGCCCCGGTCCTCAACTCTGGCGACACTGCCTGGATGTTGACCTCTACAGCCTTGGTGCTGTTCATGACCATTCCCGGCCTCGCGCTGTTCTACGGCGGCATGGTCCGGTCGAAAAACATTCTTTCCGTGATGATGCAGTGCTTCGCCATTACCGGTCTGATCAGCGTCCTGTGGGTCATCTATGGCTACAGCATCGCGTTCGACACCACCGGCATGGAGCAGGGCGTCGTCAACTTCAACTCGTTCTTCGGCGGCATGGGCAAGGCATTCCTTGCCGGTGTCACGCCAGCCAGCCTGACCGGTCCTGCGGCGCTGTTCCCTGAAGCGGTGTTCATCACCTTCCAGATGACCTTCGCCATCATCACACCGGCGCTGATCGTCGGTGCCTTCGCCGAGCGGATGAAGTTCTCCGCGATGCTGGTCTTCATGGGCATCTGGTTCACCCTGGTTTACGCGCCGATTGCGCACATGGTCTGGTCCGGCAACGGCGGCCTGATGTGGGACTGGGGCGTTCTGGACTTTGCCGGCGGCACCGTGGTGCACATCAACGCCGGTGTGGCCGGTCTGATTGCCTGCCTGGTGCTGGGCAAGCGCAAAGGCTTCCCGACCACGCCGATGGCACCGCACAACCTCGGTTATACCCTGATGGGTGCGGCCATGCTGTGGGTCGGCTGGTTCGGTTTCAACGCCGGTTCCGCCGCTGCGGCCAACGGTACCGCCGGTATGGCGATGCTGGTCACGCAAATCGCGACTGCCGCAGCTGCGCTGGGCTGGATGTTTGCCGAGTGGGTCACCCATGGCAAACCTAGCGCACTGGGCATCGCTTCGGGCGTGGTTGCCGGCCTGGTGGCAATTACCCCGGCTGCCGGCACCGTTGGCCCGATGGGCGCACTGGTCATCGGGCTAGCGGCTGGCGTGGTGTGCTTCTTCTGTGCCACCACCCTGAAACGCAAGCTCGGCTATGACGACTCCCTGGATGCCTTCGGCGTACACGGTATCGGCGGTATCCTCGGTGCAATCCTGACCGGTGTGTTCGCCGCGCCGTCCCTGGGTGGCTTCGGCACCGTGACCGACATCGCCGCACAAGTGTGGATTCAGTGCAAAGGCGTAGGTTTCACGGTGATCTACACCGCGATCGCCACGTACATCATCCTCAAGGTGCTGGATGCGGTCATGGGTCTGCGCATCAATGAAGAAGAAGAGGCGGTCGGCATCGATCTGGCGCTTCACAACGAACGCGGCTACAACTTGTAAGCACGCGCATAAAAAACTTGCCCGGCTTGCCGGGCATTTTTTTGTCTGAAATTTGTCATTGAAGGGTGAACTGAAAGGTTTTTTCCTACAGGTTTTAGGATGTTTACGTCGGGTGTTTTTGTGCGGTCGAAGGCTTACAGGATTGAAGGAATATTAGGGCCTTTGTTTTTTCCCAGAGCGCGCTAGAATGCGCCCCGAACGTGCGGAGAACTGTATGTGGCAACAGACTCTGATTACCTTGCGGGCGAGGCCCCGGGGCTTTCACCTGGTAACGGACGAGTTACTCGCCGGCCTGCCTGAACTCAAGGCGTGTCGGGTCGGTCTGTTGCATTTGTGGCTGCAGCATACCTCGGCGTCGTTGACCATCAACGAGAACGCCGATCCGGCGGTACGTCGCGACTTCGAACGGTTTTTCAATCGTCTGATCCCACAAGGAGCAGACGGCTATGAGCATAACGACGAAGGCCAGGACGACCTCCCGGCGCACTTCAAGGCCAGCGTGCTTGGCTGTCAGCTCTGTTTGCCGATTTCGGCAGGCCGGCTGGCGTTGGGAACCTGGCAAGGCGTTTACCTGGGCGAGCACCGCGATCATGGCGGTGCCCGTAAAGTCCTCGCCACCGTGCACGGTGAAGAGGCATAACCGCTGGTCAGCAGCGGCTGTTGATTTTTTTCCGGCAGCCTTCGACAGAGGGCAAAGCTGGGCTATAACTAATCTGCTTTTCGCAAGTCATGAGGTAGAACATGAGCGACGATGATCTGGAAAACGACGACCTCGAAGTAGGCGACGACGACGAAACCGAAGAAGGTCTGGAAGCAGCGGCGGAAGACGTCGCTGAAGACGACGTCGGTGATGCGCCGGTTCCGACCGCCAAAGGCAAGGCCAAGGCAGCGGTATCGGTCGATGAGCTGCCGAGTGTCGAAGCCAAGAACAAGGAACGCGATGCCCTGGCCAAGGCCATGGAAGAGTTCCTTGCGCGTGGTGGCAAGGTGCAGGAAGTGGAGGCCAATGTGGTCGCCGATCCTCCCAAGAAGCCGGATAACAAGTACGGCAGCCGGCCTATCTGAGCCTGCTACCCGCTTGCTGAAAAAGCCCGCCGTCGCTGCGGGCTTTTTCATGCCCGGAACAAAACTTTCGGGTTGAACACAATCTACTGTGGGAGCGGGCTTGCTCGCGAAGGCGTCGTGTTAGCCAAAATCAATGTCGACTGGTACACCGCATTCGCGAGCAAGCCCGCTCCCACAGGTTTTGTGTCAGGCCGAAGCCTTGTTCCACCGCGCCAACAACGCTGGTAACTCGGTCAGACTGCCAATCTGCGCATCCGGCAGTCGGTCCGCCTCCCAGACCTTGCCCGCCGGGTTGAACCAGATCGCCCGCATCCCCGCTTGTTGCGCACCGGCAATGTCATCGCCCGGATGATCGCCAATATGCACCGCCGTATCAGCCGTCGCGCCGCCGCGTTGCAAGGCTTCATGGAACAGCCGCGCATCGGGTTTGGCGATGCCGATGTCTTCGGCGCACAACGCAAACTTGAAGTAGTCCGCCAGCCCCAGTCGACGCACATCGGCGTTGCCATTGGTGACCACGCCGAGGGCGTAATGGTTGGCCAGCAACTCCAGGGTCGGTTGCACCTCCGGAAATATTTCCAGCTGATGCCGGGCGTGCAGAAACACTTCGAAACTCTGATCGGCCAGGTCCGACGCTTCAGCATGGGGATATCCGGCTTCTTCCAGGGCCTGGAACAACACGCGCCGGCGCAAGGCGCTGATGCGGTGCTTGAGGTTCGGCTCGATGCTCAGGATGCGTTCGCGTATCGCCCACAAATGTTCCACCGGTACCGCCCCGAGGTTGGGCGCATGTTCGGTCAGCCATGCACGCAATATGGCTTCGGCGCTGACGATGACGGGTGCGGTGTCCCACAGGGTGTCGTCGAGGTCGAAGGTGATCAACTGAATGCTCATGAATCGTCGCCCTTAATGCGTTTGGCCCTTGGGTGGGCGCTGTCGTAGACCGTGGCCAGGTGCTGGAAGTCCAGGTGGGTGTAGATCTGGGTGGTCTTGATGTCCGAGTGCCCGAGCAGCTCCTGCACCGCGCGCAGGTCCTGGGAGGATTCCAGCAGATGGCTGGCGAAGGAGTGCCGCAGCATGTGCGGATGCAGGTTCTGCCCCAGTTCGCGCTCGCCGGCAGCCTTGACCCGCACCTGGATCGCCCGAGGGCCGAGACGTCGCCCCTGTTGGCTGACGAACACCGCATCGTCCGCCGGGTTGGCCATGGCCCGCAGTGGCAGCCACTGCTCCAGCGCTTCGCGGGCTTTTTTTCCTACTGGCAACAGGCGGGTCTTGCTGCCTTTGCCGAGCACCTGGACCATGCCGTCGGCGAGGTCGAGCTGATCGAGGTTGAGTCCTGTCAGCTCCGACAGCCGCAGCCCGGAAGAGTAGAACAACTCCAGAATCGCCTGGTCCCGACGTGCCAGAAAGTCATCCTCCACACCACCTTCCAGCAGTTGCAGGGCGCGGTCGGTGTCGAGGGTTTTCGGCAGGCGGCGTTCACCTTTCGGCGGCGCCAGGCCATTGGCCGGATCGTGGTCGCACAGGCCTTCGCGATTGAGGTAGTGATAGAGCCCGCGAACGGCCGACAGCAAGCGCGCCAGGCTGCGGGACGATTGCCCTTGGGCGTGCAGGCGGGCAATCAGGCTGCGCAGGCGCTGGATGTCCAGCGTCGCCCAGCTGCCGATGTTCTGTTTGACGCACCAGCCGAGCACTTTGTCGAGGTCGCGGCGGTAGGCCGACAGCGTGTGCGGCGACACCTGCCGCTCACTGCGCAGGTGTTCGCAGTAAGCGTCCAGTTGTCGTTCCATGTTCAGCGTACCGAGCGCAGGGAATTGTTGACCCGTGGCAGCACGCGACCCATGACTTCAGCGATGTAGCTCAGGAACAAGGTGCCCACCGAGCTTTTGTAGTGCTGCGGATCACGGCTGGCGATGGCCAGGATGCCGTGGATGCCCTGGTAGCTGATGGCGACGACCGCGGTGGAGCCGATCTGCTTGCGCTGTTCTTCGCCGAACAGGAAGTCCAGTTCATGCTCGCGCAGGCTGCCGCTGACGCTTTTGTCTTCCGAGAGCAAGCCGCCGATGGCCACTTGCGCTTCGGCGTGAGTGGCCCAGCGGCCCACCGGCATGGCGTTGTCGCCGAGCAAGATGAGGCTGACGAAGGGCACCTGGAATTCCTGGCGCAGGCTGTCTTCGACGCACATCACCACGTCTTCCAGGCTGGCGGCGTCCATCAGCGCGAGGATCAGGCGACGGGTCTTTTCGAACAGCCGGTCATTGTCCCGGGCCACGTCCATCAAATGCGACAGGCGATGACGCAGTTCAATGTTGCGGTCGCGCAGGATGGTCATCTGACGCTCCACCAGCGACACGGTATCGCCGCGTCGATGGGGAATACGCAATGACGGGAGCAGCTCTTCGTGCTCGACGAAGAAGTCCGGATGAGCCTCCAGGTACGCGGCAACAGCCGCCGCCTCCAGGCTTTCGGACGGTGATTCGTCAGCTTGTCGTGCGGGTACCTGGGGCTTGTCTGTCATAGGTTTCGCTCACTCAAAGACGCACTTGTCCTTCGTATACGCGCACTGCCGGGCCGGTCATCATCACCGGCTGGCCAGGGCCCGCCCATTCGATGGACAAGCGCCCGCCAGGCAGGTCGATCAATAGCGGCGAATCCATCCACCCCTGGCTGATCGCGGCCACTGCGGCGGCACAGGCGCCGGTTCCGCAAGCCTGGGTTTCCCCGGCTCCACGCTCCCAGACGCGCAACTGCGCGCGGCTCCGGTCGATGACCTGGAGAAAACCGACATTGACCCGCGCCGGGAAGCGCGGGTGATGTTCGATTTTCGGTCCCAGTTCATGCACCGGCGCGTTGTTGATATCGCTAACCCGCAGCACGGCATGGGGGTTGCCCATGGACACGGCGGCCAGATCGACCGGGGTGCCGTCGACGTCGACCTGATAACTCTGGGCCTGCTCCGGTGCCTGGAACGGAATATCCGCCGGCACCAGGCGCGGGGCGCCCATGTTCACGCTGATCTGGCCGTCGTTACGCACGTCGAGCTCGATGATGCCGCTTTTGGTCTCGACGCGAATCAGCCGTTTTGCGGTCAGGCGCTTGTCGAGCACGAAACGGGCGAAGCAGCGCGCACCGTTGCCGCACTGTTCCACTTCGGAACCGTCGGCGTTGAAGATCCGGTAGCGGAAATCCACGTCCGGATTGCTCGGTGCCTCGACGATCAGCAACTGGTCGAAACCGATGCCGGTGTGCCGGTCGCCCCATTGCTTGGCATGCTTGGGCAGGATGTGCGCGTGCTGGCTGACCAGGTCGAGGACCATGAAGTCATTGCCCAGGCCGTGCATCTTGGTAAAACGCAGCAGCATGGTTTTACTCCGGCAGCAGGCTTTCGCCAGCAAACAACTCGGCTACCGTTTCACGGCGACGCACTTCAAATGCCTGATCACCGTCCACCAACACTTCAGCGGTACGGCCGCGGGTGTTGTAGTTGGAACTCATGACAAACCCGTAGGCACCGGCCGAATGCACGGCCAGCAGGTCGCCTTCTTCCAGGGCCAGCTGACGATCCTTGGCCAGGAAGTCGCCGGTCTCGCAGATCGGGCCGACGATGTCGTAGGCGCGGGCTGCCGATTGACGCGGGCGCACGGCCGTGACGTCCATCCAGGCCTGGTACAGCGCCGGACGGATCAGGTCGTTCATGGCGGCGTCGACGATGGCGAAGTCTTTGTGCTCGGTGTGCTTGAGGTATTCGACCTGGGTCAGCAATACACCGGCGTTGGCGACGATGAAGCGGCCCGGCTCGAACACCAGCGCCAGGTCGCGACCGTCGAGGCGTTCACGCACGGCCTTGATGTAGTCGCCAGCCAGTGGCGGCTCCTCGTCCTTGTAGCGCACGCCCAGGCCACCACCGAGATCGATGTGGCGCAGGTAGATGCCGCAATCGCCGAGGCGGTCGACCAGGCCCAGCAGGCGGTCGAGAGCGTCGATGAACGGCGGCAGGGTGGTCAGTTGCGAGCCGATGTGGCAATCGACGCCGACCACTTCCAGGTTCGGCAGCTGCGCGGCACGCACGTACACGTCTTCGGCGTCGGCAATGGCGATGCCGAACTTGTTCTCTTTCAGACCGGTGGAAATGTACGGGTGGGTGCCGGCATCGACGTCCGGGTTGACGCGCAACGAAATCGGCGCACGAACGCCCAGTTCGGCAGCGACCACTTGCAGGCGTTCGAGCTCGTCGGTGGATTCGACGTTGAAGCAATGCACGCCGACTTCCAGGGCGCGACGCATGTCGTCACGGGTCTTGCCGACGCCGGAGAACACGATCTTGTCGGCGCTGCCGCCAGCGGCCAGTACTCGCTCCAGTTCACCACGGGAGACGATGTCGAAACCGGCGCCCAGACGCGCCAGGACATTCAGGACGCCCAGGTTGGAGTTGGCCTTGACTGCGAAGCACACCAGGTGCGGCGTGCCAGCCAGCGCATCGGCATAAGCCAGGTACTGGGCTTCGATGTGTGCGCGCGAGTAAACGTAGGTCGGTGTTCCAAAGCGCTCGGCGATGGCAGACAGGGCAACACCTTCCGCGAACAGTTCACCGTCACGGTAGTTAAAAGCGTCCATGAGGTTCCCTTATTATTGGTAGACGTCGTGCTTGTGTGCTTTGGAGGCAGGCTGCTGCTGCGACGACTTGGCTTGCTCGACAGGGTCCTGGTCTTCATCGGGCAGGTACAGCGGGCCTTTTTGACCGCAGGCCGACACAAGGCAGGCAACCGCGAGGAGCGCAGCAAGGGAAGAGATCAGGCGCTTCATGGCGAAATCCTTGAAAATGCATTAATTGCGCCGGAGTATACCGGCCACCCGGCAGCTTGCCTATGCAACGGACCGCCCGTCCGGCGGGGGTTGGGCCGATACCGGTTGGTATCACGCAATCCCCGTGGGAGCGGGCTTGCCCGCGAAGGGGCCAGCACATTCAGCCTCTTTGTTGACTGAATCACCGCTTTCGCGAGCAAGCCCGCTCCCACAGACGGCCGCTTGGTCATTATCCTTTGCAATCGACGAGGCTCGGTCGTATCTTGCGGCGCTTGAGCCTGATCAGACACTTTTTGAGGTTGCCGTAATGAGTTTGTCCGAAGCGCGTTTCCACGACCTGGTCGATGCCACCCAGCAAACCCTGGAGGACATCTTTGACGACAGCGACCTGGATATCGACCTCGAAAGCTCGGCCGGTGTGCTGACCGTCAAGTTCGAGAACGGCAGCCAGTTGATCTTCAGTCGTCAGGAGCCGCTGCGTCAGCTGTGGCTGGCGGCGGTGTCCGGTGGTTTCCACTTCGACTACGACGAAGAAAGCGAGCGCTGGATGTGCGACAAGAGTGAAGAGCAGTTGGGTGAAATGCTTGAGCGTATCGTCCAGCAGCAGGCCGGTGTCGAGCTCGATTTCGAAGGCCTGTGAGATCGTGACCCAGCCTGCGTCTGTCCGCCCACCGAAACCGCTCTACAGCAATGTCAGCCCGGCGGTGCCGTCGCCATGCAGCGGTGTGTGTCGGCTGGACGAGCAGAAAGTCTGCCTCGGCTGCTTCCGCCATGTCGAAGACATCCGCGAATGGCGCTCGGCGGACGATGATCGCCGCCGTGTCATTTGCGCCCAGGCCTCTGAGCGCAAAGCCACCGCCCTGTAGGAGCTGTCGAGCGAAGCGAGGCTGCGATCTTTTGATCTTCAGCGTCTTCAGAGCCGCCAAAAATCCAGATCAAAAGATCGCAGCCTTCGGCAGCTCCTACAGGGGGCGGTGCTGGCATCCGGCCCCGGCTTGTATATTTTTTGAGCTGTGATAGTGTCCAGATACGCCTCAACCCATCGAGGCTTGTGAAAACCCCGCCTTTTTCTGGCGGGGTTTTGCTTTTTTCGTGCAGAAGAAAGGAGTCTGCCCAGATCATGACCGCACCTTCCATCACCCTTACCCGTCTGGACGTCCAGCGTCTGGAGCGTCTGATCGACAGCCTGGACGACACGCTGCCGGGCGTTATTGCGTTGCAAACCGAACTGGATCGCGCCGATACCGTGGTCGGCCACGATGAAGTGCCGGCGGATGTCGTGACCATGAATTCCCGTGTGCATTGCCGGGAAGAAGGCAGTGGCAAGGACTACCACCTGACCCTGGTGTACCCCAAGGATGCGAATGCCGACGAAGGCAAGGTCTCGATCCTCGCGCCGGTGGGCAGCGCGCTGCTCGGCCTGAAGGTTGGCCAGCATATCGATTGGCCGGCTCCGGGCGGCAAGACCCTGAAGCTGACGCTGCTGGAAGTCGAATCGCAGCCGGCCAATGGCGGCGCGTTCCCGGAGTGACATCTCCTCAGACCTGATCGAGCGCCTCGTTCAATGCCTGCTCCAGGTCTGCTTTGTAGCGCAGGTACAGATGGGTGGAACTCTGCCCTTCGCCGAGCAGGCCTGACAGGTCGAGGTCGGTGATGTAGCAGCGGTAGCGTTCGGTTTCCCGGCGCTGCCCGACGATTTCCCGGGCGACCACGCTGAACAGCTGGTCGCCATGCTCAAGTTCGGAAAACTCCCGTTGATTGCAATACAACGTCACCTGCACCTGACCCGGTGCGGCTTTGCCGACGATCGCCTGCACGTCGTAAAACGGTTTGTTCACTGGCGTCTGCGGCGCCGGCCGGGCTTCAATGCGGCGCGCCCGGCCAGGGCCTGACGGCAACAACTGGCAATACCGGGTGTCGAGGTTCAAGGGCGGGACAGCGTCCATTGGCAACAGGGCATCGCGACGGTACTGGATCGATTGCAGGAAACGCTGCAGCGGCACCAGCAGGCTTTGCTCGTCGTGCCAGGGCAGGCGTTGCTGCCACAGGACATTGAACTCATCGAGCACGTACAGATCAGCGTGATCTTCGTTGACCCGGTAGAACACCTGGATGCAGTCCGGCTGGCCCGTTGGCAGGAACAGCGCGAGGTCGTGCTCCTCCAGTGCGTTTGAGTCCAGGTGAAGCGGGCTGTAGCTCGCCATTTCTTCACCCAGGTAATCGATCAACGCCGGCAGGGTGTCCAGTGCGATGTGCTGGACCTGTCCCGGTACCAGCTCCAGCACGTGGTAGTGCTGCTGGACCTGGATCAGGTAACGGTGATTGAGCCGGCTCAGCAGCAGGTTCTGCGCAGTGTCGAGGATGTCTTCCACCCGTTGGGCGATGAACTGCGCGCGGTTATGGCAGAAACAGCGCACCCTCAGCTTCGGCTGTTGCGGCCCGGCTGGCAGGTTGTTGAGATAGTCGCGAATGCAGTCGAGCAGGGCATGGGGGCCGTCGTAGCGAGCCACCAGCACTTCGTTCCAGCTATTGAGCGTGACCTGGTCCAGCGTCAGCACCAGGTTTTCCCGAACCCCGGCGTAGCTCAGGGAATCGGTGCGCTCGGTGGTCATCAGGATGTTCAGGTCGCGATGGTGCTTGAGCGGATCGATGCCGACATTCACCAGAATCAGCACTTCACTCGGCACGCTGGCGCGCAACAGAGGTTCTTCGGCGACCGTGGGCAAGGGCAGGGCGATAGTCTGTTGCAGGCTGCCGAGCAGGTTGAACAGCTCGAACTCGCTCAAGTCGCTGGTGCCAGGGTGCAGGGCCAGGCGGGTGCTGCTGTCGATTACGCCATTGCGGTGGCACCAGGTCAGCAGCTCGAGCAAGTAACGGCTGCGTTTGATCGGCGCGAAGTGTTCCCACTCCAGCGCCGTCAGGCTGCCGTTGTACAAACCCCACTGGCTTTGCCCCGGTTCTTTCCTGTTCGGCGCGTGTACCAGCGTCAGGGTGTCTTCGGCCAGGTCCGGGGCGATACCGGGGTTGATGAATTCGACTTTGCCGGCCTTGCGCTCGAAAGCGGCGTATAGCCGACGGCCAAGGACACTCAGGTCGCGCTTGTTGATGCGGCTGACCGTTTGCTCCTGTCGGGCAAACTGGGTGAGGAAACGGTAGCTGTAGTTCAGTTCATTGACCAGCGCCCGCCGCTCGGAGCCGACCTGGCGGACTTTCCACTGACTGCGGCTATCGAGCAGGGCCAGTTGGCGCTGGTCCCAGCGCCATTCATGGGCCAGGCGCTCGAGCAAAGAGCGTTGCCAGCTCTGGGTGCGGCTGCTGCCGGTCAGTTTGCGATTGACCTTCAGGTACAGCGCGCGACGCACCAGTTCCAGACGTTCCGGTTCATTACGGACGATCAGGTATTCCTCGATGCGCCGGTACACCACGACGTACGGGTCCAGCTCGTCGAGGTCGAGCCGGTTGGCGAACACCGCTTGCTTGAAGCGCAGACTCAGGCAATGGACCCTGGGGTGTTCGCTGGCATATACCTCGGTCAGCAGCAGCTTGAGTACCGACTTGTAGGGCGACTCGATGCCCTTGAACAGCTGCCAGAGCCCGGCGCCGATAAATTCGCCGGGCGGGATAAAGGCCAGGTTGCCGAGGTCGAGGGTTTCATCGGCACGGATAAAGCGCTTGGAAATCAAGGTATGGGTGTAGCGGTCGTAGCTTGATTCTTCGTAGACCGGCACCAGCCACCAGATCGGCGTACGCCCGGCCAGCCAGATCGCGGTGCGGTAAAACTCGTCCAGCAACAGGTAGTGCTGGGTGGTGCCGCAATCCTCCGAACTCAGCTGGGTGTCGCGCTCGCCACGGACGAAACGGGTCGGTTCGATCAGGAAAAAGTGCGCTTCGGCGCCCTGGCTGGCGGCCCAGACTTCCAGCAGCTGGCATTTTTTGCGCAGCTCGGCGAGTTCGTTCTCGGCCAGATCCGGCCCATGGCAGACCCAAACATCCATGTCGCTCTGGTCGGCCTGGGCCAGGGTGCCGAGGCTGCCCATCAGGAACAGTCCGTGAATCGGCCTCGGCGGGTTGCTGCCGTGGCGAGGCTTGTAGGAAAACGAGCGGGTCAGGCGCTGGGCTTCTGCGAGGACATTGGCGTCCGGTTCGAAATTCGACAGCCCCGCCGGCGTACTGCCGGAAACGTAGCCGGGCAATAGCGGATGATTAACGTGGAAAAACAGCGGCAGCAAGGTCAGGACCCCTTGCTGGCGGGTCGACAAGCCTTCCATGGCGCGCGCCATGCGCCCTTCGTTGAGTTTCAGAAAGCGTGCGCGCAGCTGGTTGAGAACCTTGCGGTCGATTCCCTCGTCCAGATCGGGGCGGATTTCATGGGTGCGGGTCATGTCAGCTCAAACCGGCTCGCAGGGCACGGACGTGGGAGTCTCAGGTGGGGGCAGTTTAGCGCCTTGAGGCGAGGACTTTTAAGCTGATTTATTTTTCTGGCGTCAGATTTCTATCGGTGGGGACAGGAATCAGGGAGGGATGTGCCCGCGGAAATCCCTGGATCGGGGTCTCCGTGGGCGATGCGGCAGAATTCAGGCTGTTACTTCGGCGTTAAGAATAGTCAGCACGCTTTGCACATTTTGCGCGGCATCACGACCCAGGCTGGTCAGGTAGCCACCATCAGGCTGATCGGTCAGTTCTTTTTCAAAGAGGCGTTTGGCGGCGGCTATGTGTTTCGGGGCAGCGGTCTGATGAATTTTCAGACCTTCCTGGGAACTGTCCAGGTTGAAGAGTGCAAGGACTTCCAGTTCGGCAACCAGCTCAGGGGTAAGCGACATAAGGACTCCAGACTTTCTAGGAATTGGACAACAGCGCTCCTAAGGTGAACCCGCTTGTCCGGCATGTCCAGTGCTGGCGACAGAGATTTTTTGCCTCGCATAAAAAAGACCGCAGCCTGCGGCAGCTCCTACATGGATCGCATTCCAGGTAGGAGCTGCCGCAGGCTGCGATCTTTTGATCTTACTGCTTTTGCGGCGGCAACTCGGGCAATGCGCGCAGCGCGGCTTCGTACCATTCGGTATTGAACGCGCGGTCTTCTTCGAGGATCGCGTCGATTTCTACCGCCAAAACGTGGGCCATCAGGTTGAGAATCTCTTCCCGCTCGTAGCCCACCAGTGTCAGCTTGTTGAAGGTCGCCTTGGCCGCTGGCGGGTTGTCACTTTCGATCTGATTTTCGATAGCTTCGATCAAGGTGTTTTCGGCGAATTCTTCTTCGTCGTCTTCGATATCGATTGGCTCGCTCATGGCAGGCTCCTCAGGGAAAGGCGGCCAGTTTACCCGTATTCATTGTCGTGATGCTGCTGGCAAGAAACCCTCGAGCGTTCTATAAACAGGCACTGCCCACCCCGCACGGCCTGGAGGCTTTGTGATGATAAAGCTTTATGGATTCTCCGTCAGTAACTACTACAACATGGTCAAACTGGCGCTGCTGGAAAAAGGACTGCCTTTCGAAGAAGTGCCGTTTTACGGCGGCACCACCCCCGAAGCACTGGCCATCAGCCCGCGAGGAAAGGTCCCGGTGCTGCACGTAGAACAGGGCTTCATCAATGAAACCAGCATAATCCTCGAGTACCTCGAGCAAAATCACAACGGCACGCCGCTGCTGCCGAGCGACCCATTTGAGCGCGCACAGGTGCTGGCACTGGCCAGGGAAATCGAGCTGTATATCGAACTGCCTGCGCGAGCCTGCTACGCCGAAGCGTTTTTCGGCATGACCCTGCCGGATGCGATCAAGGAAAAAACCAAGGCCGAACTGTTGCTGGGGATGGCTGCGCTGGGCCGGCACGGCAAATTCAGCCCTTACGTCGCAGGCGACAGCTTGAGCGTGGCGGATCTGTATTTCCTGTTCAGCGTGCCGCTGGCGTGTGGCGTGGCGCACAAGTTGTTCGGCATTGATTTGTTGGCTGAGATGCCGAAGGCGAAGGCGTTGCTGGAGGGGTTGGGACGGAATCCGAATGTGAAGCGGATCGCGGCGGACAAGGAGGCGGCGATGCCGACGTTCATGGCGATGATTGCTGCCAAGAGGTAGGTTTTGTAGCGTTCGGAAGTCAGTCATCGCGAGCAGGCTCACTCCCACAGGGTTCATACATCAAACCCTGTGGGAGCGAGCCTGCTCGCGAAGCTTTCAACGGCTGGCGAGCAGCGCCTGACCGCGAGCGACAGCAGCCTTCACCTGCGCCGGCGCGGTGCCGCCGATGTGGTTGCGGGCATTGACCGAGCCTTCGAGGGTCAGCACGGCGAACACGTCCTGATCGATCTGGTCGCTGAACTTGCGCAGTTCCTCCAGGCTCATTTCCGCCAGGTCCTTGCCGCTGTCCACGCCGTACTTGACAGCGTGACCGACGATTTCGTGGCAATCACGGAATGGCAGGCCGCGACGCACCAGGTAGTCGGCCAGGTCGGTGGCGGTGGAGAAGCCGCGCAGGGCTGCTTCGCGCATCATCGCGTGCTTGGGCTTGATCGCCGGCACCATGTCGGCGAAGGCCCGCAGCGAGTCGCGCAGGGTGTCGGCGGCGTCGAACAGCGGTTCCTTGTCTTCCTGGTTGTCCTTGTTGTAGGCCAGGGGTTGGCCTTTCATCAGGGTCAGCAGGCCCATCAGCGCGCCGAATACGCGACCGGTCTTGCCGCGCACCAGCTCCGGCACGTCAGGGTTTTTCTTTTGCGGCATGATCGAGCTGCCGGTGCAGAAACGGTCGGGCAGGTCGATGAACTGGAATTGCGCGCTGGTCCACAGCACCAGCTCTTCGGAGAAGCGTGACAGGTGCATCATCGCGATGCTGGCGGCCGAGCAGAATTCGATGGCGAAATCGCGATCGGAGACGTTATCCAGCGAATTTCCGCCAACCGCGTCGAAACCCAGCAGTTGGGCGGTGTATTCACGATCGATCGGGTAGGTGGTGCCGGCCAGTGCCGCGCTGCCAAGCGGCATGCGGTTGGTACGCTTGCGACAGTCGACCAGGCGCTCGTAGTCGCGGCTGAGCATCTCGAACCAGGCCAGCATGTGGTGCCCGAAGGTCACTGGCTGGGCGGTCTGCAGGTGGGTGAACCCCGGCATGATGCTGGCAGCTTCGCGCTCGGCCTGCTCCAGCAAGCCTTTTTGCAGGCGAGTGATCTCGGCCAGAATCAGGTCGATTTCGTCACGCAACCATAGGCGGATATCGGTGGCGACCTGATCGTTACGGCTGCGGCCGGTGTGCAGTTTTTTACCGGTCACGCCGATGCGGTCGGTCAGCCGCGCCTCGATGTTCATGTGGACGTCTTCAAGGTCGATGCGCCAGTCGAACTGGCCGGCCTCGATTTCACTCTGGATGGTCTTCAGGCCATCGATGATGCTGTCGCGCTCGGCATCGGTCAGCACGCCGACCTTGGCCAGCATGGTGGCGTGGGCGATCGAACCCATGATGTCGTGGCGATACAGGCGCTGGTCGAAGGTGACGGAGGCGGTGAAGCGGGCGACGAAGGCGTCGACGGGTTCACTGAAGCGGCCGCCCCAGGACTGATTGGTCTTGTCAGTGCTCATGAATTCGCTCGTATCGGCTTGAAGAAAGAAGGCGTGGAACGCTGGCGCAGATAATAACAGGGTTGCCAACCCTGTCGCTGACACTGGTCGCTACGTTTTTTGTGTAGGAGCGAGCTTGCTCGCGATGGGCGTTAACGATAGCGCGTACTTCCTGGATAAACGCGTCGACGCAGGTTCATCGCGAGCAAGCTCGCTCCTGCATTAGCGCAACGATATTTTTCAATTGAGCAATAACGTCCCGGCAACCGTCTACAGTTGGACAGTAGGATCAGCGCACTTCTCGGTGCAGCCGCTGACCAGAAGAAGAGGGGGGGTGTTCATATTGCATATCAGCAAACCCTGTGGCGATGTGTCGCCAATGCGGGCCTGGGCCGCCAATCGCCCGGCAGATGAAAATTTAGCCGCCGGACCAGCGGCACTTTTTGACGCTCGGGCTAGTCTTAGCGTGGATCGCGGTGACGGACGTCACTTCACCTGTCTACGCTATCCTTGTGCGAGACTCACGCAGGAATCCAGCGCAATATGAATGTCCTGATCGTTGATGACGAACCCTTGGCCCGCGAGCGCCTGTGCCGAATGGTTGGCGAACTCGAGGGATACAGTGTCCTGGAGCCTAGTGCCACGAATGGCGAAGAGGCGTTGGCACTGATCGACAGCCACAAACCGGATATCGTGCTGCTTGATATCCGCATGCCCGGCCTCGATGGCCTGCAAGTGGCTGCACGGTTATGCGAACGCGAAACTCCGCCCGCCGTGGTGTTCTGCGCCGGGCCCGATGAATTTGCCGTGGAAGCCTTACAGGCCAGCGCCGTAGGCTATCTGGTGAAACCTGTGAGAACTGAACAGTTACATGACGCATTAAAGAGAGCCGAGCGCCCAAATCGTGCCCAGCTCGCCGCCCTGACCCGTCCTGCTGCCGAAAGCGGCAGCGGACCGCGCAGCCATATCAGCGCCCGAACCCGTAAAGGAATCGAGCTGATTCCGCTGGATCAGGTGGTGTACTTCATTGCCGACCACAAATACGTAACCTTGCGTCACGAAAACGGTGAAGTACTGCTCGATGAGCCACTCAAGGCCCTCGAGGACGAATTCGGTGACCGTTTCGTACGTATCCATCGCAACGCACTGGTCGCCCGTGAGCGTATCGAGCGACTGCAACGCACACCCCTGGGACATTTCCAGCTGTTCCTCAAAGGCCTCAATGGTGATGCGCTGATCGTCAGCCGGCGCCATGTGGCTGGCGTGCGCAAGATGATGCAACAGCTCTAAACAGCTGTGCGCAGGCGAATTTCACACCCGATTGCCGGACATCCGGGGCCAGGGAGGCCGAGTAGTATCTGATACAAGTCAAAGTGGATTTGGCTGAGCTGTTATTATCCGCCGTATCTATTCAGTACGGATTGATCCATGTCCTCTCGCCAGATCCGCATCGCCACCCGCAAAAGCGCACTCGCCCTGTGGCAGGCCGAATACGTCAAAGCCCGCCTTGAAGCGGCTCATCCGGGCCTGCTGGTGACCCTCGTTCCCATGGTCAGCCGTGGTGACAAGCTGCTTGACTCACCGCTGTCGAAGATCGGCGGCAAGGGCCTGTTCGTCAAGGAGCTCGAAACCGCGCTGTTGGACAATGAAGCCGACATCGCCGTGCACTCCATGAAGGACGTGCCGATGGACTTCCCTGAAGGTCTTGGCCTGTACTGCATTTGCGAACGGGAAGACCCGCGCGACGCCTTCGTTTCCAACACCTTCACCAGCCTGGACGAGTTGCCTCAGGGCAGCATCGTCGGCACCTCCAGCCTGCGCCGCCAGGCGCAATTGCTGACCCGTCGCCCTGATCTGGAAATCCGTTTCCTGCGCGGCAACGTCAACACGCGCCTGGCCAAGCTCGATGTCGGTGAATACGACGCCATCATCCTTGCCGCTGCCGGCTTGATCCGGCTGGGCTTTGAAGATCGCATCACTTCGGCCATCAGTGTCGACGACAGTCTTCCGGCCGGTGGCCAGGGCGCGGTGGGTATCGAATGCCGAAGCGCCGACAGTGAGATCCATGCGCTGCTGGCGCCCCTGCATCACCAGGACACCGCCACCCGCGTGACCGCCGAACGAGCCCTCAACAAGCACCTCAATGGCGGTTGCCAGGTACCGATTGCCTGCTACGCCGTGCTGGAGGGTGAACAGCTCTGGTTGCGCGGACTGGTGGGTGATCCAGCCGGAGGCCTGCTGCTCAACGCACAAGCCCGTGCCCCTCGCGGCGATGCCGAGGCGCTGGGTGTGCGTGTCGCTGAAGACCTTTTAAGCCAGGGTGCCGACGCCATTCTCAAAGCGGTCTATGGCGAGGCAGGTCACGAGTGATCGGCTGGCGCTTGCTGCTGACGCGTCCCGCCGATGAGGCGGCGGCGCTGGGCAGCTTTTTGGCCGAGCAGGGGATTTTCAGCAGCAGTCTGCCGCTTTTGGACATCGTGCCGATTGCGGCGACTGACACAATGCGCCAGGTGATTCAGACGCTGGAAAAGTTCTGCGCAGTCATCGTGGTCAGCAAGCCGGCCGCCCGGATCGGCGTCGAACTGCTCGAGCGGTTTCGGCCCGCGCCGCCCGCTGTGAAGTGGTTCAGCGTTGGTGCGGCGACAGCGCAGATCCTCCAGTCTCACGGATTGGATGTGAGCTTCCCGGCAGAAGGTGATGACAGTGAAGCCTTGCTCGAACTTTCCCGCCTGCGCGAGGCTATCGCACCATCCGATGCGCGGGTGCTGATCCTGCGCGGGGAGGGTGGGCGCGAATTGCTGGCTGAGCGTTTGCGTGAGCTTGGTGCTAGTGTCGAGTATCTGGAGCTGTACCGCCGGGCAATGCCGATTTACCCGCCGCAAGTGCTGCCGCAACGGATCCAGGCGGAACGCCTGAACGGGCTGGTGGTCAGCAGTGGACAAGGTTTTGAGCACCTGCATCAATTGGCCGGTGATGCCTGGCCGCAGTTGGCGCGGTTGCCGTTGTTTGTACCAAGCCCCAGGGTTGCCGAGCTGGCGCGTGCCGCCGGGGCCAAAACAGTTGTGGATTGTCGCGGCGCGAGTGCCGCGGCCTTGCTGACGGCGTTACGGGAGCAACCCGTACCCGTTTTCTGATGCAAAGGATGGATACGTGAGCGAAACAGCCTTGCCTAAAGATGACTCGCGACCGGTGCTTGATGCACCTGTTGATGCTCCTCTAGAAGAAATGCCGCCGCCGTCACCAGCTGCCGAGCAGCGTAGAGGCAATGGTCTGGCAATCCTCGCACTGTTGCTGGGCGCGGCCGGTGTCGCGGTGGGCGGCTGGGGTGTCTGGCAGGTGCGTCACCTGCAGGCCAACAATCAGCAGCAACTGAGTCAGGTGCAGGCGCTGAATGACCAGGCGCAGAACCTTAAGCTCAATGAGGAACGCCTGAGCGCACGCCTGGCACAATTGCCTCCTGCCGATGAGCTGGAAGCACGCAGTCGCCTGGTGATCCAGCTGCAAGGTGATCAGCAGCGTTTGAATCAGCGTCTGGAAACCGTACTCGGCGCCAGCCGCAAGGACTGGCGTCTGGCCGAGGCCGAGCACTTGCTGCGTCTGGCCAGTTTGCGACTGTCTGCCTTGCAGGACATCAGCAGCGCCCAGGCACTGGTCCAGGGTGCCGACGAGATACTGCGCGAGCAGAACGATCCGGGCGCCTTTGCCGCGCGCGAGCAGGTGGCCAAGACCCTGATTGCCTTGCGCAGTACCGAACAACCGGACCGCACCGGGCTGTTTCTGCGTCTGGGCGCACTGCGCGATCAAGTGGCCAGCCTCACCGAGCTGGCACCGGAGTACAAGGACCGTGGCGATTCGCTGCTGGGCCTGACTGCCGATGGCGACGGTGCCAGTCGCTGGGCGCAATGGTGGGATCAGATTTCGCGCTACATCCGTATCGATTTCAATGCCGATAAAAACGTTCGCCCATTGCTGGCCGGCCAGAGCCTGAGTCAGGTACGCCTGGCCCTGAGCCTGGCGCTGGAGCAGGCACAGTGGGCCGCACTCAATGGTCAGGCTGCGGTGTACTCCCAAGTGCTGGACGAAGCGCGGGACATCCTCAAGGGCAACTTCAACCCGGACAACTCTCAAAGCAAAGTCATGCTTGAGCAGGTAGCCGAGCTGAGCAGGCAACCTGTCACCGTAGTTACCCCAGACATGACCGGCACCCTGAGCGCGGTGCAGGGGTACCTGGAACGGCGCAACGTCAATGCCGAAGATTCGGTCAAGCCAATGGCCAGGCCTGCCGCGAACACCGCGCCGGAGGCCACGCCATGAAGCGCCTCTATGTGATCGTGTTTCTCGTGATCGCCGCTGCCGCTGCGCTGGGGCTGGCGATTGCCGAACATTCCGGTTACGTGCTGATTGCCTACAAGACCTTCCGCTATGAGTCGAGCCTGTGGGCTACTTTGGCACTGGTGGCTGTGCTGTGGTTGGTGATCTGGGGTATCAAGGCGCTGGTCGAGCTGGTGATGGCTTCCAGTGGGGTAGTCAACCCGTGGTCCCGGCGTAACCGCAGCCGTCGGGTGCAGGTGGCGATTGAGCACGGTCAACTGGACCTGGCCGAGGGGCGCTGGGCTAGCGCGCAACGTCACTTGCATCGTGCTGCCGAGGCCGAGCGCCAGCCGTTGCTTTACTACCTCGGTGCGGCCCGTGCCGCAAACGAACAAGGCAATTACGAAGAAAGCGACAACTTGCTGGAGCGCGCCCTGGAGCGTCAGCCTCAGGCCGAGTTGGCGATCGCCTTGAACCACGCCCAGTTGCAGACCGATCGCGGTGATACCGACGGCGCCCTCGCCACCCTGCAAGCCATGCGCGAGCGCCATCCTCATAATGCACAGACCTTGCGTCAGTTGCAGCGCCTGCTTCAACAACGTGGTGACTGGTCGGCAGTGATTCGCCTGCTGCCGGAGCTGCGCAAGGACAAGGTTCTGCCAGCGGCCGAACTCACCGAACTGGAGCGTCGGGCCTGGGGAGCGAACCTGTCTCTGGCGGCGCAACGGGAAGAAGACGGAGCGGTAGGGCAACAAGCGCTCGAACGTGCCTGGCAGCAACTGACCTCGGCGCAACGCCAGGAGCCGCAGCTGGTGCTGGCCTATGCCGAGCAACTACGGCAATTGGGGGCTCAGGTCGAAGCCGAGGACGTCCTGCGTACCGCGCTCAAGCGTAGCTACGACAGTCATCTGGCTCGTCTCTACGGGCTGGTGCGCGGCAATGATCCGGCCCGCCAGTTGCAGGCTGCTGAAGGCTGGCTCAAGGACCATCCGACAGATCCTGGCCTGCTGCTGACACTGGGTCGTCTGTGCCTGCAAAACAGTTTGTGGGGCAAGGCTCGGGACTATCTGGAAAGCAGCCTGCGTGTACAACGCAATCCGGAAGCCTGTGCGGAGCTGGCGCGGCTGTTGGCGCAAATGGGCGATACCGAGCGCAGCAACCAGCTGTTTCAGGAAGGCCTGGGATTGCTGGATGAACGCTTGCTAGCGGCCCCTCTGCCAGTGGCAGTCCGCGCTTGACCCATTCGCTGGCGCCAGGCTCCGGCGTCTGTGTGATGGACTGCGGCGAGGCAGCAATCGCCCTCGTCGCAGTGAGATGATTCGCTGAAACTCGGTTACCCATTCTCGTCGCAGGCAAAGTCCTACAGAGGACTACTTTTTATCCTCTCGTCTGCGTCGGGATTTCCCTACACTTCTGCTGAAGTCTCCGTGGGCGCCTGCCTTGAAAGGCCGCCGGGCTTTCCTCTACCGTAACGGCCTGTCACTACTTTTACGGATAAGCCATGTCTTTGGCCTGCTCACGCTCCTTGTTTTTCATGGCTTTCATTGCGGGTGCCCTGGCGTTGGGCGTTTCCTACTACCTGGAATATGCAGTTGGCCTGCGGCCTTGCGGCTTGTGTCTGGTGCAGCGGTTTTGTCTGGCGCTGCTGACCGGTGTCTGCCTGATGGCTTCGGTCCATGGTCCAGGTCGAATCGGAACCGTTCTGTATTGGCTGCTCAGTCTTGGTTGCAGCCTGGCCGGCACTGTCACGGCGTGGCGACAGGTTCTGCTGCAAAGCCTTCCGATGGAACACGCAGCGGCGTGCTCGACCCATCTGGCGGATCTGTTCGCCGGTTCTGCGCTGCTCTCCGTCCCGCAGCAAGTGTTCAAGGGCGCTGTCGATTGTGTGGAAATTTCCTGGACGCTGTTCGACCTGAGTCTCACGGAGTGGAGCCTGCTTTTCTTCGTCGCGATGATGATTCTGGCCGTTTACCAGTCGTTGCGACTGGTCTGGATCAGCTATCAGCGACCGCTCAGCGACGAGTCGTCGCACCGGGCCTTTGTCGGCGATTAAACACTTGTATGAACTTTATCGCCTGCGTACCTTGAAGCCAGTGTCGTGCGGGCATAATCTGGCCCGCACGTGTCATTGGAATTATGTTGCTCGATGACGCTCTGCCTGACCGCCCACCGATGTTACAAGAGGCGTGCGGGCATAGAGCAGCTGACCCACAAGGGAAGAGAGATCACCATGCTCGAAAGTTGTCAGAATGCTCAGGAACGCTGGGGTGGAGTGCACCTGCTGATCGATCGCTGGTTGCAGGAACGACACGAACTGATCGGGGCCTATGACGCTCTTGGCGCAAAGCCTGAGGCGTTGAGTGAGAACCGCAAGCCTTTGCAGGAGTTCTGCGGCGTACTGGTCGATTATGTATCGGCCGGGCACTTCGAGATCTACGAGCAACTGACGGGGGAGGCCAAGGCCTTCAACGACAAGCGTGGCCTGGAGCTCGCCGAGACGATCTACCCGCGTATCGACGTCATCACCGAAAAGCTGCTCGCGTTCAATGACCTGTGTGATGCAGGAAAGTGTGTCGCCGAAGAGTTCAAAACACTCGGCGGACTGTTGCATGAACGCTTCGAGCTGGAAGACTGCCTGATCGAAGTGCTGCACACGGCCCACAAGGAAGCCGATTCGGTTCAGGCCTGAAGCGCTTTCTGCAAGACCCCGAAACGGCGTGCCAAGGCACGCCGTTTTTCGTTTGTGTCGTCAGCCGGTGGCACCGCGCAATTCGATTTCAAACACCAGTGGTGTGAACGGTGCGATCACGTCACCGGCCCCCTCGGCGCCATAGGCCTGGGCCGAGGGAATCACCAGTCGCCATTTCGCCCCGACCGGCATGCTTTGCAATGCGCTGCGCCATCCGGCGATCACGCTGTCGAGACTGAACCATTGAGGCTGACTGTTCTGATCGAACACCGTGCCGTCGGGCAAGCGACCGATGTACAGCACCTGCACCTTGCCGTTGGGTCCTGCCTTGGCGCCAGCGCCCTGTGTCAACTCGGTCAGCAGCACGCCGTCAGCCAGTTCGCGCACGCCGGGTCTGGCTTTCTCGGCGGCGAGAAAACGCTGTTCCTTTTCCAGTGCCAATTCACTTTGCGGCTCGGCTGACTGCATGGCAATCCGCGCTTCATGCTCGTTCAATATCTGCTGGATCTGCTCGTCTTTCAGTGCCAACGGCTTGCCCTGATAAGCTTGTTGCAATCCCTCGACCAGTGCCTGGAGTTGCAGGTCGGGAGCCTCCTGGCGCAAGCGTTCGCCAAGGCTCGCACCCAGGCTGTAAGCGAGATCGTGGGCTTCATTTTCCGGTGTTTTTTCGGCGGCATGGGCCACCGAAAAAAACACGCACAGCGATAAAAAAAGGCAGCGCGACATGGGCACTCTCCGACCTGAATTGCGGGCGATTATGCCAGCGAGAATGCGCGCAACGGTGAACTGCTTTCGCGTCGACGCAGAAGTTTTTCAGTCCTTTGCAACACAACGCTTTCGATAGTGTCAACATGCCCTAGCGGCGGTTGCTGCAGAGGTCTAGTATGAGCCGCACTCACTTCAGCCAGGAGGTAAACCATGTCGGCCACCAAGAAGCCAGTAAGCACTCCATTGCACCTGCTCCAACAACTCTCGGGCAGCCTGCTCGAGCATCTGGAAACCGCTTGTTCCGAAGCCTTGGCTGATGCTGAAAAACTGCTCGCCAAACTGGAAAAGCAGCGCGGAAAAGCGCAAGAAAAACTGCACAAGTCCCGCACCAAATTGCAGGACGCTGCGGCGGCCGGAAAAGCCAAGGCGCAAGCCAAGGCCAAGGGCGCAGTGACCGATCTTGAGGAGCTGCTCGATGCCCTCAAGGATCGTCAATCGGAAACCCGCGGCTACATTCTGCAACTCAAGCGCGATGCCCAGGAAAGCCTGAAACTGGCCCAGGGTGTCGGTCGTGTACAAGAGGCTGTCGGCAAGGTGTTGTCCCTGCGCGCGGCCAAGCCTGCTGCGGCACCTGCGAAGAAAGCCGCTGCCAAACCGGCTGCTGCAAAAGCACCGGCCAAGCCTGCTGCTGCAAAACCGGCCGCTGCCAAACCAGTAGCTAAAACCGCCGCAGCCAAACCTGCTGCAAAACCTGCAGCGAGAAAACCGGCCGCTGCCAGCGCCGCAAAACCGGCTGCTAAAACCACGGCTGCCAAACCTGCCGCTGCACGTCCTGCTGCTGCAAAAACCGCTGCTGCCAAACCAGCCGTGGCTAAAACCGCCGCTGCTAAACCAGCTGCAAAAACCGCTGCAAAACCAGCTGCAAAACCGGCCGCTAAACCAGCTGCCCGCACCGCTGCTGCGAAACCAGCTGCGAAACCTGCTGCCAAGCCAGCTGCAAAACCTGTCGCTGCAAAACCGGCCGCTAAACCAGCAGCCAAGCCAGCGGCAAAACCTGCTGTAAGAGCGGCTGCCAAACCTGCTGCTAAACCAGCCGCAAAACCAGCTGCAGCTAAACCAGCAGCCAAGCCCGCCGCAGCCAAGCCAGTTGCCGCCAAACCGGCTGCTGCAAAACCTGCTGCAAAACCCGCAGCCAAACCTGCAGTGAAGAAGCCGGTTGCCGCCAAGCCAGCCGCCGCACCGGTTGCCAAGCCAGCCACCGCACCAGTTGCCAAGCCAGCCAACCCGGCTCCGGTAGCAACGTCTACTTTGGCAGCAGCCACCTCGACAGCCACGCCAGCGCCAACGCCGGCCGCCGCATCGATCGCAGCAACCACCCCAACCAGCGCTTCCTAAGTGCCGGTTACCGCGACGCGCAGCTGATGCAGCGCGTCGCGGTGCAGGTGGGCGGCCTCGGCCGCCGCACCTTCCAGCCAGGCCGCCAGATCGGCCTCGGCATTTTGCGGCCAACTCTGCGCCGCACTCTCCAGCCGCAACAACAGATGCCGTTCGGCTTCCAGCTCCAGTGCCTTCACTTGTTCGCGCAGGGTATGCAACCCGGCGTCTTGCGTGGCCGCGGCTTTCCATTGCGTGCGCAAGGCGCGTAACGGCTGCACGACATCGGTGTCCCACGAGGTGGCCACACTGCGCAGTAGCTGCAAACGCTGCTCATCGCAGGCCACGCCTCGTTGTCCCAACCACGCACTACACAGCAGCAGACACACATTGACTCCCGCCGACTGCAATTGCAGGCATGCCTGCTCAACACCGGGACGGGCGTAAGTGCTCAGGGAAAAGCTCCACAGGTCAGAGGACATAGTGCTACTCGCGCCAGTTGCGAGCGAAGCTGGTAGACTCCGCCGCCATTATGATTCGACTTCAGAACCTGACTTTACAGCGTGGCCCGCAACGTCTGCTAGAAGACGCCGAGCTGACCCTGCACGCCGGCCAGAAAGCCGGCCTCATTGGTGCCAATGGCGCCGGCAAATCGAGCCTGTTCGCCCTGCTTCGGGGCGAGCTGCACCCGGACTCGGGTGATTGCTTCCTGCCGGCCGACTGGCGTATCGCCCACATGCGCCAGGAGGTCGACACCCTCGAACGCCTCGCGGTCGACTACGTGCTCGATGGCGACCTGCGCCTGCGCCAGGTGCAACGCGACCTGGCGGCAGCCGAAGCGGCCCATGACGGTGCCGCACAGGCCCGCCTGCATTCGGAACTCGACAGCGCCGACGGTTACACCGCCGACGCCCGGGCGCGCAAGTTGCTGGCCGGTCTTGGGTTCACCAACGAGCAGATGGATCGTCAGGTCGGGGATTTCTCCGGTGGCTGGCGGATGCGTCTGAACCTGGCGCAGGCTTTGATGTGCCCGTCGGACCTGCTGCTGCTCGACGAACCGACCAACCACCTGGACCTCGACGCCATCATCTGGCTTGAGGATTGGCTCAAGAGTTATCCGGGCACCCTGATGCTGATCTCCCACGATCGGGACTTCCTCGATGCGGTGGTCGACCACGTGGCCCACGTCGATCAGCGCAAGATCACCCTGTACCGCGGTGGCTACAGCGCCTTTGAACGCGCCCGTGCCGAACGCCTGGCCCAGCAACAGCAAGCCTACGAGAAGCAGCAGGCGCAACGTGCGCACATGGAAAGCTACATCGCCCGCTTCAAGGCCCAAGCCACCAAGGCCCGTCAGGCCCAGAGCCGGATCAAGGCCCTGGAGCGGATGGAAGAGCTGACCGCTGCCCACGTCGATTCGCCGTTCGACTTTGTCTTCCGCGAATCGCAGAAAATTTCCAGCCCGCTGATCGACCTGTCCGATGCCCGCCTGGGTTACGGTGACAAAGCCGTGCTGGAGAAGGTCAAGCTGCAACTGACCCCGGGTGCGCGAATCGGCCTGCTCGGCCCTAACGGTGCCGGTAAATCTACCCTGATCAAGAACCTCGCCGGTGAACTCTCGCCATTGGCCGGTCGCCTGACCCGTGGCGAGAATACCGTGGTCGGTTACTTCGCCCAGCATCAGCTCGACTCTCTGGACTCCAAAGCCAGCCCGTTGCTGCACTTGCAGCGCCTGGCACCGACCGAGCGCGAACAGACCCTGCGCGACTTCCTCGGCGGTTTCGACTTCCGTGGCGCGCGGATCGACGAGCCGGTGCTGAATTTTTCCGGTGGTGAAAAGGCGCGCCTGGCCCTGGCATTGATTGCCTGGGACCGGCCGAACCTGTTGCTGCTCGACGAACCGACCAACCACCTGGACCTGGAAATGCGCCTGGCGCTGACCATGGCCCTGCAGGAGTTCAGTGGTGCGGTACTGGTGGTCTCTCACGATCGTCATTTGCTAAAAAGCACCACCGACAACTTCTATCTGGTGGCAGATGGCAAGGTCGAAGAGTTCGATGGCGACCTGGAGGACTACACCCGCTGGCTGGTGGAGTATCGCCAGCGCAATGCCCCGGTCAGCAGCACCCCGGTCAATCCGGACAAGACCGACAAGAAAGCCCAGCGTCAGGCTGCAGCGGCGTTGCGTCAGCAACTGGCCCCACACAAGCGCGAGGCTGACAAGCTCGAAGCCGAACTGGGCAAGCTCCATGAAAAACTGGCGAAGGTCGATACCAGCCTTGGCGACAGCGACATCTACGAGCCGGCGCGCAAGAACGAATTGCGTGACCTGCTGGCCGAGCAGGCCAAACTGAAAGTGCGTGAAGCAGAGCTGGAAGAAGCGTGGATGGAAGCCCTGGAATTGCTGGAAAGCATGCAGGCGGAGTTGGAGGCGCTGTCCTGATGGACGCCTTCAAGCTGCCGTTGCCGGCGGTGTGGGTCGAGCCGATCTGGCTCGGCGTGCAAATCCTGCTGATCCTGCTCGCCGGCTACTTCACCCAGCGCTTCGTCGCCAAAGGCCTGACCCGTCTCGGTGAGCGTTACCCGTTTCCGCCGCAATTGATGATGCCGCTGCGGGGCGGCTTGCGCTGGCTGATCATGGGCAGCGCGCTGATTTTCGTCCTCGAGCGACTCGGTGTATCGGCCACGGTCCTCTGGACCGCGTTGTCCGGTTTCGTCGCCGTCGCGGCGGTGGCGTTTTTTGCCATGTGGAGCGTGCTCTCGAACCTGCTGTGCGCGATCCTGATCTTTACCGTCGGCCCGTTCCGCATAGGTGACGTGGTCGAGTTGGTGGACACCACCGACAAGCCCGGCGTCAAAGGCCGGGTGGTGGCGATCAATCTTCTTTACACCACCTTGATAGAGGCTGAAGAAGCCGGCACCGGCAGCGCCATGGTGCAGGTGCCCAACAGTTTGTTCTTCCAGCGTTCGGTTCGGCGTTGGCGGGGGACTGATATGTTCCCTTCGAGCGGGTTTGAAAAGTAGTCCTTCTGTTGCCTGACAGATTGCTTTCGCGAGCAGGCTCGCTCCCACAGTAGATCTTCAGCGAACACAAATCTTGTGGGCACCTGAGAGCCATTGTGGGAGCGGGCTTGCTCGCGAAAGGGCCCTCAAGCACTGAACGCTGGTCGGCCGTCGCCATGTCCTACAAAAAATCGGTAGTCATCCAATCAAAGCCGCATTAGCTTAGACATCTGTCACGAGTCCGAGTCGAGGTGTGCAATGGAGCTTCAAACATGGCTGGCGTTTTTTGCCGCCTGCTGGGTGATCAGCCTGTCCCCCGGTGCCGGCGCCATTGCGTCGATGTCCAGCGGCCTGCAATACGGTTTCTGGCGCGGCTACTGGAACGCCTTGGGCCTGCAACTGGGCCTGGCTTTGCAGATCGCCATCGTCGGTGCCGGTGTCGGCGCCATTCTCACCGCGTCGGCCACGGCTTTCTACGCCATCAAATGGTTTGGCGTGGCGTACCTGGTCTACCTCGCGATCAAGCAATGGCGTGCGCTGCCCAGCGATATGAGCGATGACGCGGCGGTGCGCCAGATCGGCAAGCCGATGGCCCTGGTGTTCCGTGGTTTTCTGGTGAACATCAGCAACCCCAAGGCGCTGGTGTTCATGCTGGCGGTGCTGCCGCAGTTCATCGACCCCCATGCTCCGCTGCTGATCCAGTACCTGGTGATCGGCGTAACCATGGTTTGCGTCGACCTGATCGTCATGGCTGGCTACACCGGTCTGGCGTCCAAAGTGCTGCGTCTGCTGCGCACACCGAAACAGCAAAAACGCATGAACCGGACCTTTGCCGGGTTGTTCATCGGCGCGGCGGCGTTTATGGCGACGTTGCGCAGGGCCGCCGTGTAAAACGGCGACTGACAAAAAAAGGCGGCCCTGGTGGTCGCCTTTTTCGTTTGCGGAGCCGTTCCCGAAACCGATGCAATTACGAAGAAGTATCAACAAAGCTTGAGCGAAACCCGTTGGGCGATAACAATATGTAACTTCGTTTTTCAAATTGAGATTCATTCATGATTGCCCCCTCCCGTTTCCTGGCCTGGCTGTTGCTGCCGCTGTTGGCTGCGTGCAGCTTTCAACTGCTGGCCGCCTCCGCCGAAGGTACGCCGCAGGCGCTGCACTTGCTCGACTACATCGGCGCGGATTACCCGGGCACGGTGCGGGCGGGCAGCATCACGGATCCGTCCGGATTTCGCGCGCAGCAAGAGTCGGTCAGGACCCTGGGAGGTCTGATTGCAGCCATGCCGGCCAAGCCGGAAAAGGCCGCGCTGGAGCAAAGCCTGGCCGCGCTGGGAAATTCCATTGGCGCCCATCAGGATGGTGCCGACGTCGCGCGCCAGGCCCGGCAACTGGGTGCGAAGCTGGCCGTGGCCTATGAAGTCAGCCAGGCCCCGGTCATTACGCCGGACCCGGTACGGGGTGCGCCGCTGTTCGCTCAGCATTGCTCGGTCTGCCATGGCGACTCAGGGGCCGGCGACGGCCCGGCCGGTGTCGGCATGACGCCAGCGCCCACCGATCTGCGTGATGCCTCACGGCTGGACCGCCTGAGCCTCTACGCAATCTACAGCACCCTTGGCCAAGGCATTGAAGGCACTGACATGCCGGCATTCGCCGACCAGCTGGATGATCGTCAGCGTTGGGACCTGGCCACCTATATCGCCGGCTTCAGTGTTGACCCGGCGATGGCCAAGGCTGACAAGACCTACAACATCGCCGACCTCGCTCGCCAGACCCCGGCCGAAGTACAGGCCGTCGAAGGCCCGCAAGCCGCCGCGACCTTCCGTGCCCAGCGGGCGCAACCGCCACAGGTCAAGCGAGGCCCGGCGCAACTGCTTGACTACACGGCGGCCACCCTGGACAAGAGCATCGCGGCGTATCGTGCCGGTGAGCATGATCAGGCTTATGACTTATCGGTAGCGGCGTACCTGGAAGGCTTCGAGCTGGTCGAGAGCTCGCTGGACAATATTGACGCCAACGTGCGTAAAGACACGGAAAAATCCCTGATGGCCTACCGTCAGTCGTTGCAGGACGGCTTGCCGGTGAGCGAGGTCGAGCAACGCCTGGACGTGGCCAAGGACAAGTTGAAGGCATCGGCCGGCTTGTTGGGCAACGACGGTTTGAGCTGGTCGCTGAGTTACATTTCCGGCTTGCTGATTCTGCTGCGCGAAGGTCTGGAGGCGATCCTGGTGCTGGCGGCGATCCTGGCCTTCCTGCGTAACACGGGCCAGCAGGCGGCGGTGCGCAGCGTCAACGTCGGTTGGGGGCTGGCATTTCTGGCCGGGTTGGGCACCTGGGCGCTGGCAGCTTATGTGATTGATGTCAGCGGTTCGCAGCGCGAGTTGCTGGAAGGCGCGACGGCGTTGTTTGCCAGTGTCATGGTGCTGTGGCTGGGCGTGTGGATGCATGACCGTCGTCATGCGGCGGCCTGGCAGGATTACATCAAGTCGAGCCTGGTGGGTGGCGGTGGGCGTTTCGGCTTTGCGACCCTGGCGTTTTTCTCCGTGTATCGCGAACTGTTCGAAGTGATTCTGTTCTACGAAACCCTGTGGCTGCAGGCCGGTCCCGCAGGGCATAACGCCGTGTTGGCCGGTGGGGCCACGGCGGTGGTACTGCTGGTCGGCCTGGCCTGGGTGATTTTGCGCGGCTCGGCGAAGTTGCCGCTGACGCTGTTCTTCAGCATCAACGCGGGTCTGCTGTGCGCCTTGTCGGTGGTGTTTGCCGGGCATGGCGTGAAAGCGCTGCAGGAAGCCGGGATTTTCGGCACGCGGCCGGTGCCGTTCTTTGACTTTGACTGGCTGGGGATCCATGCCGATGCCTACTCGCTGAGTGCTCAGGCCGTGGCGATCATTGCGATTGTCGTGTTGTATGGGCGTAGCCGGGTGGTTGAGAGGCAGCGGGTGCAGGTTTCTTAAACGGCATTCGCTTCGCTCACTTTCGCGGGCAAGCCACGCTCCCACAGGTTTAGTGGCGCTTGGCCTGCCCGTGATGCTTTTCAACAGAGGAAAAACCAATGCGTGTATGGATCGATGCCGATGCCTGTCCGCGGGCGGCCAAGGATCTGGTGGTGAAGTTCGCCCTCAAGCGCCAGTTCGAAGTAGTGCTGGTGGCCGGGCAGCCGCAGACCAAGCCGGGGCTGGCGCTGGTCAAGTTGATCGTGGTGCCGAGCGGCCCGGATGCGGCGGACGATTACCTGGTGGAGCACGCGGTGCCTGGTGAACTGGTGATCTGTAGCGATGTGCCATTGGCCGATCGTCTGGTGAAGAAGGGCGTGGCCGCGCTCGATCCTCGGGGCAAGGAGTTTGACGCGCAGAACATGGGCGAGCGGCTGGCGGTTCGCAACCTGTTCACCGATTTGCGCGAACAGGGGCAGATGGGGGGTGGGCCAGCGCCGTTTGGCGAGCGTGAGAAACAGGCGTTTGCCAATGCGCTGGACCGGATCTTGACCAGGTTATCCCGCAAGGCCTGAAAAGATCGCAGCCTGCGGCAGCTCCTACCAGGGGTGGTGTGCAGCTGTAGGAGCTGCCGCAGGCTGCGATCTTTTGATCTTGTTTTTACGCGTCGTTTTCGTGGGTCAGTTCCAGTACGCGGTCTATCAGCTTGTTGATCCCCGACGCCACTTCACTGATCGACTGCGCCAGCATATAGGCCGGGGTGCTCACCAGTTTGCGTGCCTTGTCTTCGACTATGTCACTGACCGCGCAATCGGTATGGGTCGCGCCCATCTTGTTCATCGCGGCAGCGGTGTCGGTGTCATTGCCAATGGTGCAGGTGACGCCGGGACCGTAGATCTTGGCCGCCAGGGCAGGGGAAATGCACATCAACCCCACCGGCTTGCCGGCTTCGGCAAAGGCTTCGGTCAGGGCCAGGACATCCGGTTGAACGGTACAGCCGGCGCCTTCGATGGCGAAGTTGGACAGGTTCTTGGCCGAGCCGAAGCCGCCGGGCACGATCAACGCGTCAAAGTCATCGACGTTCGCGTCACGGATGTCCTGGATGTTGCCCCGGGCAATTCGCGCCGACTCGACCAACACGTTGCGCGATTCGGGCATTTCTTCGCCGGTCAGGTGATTGATTACATGCAACTGCGCGATGTTCGGTGCGAAGCACTGCACCTGCGCCCCGCGTTGATCCAGGCGCAGCAGGGTGATGACGCTCTCGTGGAGCTCGGCGCCGTCGTACACGCCACAACCGGAAAGGATCACTGCAACTTTTTTGCTCATGGGCTTTTCTCCAGATTCATGGCGTTAAATGTCCACTAATTTGTCACACGTTGCCATAGGGTTAATTCGCGGTTACACATAGCATTTGTCCTCAGGATTCCGATCAGGGCGCGTCATGGACTTCATTCTGTACGCGGTGCCGCTCTTCTTTGTGCTGATCGCCCTCGAGCTGCTGGCCGACCACAGGCGTGGGGTGAGCAACTATCGGGTGGCTGACGCGATCAACAGCATCAGCACCGGCGTGCTGTCGACCACCACGGGACTGCTGACCAAAGGCATCGGACTGGTGACCTACGCGTTCGCCTTCAAGCATCTGGCGCTGTTCGAATTGTCGGCCGACAGCGTCTGGACCTGGGTGTTTGCCTTCGTCCTCTACGATTTCTGCTACTACTGGCTGCATCGCCTGGGCCACGAGCGCAACATTCTCTGGGCCGCGCATTCGGTGCATCACCAGAGCGAGGACTACAACCTGTCCACGGCGTTGCGCCAGACCAGTACCGGATTCCTCCTGGGCTGGATCTTCTATCTGCCGATGGCGGTGTTTGGCGTGCCGCTGCTGGTGTTCGTCAGTGTCGCGGCGCTGAACCTGCTGTATCAGTTCTGGGTGCATACGCGGCACATTCCCAAGCTTGGCTGGTTCGAATGGTTTTTTGTCACGCCATCCAATCATCGGGCCCACCATGCACAGAACGCTCTCTACATGGATCGCAACTACGGCGGCGTGTTCATTATTTGGGACCGTCTGTTCGGTTCGTTCCAGGAAGAAGACGACAACGAGCCGGTGGTCTTCGGCGTGACCACGCCGCTGGCGAGCTGGAATCCCCTGTGGGCGAACGTGCAGTTCTACGCTCAGTTGTGGGCCGATGCACGGCGTGCCGAAAGCACCTGGGACAAGCTGCGGATCTGGTTCATGCGCACGGGCTGGCGCCCGGCGGACGTGGCGGCCAGATACCCGATCAACAAGCCGGACCTGAACCAGTTCCGCAAATTCGAGGTGCCGCTGGACGGGCGTCAGCAGCTCTACGTCGTGTTGCAGTTCTGCGTCTATATCGCATTGGGCAGCTACTTGATGAATCTCGAACCGAAGCTGTCAGTCGCCGCCCTGGTGCTGGGCTGGGGAGCAGTGGCGTTCGGTCTGTTTGTGCTGGGCGTGGCCCTGGAGAATCGCCCGTGGGCGTTGAAGCTGGAGTTGGTGCGGCTGGCGTCGAATCTGCCGTTGGCATGGCTGGCCCCGATGGCGGGGCTGTGGTCGGCCAGCGCCGTGGGCTGGGTCGGCCTGCTCAGTTACAGCCTGTTGAGCGGAATCGGTCTCTACTGTTGCAGAAACCGCATCACTCGGTTGGCGTCGTAGGGTCTTCGGTATTGGTCCGCGCAGCTTTCAGGGCCTGCTCGTCGGCATAGACCTGCTTGGCCAGGCGGGCATTCTTGAAGCGCCGGCGCAGCCACAGCACGAGGCCCAGGACCAGCAGGGCGCCGAGCACCCAAAGTTCGTACTTCTTCACACTGCCGAGCATGCCTTCGAGCACTGCGCCGAAATGGTAAGCGGCCGCCGCCAGGGCTGCGGCCCAGATCGCCGCGCCAATGCCGTTGAGCAGCAGGTAACGGCCCGGCGGATAGCCCGACAGCCCGATGGCCACCGGCATGACCGTACGCAAACCGTAGACGAAGCGGAAGCTCAGTACCCAGATGTCCGGATGCTTGCGAATGTGCTCCAGCGCCCGGTCACCCATCATCTGCCAGCGCGGCTTGCGCGCCAGCAGTTTTCGACCGTGCTTGCGTCCCAGGAAATACCACAGTTGGTCGCCGGCATAGCTGCCGAAGAAGGCCACGACCACCACCAGGTTGATGTCCATGTATCCACGGAACGCGAGGAAGCCCGCGAGTACCAGGATGGTTTCGCCTTCGAAGAACGTGCCTAGAAAAAGGGCAAAGTAGCCGAAGTCATGCAGAAATTGTTGGAGCATTGTCTGGGTGCTGGCGAAATGAACGCGCAGCCTAACCCTTCGGACACATTCAGGAAAGTGTCCAAATGTGTCTCGACGTGAACATTTCCTACAACGACAATGGAATGCGGCTACACGTCGCAGGGTGCACATAACTGTCATACGTTCGTCATAATGGGCACTTATAACTGTCACGCTCGCCCGTCTGCGCGGGCTCAGGAGTCTGCCGTGAGCTTTACCCCCGCCAACCGTCTGTTCCCCGCAACCCGCCTGCGCCGCAACCGTCGTGACGACTTCTCGCGTCGACTGGTCCGCGAAAACGTCCTGACCGTCGATGACCTGATCCTGCCGGTATTCGTTCTGGACGGTGAAAACCGTCGCGAAGCGGTGGCTTCGATGCCGGGCGTCGAACGCCTGACCATCGACTTGTTGCTGGAGGAAGCGGCCAAGTGGGTCGAACTGGGGATTCCGGCGCTGGCGCTGTTCCCGGTGACGCCTTCGGAACTCAAGTCTCTGAATGCTGAGGAGGCCTGGAACCCGGAGGGCATCGCCCAGCGCGCCACTCGTGCGCTGCGTGCGCAATTCCCAGAGCTGGGCGTGATCACCGACGTGGCCCTGGATCCGTTCACCACCCACGGCCAGGACGGCATTCTTGATGAAGAAGGCTACGTGCAGAACGACATCACCGTCGACGCACTGGTCAGGCAAGCCCTGTCCCACGCCGAAGCCGGCGCTCAGGTCGTGGCGCCATCGGACATGATGGACGGTCGCATCCAGGCGATTCGCGAAGCCCTTGAAGTGGCCGGTCACGTCAACGTGCGGATCATGGCCTACTCGGCCAAGTACGCCAGTGCCTATTACGGCCCGTTCCGTGATGCAGTCGGTTCGGCGCTGAACCTGGGCAAGGCCAACAAGGCCTCCTATCAGATGGACCCGGCCAACAGCAACGAAGCCCTGCACGAAGTCGCGGCGGACTTGTCAGAAGGTGCGGACATGGTCATGGTCAAGCCAGGCATGCCGTACCTCGACATCCTGTGCCGGGTCAAAGAAGAATTCAAAGTGCCGACGTTTGTCTATCAAGTCAGCGGCGAATACGCCATGCACATGGCGGCGATCCAGAATGGCTGGTTGAGCGAAGGGGTTATCCTCGAGTCGCTGACCGCTTTCAAACGTGCAGGCGCCGATGGCATCCTGACGTACTTTGCCGTTCGTGCCGCTCAATTGTTACGAGAGCAAAAATAGCCCTCCCAGGAACATTCGATGAATACCGAAGTACTCACTGAAGTTGCCGTAAAAGACGCTCAACCGGTGGTGGAGCAAGTCGACGAGACCCCGCCGGAGCTGGAGCCAGCTCCGCCCGCGGCGGTCGTCGAACCTGCTGCGACAGCGCCGGCGGTGGCCATTCCCGGCCTGGACGACAGCAGCCTGTACATCCACCGCGAACTGTCGCAACTGCAGTTCAACATCCGCGTGCTGGAGCAGGCGCTGGACGAGTCCTACCCGTTGCTGGAGCGGCTGAAGTTTCTGCTGATCTTCTCCAGCAACCTGGACGAGTTCTTCGAAATTCGCGTTGCCGGCCTGAAGAAGCAGATCACCTTCGCTCGTGAACAGGCAGGCGCCGATGGTCTGCAACCGCATCAGGCACTGGCGCGCATCAGCGAACTGGTACACGGTCACGTCGACCGTCAGTACGCGATCCTCAACGACATTCTGTTGCCGGAGCTGGAGAAACATCAGGTCCGCTTCATCCGTCGCCGCAATTGGACGACCAAGCTCAAGACCTGGGTACGCCGCTATTTCCGCGACGAGATCGCACCGATCATCACCCCCATCGGTCTCGACCCTACGCACCCGTTCCCTTTGCTGGTGAACAAGAGCCTGAACTTCATCGTCGAGCTCGAAGGCATCGACGCCTTCGGTCGCGACTCCGGTCTGGCGATCATCCCGGCGCCACGCCTGCTGCCGCGCATCATCAAGGTGCCGGAAGAAGTCGGCGGCGCCGGCGACAACTATGTATTCCTGTCGTCGATGATCCACGCTCACGCCGATGACCTGTTCCAGGGCATGAAGGTCAAGGGTTGCTACCAGTTCCGCCTGACCCGCAACGCCGACCTCGCGCTGGACTCCGAAGATGTCGAAGACCTGGCCCGCGCCTTGCGCGGCGAGCTGTTCTCCCGTCGCTACGGTGACGCAGTGCGCCTGGAAGTGGCCGACACGTGCCCGAAACACCTGTCCGACTACCTGCTCAAGCAGTTCAACCTGAGCGAGACCGAGTTGTACCAGGTCAACGGTCCGGTGAACCTGACGCGGCTGTTCAGCATCACCGGCCTGGACAGCCAGCGCGAGCTGCAATACCTGCCGTTCACCCCGCAGATCCCGAAACTGCTGCAGAACAGCGAGAACATTTTCAGTGTGATCAGCAAGCAGGACATCCTGCTGCTGCACCCGTTCGAGTCGTTCACCCCGGTGGTCGACCTACTGCGCCAGGCCGCCAAGGATCCACACGTGCTGGCGGTGCGCCAGACCCTGTACCGCTCCGGCGCCAACTCGGAAATCGTCGATGCTCTGGTGGATGCGGCGCGTAACGGCAAGGAAGTCACGGCGGTGATCGAATTGCGTGCACGGTTCGATGAAGAATCCAACCTGCAACTGGCCAGCCGACTGCAAGCGGCCGGTGCGGTGGTGATCTACGGTGTGGTCGGCTTCAAGACCCACGCCAAGATGATGCTGATCCTGCGGCGCGAAGCAGGCGAGATCGTGCGTTATGCGCACCTCGGCACGGGCAACTACCACGCCGGCAACGCCCGCCTGTACACCGACTACAGCCTGCTGACCTCCGACGACGCCTTGTGCGAAGACGTCGGAAAACTGTTCAGCCAGTTGATCGGCATGGGTAAGACGCTGCGCATGAAGAAGCTGCTGCACGCGCCGTTCACCCTGAAAAAGGGCATGCTCGACATGATTGCCCGGGAAACCCAGTTCGCCCTCGACGGCAAGCCGGCGCACATCATCGCCAAGTTCAACTCGCTGACCGATCCGAAGATCATTCGCGCGCTGTACAAGGCCAGCCAGTCAGGCGTGCGCATCGATCTGGTGGTGCGTGGCATGTGCTGCCTGCGGCCGGGCATCGCCGGGGTTTCCCACAACATCCATGTGCGTTCGATCATCGGTCGTTTCCTGGAGCACACCCGGGTCTTCTACTTCCTCAACGGCGGCGACGAGCAGATGTTCCTGTCCAGTGCCGACTGGATGGAACGCAACCTCGACAAGCGCGTCGAGACTTGCTTCCCGGTGGAAGGCAAGAAGCTGATCATGCGGGTCAAGAAAGAGCTGGAGCTGTATCTGACCGATAACACCCACAGCTGGAGCCTGCAGCCGGACGGTCGTTACATCCGCAACACACCGACCGGCAATCAGAACCCGCGCAGCGCCCAGGCGACATTGCTGGAGCGTTTGGGCAGTCCGATCCTCACGGTCCGCTGAGGCAAGAAAAATGGCGATCCCCAGAGATCGCCATTTTCATTTGCGCCCGACCCATCCCCTGTAGGAGCTGCCGAAGGCTGCGATCTTTTGATTTTGCTTTTAAAAGATCAAGATCAAAAGATCGCAGCCTGCGGCAGCTCCTACAAGGGGCAGTGGCTTAGCGGGCGGTCAACACGATGTCGACCCGGGTCAGCCATTGCGCTTCAATTTCAAAGTCGGCCTGGGTCAGCTGGTTTTCGTCCAGCCAGTTCTCCGGGAACACCACTTCCAGGTGGTTGCCATGGGCGTTCAGTTCCACCTGGGGCATTTGCTGGGTGCCACGGATGTGGTGGAACAGGATCGCGAAGCGCAGTAGCACACACAGGCGAATCAGCTTGATGCCGTCGTCGCCGAAATCGGCGAACTTGTCCTTGGGAATGTTGCGCCGGTGGCCGCGTACCAGCAGCGCGAGCATCAACTGGTCTTCGCGGGAGAACCCGGCGAGGTCCGAGTGCTCAATCAGGTAGGCGCCGTGCTTGTGGTACTGGTAGTGAGCGATGTCCAGTCCCACTTCATGGACCTTGGCCGCCCAGCCCAGCAGTTCGCGCCAGACGCCGTCTTCCAGGTCCCAGTCTTCGGCCACCTGGTCAAACGCATGCAGCGCCTTGCGCTCGACCCGTGCGGCCTGTTCCTGGTCGACGTGGTAGCGCTCCATCAACGAGGTAAGGGTACGTTCACGCACGTCCTCGTGATGATGGCGGCCCAGCAAGTCATAGAGCACACCTTCGCGCAGGGCGCCTTCGCAGTGATCCATGCGCTGCAGTTCGAGGGAGTCAAATATCGCCTCGAGAATCGCCAGGCCCGCCGGGAAGATCGCCCGGCGATCCGGCTTGATACCTTCGAAGTCGATTTTTTCGACGTCGCCCAGCTTCATCAGTTTGCGCTTGAGCCAGGCCAGGCCTTCGGCGTTGACCTCCCCGGTGCCGTGGCCGCCAGCCTTCAGCGCCAGACCGATGGCGCGGATGGTGCCCGAGGAGCCGATGGCTTCATCCCAGGTCAGGCGGTGCAGGGCGTGCTCGATGCTCATGATCTCCAGCCGCGCCGCCGTGTACGCCTGGGCGTAGCGGGCCGGGGTGATCTTGCCGTCCTTGAAATAGCGCTGGGTGTAGCTGACGCAACCCATCTGCAGGCTTTCGCGCAGCAGGGGTTCGAAGCGCTGGCCAATGATGAATTCGGTGCTGCCGCCGCCGATGTCGGCCACCAGGCGTTTGCCTGGGGTGTCGGCGAGGGTGTGGGACACGCCGAGGTAGATCAGGCGCGCCTCTTCTCGACCGGAAATGACTTCCACCGGGTGGCCGAGAATTTCTTCGGCGCGACGGATGAATTCGGCGCGGTTGCGGGCTTCACGCAAGGCGTTGGTGCCAACGATGCGCACGGCACCCGTGGGCATACCGTTGATCAGTTGGGCAAAGCGCTTGAGGCAATCGAGCCCGCGCTGCATGGATTCTTCGTTGAGATGGCGCTCTTCGTCGATGCCGGCGGCCAGCTGAACCTTCTCCCCGAGACGCTCGAGAATACGGATTTCGCCGTTCTGGGCCTTGGCCACGACCATGTGAAAGCTGTTGGAGCCCAGGTCGATTGCGGCGATCAGGGACAGATTCTTGGCTTGGGATTGCGGCATGGTCGGGGTCTCGGTCGATAACCTCGACATCGTGCCACGATCAAAGGCTGCCGCCAACGCGCACGATCCAATGCATTGATCCGGCTCACTGCTCGAGCCTTCCGTAGGAGCTGCCGAAGGCTGCGATCTTTTGATCTTGATCTTTTAAAGCAAAGTCAAAAGATCGCAGCCTTCGGCAGCTCCTACAAGGGTTCAGGCCGTTGCTTCCACGGTCCCGATGAAATTTGCCAGCTCCGCCGTCTGTGGATTGGCGAACACTACTTTCGGATCCCCTACCTCATGCACCTTGCCCTGGTGCATGAACACCAACTTGTCCCCAACCTCCCGGGCGAAGCGCATTTCGTGAGTGACCATGATCAGTGTCATGCCTTCCCTGGCCAGTTGCCGGACTACGCTCAGCACTTCGTTGACCAGCTCCGGGTCCAGGGCCGAGGTGATTTCATCGCACAGCAACACTTTCGGCGACATCGCCAGGGCACGGGCAATCGCCACCCGCTGTTGCTGGCCGCCGGACAGTCGATCCGGAAAGGCATCGAACTTTTCCCCCAGCCCGACCCGTTCCAGCATCTGTCGCGCCAGTTCGGCGGCCTTGGCCTTTGGCACCTTCTGCACAACTTGCGGCGCCAGCATGACGTTCTCACCCACGGTCAGGTGCGGGAACAGGTTGAACTGCTGGAACACCATGCCGACTTTCTGTCGCAGGCTGCGCAGGTCCGCGCGGGCGGCGTCGAGGTATTCGCCGTCGACTTCGATCACGCCGTCATTGATCGACTCCAGGCCGTTGAGGGTGCGCAGCAAGGTGGATTTGCCCGAGCCACTGCGGCCGATGATCGCCACCACCTGGCCTTCCTCGATGCTCAGGTCGATGCCTTTGAGCACATGATGGTCGCCGTAGTATTTATGCAGGGCGGAAATTCTAAGCAGAGGCATGCAGTCTCCTTTCCAGGTAGCGCGCACTGAGCGACAGGGGGTAGCAGAGCAGGAAATAGCCGAGGGCGACGAGGCCATAGACCATGAAGGGTTCGAAAGTCGCGTTGGCGAGCATGCCGCCGGTCTTGGTCAGCTCGGTGAAGCCGATGATCGAGGTGACGGCGGTGCCTTTGACCACTTGCACCGAGAAGCCCACGGTCGGCGCCACGGCGATGCGCAGCGCCTGGGGCAGGATCACATGGCGCAATTGTTCCAGCGGGTTCAGCGCCAGGCTCGCCGAGGCTTCCCACTGGCCGTTGGGGATCGATTCGACGCAACCACGCCAGATCTCCGCCAGGTAGGCGCTGGTGAACAGCGTCAGGGCAATCGCCGCCGCCATCCACGGCGAAATTTCCAGTCCGGCCAGGGCCACGCCGAAAAACACCAGGAACAGCTGCATCAGCAGCGGCGTACCCTGGAACAGTTCGATGTAGGTGCGGGCAAAGCTGCGCGGCAGGGATTTACTCGAGATGCGCATGACCATGATCAGCAAGCCGATCAGCCCGCCGCCAATGAACGCCACCAGCGACAGCGCCAGCGTCCATTGCAGGCCGGTGAGCAGGTTGCGCACGATGTCCCAGAAAGTGAAATCGCTCATCGGCTGCTCCTTGCGATGAAGCGGTGGCCGATCCAGTTCAACAACTGGCGGATCAGCAGCGCCATGCACAGATAGAGCAAGGTAGTCAGGGCGTAGGTTTCAAAGGCGCGGAAGTTGCGCGACTGAATGAAGTTGGCAGCGAAGCTCAACTCTTCGGTAGCGATCTGCGAACACACCGCCGAGCCGAGCATGACGATGATGATCTGGCTACTCAGGGCCGGCCAGACTTTGCCCAGTGCCGGCAGCAGCACCACATGGCGGAACGCTTCGAAGCGCGTCATCGCCAACGCCGCCGCGGCCTCCAGTTGACCCCGGGGGATCGCCTGGATGCCGGCGCGGATGATCTCGGTCGAATAGGCGCCGAGGTTGATCACCATCGCCAACACCGCCGCCTGCCATTCGGAAATCTGCACGCCCAGGGACGGCAAGCCGAAGAAGATGAAAAACAGCTGCACCAGGAAGGGCGTGTTGCGGATCAACTCGACGTAGACCGCGAAGATCCCCGCGAAAGGCCGGATGTTCCACGCCCGCACCAGCGCCCCGACGATGCCCAGCCCCACGCCGAGCACCGCGCCGATGGCGGTCAGCTCAAGGGTGAACAACGCACCGCGCAGCAACAGATCGGTGTTGTTCACCACCGGCAAGAAGTCGAACTGATAGGCCATAACGTCTCTCCTGCGCGCGAGATCAGAGGTCGGCCGGCAGTGGTTCTTTCAGCCAGGTCAGGGCGTTTTTCTCCAGCGCTCCGTCGCTCTTGGCGGTCACGAGGATCTGGTTGACCTTGTCCAGCAGCGCCGGCTCGTTCTTGTTCACTCCGACATAGACCGGCGAATCCTTGAGTTTCACTTTCAGCGCCGGTACGCGTTTCGGGCTTTTCTCGCTGATCGCGACCATCACCACGTTGCCGCTGGCGATCAGGTCGACCTGTCCCGCCAGGTACGCGGCGATGGTCGAGTTGTTGTCTTCGAAGCGCTTGATGGTCACGCCTTCGGGGGCGACCTTGGTCAGCTCGATGTCTTCGATGGCGCCGCGGGTGACGCTGATGGTCTTGCCCTTGAGGTCGTCCAGGGTCTTGATGTCGGCGTCTGGCGGACCGAACACGGCGAGGTAGAAGGGCGCATAGGCGCGGGAGAAGTCGATGACCTTCTCGCGCTCTGGGTTCTTGCCGAGGCTGGAGATCACCAGGTCGACCTTGCCGGTGGTCAGGAATGGGATGCGGTTGGTGCTGTTGACCGGAGTCAGTTCGAGTTTGACCTTGAGCTGGTCGGCCAGCAGTTTCGCGGTGTCGATATCGAGGCCACGGGGTTTCATGTCCGGACCGACCGAGCCGAAGGGCGGGAAGTCCTGGGGCACGGCGACCTTGAGGACGCCGCGCTTGACCACATCCTCCAGACCGTCGGCGTGGGCGGGTGCCTGGGTCAGCATCAGGCTGGCAAACAGGGCGGCGAGGAGGGCGCTGAAACGCTGGGTCATGGCAAATCTCCGAATCGGCAAGAAGTGATTTCTGCCGATCGACAGAGCATGGGCCATGCCAACATGCGGTCTCGGGGGCGCCAGAGCGCGGTTTTGCTGGCGTCGAACGGTCTTACTGGTCTGAACAGTCAGGTTGTGTTTCGCACCCCGATGGCGCAGCCGGGAAAATCACCGAACCCCCATGGGGCACGACTTGCCGGGCGTCGCGAATAGCTTTACAACTGAGCGCACATTGGCCTGGTTCGTCTGGAAAACCATGAACTCGATCTCCCGCGCCGTACCCGAAGTGGCGCTGCAAGCCATCCGTAAACTGATTACCGAACAGGGCTTCGGGCCGGGGGATGCCTTGCCCTCGCAACGGGACCTGGCGGTGCAATTGGGGGTCAGCCGGGCGTCGTTGCGTGAGGCGTTGTCGTCCCTGAGTGCGCTGGGCGTCATCAGTATCCAGCCGGGCAAAGGCGTGTTTGTGCAGGCGCCGGTGGAGTTGCCGCGAGGCGAGGTCGCAGCGGGCTGGCCGTTTGCGGCGCAGGCTTCGCCGCTGGATATCTTCCAGTTGCGCTACGCGCTGGAGGGGTTTGCCGCGGGGTTGGCGGCCGTGACCTTGAGCACCGAGGAGCTCGATGCCCTGGAAGACAACGTCGCCGCCATGCGCAACGAACTCAAGGCCGCTGATTTCGAAGCGGCGGCGCGCCTGGACTTCGAATTCCACCGGCGCATCCTGCTGGCCAGCGGCAATCAGGCAATGTTGAGTATCCTCACCGCCAGCGCCGATATCTTCCTGGAAAGCCAGAAACTACCGTTCATCCGGGCCGAGCGGGCCATGGAAACCTGGCAGGAGCACCGCAAGATCCTTCGCGCGCTGGCTCGCCGAGCCTCTGGCGCCGCGCAAAAAGCCATGCACGAGCACGTGCGCAACGCGGCGTTGCGCACCGGAATCGCCTTCGTCGCTCCCGCCACGGCGTGACCCGGGCTATACCCAAACTCATGGAACACCATAGCGAGACTCAATCAACTGCACCTTCCTGAACGAGGGAAGGGCAGCTATGATGGGCCACGTTTTTTTGCTTACAACCCTGGAGAATTCCATGAGCAGCGATCTTATCAAACACGTTAGCGACGCTAGCTTCGAGGCCGACGTACTCAAGGCTGAAGGCGCTGTATTGGTCGATTACTGGGCTGAGTGGTGCGGCCCTTGCAAAATGATCGCTCCTGTTCTGGACGAAATTGCCGAGACCTACAAAGGCAAGCTGACCGTCGCCAAGCTGAACATCGACGAAAACCAGGAAACCCCGGCCAAGCATGGCGTGCGTGGTATCCCGACCCTGATGCTGTTCAAGAACGGCAACGTTGAAGCGACCAAGGTCGGCGCACTGTCGAAGTCGCAACTGGCTGCTTTCCTCGACGCCAACATCTAAGCGTCGCTGCAAAGTGTCCTGAAAAAGCCTCGCAAATAGCGGGGCTTTTTGCGTATTCAGGGCTAGACGCTCCTAAACTCAGGTGGTACATTCGGCCCCGCACTGGTTTCTCCATTGCCCCCTGCTAGCCGTCGCCGACGCACTCCTTTTCGAATAAGTACGCGATCCTGTCGCCTTCTCTGCGGCGCGGCCTCATTAAGCCAAAAGCTTAATTTCCCCCCTCCATAAATGATTACGTCATTCCTATATGAATCTGACTGAACTCAAGCAAAAGCCGATTACCGAACTGCTCGAATTGGCCGAACAGATGGGCATAGAAAATATGGCCCGTTCGCGCAAGCAGGACGTGATTTTCTCCCTGCTCAAGAAGCACGCGAAAAGCGGTGAGGAAATCTCCGGTGATGGCGTGCTGGAGATTCTCCAGGACGGCTTCGGCTTCCTGCGCTCCGCTGACGCTTCCTATCTCGCCGGTCCAGACGATATCTACGTCTCGCCGAGCCAGATCCGTCGTTTCAACTTGCGCACCGGTGACACCATCGTTGGCAAGATCCGCCCTCCAAAGGAAGGCGAGCGTTATTTCGCGCTGCTCAAGGTCGACACGATCAACTTCGACCGTCCGGAAAACGCGAAAAACAAGATTCTCTTCGAGAACCTGACCCCGCTGTTCCCGACCGTACGCATGAAGATGGAAGCCGGTAACGGTTCCACCGAAGACCTGACCGGTCGTGTCATCGACCTGTGCGCCCCGATCGGCAAAGGCCAGCGCGGTCTGATCGTTGCTCCGCCGAAAGCGGGCAAGACGATCATGCTGCAGAACATTGCCGCGAACATCGCGCGTAACAACCCTGAAGTTCACCTGATCGTGCTGCTGATCGACGAACGTCCGGAAGAAGTAACCGAAATGCAGCGCACCGTGCGCGGCGAAGTGGTTGCCTCGACGTTCGACGAGCCGCCAACCCGCCACGTGCAGGTTGCCGAAATGGTGATCGAGAAGGCCAAGCGCCTGGTCGAACACAAGAAAGACGTGGTGATCCTGCTCGACTCCATCACCCGTCTGGCCCGTGCCTACAACACCGTGATCCCGAGCTCCGGCAAGGTGCTGACCGGTGGTGTCGATGCCCACGCCCTGGAGAAACCGAAACGGTTCTTCGGCGCCGCGCGGAACATCGAAGAAGGCGGCTCGCTGACCATCATCGCCACTGCGCTGGTTGAAACCGGCTCGAAGATGGACGAAGTGATCTACGAGGAATTCAAAGGCACCGGCAACATGGAGCTGCCTCTGGATCGCCGCATCGCTGAAAAGCGCGTGTTCCCGGCCATCAACATCAACCGTTCCGGCACCCGCCGCGAAGAGTTGCTGACCGCCGACGACGAGCTGCAGCGCATGTGGATCCTGCGCAAGTTGCTGCATCCGATGGATGAAGTCGCTGCCATCGAGTTCCTGGTCGACAAGCTGAAAACGACCAAGACAAACGACGAATTCTTCCTGTCGATGAAGCGCAAGTAACATCGCCCGTTGAGTTCAAGAGAATGGCGCCCCGTGGGGCGCCATTTTTTTTGCGTGCACTTTTTTGTCCTGGTCATGGGAGGTTTTGGATCGGCCAGGGTCAGTTGGTTAGCAGTTCAACCAGCCGCGTTTGCAGTCGTCTTCGGAATTGATGTTCAAGCGCGCTGAATTCGAAGATCCGACTGGTTTAATGTTTATGAGCACATTGGCTTATCGAAGGGATATCGACGGCTTGCGCGCAGTAGCGGTGATCGCTGTCGTGCTGTTTCATTTTGGCGTTCCGGGGTTTACCGGCGGCTTTGTCGGCGTGGACGTGTTTTTCGTGATTTCCGGTTACCTGATCACCTCGATCATCTGGAGTCAGCGCCAGGCCGGGCAATTCAGCTTCGTCGATTTCTGGGCCCGGCGTGCGCGGCGGATTTTGCCGGCGTTGTTCGCGATGATCATCGCGGTGTTGGCGATCGGCTGGTTTTTGCTGGCACCGAAGGATTACGAGGAACTGGGGCGATCGGTGCGTTACCAGGTGATGTTCGTGTCGAACATCCTGTTCATGCGCCAGGATGGCTATTTCGATGTCGCCTCTGATCTCAAGCCCCTGCTGCACACCTGGTCGCTGGCGGTGGAGGAACAGTTTTACATCGTCTTCCCGCTGTTGCTGACGTTGCTGTCGAGTCGCCTGAAACATTGGCGACTGACGCTGTTCGGTCTGTTACTGCTGTCCTTTGGCTTGAGTGTCTGGGCCGTTCATCACCATCCGGAAAAAGCCTTCTTCCTGCTGCCAATGCGTGCCTGGGAGCTGTTGGCAGGGGCGATGCTTGCGGTAGTGCCCAGGCATGGGTGGCGTCTGAAGTCGATGGTGGCGCAGTTTCTGAGCCTGCTCGGCATGGCCCTGATCCTGCTGGCCGTGTTCGGCTACGATAAAACCACCGCCTTTCCTGGAGCGGCGGCGTTGCTGCCAACCCTCGGCGTGGTCGCTCTGATTTTTGCCAACGGTCATCGCCAGACGTGGGTTGGTCAGTTTTTGAGCAGTCGGCTGATGGTCGCTCTCGGGCTGATCTCTTATTCCTGGTACCTGTGGCATTGGCCGGTGTTTGTGTTTTCCAGCTACGCCAGTATCGGTGAGTCGGGTGCGTTCGACATTGCCGGGTTGATCCTGCTCAGTCTGGTGTTGGGCTACCTCTCGTGGCGGTTCGTCGAGACGCCTTTGCGTGAGCGTCGCTTGCTGGCCGGGCGTCGGCAGATTCTGCTCACCGGGGCCTGCGGCATCCTGGTGCTCGGGCTGGTCGGACAGGCTCTACGCTGGACCGACGGATTGCCGTGGCGCCTGTCCCATCAGGCTCTGCAATACGCCAAGGGTCGCGAATGGCGGCCGGAGCTGATGGCCTGCCTGGCGGACGACAAGACGCCGGATGACAAATTGTTCTGCCATTACGGTGCACAAAACCGTCCAGCCCGGGCGCTGGTTTGGGGTGACAGCCACGCCACGGCGTTGATTCCGGTGTTCGAGGACGGCGCCAAGGCGCATGGCGTCAGCGTGGTCCTGGCGAGTTCTCCGGGATGCGTGCCAGTCGAGGGTCTGGAGCACGACGCGCGTTGTGCCCGATTCAATCACAGGATCGAACAGGCCTTGTTACCCCAGGCCGTTAGCGATGTGGTGTTGGTCGCGCACTGGAGTCTGTACCTCTACGGCGATGGCAAAGGTGATCTGGGTCACGCTTTGAAAAGCGCTGACGGGCATTACGATCGTGCCGGCGCCGAACAACGTCTGGCCGATGGCTTGCGTGCGCGAGTCGGGCAATTGCGTGCCGGCGGGCATCGGGTCTGGCTGGTAAAAGAGGTGCCATTGCAGGCCTTCAGTCCACCGTATCGACTCACCCGTCTGGCAATGCTGGACCGTCCGGTCGACGATGTCGGGTTGGCGCTCGCAGAGCACCACAAGCGCCAGGCATTCATCAGTCAACTATTCGCACAACTGGCGCAGGACCCGGCGGTACAGGTGGTGGATCCGACGGCAAGGCTATGTGATGCGAGCGGGCTGTGCCGCGCCGAACGTGGGGGCTACTCGCTGTACACCGATGACAATCACCTCTCGGAAGTCGGTGCGCGCTGGGTGGCGCCGATCCTCGAACCGCTGTTTGTCAGTCTGCAAGCCAAGGCAAACCCGGGGAAGCGGCAGGTGAATGCATCCAGATGAGCAGCGATAAGCTGCCAGCGGCCGGCAGAGCAGGTAGGATGTACGCCTATTTTTCGGGTGCCATCATCAATGAAATTCAAGGATCTTCGGGATTTCGTGCAGCAGCTTGAGCAGCGCGGAGAGTTGAAACGCATCCAGATCCCCGTCTCTCCAGTGTTGGAGATGACGGAGGTGTGTGATCGCACGCTACGGGCCAAAGGCCCGGCGCTGTTGTTCGAAAAACCGACAGGCTATGACATCCCGGTGCTCGGCAACCTGTTCGGCACCCCCGAGCGGGTCGCCATGGGCATGGGCGCCGAATCGGTCAGCGAGCTGCGCGAGATCGGCAAGCTGCTGGCGTTCCTCAAGGAACCCGAGCCGCCCAAAGGCCTGAAGGATGCCTGGTCCAAGCTGCCGATTTTCCGCAAGATCATTTCGATGGCGCCGAAAGTCGTCAAGGACGCGGTGTGTCAGGAAGTGGTCATCGAAGGCGACGACGTCGACCTGGCCATGTTACCGGTGCAGACCTGTTGGCCGGGCGATGTCGGTCCGCTGATCACCTGGGGCCTGACCGTCACCAAAGGCCCGAACAAGGATCGCCAGAACCTCGGCATCTATCGTCAGCAAGTGATCGGTCGCAATAAGGTCATCATGCGCTGGCTGAGCCACCGTGGCGGCGCGCTGGACTTCCGCGAGTGGTGCGAGAAGCATCCCGGCCAGCCGTTCCCGGTATCGGTCGCATTGGGCGCAGACCCGGCAACCATCCTCGGCGCCGTGACCCCGGTGCCCGACAGCCTTTCCGAATACGCCTTCGCCGGCCTGTTGCGCGGTAACCGCACCGAGTTGGTGAAATGCCGCGGCAATGACCTGCAAGTGCCGGCCACCGCCGAAATCATCCTTGAAGGCGTGATCCATCCGGGCGAGATGGCCGATGAAGGCCCGTACGGCGACCACACCGGTTACTACAACGAAGTCGACAGCTTCCCGGTGTTCACCGTCGAGCGCATCACCCACCGGATCAAGCCGATCTACCACAGCACCTACACCGGCCGTCCGCCGGATGAGCCGGCGATCCTCGGCGTCGCGCTGAACGAAGTGTTCGTGCCGATCCTGCAGAAGCAGTTCCCGGAAATCACCGATTTCTACCTGCCACCCGAAGGTTGCTCGTACCGCATGGCCATCGTGACCATGAAAAAGTCGTACCCGGGCCATGCCAAGCGGGTAATGCTGGGTGTCTGGTCGTTTTTGCGACAGTTCATGTACACCAAGTTCGTTATCGTCACTGACGACGATATCAACGCCCGGGACTGGAACGACGTGATCTGGGCCATCACCACGCGCATGGACCCCAAGCGCGACACGGTGATGATCGACAACACGCCGATCGACTACCTGGACTTCGCTTCGCCGGTGTCCGGCCTGGGGTCGAAAATGGGCCTTGATGCCACGCATAAATGGCCGGGCGAAACCACCCGTGAGTGGGGCCGTGTCATCGTCAAGGACGATGCGGTGACCCAGCGGATCGATGCCATCTGGAATCAGTTAGGAATAGATTGATGCGTGTAACCTTGCAGCCCTCCGGAGCAGTGCTTGAGATATTGCCCGGCGAGCGGATTCTCGATGGCGCACGACGACTGGGCTACGAATGCCCGCAAAGTTGCCGCAACGGCAATTGCCACGTGTGCGCGGCGCTGCTGGTGGAAGGTCGGGTCGAGCAGGCCGGCAATGTGCGTGATCATGGCGAGTTCTACACTTGCATAGCGGAGCCGCTGGAAGACTGCATCGTGCTGTGGGATGGCGTGCTCGCCTTGGGAGAACTGCCAGTGCGCAGCGTGTCGTGTCAGGTCATTGAGTGCAAGGACGTGGGCGGCGATACCTGGCGCGTGCGTCTGCGGGCTCCGGCCGGCAAACCGCCGCGTTATCACGCCGGACAGTACCTGATGATCGAACGCGAGAACGGCGAAAAATCCGCCTTCTCCCTCGCCTCGGCACCGCATGCGGGGCGCGACCTGGAAATCCACGTACTGGCGCGCGAATCCAGTGCGCTGAGCCTGATCGAGCAGCTCCAGCGCAACAGCATGGTGCGGGTCGAGTTGCCGTTTGGCGATACCCACCTCGAGGAGTTGCCGGACGGCCCTCTCGTGCTGATCGCCGCCGGCACCGGCATGGGCCAGATCCACGGCCTGATCGAACATTGCCGGGCCACGGGTTTCAAGCATCCGGTGCATTTGTATTGGGGCGTGCGTCGTCCAGAGGACTTTTATCAAGTCGAGCATTGGAACGAATGGCTGAAATTGCCCAACCTGTTCCTGCACAAGGTCGTCAGCGATCAATGCGGTTGGGAAGGGCGCTGCGGCATGTTGCATGAAGCGGTCTGTGAAGACTTTCCCGATCTCAAGGCCCTGCATGTCTACGCCAGTGGCTCGCCGGCCATGGTCTACGGCACCTTGGATGCGCTGGTCGATGCGGGAATGGACGCCCACCAGATGCGCGCCGACGTATTTGCCTACGCACCTAGATCCTGATGCTACACCCTCCCGTAGGAGCGAGCCTGCTCGCGATGGTCGTTAACGATTACGCGGGAAGTCAGGCTGCCCGCAGAGTTCTTGAGTCCATCGTCGGAACGCCGCCCGGAGCAAGCTCGCTCCTACAGGGTTATAGGTTTATAACCTGCTATATAGCCTATCGGTATTTATAAATTTATATAAATGCCGGTAGGTTATATTCCAGTCAGGCAATTAATTATGAACTGTGCCATGGCATTCAAATTGCCTTAAAACTTATGTGCCTTATTATTACAGCCGTGCGTTCTATTAAGTAATTCTTCACCCGCGGGGAGCTGAACGCTATTCGCCATGAGCGCCATCGAATCTGCTTTTTTGAATCTGGCTTACCCTCCGCGGCTCGATCTGGGGCCGCAGCTCACCCACGAACAATTGCTTAGCTCGATGCAGTCGACCATGGCCCGTCACAAGGGTGGGCCGGTGTGGCTGTTTGCCTACGGCTCGCTGATCTGGCGGCCTGAATGCACGGCGGTTGAGCGGGTTCGCGGCCGGGTGCATGGCTACCATCGCGGGTTGTACCTGTGGTCCCACGAACATCGCGGCACCCCGGAAATGCCCGGCCTGGTGTTTGGCCTGGATCGCGGTGGCTCTTGCAGCGGTTTCGCCTATCGCTTGCCCGAAGAGCAACTCGAAGCGTCGCTGTACGCACTTTGGCAGCGCGAGATGCCATTTCCTTCCTACCGCCCGCACTGGCTCAACTGCCGACTCGAAGATGGCAGCCAGGTTCAGGCCTTGGGGTTTGTGCTGGAGCGACATCTGCCCAGCTATGCCGGCAACCTGCCGGACCATGTGCTGAGCCATGTGTTCGAAAACGCTTGCGGGCGTTACGGCACTACTCGCGATTATGTCGAGCAGACCGCGCACGCCCTGCGTAGCCACGCCATGCCAGACCGGAATCTGGAGGCGCGGCTCAAGCGCTGCAAATCAAAGGCCGATCAAGCGAGTGCTTCGCGGCCCTGACTGGCGACTTGTTTGTGGCGTAGCGTCGGGGCCAGGAAGGCCATCGCCAGCAGGCAGGCGCCCACCAGCAGCACGAAACCGCCGTCCCAACCGAAATGGTCCACGGTGTAGCCCATTGCTGCACTGGCCGCGACCGAACCGCCCAGGTAACCGAACAGGCCGGTAAAGCCCGCCGCCGTACCGGCCGCCTTCTTCGGTGCCAGTTCCAGCGCCTGCAGGCCGATCAGCATGACCGGGCCGTAGATCAGGAAGCCGATGGAAAGCAGCGCGATCATGTCGATCATCGGGTTGCCGGCCGGGTTGAGCCAGTAAACCAGCGTCGCGACCGTCACCAGCGCCATGAACACCATGCCGGTCAGGCCGCGGTTGCCACGGAAGATCTTGTCCGACATCCAGCCGCACAGCAGCGTGCCCGGGATACCTGCCCACTCGTAGAAGAAATACGCCCACGAGGTTTTATCCACGGTGAAGCCCTTGGCTTCCTTGAGGTAGGTCGGTGCCCAGTCCAGCACGCCGTAGCGCAGCAGATAGACAAAGACGTTGGCCATGGCGATGTACCAGAGCATTTTGTTGCGCAGCACGTATTTGACGAAGATTTCCTTGGCGCTGAATTCCTCTTCGTGGCTGGCATCGTAGCCCTCCGGATAGTCGTTCTTGTACTGCTCGATCGGCGGCAGGCCAACCGATTGCGGGGTGTCGCGCATGGTCACAAAGGCAAACACCGCTACCGCCAGTGCCACCGCTGCCGGCACGTAGAACGCCGCATGCCAGTCATTGAACAGGCCCATGCCGATCAGGAACAGCGGGCCGATCAGGCCGCCGCCGACGTTGTGTGCCACGTTCCACACGGACACCACGCCGCCGCGTTCCTTCTGCGACCACCAGTGCACCATGGTCCTGCCACTCGGCGGCCAACCCATGCCCTGCGCCCAGCCGTTGATGAACAGCAGAATGAACATCATGGTCACGCTGGATGTTGCCCAGGGCGCGAAACCGAAAATGAACATGACCCCAGCCGACACCAACAGGCCGAACGGCAGGAAGAAACGCGGGTTGGACCGGTCGGACACCAGGCCCATGAGGAACTTCGACAGGCCGTAGGCAATCGCGATGGCGGACATCGCCAGACCCAGCTGACCGCGGGAGTAACCCTCGTCGATCAGGTAGGGCATGGCCAGGGAGAAGTTCTTGCGCAGCAGGTAGTAACCGGCATAGCCAATGAAGATGCCGGCGAAGATCTGCCAGCGCAGGCGTCGGTAGGTGCTGTCTATTTTTTCTTCAGGCAAAGGAGCCTGATGTGCGGCAGGACGAAAGAAAGCAAACATTCAAGAGCTCCAAATTTCTTGTTTTGACTGCGGATGCGAATGTTACAGTTTCGTTACCGAAAATAGCACTGGTTCTCATCGGCAAAAAAGCGGAAATGTTGGATATCGCGTGTTCCTTTATGAACATGTCGCTCAGGTGTAAGTGAAGGGCGTTGTAGGAAGCGTTACCCACCCATGCTTTACGCGACTGATCCGTCCCGGGTAGGGCAATTCTTTGGGAAATGTCCTGCTCTGTTACCGGAAGCCGTGACCTTCAGTGCCGCACCCTTGAGCTTTAACCTTGGCCGTATAGCCAGTTATGGCGTTTCAGGTGCGGGGGAGAGGAGGATGCGGTGGTTTGTGTTAGTGGTGTTGTTGTTTGTTGTGTCTGTTGAAAGCCGCGCAGGAGAGGTGTTCCTGATACCGGAAAACAACCCCAAGCCGATTTACCCACCGGCGCTGCACCGGGCTGGAATCACCGGTAATGTCCGGGTCAGGTTCGTGGCACATGCCAATGGCTCGGTCAGCAAGGTGAGCATTTTGCAAAGCGATCACCCTGATTTCGCCGAGGCGACCCGGGTCGCCATAGCGCAGTGGCGCTTCAAGCCATGGACCGTTGAGGGTGACAAACCTGAAGAGCAGGAAGTCGTTGCGCCGATGATATTCGGGTTCGATGTGTATCTACCGTTGCATCTCAACCAGCGGCTCAAGGCATTGAGATGTCGCGATCTCAATGCGGCGCTGGCGCGTGCCCCGGAGTACGAGTGGATCGATTCCGCCGCGTTCCATTACATCCGGGCTTATCTGTCGAACGCGTTTTCCACGGCAACACTGCCGACCGAACGGCGTCTGGCATTGATCGCCGATATGAACAGAAAGGTGCCGATCATTATCAGGCAATGCTCGAACAACCCGGGATCCAGGTATGTAAGGTTTCTGCCGGAAGACATCCGCCAGTTACTGTAGGGAAAGAGCCTGGACTCAGAGGTCCGGGCCCTTTGCCGGATTCAGCGAACCTGCACCACCACCTTCCCGACGGCTTTACGCTGGCCAAGATCATTGATCGCCTGCGCCGCATTGCCCAGTGGATACACCTGCGACACCAGCGGTTTCAGCTTGCCTTCGGCAAACCAGCCAAACAGCTGCTGGAAGTTCGCCGCGTTGTCCTGCGGCTGGCGTTGGGCGAAGGAGCCCCAGAATACGCCGAGCACCGCCGCGCCTTTGAGTAGCGCCAGGTTGACCGGCAGTTCGGGGATGCGCCCGCTGGCGAAGCCGACCACCAGCAGGCGGCCGTTCCAGGCGATGGCGCGGATGGCCTGGTCGAACAGGTCGCCGCCCACCGGGTCGTAGATTACGTCGGCGCCCTGGCCGTCGGTCAGGCGCTTGATTTCGTCCTTGAGGCTGGTTTCGCTGTAGTTAATCAGTTCATCGGCGCCGGCGGCCTTGGCCACGGCGAGTTTTTCCGCGCTGCTGGCTGCGGCAATCACCCGGGCGCCCATGGCTTTGCCGATTTCCACCGCCGCCAGGCCGACACCGCCGGAAGCCCCCAGCACCAGCAGGGTTTCGCCCGGTTGCAGGTTGCCGCGCTGCTTGAGGGCGTGCATCGAAGTGCCGTAGGTCATGCTGAAGGCGGCGGCGGTGTTGAAGTCCATGGAGGGCGGAATCGGCAACACGTTGTAGCCCGGCACGGCGACCTGTTCGGCAAAGCTGCCCCAGCCGGTCAGGGCCATGACCCGGTCACCGACTTTCAGGTGGCTGACCTTCTCGCCGACTTCGCGGACCACGCCGGCCGCTTCGCCACCCGGAGAAAACGGGAAGGGCGGCTTGAACTGGTACTTGCCCTCGATGATCAGCGTGTCGGGGAAATTGACCCCGGCGGCGTGCACGTCCAGCAGGATTTCATTCTTCTTTGCGACAGGACTGGCGACGTCTTCCAGCACCAGCGATTCGGCAGGGCCGAAGGCTTTGCACAGCACGGCTTTCATCAGGGCTATTCCTTTGGGAGTGATGGCCGATAAGTGTAGGTGTGTGGGTCGAAGGGTCAACGAGCATGCCCGGCCCTGATAGTCAGCCATAAGCTTGTGCTTGCATGGCGGGTCGTTATGCTAGGCCGCAAACCGGATAAGGAGTGAATTGTGAAAGCGTGGATCATGTTGTTGCTGGCCCTGTCCCTGCCTGTGGCAGCGATGGCCGAAGAAGCCAAAGAAGATACAGCTCCGAAGGTCAGTTACATCACCCTGAGTCCACCGTTCGTGGGTAACTACGGCCTGGACGGCACGCCGAAACTGAAAGTCTACAAGGCCGATGTGGCGTTGCGGGTGACCGGTGACGAGGCTGCCAAGGCGGTGAAGGCCAATGAACCCCTGATCCGCAATCAATTGGTCGCGCTGTTCGCCCAGCAGACCACCGAGACCATGAACAATGTCGAAGCCAAGGAAAAGCTGCGTCAGGAAGCCCTGAAACAGACCCAGCAAGTGATGAACGACGAAACCGGCAAGCCGGTGGTTGAGGATTTGTTGTTCAACAACCTGATCATCCAGTAAGTCTTTCGCTGCTCTTGCGGGCCTCATCGCGAGCAGGCTCGCTCCCACAGGAGATCTTCAGTGTATGCAGATCCACTGTGGGAGCGAGCCTGCTCGCGATGGCATTCTGATCGACACCGCAAATCTTAAGGCTTGAGTGCAATCACCGCCGCCCACTGCTCCGGCGTCACTGGCATCACCGACAGCCGCGAACCTTTCTGTACTAGCGGCAATTCGGCCAGCGCCGTCTGCTGCTTCAGGTAATCCAGCTTCAGCACCCGGGCAAACGTCTCGACATGGGCGACATCGATCGCGCTCCAGGCTTTTTTCTCCGCCGTTGCCTTTGGGTCGTAGTAATGACTTTCAGGTTCCAGCGCCGTCGGGTCCGGATACGCGGCTTCGACAATTTTGCCGATGCCGGCGATGCCCGGCTCCGGGCAGCTGGAATGATAGAAAAAGAACTCATCCCCCACGGCCATGGCCCGCAGGAAGTTGCGTGCCTGGTAATTGCGAACCCCGTCCCAGCGTGCTTTGCCGAGCTTTTCCAGCCCTTTGATCGAGAGTTCGTCGGGCTCGGATTTCATCAGCCAATAGGCCATGTCTTTTGCTCCTTGCGGGGTGATTGAGCCGCTTTTCGGCAATTTTATGACAAACCGACAGTCGGTTGACGTCAGCATTTGCGCAGCGGTTCACGTTGTCGCAAAATGCCGGCCTTTAAAGCTTGACGCTGCTGCACGGCCTACAAACGGAAACCGCTGCTGTCATCGTGTAGATCTGCCTTTGGGGGGCAATCGATGAAACGCAAACCGGATTTACTATGGATTTTGGTCATTTTGTTTGGCCTTGGCGTCGTGACCACCGGCTATGCCCAAAGCCTGTGGGCCAGCAAGACCGATGCGCCGGTCGAGCTCGCCCAATTGCAGCAACAGTCGACAGCCTTCAAGCGCTGACCCTGGTGTCCCGGCGTCGCTGATCGAAGTGGCGCCTAGCCTGCGTAATACCAGGCCTTGTCTGTCACCGTTCCCTGCAGCGGCACATCCCAGCTCGCCTGAGCCAATCGCTCCACCTTTTGACACTCATGGGCCAGCCCCAGCAGCGTCGGCTTGCGCCAGTCATTGCGGCGCGCCAGGTAAGCCAGGCTCCGATCATAGAAACCGCCGCCCATCCCCAGGCGTCCGCCAACATCGTCAAACCCCACCAATGGCAACAGCACCAGGTCCAGTGCCCAGATCCTGCGCTGTCGGGCGAGGTTGGCCCGTGGTTCGAGAATGCGGAAGCGGTTGGGTTTGAGTTTCTCCCCTGGCCGGATGCGCTGGAACACCATTTTGGTTCGCGGCCAGGCACTCAGCACCGGCAGATAGGTGGCCTTGCCCCGGCGCTGTGCGGCACGCAGCAACAGGCGCGGATCAATTTCACCGTCGGTCGGCAGATAGAGGGAGATATGTCGGGCGCGGCGGAACAGCGGTTGCTGGGCCAATTGCTTGTACAGCCCGCGAGCGGCCTGGCGCTGCTGACTGGGTGTCAGTGCGCGACGGGCCTTGCGCAGCATGCGTCGAAGTTGCGGGCGGGGAAGCAGCGCAGGTTCGGTCATGGATTCGGACTTCGCTGGTCAGGTACATGAAGCGTAACTGTAAATAGCGGATCTATAAAAACGCCAATGCCGGTATTTAAACCGGCATTGGACTGGAATCAGGCTCCCCGAATGTGTCGCTGTCGACTTAGCCCTTGAACCCGAAAGTTCAAGGTGGAAGATGCAGTAGGCTTTAAGGCTTTCCGTCTAGCGGACATGCACACCAGCCCAACGTGCAACCTCCAGGGTATAGCAAATCGGCTCAGGGACATCGCCAACTGGCAAACACCCCAGGGAGTGATGGCAGTATACCGCAAGCGGCGACGCGAATCAGCCTTTGGTGACGTCCGGATCGGTCGCGAGAACCAGATCGACGCGATCGAGCAGGTCGCGAACCTGCTCGCGGGTCGAGCCGCTGACCTGAACATCCGGGCGATCTTCCTTGTGCAGCAGGTCGTGGGTGATGTTCAGCGCAGCCATCACGGCAATACGGTCGGCGCCGATGACTTTGCCGCTGCTGCGGATCTCGCGCATCTTGCCGTCCAGATAACGGGCGGCGCTGACCAGGTTGCTGCGCTCTTCCTGAGGGCAGATGATCGAATACTCTTTGTCGAGAATCTGCACGGTGACGCTATTGCTTGAACTCATGAGTCTTGCTCCAGGGCCTTGAGGCGCGAAATCATCGACTCGACCTTACGCCGGGCGATTTCGTTTTTTTCAATGAGATGCGCGCGTTCCTCGCGCCAGGTCTTTTCCTGAGCTAGTAAGAGTCCGTTTTGACTCTTAAGTTGCTCGACTCGGGTAATCAGCAGTTCGAGTCTGGCCATCAGCGCTTGCAGGTCGGTGTCTTCCATTGTCTTCACTGTCTGATGGGTGGTGGCTGTAGGAGCGAGCTTGCTCGCGATGGTCGCCAACGATAACGCTGGGTCCCTGACAATCCGCGGCGTTCTCGGGTTCATCGCGAGCAAGCTCGCTCCTACAGGGGTAGTCGATGTAGGATACAAGGCCTTCATTCTAGACATAGCGCCGTCTGGCGCCTAGCTGCCCATGACCATTCAGAATTCCCCGTACCAAGGCTTCGCCACCCTGCTGACTTCCAGCGGCCACAACGTCTCGCCTGCCGAACTGCACGGCCTGCTGCTCGGCCGCAGCTGCGCCGGTGCCGGTTTCGACGCCGAAGGCTGGCTGATCGACGCCGCCGAACTGCTTGAAAGCGAGCCGCAGGACAACGTTCGCAACGCCCTGATCGGCCTGCAAGAGATGGTAAAGGGCGAGCTCACCGGCGATGACGTGACCGTCGTTCTGCTGCTGCCGACCGACGACGCTCCGCTCACCGAGCGTGCCGCCGCCCTGGGCCAATGGTGCCAGGGTTTCCTCAGCGGCTTCGGCCTGAACTGCCGTGACAGCAGCGCCCTGAGCACCGAGGCCACCGAAGTGCTGCAGGATCTGGCGGCCATTTCCCAGGTGCAAGACGCGCTGGAAGAATCCGACGACGGCGAAAACGACTATATGGAAGTCATGGAGTACCTGCGCGTCGCGCCGCTGCTGCTGTTCTCCGAGACCAAGAAAGACGTGCCGGCCGCCGCCAAACCGTCGCTGCACTAATCGTTTGCCAGGGAACGCCATCTGCCCATGATCCACATCCCGAAATCGGAATACAGCCGTCGCCGCAAGGCCCTGATGGCGCAGATGGAACCCAACAGCATCGCCATCCTGCCCGCCGCCGCGGTGGCCATTCGTAACCGCGACGTCGAGCACGTCTACCGCCAGGACAGCGACTTCCAGTACCTCAGCGGTTTTCCCGAGCCCCAGGCCGTACTGGTGCTGATGCCGGGGCGCGTGCATGGCGAATACATCCTGTTCTGCCGCGAGCGCAACTCCGAGCGCGAATTGTGGGATGGCCTGCGTGCCGGGCAGGAAGGCGCGATTCGCGACTTCGGCGCCGACGACGCCTTTCCCATCACCGATATCGACGACATCCTGCCGGGCCTGATCGAAGGCCGTGACCGGGTGTACTCGGCCATGGGCAGCAACCCCGAATTCGACCGCCACCTGATGGAATGGATCAATGTGATCCGCTCCAAGGCCAACCTCGGTGCCCAGCCGCCGAACGAATTCGTTGCCCTGGATCATCTGCTGCACGACATGCGCCTGTATAAATCGGCGGCAGAAGTGAAAGTGATGCGCGAGGCGGCGCGGATTTCCGCCCAGGCGCATGTACGGGCAATGCAGGCCTGTCGCGCCGGGTTGCACGAATTCAGCCTGGAAGCCGAGCTTGATTACGAATTCCGCAAGGGCGGGGCGAAGATGCCGGCCTACGGGTCAATCGTCGCGGCGGGGCGCAACAGCTGCATCCTGCATTACCAGCAGAATGATGCGCTGCTCAAGGATGGTGACCTGGTGCTGATCGACGCCGGGTGCGAAATCGACTGCTACGCCAGCGACATCACCCGGACCTTTCCGGTCAGCGGTAAATATTCAGCGGAACAGAAAGCGATTTACGAATTGGTGCTGGCCTCCCAGGAAGCCGCCTTTGCCGAAATCGCCCCGAACAAACACTGGAACCAGGCGCACGAGGCCACGGTCCGGGTCATCACGGCCGGGCTGGTCAAGCTGGGGTTGCTCCAGGGTGAGGTTGACGAACTGATCGCCAGCGAAGCCTACAAGGCGTTCTACATGCACCGCGCCGGCCATTGGCTGGGCATGGATGTGCACGATGTCGGCGAATACAAGGTCGGCGGCGAGTGGCGCGTACTGGAGGTCGGCATGGCGTTGACCGTGGAGCCGGGGATCTACATTGCTCCGGACAACCAGAGCGTGGCGAAGAAATGGCGTGGCATTGGCGTGCGCATCGAGGACGACGTAGTGGTCACCAGAACCGGCTGTGAAATATTGACGGGCGGCGTGCCGAAAACCGTCAGCGAAATCGAGACCCTGATGGCGCAAGCACGGACACAAGCGGCATGAGTCGAGTCAACCTGGCAATCATCGGTGGCGGGCTGGTCGGTGCGAGTCTGGCGCTGGCCTTGCAGGCCGGCGCCAAGGCCCGAGGCTGGAAGATCGTGCTGATCGAGCCGTTCGCTCCGGGGGATACGTATCAACCGAGTTACGATGCCCGTTCTTCGGCGCTGTCCTTTGGTTCGCGGCAGATTTACCAACGCCTGGGCGTCTGGCAGGAAGTCTCGCGCCGCGCCGAACCGATCAAGCAGATTCATGTTTCCGACCGTGGTCGATTCTCGACGGCGCGGTTGTCGGCGATGGAAGAGGGTGTTCCGGCGCTGGGTTATGTCGTTGAAAACGCCTGGCTCGGCCAATGCCTGTGGCAAGGCCTGGACAAGGACGTGATCAGCTGGCGCTGCCCGGCAGAAGTCACCCGCATGGAGCCGCTGACCGATGGCTATCGCCTGACCCTCAATGATGAAACCACCCTGGAATGCGACCTCGCGGTGCTCGCCGATGGCGGCCGCTCTGGCCTGCGCGAGCAACTGGGGATCGGCATCCGCAAGCGTCCGTACAACCAGAGCGCGCTGATCGCCAACATCACCCCGAGCGAGGCCCATAACGGCATGGCCTTCGAGCGTTTCACCGACGAAGGCCCGATGGCGTTGCTACCGCTGCCGGAAAACCGCTGTGCACTGGTCTGGACCCGCCTGGGCATGGACGCGCAACGCCTGGCAGCCCTTGATGAGCGCAGTTTCCTCAGTGAATTGCAGGGCGTCTTCGGTTATCGCCTCGGTACGTTGAAACAGGTCGGTGCACGACATTTGTATCCGCTGACACTGGTCGAGGCCGAGGAACAGGTGCGCCCGCATCTGGCGATTCTCGGCAACGCGGCGCACAGCCTGCATCCGATTGCCGGCCAGGGGTTCAACCTGTCCCTGCGCGATGCCCAGGCCCTGGCCGATGCCTTGCTCGCCAGCGATAAACCCCTGGGCGACTTCGCCACCTTGCAGGCCTATCGCGAACATCAGCGTCTCGACCAGGACCTCACCGTGGGCTTCTCCGATCAGGTCACGCGTCTGTTCGGCAGTACCCAGCCGCTGGTGTCCCTGGGTCGCAACATCGGCTTGCTCGGTCTCGATTTGCTGCCACCGGCCAAACGCTGGTTTGCCCGACAGGCGATGGGGCTGGGGACGCGACCGGATGCGTAGCAGGCTGATGCGCCGGTTTGACAAGGCACGATTGATAAAAAACCTTTACGTGCGGCTCAAGCCGCAAGAGAGACAGGCTTAAAGCATGGAAATGCGCGCAGATCTGCTGATTGTCGGGGCCGGAATGGTCGGCAGCGCCCTGGCGCTGGCGTTGCAGAACAGCGGGCTGGAAGTCCTGCTGCTGGACGGCAGCCCCATGAGTGTCAAACCCTTCAACGCTCAGGCCGCGTTTGAGCCGCGCGTGAGCGCCTTGTCGGCTGCCAGCCAGCGGATCCTCGAACGCCTTGGCGTCTGGGACGGCATCGCCGGGCGGCGCAGCAGCCCCTACACCGACATGCAGGTCTGGGATGGCAGCGGCACCGGGCAAATCCACTTCTCGGCGACCAGCGTGCATGCCGAGGTGCTGGGGCACATCGTCGAAAACCGAGTGGTCCAGGATGCCTTGCTCGAGCGCCTGCACGACGGTGACCTGGGGTTGCTGGCCAATGCACGGCTGGAACAGATGCGCCGCTCCGGCGATGACTGGCTGCTGACCCTGGCCGATGGCCGCACCCTGCGCGCGCCGTTGGTGATCGCAGCGGATGGCGCCAACTCGGCCGTGCGGCGCCTGGCCGGGGTCGCGACCCGCGAATGGGATTATCTGCACCATGCCATCGTCACCAGCGTGCGTTGCGCCAAGCCGCACCAGATGACGGCCTGGCAGCGCTTCACCGACAACGGTCCGTTGGCGTTTCTGCCGCTGGAGCGCGACGGCGAACAGGATTGGTGCTCGATCGTCTGGTCGACCACACCCGGCGAAGCCGAATGCTTGATGGCGATGGATGACCAGGGTTTTTGCAAGGCTCTGGAGCGAGCCTTCGAGGGGCGACTTGGTGAAGTGCTCAGCGCCGACCCGCGCCTGTGTGTGCCCCTGCGCCAGCGGCATGCCAAGCGTTATGTGGCGGAAGGCCTGGCGTTGATCGGCGACGCGGCCCACACCATTCACCCGTTGGCCGGGCAGGGTGTGAATCTCGGATTCCTCGATGCCGCCGTGCTGGCCGAAGTGTTGCTGCAAGCGGCAACACGAGGCGAACGCCTGGCGGATGTGAAAGTCCTCAGCCGCTACGAGCGTCGGCGCATGCCGCACAACCTGGCACTGATGGCGGCGATGGAAGGCTTCGAGCGCTTGTTCCAGGCGGATCCGTTGCCGGTGCGCTGGTTGCGTAATACCGGGTTGAAAATGGTTGAGAAGATGCCGGAAGCCAAAGCCTTGTTCGTGCGTGAAGCGCTGGGGTTGACCGGGGATCTGCCGGCGCTGGCCAGGCCCTGAGTTCTGCATGGAGGCTACTGGCCTCTTCGCGGGCAAGCCCGCTCCCACAGGTATCGCTTTGGGCACAGGATTTGTGAACGACACCGGCCACTGTGGGAGCGGGCTTGCCCGCGAAGGCGTCAGCACAAGCACCAAAAATTTCAGGCGGCGCAACATCTGGTAACTCCTCCGCGAACGGGTTCGATTGAGAAGCTAAATGTGAGTCCTTATCATTTGGCCTCATTTTTCAATCGAGAGACCGCTCCCATGTTGGCACCGAAGCGTCTACTGACTGCACTGGCCCTGACCCTGATTGGCAGTACCGCCGCCCAGGCCGCTGACGAGGTGGTGGTCTACTCCTCGCGTATCGACGAGCTGATCAAGCCAGTATTCGATGCCTACACCGCCAAGACCGGCGTGAAGGTGAAGTTCATCACCGACAAGGAAGCGCCGCTGATGCAGCGGCTCAAGGCCGAGGGCGCGAATACGCCGGCCGACCTGCTGCTGACCGTCGATGCCGGCAACCTCTGGCAAGCCGAGCAGATGGGCATCCTCCAGCCATTCACCTCGAAAACCATCGACGCCAACATTCCGCTGCAGTACCGGGCCGCCTCTCATGCCTGGACCGGCTTGAGCCTGCGGGCGCGGACCATTGCCTATTCCACTGACCGCGTGAAGCCGGGCGAACTGACCACCTACGAAGCACTGGCCGACAAGCAATGGGAAGGCCGCCTGTGCCTGCGTACGGCGAAGAAGGTCTACAACCAGTCCCTGACCGCGACCATGATCGAAGTGCACGGCGCCGAGAAGACCGAGGAAATCCTCAAGGGCTGGGTCAAGAACCTGTCCACTGACGTGTTCTCCGACGACACCGCCGTGCTCGAAGCGATCAATGCCGGCCAGTGCGATGTCGGCATCGTCAACACCTACTATTACGGCCGCCTGCACAAGCAGAAGCCGGAACTGCCGGTGAAGCTGTTCTGGCCGAACCAGGCCGACCGTGGCGTACACATCAACCTGTCGGGTATCGGCCTGACACAACACGCGCCACACCCGGAAGCGGCCAAGGCCCTGGTGGAGTGGATGACCACGCCTGAAGCGCAGAAGATCTTTGCCGACGTGAACCAGGAGTTCCCGGCCAACCCGGCCGTGCAGCCATCGGCTGAAGTCGCCGCATGGGGCAAGTTCATCGCTGATACCTTGCCTGTGGAAATTGCCGGCAAGCGCCAGGCTGAGGCGATTCGCCTGATGGACAAGGCTGGCTGGAACTGAGCCTGCTGGTTTAAAGAGCAAAAGATCGCAGCCTTCGGCAGCGCCTACAGGGTGATTACCAACCCAATGTAGGAGCTGCCGAAGGCTGCGATCTTTTTGCGTTTCACGTACATTTCGCTGATTTATCCAGAGAGCTTTTCCTTGGCCCACCCCGCCCAACGCCGCTGGTATCCCGTCGTCTTCGCCATCGCTGCGCTGGTCCTGTTGCCCCTGAGCGTCCTGCTGCTTTCCTGGCAAACCATCGATCAACAGATCTGGTCCCATTTATGGGACACACAGATGCCGCGCTTGCTGGGCAATACCCTGACCCTGGTGCTAGGTGTCGGTGTCGGCGTGACAGTCCTGGGTGTCAGCCTTGCCTGGCTGACCAGCCTTTGCGAATTCCCCGGCCGACGCTGGCTGGACTGGGCGCTGATGCTGCCCTTCGCGATTCCGGCCTATGTGCTGGCCTTCGTCTTCGTCGGCCTGCTGGATTTTGCCGGGCCCGTGCAAACCCTGCTGCGCGAATGGTTCGGCAGCGGTCTGCGGCTGCCGCGCGTGCGCTCCACGGGCGGGGTGATTGTGGTGCTGGTGCTGGTTTTCTATCCCTATGTGTATCTGCTGGCCCGCACGGCCTTCCTCGCCCAGGGCAAAGGCCTGATGGAAGCGGCGCGGGTCCTGGGTCAATCGCCCTGGCAAGCGTTCTGGCGCGTGGCATTGCCCATGGCGCGGCCGGCCATCGGTGCGGGCGTGGCATTGGCGCTGATGGAAACCCTGGCGGATTTCGGCGCCGTGTCGGTGTTCAACTTCGATACCTTCACCACGGCCATCTACAAGACCTGGTACGGCTTTTTCAGCCTGTCTTCCGCCGCGCAACTGGCCAGCTTGTTGCTGTTGGTGGTGATGCTCGTGCTCTACGGCGAGCGGCGTGCTCGCGGGGCCAACCGGGCGGGCAACGAGCGGCCACGGGTCAAGGCGCTGTATCACCTGCGAGGCTTCAAGGCACTGGCGGCCTCGACCTGGTGCGGCCTGGTGTTTGCCTGCGCTTTTGTTATCCCGATGCTGCAATTGGCGGTGTGGTTCTGGCAGCGCGGGCGCTTCGATCTCGACGAACGCTACACCGGGTTGATCGTCCATACCTTGTACCTGGGGGCGATGGCGGCGTTGATCACCGTCAGCGTCGCCTTGTTGCTGGCGTTTGCCCGACGCCTGGCGCCCACCCGGGTCATTCGTTCCGGGGTCAGTCTGGCCAACCTGGGTTACGCCTTGCCGGGCTCGGTGCTGGCGGTATCGATCATGCTGGCGTTCAGTTACCTGGATCGCGAGCTGGTGATTCCGCTCTCGAGCTGGCTCGGTGGCGCGGGCAAGCCGCTGCTGCTGGGCAGTCTGTCAGCGTTGTTGCTGGCCTATCTGGTGCGCTTCATTGCGGTGGCCTACGGACCACTGGAAAGCAGCCTGGCGCGTATACGGCCATCTTTGCCCGAAGCGGCACGTAGCCTTGGCGTCAGTGGGCCACGACTGTTTTTCAAAGTGTATCTACCGTTGTTGTTGCCCGGCACCTTGAGCGCGGCATTGCTGGTGTTCGTCGACGTGCTCAAGGAAATGCCCGCGACCCTGCTGATGCGCCCGTTTGGCTGGGACACGCTGGCGGTGCGGATCTTTGAAATGACCAGCGAAGGAGAGTGGGCGAGGGCATCTTTGCCAGCGTTGACGCTGGTGCTGGTCGGGCTGCTGCCGGTCATCGGATTGATCCGACGCTCAGCGCATCGAAACAGCTAGGTGTCAGTCCTACACCTTGCGGCTACAATGCGCGGCATTCGGTGCGGTCCGTCTGACAGACCAGGTAGCTGAAATCGGCTAAAGGCCCTTTGTTTCAAGGCATTCAGTCCGTGCAGCACTTGCCCGCACCTTCGCCACGCCCGGAAGGAGAAACCCATGGGACAGCGTACGCCTCTGTATGACCTTCATCTCGCGCTCGGCGCAAAGATGGTCGATTTTGGCGGTTGGGACATGCCTCTGCATTATGGATCGCAGGTCGAGGAACACCATCAGGTGCGCCGCGATTGCGGTGTCTTCGATGTATCCCACATGACCGTTATCGACGTCGACGGCTCCCAGGCCAAAGCCTGGCTTCAGCATTTGCTGGCCAATGATGTCGAACGCCTGCACAGCCCCGGCCGTGCGTTGTACAGCACCATGCTCAACGAGCAGGGCGGTATCGTCGACGACATGATCGTCTACCGTCTCGACGAGGGCTATCGCCTGGTGGTCAACGCCTCCACCCGCGATCAGGACATGGCCTGGATGCAAGCGCATCTCGACGGTTTCGACGTGCAGCTTCGCGAGCGTTCCGAGTTGGCGATGCTGGCCATCCAGGGCCCTCACGCCCGACAAAAAATTGCCGAGCTGGTCAACCAGTCCCGCGGCAACCTGATCCAGCTCCTCAAGCCCTTCGAAGGCCTGCCCGATGGTGACTGGTTTATCGCGCGCACCGGTTATACCGGCGAAGACGGCCTGGAAATCATTCTGCCGGCGAATCAGGCGCCCGGGTTCTTCAACGATCTGGTCGGTGCCGGGATTTCTCCCATCGGTCTTGGCGCGCGGGATACCTTGCGGGTCGAAGCCGGCATGAACCTTTACGGCCAGGATATCCAGCAGGATGTTTCACCCCTGGCCTCCAATATGGCCTGGACCATCGCCTGGGAGCCTGCCACCCGGCAGTTCATCGGGCGCAAGGCCCTGGAAGCCGAGCAAGCCGCTGGTGTACAGCACAAACTGGTCGGTCTGGTCCTTGAGGAACGCGGTGTTTTACGCGCTCATCAGGTGGTCCGCATCGCCGATGTTGGCGAAGGGGAGATCACCAGTGGTAGTTTCTCTCCTACGCTTAGCAAGTCGATAGCACTGGCGCGTGTGCCGATGGCAACTGCCGACCGCGCTGAAGTGGAAATTCGTGGCAAGTGGTACCCGGTCCGGGTGGTCAAACCGACCTTCGTACGCCACGGCAAAACCTTGATCTAATCTTTTCCAGCGGTTAACGACCGCTGACAATTTCCTGAGGACACAGAACATGAGCAATATCCCTGCCGACCTGCGTTTTGCCGAAAGTCACGAATGGGCACGTCTGGAAGCCGATGGCACCGTCACCGTGGGCATCAGCGATCACGCGCAGGAAGCGCTGGGTGATGTGGTGTTCGTCGAGTTGACCGAAGTCGGCAACGTGTTTGCCGCTGAAGATCAGGCGGGTGTCGTTGAATCGGTTAAAGCCGCTTCTGATATCTACTCCCCGATTGCCGGTGAAGTGATCGCGGTCAACGAAGACCTGAGCGCTTCGCCGGAACTGCTCAACAGCGATCCGTACGGAGCGTGGATCTTCAAGCTCAAGCCAAGCAACACCGCCGATCTGGAAAAACTGCTGGATGCCGCCGGCTACAAGGCTGCCATCGGCGAGTAATACTCGCCCCTGTAGGAGTTGCCGCAGGCTGCGATCTTTTGATTTTGTTTTTAAAAAATCAAAGTCAAAAGATCGCGGCCTGCGGCAGCTCCTACAAAGGCCGAGTCAAGACCGCAAGACGGTTTTCACCGCCGCCACCGAACGCTCGACATCGGCTTTGCTCATCGCAGTGAACATCGGCAGCGAGACAATCAGCCGACCGACCCGTTCGGCGACCGGGAACATGCCTTCCTTGAAACCGCGCTCGCGGTAAAGGCTCAACAGGTGAATCGGCGGGTAGTGATAGCCGATCCCGACTCCCAAAGCCTGCATCTGCTCCATGAAAGTCGCCCGTGGCGGTTTGCCATCCGTACGTTCCGGCAATACCAGCTGGAACAAATGCCAGTTGCTGTGGGTGAAATCTGCCGGAGGCAGTTGCGCACCGTATTGCGCTTCGAAATCCTCGCCAAAGCAGGCGAAATAATGCCGGGCCAGCTCACGGCGATGAGCGGTGATGGCTTCGATATGAGCAAATTGCCCCAGGCCAATGGCCGCGGCGACGTCGGTCATGTTGAATTTGCCACCCAGCACGTCGACGTCCAGGCCGTCGAAGCCGTTGCGGGTAACGCCCTGCAGCCGGTATTTCTCTGCCAGTCGCACTTCTTCGGGCGTACTCAGCACCAGGCAACCGCCTTCTGAGGAGGTGACATTCTTGTTCGCCTGGAAACTGAAGGACACGAAATCACCGGTCGAGCCAATGCGCTGGCCGTTCCAGCTGGAGCCCAATGCCTGGGCCGCATCCTCGACGATCCGCAGGCTGTGCTTCTTCGCCAGTGCGTACAGACGCGTCATGTCCACGGGCAATCCGGCGAGGTACACCGGGATGATGGCCTTGGTGCGTGGAGTGATCGCCGCTTCCAGTTGATCCAGATCGATATTGCGCGTCACCGGGTCGATGTCGGCAAACACCGGGGTGGCGCCGACCTCCAGGATGACGTTGGCGGTGGCCACCCAGGAAATCGGCGTGGTGATCACTTCATCGCCCGGCCCGATCCCGGCAATACGCAAGGCGATTTCCATGGTGCAGGTGCCGGAATTGAAGGTGCGCACCGGGCGCCCGCCAAAATACTCCGAGAGTTGCGCTTCGAAGGCCTGGACCTTGGGTCCGCTGGTAATCCAGCCCGAGCGCAATACGTCACCGACAGCGGCGATCGTGGCTTCATCGATGGTGGGTTTGGAAAACGGCAGGAACGGCAGTTGGCTCATGGATACGGTCACCCGATCAGCGGACATTAAAGAGGCGCCGGACATGATGAGCCGGATTGGCCGACGACGCCACGCCATCCACGCGGAGATCGACTGCTATGCTGGTTTGACCGTGTTGCATCGACGCTGAGCGCCAGTCAAGAGAGAGCCCGTCATGTCCCAGTTGCCGTCCCTGAGCCAATTACACGACCCCAATGCCTTTCTGCGCCGCCACCTGGGACCCGATGCCGCCGAGCAACAGGCGATGCTCGACAGCCTCGGTCTGGGTAGCCGGGTCGAATTGATCGAGCAAACGGTGCCGCCGGGCATCCGCCTCAACCGGGCGCTCGACCTGCCCCCGGCACTCGATGAGGAGGCTGCGCTGGCCAAGCTGCGCGGTTATGCCGAGCAGAACCAGGTCTGGACCAGCCTGATCGGCATGGGCTACCACGGTACCCTCACGCCAGCGGTCATTCTGCGTAACGTGCTGGAAAATCCCGGCTGGTACACCGCGTACACACCCTATCAACCGGAGATCGCCCAAGGGCGGCTCGAAGCGCTGTTGAACTTCCAGCAATTGACCATCGACCTGACCGGCCTGGAATTGGCCAACGCCTCGCTGCTCGATGAGGCCACCGCCGCGGCGGAGGCGATGGCCCTGGCCAAGCGGGTCGCCAAGTCGAAAAGCAATCTGTTCTTTGTCGACGAAAACTGCCACCCGCAAACCATTTCCGTGGTGCAGACCCGCGCCGAAGGTTTCGGCTTCGAGCTGATCGTCGATGCTGTGGATAACTTGAAGCAGCACCAGGTGTTCGGTGCGCTGCTGCAATACCCTGACACCCACGGCGAGATCCACGACCTGCGGCCACTGATCGATCACTTGCATGCCCAACAGGCCCTGGCCTGTGTCGCCACGGATTTGCTGAGCCTGTTGTTGCTGACCCCGCCGGGTGAGCTGGGCGCCGATGTGGTGTTCGGATCGTCCCAGCGATTTGGCGTGCCCATGGGCTACGGCGGGCCGCATGCGGCATTTTTTGCCAGCCGTGATGAATACAAACGGGCGATTCCCGGGCGGATCATCGGTGTTTCCAAAGATGCGCAGGGCAACACCGCCCTGCGCATGGCTCTGCAAACCCGCGAGCAACACATCCGCCGGGAGAAGGCCAACTCCAACATCTGCACGGCTCAGGTGCTGCTGGCCAATATCGCCAGCTTCTATGCGGTCTACCACGGCCCGGAAGGGCTCAAGCGGATCGCCCAGCGGGTTCACCGGCTGACCTGCATCCTGGCCGCCGGGCTTGAGCGCAAGGGCATCACCCGGGTCAACCGGCACTTCTTCGACACCCTGACGCTGGAAGTCGGCGGAACCCAGACCTCGATCATCGAAAGTGCCCGGGCCGCGCAGATCAACCTGCGCATTCTCGGGCGCGGCCAACTGGGTTTGAGCCTCGACGAGGCCTGCGACGAAACCACCGTGGAGAGGCTGTTCGATGTGTTTCTGGGAGCCGATCACGGGCTCAGTATCGAGGACCTGGATGCCGAAGTCCTACCTGGTGGAATTCCCCAAGGGTTGGTGCGAACTTCACCTTATCTGCGTCATCCGGTGTTCAGCGCCCATCACAGCGAAACCGAAATGCTGCGCTACCTCAAGCAACTGGAAAACAAGGACCTGGCGCTCAATCAATCGATGATTCCGCTGGGCTCCTGCACCATGAAGCTCAACGCCACCAGCGAGATGATCCCGATCACCTGGCCGCAGTTCGCCAACCTGCACCCGTTCGTGCCGAAAGAGCAGGCCGCCGGGTACGGGCTGATGATCGAGGAGCTGGAGCGCTGGTTGTGCGCTATCACCGGTTTCGATGCCATCTGCATGCAGCCCAACTCCGGTGCCCAAGGCGAATACGCCGGGCTTCTGGCGATCCGCAAATACCATGAGAGCCGGCAACAGGGCGGCCGCGATATCTGCCTGATTCCTTCGTCGGCGCACGGCACCAATCCCGCGTCGGCGCAAATGGCCGGGATGCGCGTGGTAATCGTCGAGTGTGACGAAGCGGGCAATGTCGACCTGGATGACCTCAAGGAAAAAGCCGCACAGGCCGCCGACAAACTCGCCTGCCTGATGGCGACCTATCCTTCGACCCATGGCGTGTATGAGGAAGGTATCAGCGAAATTTGCGAAGTGATTCACCAGCACGGCGGACAGGTGTACATGGATGGCGCCAACCTCAACGCCCAGGTCGGGCTGGCGCGGCCGGCCGATATCGGCGCCGATGTCTCGCACATGAACCTGCACAAGACCTTCTGCATTCCCCATGGTGGCGGTGGGCCGGGCATGGGGCCGATTGGTGTTCGGGCACATCTGGCGCCGTTCGTGGCTAACCATCCGGTGGTGCCGATCGACGGGCCGCAGCCGCAAAATGGCGCCGTCAGCGCGGCACCCTGGGGCAGCGCAAGCATTCTGCCGATCAGCTGGATGTACATCGCCATGATGGGGCCGCAACTGGCGGACGCCAGCGAAGTGGCGATCCTGGCTGCGAATTACCTGGCACGGCATTTGTCCGGTGCCTTTCCGGTGCTGTACACCGGGCGCAACGATCGGGTGGCCCACGAATGCATCCTCGACCTGCGACCGCTCAAGGCGTTGACCGGCATCACCGAAGAGGACGTCGCCAAGCGCCTGATGGACTACGGCTTCCACGCCCCGACCATGTCGTTCCCGGTGCCGGGGACGCTGATGGTCGAACCGACCGAAAGTGAATCGAAGGCGGAGCTGGACAGGTTTATCGGCGCAATGCTGAGCATCCGCGCGGAAATCAACGAGGTGCAGAACGGTAATTGGCCGGCGGAGGAAAACCCGTTGAAAGGTGCGCCGCATACGCTGGCCGATATCACCGGCGTGTGGGCGCGGCCGTACAGCATCGAGCAAGCCGTCACGCCGGACGCGCATACCAAGGCTCACAAATACTGGCCGGTGGTGAACCGGGTGGACAATGTGTATGGGGATCGGAATCTGTTTTGTGCGTGTGTGCCGGTCGACGACTACCGCTGACCTCCCAGGCAATACATAACCCCTGTGGGAGCGAGCCTGCTCGCTCCCACAGGGAAGCTCGGTGAACGTGGGATTTGTGTTCGCCGGGCAAAAAAATGCCGCTCATGTGAGCGGCATTTTTCATTCGCAACGCTTATTCAGACGCCACGGCATTCTTCGCCAGGATCGCATTCGCCAACTCCATGTCCGTGGCTTGCAGGCCCGGGTTGTCAGCGCGGACTTTCTGCATGGCCGCTTCCAGGTACGGACCACGGATGCTGCCGTCGCTGGCGACGAAGCTGCTGGCATCGTCCTGGGCCGCGACCACCAGTTTGTGATCCTTGGATGTCAGATAGCTCGAACCGGTGGTTGCACCGGACGTAAGAACGTTACGCCAAAAAGTATCGGCCATCGCCGAACCGACAGGCAGGGACAACAGCGCGACGGTAGCGACAGCAAGTTTGAAACGCATGACAGGGTGACTCCACTGGGTTGACTACGCGGTTGGATTGCCAACCCCCAGTCGAGTTCCGTGGCCGCCTATTCCGTCGTTTCGACCAGCAGGATCGCGCCTTGCTGGCCGACCACCCGCACGCGGCTGCCAATGGCCGCGTCCGGCCCGCGGGCCATCCACACGCCGTCGGCCACCTTGATTTTGCCGCGACCGTCGACAATCGCTTCATGCACCACGAAGGTCTTGCCGATCAGCTCCTGGCCACGCAGGTTCAGGTGCGGCTGATCGCTCAGGCGAGTCGCTGTGCGCTGACGCCGCCACCAGTACAAGGCGGTGGCGATCGACAGCAGGCCGAACAACAGGAACTGCCATTCCCACGACAGACCCGGCAGGAAGAAGGTCAAGACGCCCACGGCAGCCGCTGCCATACCGATCCACAGCAGGTAGCCTCCGGCGCCGAACACTTCAAGAATCAACAGCACCGTGCCCAGCGCCAACCAGTCCCAGAACGAAAGATGCTGCAAAAATGCCCACATGGCGCGCCTCAGGCTTTCTTGTTATCGAAAGTGGCTTTGACGATTTCGCCAATGCCGCCCACCGCGCCGATCATCGAACTGGCCTCCAGCGGCATCAGGATCACTTTGCTGTTGTTGGCCGAAGCCAACTTGCCCAGCGCATCGATGTACTTTTGCGCCACGAAGTAGTTGACCGCTTGCACGTTACCGCTGGCGATCGCTTCGGACACCACCTTGGTCGCCTGAGCTTCTGCCTCGGCTTGCCGCTCCCGGGCTTCGGACTCCAGGAAGGCGGCCTGTCGGCTGCCTTCGGCTTCGAGGATCTGCGCCTGCTTCTTGCCCTCGGCGGTCAGGATCGCTGCGGCACGCAGGCCTTCGGCCTCGAGGATCTGTGCACGCTTGATCCGTTCGGCTTTCATCTGCCCACTCATCGCCGCCATCAGGTCGGAGGGTGGGCTGATGTCCTTGATCTCGATCCGGGTGATCTTGATACCCCACGGCGCGGTCGCTTCATCGACGGTGCGCAGCAGTTTTTCGTTGATGCCGTCGCGCTGGCTGAGCATGGCGTCGAGTTCCATCGAGCCGAGCACCGTGCGGATGTTGGTTTGCAACAGGTTACGGATGGCGTGTTCGAGGTTGTTGACCTCGTAGGCAGCCTGGGCCGTGTTGACAACCTGGAAGAAGCACACGGCGTCGATTTGCACTGTGGCGTTGTCGGCGGTGATGACTTCCTGCGGCGGAATATCCAGTACGCTTTCCATCACATTCATCTTGCGCCCGATGCGGTCCATCACCGGAACGATGACGTTCAGCCCGGGCTTGAGCGTGTTGGTGTAGCGCCCGAAACGTTCGACGGTCCATTCAAAACCTTGGGGCACGACCTTGAAGCCCATGAACAGAATGGCGACCACCAGGCCGACAAAAAGCAAAAGCACACTACCGATCTGCATAACGATTCCTTGTTGATGTGTGGATCTGTGGGGTTGCAATCGCTGGAGTGTAGCGGTGCCGATGGCGGATAAGAACAGCAGGGCTCAGTTCTGCTCGCTCTGGGGCGTCACGCGCAGAACCTCCTCGATGGTCGTCAGCCCGGCGGCGACCTTTTGCGCCCCCGACAGCCGCAGGCTGCGCATGCCCTCCTTGAATGCCTGGCGTCGCACGGCCAGCAGATCGGTATCGGGACTGATCAACGCCTTGATGCCATCGCTGAGTTGCATGATTTCGTAGACCCCGGCACGGCCGCGATAACCGGTGTCGCGACATTCCACGCAACCGACGGCACGCTGGGCATTGCCTGGTAGCGGGGCCTGCCAGGGGCGAGTCAAGGTTTGCCAGTCATCTTCGCCCAGCGTCAGCGGGGCCTTGCAGTGCGGGCACAGGGTTCGCACCAGTCGCTGGGCCATGACGCCAAGCACCGTGGCCTTGATCAGGTAATGCGGCACGCCGAGTTCCAGCAGGCGGCTGATGGCGCCGGGCGCATCGTTGGTGTGCAGGGTCGACAGCACCAGGTGCCCGGTGAGCGCCGCCTGGATCGCCATCTCCGCGGTTTCGAGGTCGCGGATCTCGCCGATCATGATGATGTCCGGGTCTTGTCGCATCAGCGCACGCACGCCGGCGGCGAAGGTCAGGTCGATATTGTGCTGGACCTGCATCTGGTTGAAGGCCGGCTCGACCATTTCAATCGGGTCTTCGATGGTGCAGAGGTTGACCTCCGGCGTCGCCAGTTTTTTCAGGGTGGTGTAGAGGGTGGTGGTCTTGCCCGACCCCGTCGGCCCGGTGACGAGGATGATGCCGTGGGGCTGGCGGGTCATGTCCTGCCAGCGGCGCAGGTCGTCGCTGGAGAAACCGAGCTGGTCGAAGTTCTTGAGCAGGACGTCCGGGTCGAAGATCCGCATGACCATTTTTTCGCCGAAGGCGGTGGGCAGTGTCGACAAGCGCAGTTCAACTTCGCCGCCGTCCGGGGTCTTGGTTTTCACCCGGCCGTCCTGGGGTTTGCGTTTCTCCGCGACGTTCATGCGCCCCAGGGTTTTCAGGCGACTGACGATGGCCATGGTGACCTGGGGCGGGAATTGATAGACGTTGTGCAGCACGCCGTCGATGCGAAAGCGCACCGTGCCTTGCTCGCGACGGGGCTCGATGTGGATGTCGCTGGCGCGTTGCTGGAACGCGTACTGGAACAGCCAGTCGACGATGTTGACGATGTGGGCGTCGTTGGCGTCGGGCTCCTGGTCGCTGGCGCCGAGGTTGAGCAACTGTTCGAAATTGCCGAGGGTGCTGACGTGCGGGTCGGCACTGTTGGCCCCGGTGACCGATTTGGCCAGGCGGAAAAATTCGACGCTGAAGCGCTGGATGTCCACCGGGTTGGCCACCACGCGCTTGATCGGCAATTTGAGCACGTGGGTCAGGTCAGCCTCCCAGCCGCTGACATAAGGCTGGGCGCTGGCCACGGTCACCGCATCACGGTCGATCGCTACCGCGAGGATCTTGTGACGCTGGGCGAAGGCGTAGGACATCAGCGGGGTCACGGCCGCGACGTTGATTTTCAACGGATCGATGCGCAGATAAGGCTGTCCGGCCTGCCGGGACAGCCACAGGGTCAGGCTTTCCAGGTCCAGCAGTTTGCCGGGGCGGCTGAGGTCGCCCAACTGTTGGCTGGCAATGAACTCCAGCGGATGCATTTGGCCATGGGTGGCGTTGCGGCGGCGGGCATTGAGCGCGTGTTCGGCCGAATCCTGGCTGATAAAGCCCTGCGCAACCAGTTCGCGCAGCACATCATTGAGATCCAGCCAGCGGTCCTGAAAGGCGAGTTGAACGGACATGCGGGCTCCTTTTGAACGACAGTGCGCAAAGGATAGCCGTGGCCCGGCTGACCGCTGGGCCACTACCCGACGAAGCCGTTTCGGCGTTTTTCAGCCCGCCGCCTGTATCGTTTCGGTCCAGGCAGAGTCAGCCTCTTGCAGCTCTACCGAGCAGACGCAGATCAGGTTACGAAGTTTTTCTGCTATCACTTGCGCGCGGTGCCAGCTCAAACCGTCGATGACGATCTCGATGGTCAGCCAGTCTTCCTGGCGCTGCACGTTGACCTGTTCCGGTGTGAGCAATTGCAAGGCGAACAGATTGAGGGTGCGACACAGCAGGTCCGGTTCGGCCTCGGCCCGCATTTGATAGTGAACACGGCAATGGGCATTACTGACGTTCCAGACATCGGCGCGGGTAGGTGGGGTGTTCACGGCTTCGAGATACGGCATGGTCAGGCTCCAGAAATACTGGAGAAATATTTACATCCTGTGCCGGGTATTTCTTCTCTATGATTGGCCAAATGGCAGGAAGGCAGACTTAATTAATTCACATATTTAGAGATCAAAGGTTTTTTTATGCAGAGCGAACTGGACAGCTACGACCGCAAGATCCTCACCTTGCTGCAAGAGGACGCTTCGCTCTCCAGCGCGCAGATCGCCGAGCAGGTGGGGCTCTCGCAATCGCCTTGCTGGCGACGGATTCAGCGGATGAAAGAGGAGGGCATCATTCGCGGCCAGGTGACCTTGCTCGACCGCAAGAAAATCGGCCTCAACACGCAGATCTTCGCGGAGGTGAAACTTAATGCCCACGGGCGTTCGAACTTCACCGAGTTCACCGAGGCGATTCGCGGCTTTCCGGAGGTGCTGGAGTGTTACGTGCTGATGGGGGCGGTGGATTTTCTGCTGCGGATTGTCACGGCGGACATCGAGGCGTACGAGCGCTTCTTCTTCGAGAAGCTGTCGATGGTGCCGGGGATTCAGGAGGTCAACTCGATCGTGGCGTTGTCGGAGATCAAGTCGACGACGAGTTTGCCGGTCTGATGTTTTGTGGTGAATGTGCGGGCCTCTTCGCGGGCAAGCCCGCTCCCACAGGGGATTTGTGTCGATCACAGATCCAGTGTGGGAGCGGGCTTGCTCGCGAAGGCGGTATTACAGGCGCAGCAACATTTTCCAGGCACGGTTCTGATACACCGCAATCGCCTGCTGCTTGCGCGCATCCAGGACTTCGTCGGTGATCGATTCGTTGGCCAGTTGCGCCAGTTTGTTCAGCTCGCCGTACAGGCGATCCATTTCCGGGATCTCCAGCACGTTACGCGCATGGTGCAGCCAGACCTGGATGCGTTCGATGCGCGGCAGTTGCTCGGCCAGGTCTTCCGGCTGTTGCTGGTAACGCTGCAGTTGCAACGAAGTGGCTTCTTCGCCCAGCAGGCGGGGCAACCAGCTGCCCAGTTGTGCAGCGCCCTGGCGATTGCCACGGGTGTTGCGGTCGGCAGCCCAGGTGCGGGCCAGCAGCCAGCGTGAGGTCGTCAATGAGAACAGGCCCCAGCGCGGGTCTTCGAGTTCTTCAAGAAACTGTTCGGGCGCGGCTTTGCGCACGTCTTCATCGTTCAGGCCGGCCTGGACCAGCGGACGCCAGTCTTCCAGCAAGGCATCAAGGGCGATGCGCAGATCGTGAGTGGACTGACGTGGTGCGGCTTGACCAAGGCTGCTGATCAGCGCGCGCATTTCGGCCAGGCACTCGACCCAGTCCTGCAGCAGGCGCCAGTGACCGTTGAAGCGATATTGCTCAGCCAGGCGCTGGCTGCTGCCGAGCAAGTGCCAGCTCAGGGCGGCGAACGCGTCGTCCAGCGGCGTTTCGGCCGTGATCTGCGGCGCCGGCAGGCTCAATGAGTAGCTGTGGGCGTCGTACAGGCGATAACCGCGCTCGGCCTTGCTGATATCGCAGGGCATCAGCGCCAGTTTCTCGGCCAGCTCGGCGGCCAGCTCCAGCAATGCGGCCGGCTCGCCTTCGCGCAGCTCCAGCTCCAGCTCGCAGATTTCTTCTTTCTGCTTGCCGACCACTACGTGGCCAAGGTCCAGGGCGGCTTCGATGACCACTTTGGTCTTGCCGCGGCCCCAGGCGATTTCTGCGCGCTCGCGGACGAAGTCGGTGGTGAAAATCGGCTTCAGGGTTTTTTTGTCCAGTTCGGCGAGTTCCTCGGGCCAGCATTCGCCGTCGAGTTTCTTCAGGTCGAGCTTGGCTTTGGGCAGGTTCCAGTCGTATTCGTTACGCACCGACAGGCCGGCGACGCTCTGGCCGCGGGTCTTGAGGGTCTGGATCACTGCTTCGCCATCCTTGCGCAGACGCAGGGCGACTTTGGCCTGGGCCAGGTCGCGCTCGGGCGTGTCGAAGTATTGATTCATCAACTCACGGCGTTCCCAGCCACTTTTGTTGCGTTTTTTCAGTAAGGGGTGCTCGCGCAGGGCGGCGAGGGTTTCGCGGCTGACGCGGAGTTTGATTTCGGTTTCTTTCTGCATGGCCGGAAAATCCAGGATCGGGAGCGCAGCCGGGGGAATGTGTGGCTGCCAAGGTCGTGCAGTGTACAGGACTCAAGGTTAGTACGCGCCGAGACGGTTTATTCCTGTCATCGGTTGGTTCTATGATGAACCTCAATTCGGGTGCCGGGAGTCAGCGATGCCATTGCCGTCGATGAAAGAACAGTTCGCTGCGCTGATCGCCGCGCCGTCCGTCAGTTGTACCCAACCCAGACTCGATCAAAGCAACCGCCCGGTCATCGATCTGCTGGCGACGTGGCTCGGAGAGCTGGGTTTTACCTGCGAGATCCAGCAGGTCAACCCCGGCAAGTTCAACCTGCTGGCCAGTTTCGGTTCCGGCCCCGGCGGCCTGGTGCTGGCTGGGCACAGTGACACCGTGCCGTTCGATGGTGCGTTGTGGCAAACCGACCCGCTGAAACTGACGGAAGTCGACGGTCGTTGGGTCGGCCTGGGCAGTTGCGACATGAAGGGCTTTTTCGCCCTGGCGATCGAGGCGGTCATACCGCTGCTCGATCAGCCGTTCAAACAGCCGTTGCTGATTCTCGCCACCTGCGATGAAGAAAGCTCGATGTCCGGTGCTCGCGCGCTGGCCGAAGCGGGGCGGCCGCTGGGGCGGGCGGCGGTGATCGGCGAGCCGACCGGGCTCAAGCCGATCCGCATGCACAAAGGCATCATGATGGAGCGCATCGACATCCTCGGGCAGAGCGGTCACTCTTCCGACCCGCGCCTGGGTCACAGCGCCCTGGAGGCCATGCACGATGCCATCGGCGAACTGCGTGGCCTGCGCTTGTTATGGCAGCGCGAATTCCGCAATCCACAGTTTGGCGTGCCAACGCCAACGATGAACTTCGGCTGCATCCATGGTGGCGACAATCCCAACCGCATCTGCGGCCAGTGTTCGCTGGAATTCGATTTGCGACCGCTGCCCGGCATGGACCCCAAGGTCCTGCGCGCCGAGATCCTGCAGAAGCTCAAGCCGGTTGCCGAGCGGCATCAGGTCAAGATCGATTACGCGCCGTTGTTCCCCGACGTGCCGTCGTTCGAACAGGCCGAGGACGCCGAGCTGGTGCGCCTTGCCGAAAAGCTCACCGGTCACAGCGCCGAAGCAGTGGCGTTCGGCACCGAAGCACCTTATCTTCAGCGCCTTGGCTGTGAAACGCTGGTGCTTGGCCCGGGTGATATCGCTTGCGCCCATCAGCCGGGGGAATACCTCGAAATGTCACGTTTGCAGCCTACGGTGCATCTACTAAGGCAACTGATCGAACACTATTGCCTGACACCGGCCAAAACCGCGGTGCCAACCACTTGAACGCAACACTTGTAGGAGCTGCCGAAGGCTGCGATCTTTTGATCTTTGGTTTTAGAATCAAGATCAAAAGATCGCCCGAACGCGGACCGAGCCTTCGGCAGCTCCTACAGGGGGCGCGATTAAATTGCCAGTTTCCAAACCCGTATTCATGAGGAGAGCGCGCGTGTCGCCAAGCCTGTTCCGACGATAACCATCAGCCCGCTGTGCGTTTTCAGTTTCGCCCTTTTTTCGGCTGCTATTTATTACAGGCCCAGGTTCATGCCCGAATACGTCAATTGGCTTCGTCACGCTTCGCCTTACATCAACGCCCACCGCGATTGCACCTTTGTCGTCATGCTGCCCGGCGACGGCGTTGAACACCCGAACTTCGGCAATATCGTCCACGACCTGGTGCTGTTGCACAGCCTGGGCGTACGCCTGGTGCTGGTTCACGGCTCCCGGCCGCAAATCGAAGCGCGCCTCGCGGCCCGTGGCCTGACCCCGCATTACCATCACGGCATGCGCATCACCGATGCCGCGACCCTGGAGTGCGTGATCGACGCGGTCGGCCAGTTGCGCATTGCCATTGAGGCTCGCCTGTCGATGGACATGGCTTCGTCGCCCATGCAGGGCTCGCGCCTGCGGGTGGCCAGCGGCAACCTGGTGACGGCACGGCCGATCGGCGTGCTTGAAGGCGTCGACTATCACCACACCGGCGAAGTGCGCCGGGTCGACCGCAAGGGCATCAACCGTCTGCTGGATGAGCGCTCCATCGTGCTGTTGTCGCCGCTGGGCTATTCACCGACCGGTGAAATTTTCAACCTGGCCTGCGAAGACGTCGCCACCCGCGCGGCCATCGACCTGGGCGCGGACAAGTTGCTGCTGTTTGGCGCCGACCTGGGCCTGATCGACGAACACGGGCGCCTGGTGCGCGAACTGCGTCCGCAGCAAGTGCCGGCGCATCTGCAACGGTTGGGCAGCAACTATCAGGCAGAATTGTTGGATGCCGCTGCCGAAGCTTGCCGTGGCGGCGTGGCCCGCAGCCATATCGTCAGTTACGCCGAAGACGGTGCGTTGCTGACCGAGTTGTTCACTCGCGACGGCGGCGGCACCCTTGTGGCCCAGGAACAGTTCGAAGTGGTACGCGAAGCGGCCATTGAAGACGTCGGTGGTTTGCTGGATTTGATCAGTCCGCTGGAAGAGCAGGGGATCCTGGTGCGCCGTTCCCGCGAGGTGCTGGAGCGCGAAATCGAGCAGTTCAGTGTGGTTGAGCGCGAAGGCATGATCATCGCCTGTGCGGCGCTGTATCAGATCGCCGATTCGGACGCGGGCGAACTCGCGTGTCTGGCGGTGAACCCGGAGTACCGCCATGGCGGTCGCGGTGATGAGCTGCTGGAGCGTATTGAAACCCGCGCCCGGGCTCAGGGATTGAAAACCTTGTTCGTCCTCACCACGCGCACCGCGCACTGGTTCCGCGAGCGTGGTTTCGAACCCAGCAGCGTCGACCGGCTGCCGTCGGCGCGAGCGTCGCTGTACAACTATCAGCGTAATTCGAAGATCTTCGAAAAAGCCCTTTGAGGTTGTAGGAGCTGCCGCAGGCTGCGATCTTTTGATCTTGAAAAGCAAAATCAATAGATCGCAGCCTGCGGCAGCTCCTACAGGAACCTTGTGTTACTCCTGGACAAATTTCGCGCTGACATACGGCGAGTAGTCCGGCAGCACCGTCTCCACCTTCCCTTGTTCCTTCAGGAATTTCGCCGTTTCACCAATGGCTTTGGCCGTGCCGCCGTCCAGCAGCGCGCTGCCCTGTTGCGCCTTGGCATCCGGGAATGCGGAACCAGCCAGTAACTCCGGCACGTCGGCGGCGTTGGCACCGGTCAGTTTGGCGATTTTCTGAACGGGCTCCGAGTCGACCGTCCAGTTGGCTTTATGCGCGGCGTAATCAGCAAAGGAGTCGAGGGTGACCTTGGCGAATTTGGTTACCACCTCTGGGTGCTTCTCTGCGTAATCCTTGCGCGCTACCCAGACTTCGAAGGTTGGCGCGCCCCATTGGCCGACCTGTGCAGCGTCGGTCAGGGTCTTGCCCGTCTTGCGGATTTCCCCCAGTGCAGGCGACCAGACAAACGCGCCATCAATATCACCACGCTTCCAGGCAGCGGCAATTTCTGCTGGCTGCAGGTTCACCACTTTGACTTTCGAGCCGTCCAGGCCCCAGTGCTTCAGCGCACCGAGCAGGCTGTAGTGGGAGGTTGAAACGAAAGGCGTGGCGATGGTCTTTCCGATCAGATCTTGCGGTTTTTCGATGCCGCTGCCGTTGCGCACCACCAGCGCTTCGGCGGCATTGATCTGGGCCGAGACGATGAACGCGACGATCGGCAGGTTGCGCGAAGCCGCAGCGGCCAGTGGACTGGAGCCGAGATTGCCGATTTGCACATCGCCCGACGCAATCGCCGTGACCACTTCCGGGCCGCTGTTGAAGCGCCGCCAGTCGATGGGCTGGCCGATGGTTTTTTCATAAAGACCATCGGCCTGGGGGACTTTGCTGGGGTCGATTCCGGTTTGATAACCGACGGTGAGGTTCGCCGCCTGAGCGGTGAAGGAAAATGCGAGCGATACACAAACTGTAACAATTGATCCGGATAGTGCGCGTTTGATCGTCATGGGGCCGCCTTTCGGTAAAGGATTTGTTTCCGAATTGCGTCAAAAACTAAACGATCTAAAAAAGTAAAAATAAATACCGATTAGGAATTAGCTTATGGTCCAAACCCTTTGTTCTGGGGGGACTTACGAGCGGTGAGCTAAATGCCTAAACGGTATTAGAAAAGAATCGGGTAATTCTTTTCAGGTTCATGACGAATTCATGACCCTGCATGGACCAAAAAACCGGGGGTTAGACTATGGTCGTAGACACACATAGTTACGATTGACTTGTGGGTCACGGTCTGGCGCTAATCGCGCATCTTAGGATTTCGGGCGACGACTCGAGACCAGGAATACAAGAATTAGAATCGAGAGGAGCTACACAATGAACAAGTCCACCTTGGCTTTGGCCGTGGCCGTTGGGGTTTTGGCGCAGCAGGCAGGCGCCGCAGGTTTCCTGGAAGACAGCAAGGCTTCTATCAGCTCTCGCACCATGTATTACAACAACGATAACCGTGAAGGCGGTGCGGATCAGAGAGAGTCCGCAGAAGGCCTGAAATTCGATTATCTGTCCGGTTTCACCCAAGGCACCGTCGGTTTCGGTATCGACGCCCAGGCACTGCTGGGTATCCACCTGGACGGCGGCAAGGGTCACCACCCAGACAACAACACCTTCTTCCCAAGCGACAGCGATGGTTCGGCCGTGTCCGAATGGAGCCGTGCAGCCGCTAACGTCAAGGCGCGCTTCTCGAAGACCGAAGCCCACTTGGGTGGCGCTCTGGCACCCAACTTGCCGATTCTGGTCGCGAACGACAGCCGTCTGCTGCCACAGACCTTTGACGGCGGCACCATCACTTCGAAAGAAATCGACAACGTGACCTTCAACGCAGGTCAGTTGGAGCATTCGGCAGGTCGCGCCTCTTCGAACTCCACCGGCCTGGCCGTGGCTGGCGGTACAGAGGGCAGCAACAAGTTCTACTACGGTGGTGCTGACTGGAAGGTCACCAAGGACCTGACCCTGCAGTACTACCACTCGAATCTGAAGGACTACTACAAGCAGGATTTCCTGGGCTTGATCCACGTGCTACCGATCAGCGCCAACCAGTCCTTCAAGACGGATATTCGTTACTTCGACAGCAGCTCCGACGGCAGGAACGGTGATCCGGGTTTCCGTTTCAACAACAACAACGGTTTCGCCAAGAACCCGGGCGAGGTCGATAACAAGACCTGGAGCGCCATGTTCACCTACACCCTGGGTGGCAACGCTTTCCTGCTCGGTCATCAGCGCGTCAGCGATGACGGTGGTTTTGTCTACCTGAACCAGGGCAACGTGGTCGATGGCAATGGCCGTCCGGAAGGGAATGGCGGCGCCAGCTTCTACCTGTTCACCGACTCCATGATCAACGGATTTGTTCGTGCCGGTGAAAACACCACTTTCGGCCAGTACTCCTATGACTTCGCAGCACTGGGTGTGCCGGGCCTGAAAACGTCGATCGCCTACCTGCACGGCGATGACATCAAGGCGACCAACGGCAGCGGCCCTGACAGCTCCGAGTGGGAGCGCGACATGCGGATCGACTACACCATCCAGCAGGGTGCACTCAAAGGTTTCGGCGTAACGCTGCGTAACGGCGTCTACCGTGGCAGTGAAGTCTCCAACAACCCTGACGTTGACCAGACTCGCCTGATCTTCAACTACACCTACAGCTTCCTGTAACAAGCCTTGTGAAAAAGCCTCGCCGGTTGGCGGGGTTTTTTTGTGCTGATTTTTATATTCCATAATGATCTTTATTGATTATTTATTATTCTTTTTGGTTTTTATCCATCCCGCTTAAAGTGCGCCTGTCCGACACTCATCCCTGAGCTCGGATTCGGCAGTTTCGTCCCTCGACAATTGATCAGGTTCAGGAATCGGCCTTGCCGCCGATACCTCGGTTCTGCCGTGGAATGCCATATTCCATAATGCTATTAAAAATGTTTAAAAAATTCTTTTTGGCCTTAAGGCCATGTATCCTGCGGCCCGCCAAACGACCGACCTAGACGGTTTGCCGCGAATTTATGCATTCAGGATCCCGGGCAATCGATTCGGGACCAGGAACATCAGAACTAGAAACGAGAGGAGCGAAACATGAACAAATCCACCTTGGCCATGGCTGTGGCCGTCGGGGTATTGGCCCAGCAGGCAAACGCCGCGGGTTTCATCGAAGACAGCAAGGCAACGTTGGGGCTGCGTAACTTCTACATCAACACCGACTACCGCGACGGTACCGGTCCCAACAAAAACGAAGAGTGGGGCCAAGGCTTCGATCTGCGTTTCATCTCCGGTTACACCCAGGGCACCGTCGGTTTCGGTATCGATGCGATCGGCCTGTTGGGCGTCAAGCTGGATTCGGGCGGCGGTACCAACGGCGCCACGGCGACCTCTTACGGCGGCACGGTTTTCCCGAGCAAATCCAATGGCGAGGCGGTAGATGATTTCTCCAGCCTGGGCCTCACCGCCAAAGCCAAGGTTTCCCAGACTGAATTGAAGCTGGGCACCCTGCAGCCGAAAAACCCGGTAATCGTGACCAACGATGGTCGCCTGCTGCCGCAAACCTGGCAGGGTGGCCAGATCACTTCCGCCGAGATCAAGGACCTGTCGCTGGTCGGTGGTCAGATCGAAGCCGTTAAAGGCCGTAACTCCAGCAACAACGATCAAATGTCGATTTCCGGTGCGAACACTCGCGGTACCAAGTTCCGCGACAGCAACAAGTTCATCTATGCCGGCGGCGACTACAAGATCACCAAGGACCTGACGGCCCAGTACTACTACGGCAAGCTGGAAGAGTTCTACAAGCAGCACTTCCTGGGTCTGGTTCACAACTGGGCAATCGGCCCGGGCGTATTGAAGTCGGATTTCCGTTATTTCAACAGCTCTGATGATGGTGCCAACGGTCACGACCCGCTGTACTACACCACTGGCAACTACAACGCGCCAAACGGTAAAGGCAAGGTCGACAACAACCTGTACAGCGGCCTGTTCCTGTATTCGGTTGCCGGTCATACCTTCGGTGGCGGTTACCAGGTCAGCAACGGCAGCAGCGACTTCCCTTGGCTGAACCAGGGTGACGGTTCGTCGAACTACACCATCACCGATTCGCAAATCCAGAAGTTCGGCCGTGCCGGCGAGAAAACCTGGCAAGCACGTTACTCGTTCGACTTCGCCAAGGTCGGTGTGCCTGGCCTGACTGCGGGTCTGGTGTACCTGCACGGCGACAGCATCGATACCGTCAACGCCAAGGGTGGCCAGGCGGCCAACGGTGCTTCCGAGTGGGAGCGTGACCTGAGTGTTGCCTACGTGGTGCAGGAAGGTCCGTTGAAGAACCTGGGCCTGGCGTGGAAAAACGCTACATGGCGCACTGACCTGCCGAACACCCGTTCGCAGGACGAAAACCGTCTGATCGTCAGCTACTCGATCCCGCTGTTGTAATAGCGTTCGCGTAACCGATGCAAAAAAGCCCCGCCCGGTATTGCACCGGGCGGGGCTTTTACATGTTCAGGACGGGTTCACCCCCGTAATCCCGTCCTGAAGTTCCCTCTTTGCAGCAACTCAAGGCCTTCTCGAACCTCGCGGCCGATGTTCGGCGGGTTGTGCGTGCACGTCCAGTGAACAGATCTTTAATATTTCTTAATGATCTAAATAAATCGATATTTATTCTTTTTAATAGATAAAAAACACAGGCACAGTTGAACCCATCAAGTACTCACAAGGAGCAGCACCATGGGTCTCAGACTTGGCGATATCGCCCCCGATTTCGAACAGAACTCCAGCGCCGGCATCATCCGTTTCCACCAGTGGCTGGGCGATAGCTGGGGCGTGCTGTTTTCCCATCCGGCGGATTTCACGCCGGTATGCACCACCGAACTGGGTTTTACCGCCAGGCTCAAGGATGAATTCGCGGCACGCGGTGTCAAGGCAATCGCACTGTCCGTAGACCCTGTGGAGTCGCATCACAGATGGATCGAGGATATCAACGAGACGCAGAGTACCGTGGTCAACTTTCCGATCCTGGATGACGCCGACCGCAAGGTCTCGGACCTCTACGACCTGATCCATCCCAACGCCAACGACACCCTGACCGTGCGTTCACTGTTCGTGATCGACCCGAACAAAAAGGTTCGGTTGACGATTACCTACCCGGCGAGCACCGGGCGCAATTTCAATGAAATCCTGCGGGTGATCGACTCGCTGCAACTCACCGACAACTACAAGGTGGCCACGCCGGCCAACTGGCAGGACGGTGATGAGGTGGTGATCGTGCCGTCTCTCAAGGATGAAGAGGAAATCAAACAGCGTTTTCCCAAGGGCTATCGTGCCGTTAAGCCCTACCTGCGCCTGACGCCGCAGCCGAACCGTTGAAAATCAAAAGATCGCAGCCAATCCCAGTAGGAGCTGCCGCAGGCTGCGATCTTTTCAAGACACCCACAGAGCAGGGGATTTCAGGCCGTTTCGACGGCCTTTTTTTTGCCCGACTGAAGTTGATTTGCATATCTCTATAATGCATAACCAAATGAATAAATATGATTTATAGATATATGAATCAGCTGTTAAGGTCACTCCATCGAAGCGAGATCGCAAACCGCGAATCGCCAACACCGCTCAAGGAATCGTCTGAATGTTGGTCGTCTCACTCGGAGGCAGTCCCAGTCAACGCTCCCGTTCCGGGGTGCTGCTGGACCGCTCCAGGAGTTGGTTGCAAGAACAGGGCGTGGAGGTGGTGAGTTATCAGGTACGGGACTTCCCGGCCGAAGACTTGCTGCATGCACGCTTCGACAGCCCGAAGGTCATTGACCTGCTGCAACAGATTGAAAATGCCGATGGCCTGCTGATCGCAACGCCGGTGTACAAGGCTTCGTTCTCCGGCGCATTGAAAACCGTGCTGGATCTGCTGCCCGAACGCGCCCTGAGCCACAAGGTGGTGTTGCCGATGGCAACCGGCGGCAGCATCGCCCACATGCTGGCGGTGGACTACGCGCTCAAGCCGGTGCTGTCGGCGTTGAAAGCCCAGGAAATGCTCCACGGGATTTTCGCCGTCGACAGCCAGATCGCTTACGGCGAAGGCAGCGCCCTGGCGCAGTTGGCGCCGGAGCTGGAGCAACGGCTGAATGAATCGCTGGAGCTGTTTCTCAGCGCCATGGCACGACGGCCCAAGCCGCTCGATCCGAACCTGTTGAATGAACGTTTGTTGAGTGCTCGCTGGAGCATATGAGCTCCATGGAACATTAGCCCCACCCGAAAATTGAAGTACTGGCCTTACTCGCCCGCCAACGGGCAAGCAGGTGCAGCCAAAACCCAACTGCAAAAAGGAGAGCGCCATGCGCCCTGTCATTTTGCGTCGTGGTCTGGTCGCTCTGTTTGCTGCGGCTGTCACCTTCGGCGCCATTACTCAAGCTCAGGCCGAGACGCTACGAATCGGCTATCAGAAATACGGCACCCTGGTGCTGCTCAAAGCCAAGGGCACCCTGGAAAAACGCCTCGCCGCCCAAGGCGTGGACGTGCAATGGACTGAGTTCCCCGGTGGCCCGCAACTGCTGGAAGGCTTGAACGTCGGCTCCATCGACTTCGGCGTTACCGGCGAAACTCCTCCCGTGTTCGCCCAAGCGGCTGGCGCCGATCTGCTTTACGTCGCCTATGAACCGCCAGCGCCGCACAGTGAAGCGATCCTGGTGCCGAAGGACTCGCCGATCAAGTCGGTGGCAGAACTCAAGGGCAAGAAGGTCGTGCTCAACAAGGGCTCCAACGTGCACTACCTGCTGGTGCGTGCGCTGGAAGACGCCGGCCTCAAATACACCGACATCCAGACCGTCTTTCTGCCGCCGGCCGATGCCCGCGCTGCGTTCGAGCGTGGCAGTGTCGACGCCTGGGTCATCTGGGACCCGTACCAGGCCGCCGCCGAACAACAGTTGCAAGCGCGCACCCTGCGCGATGGCCAGGGCATCGTCGACAACCATCAGTTCTACCTGGCGACCAAACCCTATGCGCAAAAAAATCCCGAGGTGATCAAGACCCTGGTGGAAGAAGTGCGCGCGGTCGGCGACTGGTCCAGGGCCAATCCTGAAGACGTGACCCAGCAAGTCTCGCCACTGCTTGGCCTGTCGGCAGACATCACCCGCACTTCGGTGAAACGCCAGGGCTACGGCGCGCTGTTCCTGACCCCGGAAGTGGTCGCGGCGCAGCAGAAAATCGCCGACACCTTCTACCAGCTCAAGCTGATTCCAAAGCAATTGAGCATCAAAGACGTGATCTGGACGCCGCCGGCCGCCGTTGCGAAAGCCCAATAATTCGATCCCCCAAGGAGACCACTCCATGAGCCTCAATATCTTCTGGTTCCTGCCTACCCACGGCGACGGCCATTACCTTGGCACCGCTGAAGGCGCACGCGCCGTTGACCACGGTTACCTGCAACAAGTCGCGCAAGCGGCGGACCGACTGGGTTTCGGCGGCGTGCTGATTCCCACCGGGCGCTCCTGCGAAGATTCGTGGCTGGTGGCGGCGTCGCTGATCCCGGTGACCCAGCGTTTGAAATTCCTTGTCGCCCTGCGCCCCGGGATCATTTCCCCGACGGTAGCGGCGCGTCAGGCCGCGACCCTGGATCGTCTGTCCGGCGGCCGCGCGCTGTTCAACCTGGTGACCGGCGGTGATCCGGAGGAGTTGGCGGGCGATGGTCTGTTCCTCAGCCACGAAGAGCGCTACCAGGCTTCCGTGGAGTTCACCCGTATCTGGCGCCGCGTGCTGGAAGGTGAAACCGTTGATTACGACGGCCAGCACATCAGCGTGAAGGGCGCGAAACTGCTCTATCCACCGATCCAGCAGCCGCGCCCGCCGCTGTACTTCGGCGGCTCTTCGGATGCCGCGCAAGACCTGGCTGCCGAACAGGTGGAAATGGTCTTGACCTGGGGCGAGCCGCCGGCCGCCGTGGCGGAAAAAATCGAACAGGTCCGTGCCAAGGCTGCGAAGCTCGGACGCACCGTGCGCTTTGGCATTCGCCTGCACGTGATCGTGCGCGAAACCAACGATGAAGCCTGGAAAGCCGCGGATCGACTGATCTCCCATCTCGACGACGACACCATCGCGCGTGCCCAGGCATCGCTGGCGCGCTTCGATTCGGTCGGTCAGCAACGCATGGCCGCATTGCATGGCGGCAACCGCGACAACCTGGAAGTCAGCCCGAACCTGTGGGCCGGTGTCGGCCTGGTGCGTGGCGGTGCCGGTACGGCGCTGGTGGGTGATGGCCCGACTGTGGCCGCCCGCGTGAAGGAGTACGCGGACCTCGGCATCGACACCTTTATTTTCTCCGGTTATCCACACCTGGAAGAGTCGTACCGAGTCGCCGAACTGCTGTTCCCGAACCTCGATGTCGAGCGTCCTGAACTGCCGAAAAGTGCGGGTTACGTGAGCCCGTTCGGCGAGATGGTCGCCAACGACATCCTGCCCAAAGCCGCGTCCCAGAGCTGAGGCGCGGTCATGAAGAAAATCATCCACAGTCTCGCGCCCTGGGCGTTGCCGGTGTTGTTGCTGGCGGTGTGGCAGTTGAGTGTGTCGGCGGGCTGGTTGTCGACACGGATTCTGCCGGCGCCGGTTGCCGTGATCGAGGCCGGTGTCAGCCTGGTGCGCAGCGGCGAAATCTGGACGCACCTGGCGATCAGTGGCTGGCGTGCCGCGCTGGGCTTCACCATCGGTGGCGGCATCGGTTTGACCCTGGGTTTCATCACCGGCCTGTCGAAGTGGGGCGAACGCCTGCTCGACAGTTCGGTGCAGATGATCCGCAACGTGCCGCACCTGGCGCTGATTCCGCTGGTGATCCTGTGGTTCGGCATCGACGAGTCGGCAAAAATTTTCCTGGTGGCGCTGGGCACGTTGTTCCCGATTTACCTCAACACCTATCACGGCATCCGCAACGTCGACCCGGCGCTGGTGGAGATGGCGCGCAGCTATGGCCTGACCGGCTTCAGCCTGTTCTGGCAGGTGATCCTGCCGGGGGCACTGCCTTCGATTCTGGTTGGCGTGCGCTTCGCCCTGGGCTTCATGTGGTTGACGTTGATCGTCGCGGAAACCATCTCCGCCAGTTCCGGTATCGGTTATCTGGCAATGAATGCCCGAGAGTTCTTGCAGACCGACGTGGTGGTGCTGGCGATTCTGCTGTACGCGGTGCTCGGCAAACTGGCCGACCTCGCGGCCCGTGGACTTGAGCGTGTGTGGTTGCGCTGGCACCCGGCGTATCAGGTTGCCAAGGGAGGTGCGGCATGATCGCGGAACAACCTCCACGCCTGCTGCGCGGCATTCCGCTGGCGGTGCGCAAGCTGCAAAAAACTTTTGGCTTGCGACAAGTCTTGCGCGAGATCGACCTGCACATTCCGGCGGGCCAGTTTGTCGCCGTGGTGGGGCGTAGCGGTTGCGGCAAAAGTACCTTGCTGCGATTGCTCGCCGGCCTCGATCAGCCGACTGGCGGTGAATTGCTCGCCGGTGCCGCGCCATTGAGTGACGCGCGGGAAGACACGCGGCTGATGTTCCAGGAAGCGCGTTTGCTGCCGTGGAAAAAGATCATCGACAACGTCGGTCTGGGCCTCAAGGGCAACTGGCGGCCGCAAGCGCTTGAAGCATTGGATGCGGTGGGCCTGGCCGACCGCGCCAACGAATGGCCGGCAGCATTGTCCGGTGGACAGAAGCAACGCGTGGCTTTGGCCCGTGCGTTGATTCATCAGCCGCGCCTGCTGTTGCTCGACGAACCCTTGGGTGCACTGGATGCCCTGACCCGAATTGAAATGCAGCAACTGATCGAACGGCTCTGGCAGCAGCACGGCTTCACGGTGTTGCTGGTGACCCATGACGTCAGTGAAGCGGTGGCGATTGCCGAACGGGTGATCCTGATCGAAGACGGCGAAGTCGGCCTCGACCTGCACGTGGAACTGCCGCGCCCTCGAGTGCGCGGCTCCCATCGGCTGGCAGCGCTGGAAACCGAAGTCCTCAATCGCGTGCTGGCACTGCCCGGCCAGCCACCGGAGCCGGAACCTGTTTCACCCTTGCCTACGCAATTGCGCTGGGCTCAATAACTCAAGTCTTACCCAACGACAGGAATCAACATCATGACTATCAAGGCCATCAACGTTCGCAACCAGTTCAAAGGCTCCATCAAGGAAATCGTCCTCGGCGACGTGCTGTCGGAAATCGACGTGCAGACCGCTTCCGGCATCGTCACCTCGGTGATCACCACGCGCTCGGTGAAAGAGCTGGAACTGGCGGTGGGCAGTGAAGTGATTGCGTTTGTGAAATCCACCGAGGTGTCGATCGCCAAGTTGTAAGCCACATGCGTAAACAACAACCCCGAAGGGTTTGAGCCCTTCGGGGTTTTTTTAGGATCAAAAGATCGCAGCCTTCGGCAGCTCCTACAGAGCGGTTCAAAAAAAATGAACCACTACACCGAAGGCTGCGATCCTTTAGAGCACGGCGCGCTTGGGCAGGTATGGCGGCAGATAAAGCCCCACATAAGCATCAAACACCCGCATCCCTTCCTCGGCCATGCGTGGCGTAATCTGCCCGTGCTGCTGCACCGAGCGCGCATACACCCGGTCGCCAAGCTCCATGGCCAGGGCGAACACGTCGACATCACTCGGCAGCGTCGGCAGTTCGAAGTGGTGATCGAACAGCTTGTGCATCAACTCGCCCAGTTCGAGGTCGTGCTGGCGGTCGGCCTGGGTGACTTCGGTCAGGCCGTGCTGGGCCAGAATGAGTTGGCGGGCGGCGGCGTCCTCTGCATAAATGTCGAGCATGCGTTGTTCCACCAGGCGCGACAGATCGCGCCAGCTGCCGAGGGCGTGATGATCGATGGGTGCTTGCAGGCACGCGCGGAAGGCCGCATGGACGTCGGCGGTCAAGGCTTCGAGCAATGCCGGCACGCTGGCGAAGAAATGGTAGACCGAGGAGGGCGGAATCTCCGCGCGCTCGGCGACACTGTAGATCGACAGACTGGCCACGCCCTCGGCGGCCAACAGCGTGCGGGCCGCATCGAGTATCGAATCGATCCGGGCCTGGCTGCGTGCGCGGGGTTTGCGGGGGGTGGCTACGCGTGTCATTGGAGTCTCCTGCGGGGCAGGGGGCATTGTACGAGTCGGGTTGTGTGTTGTCTGCCCGGACGCCTTCGCGAGCAAGCCCGCTCCCACATTTCGCCCTTGGTGAACATGGAGTTTGTGTACAGCGCAGCTCCAGTGTGGGAGCGGGCTTGCTCGCGAAGCAGGCGACTCGGTCCAACTGAAATTACCCATAAAAAAACGCCGCAGGCTTCAGCAGCCGGCGGCGTTTTTTTACTGCAACCGCTTACACGGTATGCAGGTACCAGTTGTACTCGAGGTCGGAGATGGAGTGTTCGAACTCCTCCAGCTCGCTCTCTTTACAGGCCACGAAGATATCGATGTATTTCGGATCGATGTACTTGGCCATGACTTCGCTGTCGTCCAGCTCGCGCAGCGCATCACGCAGGTTGTTCGGCAGGCTTTGCTCGTTCTGCTCGTAGCTGTTGCCTTCGACCGGAGCGCCAGGCTCGATCTTGTTGACCAGACCGTGGTGCACGCCGGCCAATACCGAAGCCATCAGCAGGTACGGGTTGGCATCGGCGCCGGCCACTCGGTGTTCGATGCGCACGGCATCGGCAGAACCGGTCGGCACGCGAATCGCTACGGTACGGTTGTCCAGGCCCCAGCACGGCGAGTTCGGCACGTAGAACTGTGCGCCGAAACGACGGTAGGAGTTGACGTTCGGGCAGAGGAAAGCCATCTGCGCCGGTAGGGTCTCGAGCACACCGCCGATCGCGTGACGCAGTGCGGCGTTCTGCTCGGGATCCTCACTGGCAAAAATGTTCTTGCCGTCTTTGTCGAGAATCGAGATGTGGACGTGCAGACCATTACCCGCCTGGCCTGGGTAAGGCTTGGCCATGAAGGTGGTGTCCATTTCATGGTCGTAGGCGATGTTCTTGATCAGGCGCTTGAGCAGGACCGCGTAGTCGCAGGCCTTGATCGGATCGGCCACGTGGTGCAGGTTCACTTCGAACTGCGCCGGGGCACTTTCCTTGACTATGGCGTCGGCCGGAATGCCTTGCTCTTTGGCACCTTCCAGAATGTCCTGGAGGCAATCGACGTATTCGTCGAGGTCGTCGATCAGATAGACCTGGGTCGAGTGCGGACGTTTGCCGGAAACCGGTGAGCGAGGTGGTTGCGGACGACCATTCACGTTCTCCTGGTCGATCAGGTAGAACTCCAGTTCGAACGCGGCGCAGATGGTCAGGCCCATTTCGTCGAACTTGCGCACCACGTTGGCCAGCACTTCACGCGGGTCGGCGAAGAAGGGTTCGCCTTCGAGTTCGTGCATGGTCATCAACAGTTGCGCGGTCGGGCGCTTCTGCCATGGCTCGTTGCACAGGGTATCGGGGATTGGATAGCAGATTCGGTCAGCATCACCGATGTCCAGGCCCAGGCCGGTGCTTTCCACCGTCGAGCCGTTGATATCCAGAGCAAATAGAGAGGCCGGCAGGTTGATGCCTTTCTCGTAAACCTTGTGGAGGCTGGTGCGTTCGATGCGCTTGCCGCGCACCACACCATTCATATCCGCAATCAGAAGGTCAACGTACAGAACCTCAGGATGTTCCTTAAGGAACGCGTTCGCTTCGTTAAGCTGAACGGCACGCGGGGGTACCGACATGATGCAACACCTTTGTTGTTAAAAATATCAATCATTGATCTTTTCTGGTTTCAGTCAACCCGAACGGCATGCCGAAGTCAAGCGAGGCCTTTTTTGCCCTAAAAAAGCGCTCGTATGGCTTTTTTGAGGCACTTTGGGGCGATTTTACTCCGCTGGACGTAGCGGCGACCGCGAGCTTGAGCGGGCCGTGTTGTATTTTTTACGGGGGTGTTGTGTAAAAAAATGAACAAGGCTAAGCTCGAATCAAACCCATAACAGCAATAATACCGGGGTGCTTCATGTCTCGCCTGCCGATAATCGGCGTCACCGACTGCTCAAGACAGGTCGGTCGGCATGTTTATCACATCAGTGATGACACATCCGTCCGTTCCGTGGTCCCGGCGCTTGCGGTGATCCTCCCATCCGCGACGGTTCAACCGTCCCCGTCCGATATTCTGGACGGTCGCGATGGCACCCCCATTACGGTTACTCCATTCAATATAGAACCGATTCACAATAGCGGCCTGACCATCGTTCGGGGCAACGCTCGTGATTCTGCACGCCCGGCCTCTGCGGCAGTGTTGGCAAACACGCTAATCTGCCGCAGAAACGCTCTACAACGCGACGCCGATGCGTCAAACAACGCCTGACCTTAAAAGGGTCAGACAACTCAAGCCTAGAGGCATTTATGAGTAACAACCTCGACCAGCTCACCGATTGGTTGAAAAACCACAAGATCACAGAAGTCGAATGCATGATCGCCGACTTGACCGGGATTACCCGGGGCAAGATTTCGCCGACCAACAAATTCATCGCCGAGAAAGGCATGCGCCTGCCTGAAAGCGTTCTGCTGCAGACCGTGACCGGCGATTACGTCGAAGACGACATCTATTACGAACTGCTCGACCCGGCCGACATCGACATGATCTGCCGTCCCGACCAGAGTGCGGTGTACCTGGTGCCGTGGGCCATCGAGCCGACCGCCATCGTTATCCACGATACCTACGACAAGCAAGGCAACCCGATCGAGCTGTCGCCGCGCAATGTGCTCAAGAAAGTCCTGAAACTCTATTCCGACAAAGGCTGGCAGCCCATCGTGGCGCCGGAAATGGAGTTTTACCTGACCAAGCGCAGCGACGACCCGGACTACCCGCTGCAGCCGCCGGTCGGCCGCTCCGGTCGCCCGGAAACGGGTCGTCAGTCGTTCTCCATTGAAGCGGCGAACGAGTTCGATCCGCTGTTCGAAGACGTCTATGACTGGTGTGAACTGCAGGACCTTGACCTCGATACGCTGATTCATGAAGACGGCACGGCGCAGATGGAAATCAACTTCCGTCACGGCGATGCCCTGTCCCTGGCCGACCAGATCCTGGTGTTCAAGCGCACCATGCGCGAGGCTGCGCTCAAGCACAACGTGGCCGCGACCTTCATGGCCAAGCCGATGACCGGCGAGCCGGGCAGTGCCATGCACTTGCACCAGAGCATCATCGACATCGAGACCGGCAGGAACATCTTCTCCAATGATGACGGGACCATGAGCCAGCTGTTCCTGCACCACATCGGTGGCTTGCAGAAACTCATTCCCGAGCTGTTGCCGCTGTTCGCTCCAAACGTCAACTCGTTCCGCCGCTTCCTGCCCGATACCTCGGCTCCGGTGAACGTGGAGTGGGGCGAAGAGAACCGCACCGTGGGCCTGCGGGTTCCGGATGCCGGGCCGCAGAACCGTCGGGTGGAAAACCGCCTGCCGGGCGCCGATGCCAACCCGTACCTGGCGATTGCCGCGAGCCTGCTCTGCGGGTACATCGGCATGGTTGAAGGCCTGAATCCGAGTGCGCCGGTGGTAGGGCGTGGCTATGAGCGCCGCAACCTGCGCCTGCCGCTGACCATCGAAGACGCGCTGGAACGCATGGAAAACAGCGCGACCATCGAGCGCTACCTTGGCAAAAATTTCATCACTGGCTACGTCGCGGTCAAGCGGGCCGAGCATGAAAACTTCAAGCGCGTGATCAGTTCGTGGGAAAGGGAGTTCCTGCTCTTTGCCGTCTGATACGCCGGGCGCCGTTGTCCTCTAATGGCGCCTTCACCTGATTTTTTTAGGAGATTCGTATGACCAGCAACAATCCGCAAACCCGTGAATGGCAAACCTTGAGCAATGATCACCACCTGGCTCCGTTCAGCGACTTCAAACAGCTGAAAGAGAAAGGCCCGCGGATCATCACCAACGCCAAGGGCGTTTACCTCTGGGACAGCGAAGGCAACAAGATCCTCGACGGCATGGCCGGCCTGTGGTGTGTCGCGATTGGTTATGGTCGCGATGAACTGGCCGATGCCGCCAGCAAACAGATGCGCGAGCTGCCTTACTACAACCTGTTCTTCCAGACGGCGCACCCGCCGGTACTGGAACTGGCCAAGGCCATCGCCGACATCGCGCCGCAAGGCATGAACCATGTGTTCTTCACCGGTTCCGGCTCTGAAGGCAACGACACCATGCTGCGCATGGTTCGTCACTATTGGTCAATCAAGGGCCAGCCGAACAAGAAAGTCATCATCAGCCGCAAGAACGGCTATCACGGCTCCACCGTGGCCGGCGCGAGCCTGGGTGGCATGACGTACATGCATGAACAGGGCGACTTGCCGATCCCGGGCATCGTCCACATTGCCCAGCCGTACTGGTTCGCCGAAGGCGGCGACATGACCCCGGAAGAATTCGGTGTGTGGGCGGCCAATCAGCTGGAAGAAAAGATTCTGGAAGTCGGCGTCGACAACGTCGGTGCCTTTATTGCCGAACCGATCCAGGGCGCCGGTGGCGTGATCATTCCGCCAGACACCTACTGGCCGCGCATCAAGGAAATCCTCGCCAAGTACGACATCCTGTTCGTGGCTGACGAAGTGATTTGTGGTTTCGGTCGTACCGGCGAGTGGTTCGGCAGCGATTTCTACGGCCTCAAGCCGGACATGATGACCATCGCCAAGGGCCTGACCTCGGGCTACATCCCGATGGGCGGCCTGATCGTACGTGACGAAGTGGTGGAAGTCCTGAACGAAGGCGGTGATTTCAACCACGGCTTCACTTACTCCGGTCACCCGGTGGCGGCTGCGGTGGCGCTGGAAAACATCCGCATCATGCGCGACGAGAAAATTATCGAGCGCGTCCATGCAGAAACGGCACCGTATTTGCAAAAGCGTCTGCGGGAACTGAACGATCACCCGCTGGTGGGTGAAGTTCGCGGGGTCGGTTTGTTGGGGGCCATCGAGCTGGTCCAGGACAAGGCCACGCGCAAGCGTTACGAGGGCAAGGGCGTCGGCATGATCTGCCGCCAGTTCTGCTTCGACAACGGCCTGATCATGCGCGCCGTCGGCGACACCATGATCATCGCTCCGCCACTGGTGATTACACCGGCGGAAATCGATGAGCTGGTGACCAAGGCTCGCAAGTGTCTTGACCTGACCCTGAGTGCATTGCAGGGCTAAGTGCTAGGCTCTGAGCGGAAGTCCGAAGTTCTGCATATGAAGTAGGAACTTTCGCTCAGAACAGTCAGAAAGCGTGGCCGTTTCCTTGAAAGACTGATGTGGATCTTGCCAGACTAGCCGCGGTTCCAGTTGCCCGGGTTCGGTCGCTGAACAAGTGGTTCAAAAAAGAAAAATTTGGAGCATTACGCATGAAGGCACTAGGTAAAAAGCTCGCTGGCAAGACTCTGCTTGCCATGTCCGTGATGGGGTTGATGGCGGGCGCGGTTCAGGCCGATGACAAAGTACTGCACGTGTACAACTGGTCCGACTACATAGCACCGGACACCGTCAAGAAGTTTGAAGACGAGTCGGGCATCAAGGTTGTCTATGACGTCTTCGACAGCAACGAAACCCTGGAAGCCAAGTTGCTGGCAGGCAAGTCCGGCTACGACATCGTCGTACCATCGAACAACTTCCTGGCCAAGCAGATCAAGGCTGGGGTCTACCAGAAGCTGGACAAGTCCAAGCTGCCTAACTGGAAGAACCTGAACACCGACCTGCTCAAGGCCGTTTCCGTGAGCGACCCGGGCAACGAGCACGCCTTCCCGTACATGTGGGGTTCGATCGGTATCGGCTTCAACGCCGAGAAGGTCAAGGCAGCACTGGGTGCCGACGCTCCGGTCGATTCCTGGGACCTGATCTTCAAGCCTGAAAACGCCGCCAAGTTGAAAGCGTGCGGTATCAGCCTGCTGGACTCGCCAACCGAGATGATTCCGGTGGCGCTGCACTACCTGGGCCTGCCAACCGACAGCCAGAAGAAAGAAGACATCGACAAGGCTGAAGCGCTGATCATGAAGGTCCGTCCTTCGATCGCCTACTTCCACTCGTCCAAGTACATCTCGGACCTCGCCAACGGCAACATCTGCGTGGCCGTGGGCTACTCGGGTGACATTTATCAGGCCAAATCCCGCGCTGCCGAAGCCGGCGACAAGGTGAAAGTCAGCTACAACATTCCGAAAGAAGGTGCCGGCAGCTTTTACGACATGGTCGCCATCCCTAAAGATGCCGAAAACGTCGAAGGCGCCTACAAGTTCATGACCTTCCTGCAGAAGCCGGAAATCATGGCTGAAATCACCAACGCCGTGCGTTTCCCGAACGGTAACGCGGCTGCAACTGCGTTGGTCGATAAAGACATCACCAGCGACCCGGGCGTTTACCCGCCGGCGGACGTGCTGGCCAAGCTGTACGCGATTGCCGACTTGCCGGCCGCGACCCAGCGGATCATGACCCGCAGCTGGACCAAGATCAAATCGGGTAAATAAGTAAAACCCCTGTAGGAGCGAGCCCGCTCGCGATGGTCGTCAACGATGACACTGGGTGCCTGACACCCCGCGTTGCTCTCAGGTTCATCGCGAGCAGTCGAGCGTCGACCGGCTGCTCCTACAGGTATCTGTATAAAAGTTTTGCTGGAACGGTTTTTCGAGGGTAAGTTGCGCGCCGGTTTTGTTGCTGGGCAATCACGGTTGTCATGTAACGCGGGGCAACTTGGGCCCAACTAATTTCAGAGGACCTCCACGTGCCTATTTTTTCTTTGTTGCGCAATGCCATGCTGGTGGGCGCCGGGCTGACGATTGCCGTCAGTGTTCAGGCCGCCGGCACCGTGCATATTTATAACTGGTCAGACTACATCGGCGAGAGCACCCTGGCGGACTTCCAGAAAGAGACCGGGATCAAGCCGGTCTACGACGTCTTTGATTCCAACGAAACCCTGGAAGGCAAGTTGCTGGCCGGGCATACAGGGTATGACGTGGTCGTGCCGTCCAATCACTTCCTCGGCAAGCAGATCAAGGCCGGCGCTTTCCAGAAGCTCGACAAGTCGCAGCTGCCGAACTATTCGAACCTCGATCCGGTACTGCTCAAGCGCCTGGAGCAGAACGATCCGGGCAACCTGTACGCCGTGCCGTACCTATGGGGTACCAACGGCATCGGTTACAACGTCGACAAGGTCAAGGCCGTGCTGGGTGTCGACAAGATTGACTCCTGGAGCGTGCTGTTCGAGCCAGAGAACATCAAGAAGCTGCACAAATGCGGCGTGGCGTTCCTCGATTCCGCTGATGAAATGATGCCGACGGTCCTCAACTACATGGGCCTGAACGCCAACAGCACCAACGAGGAAGACTACAAGAAGGCGACCGCCAAGTTGCTGGCCGTGCGGCCCTACGTTACCTACTTCAACTCGTCCAAGTACATCACCGACCTGGCCAACGGCGATATCTGCGTGGCGGTCGGGTTCTCCGGCGACATCTTCCAGGCCCGCAACCGTGCCCAGGAAGCCAAGAAAGGCATCAACATCGCCTACGCCATTCCGAAAGAAGGCGGCGCTCTCTGGTTCGACATGCTGGCGATTCCGAAGGATTCGGCCAACCCCAAGGAGGCCCATGCGTTCATCAATTATTTGCTGAAACCCGAGGTTATCGCCCAGGTCAGCGACTACGTCGGCTATGCCAACCCTAATCCGGGGTCGGACAAACTGATGGAACAATCCATTCGCACCGACGAAGCGGTTTATCCACCGCAAGAGGTGCTCGACAAGACCTACGTGTCCGTCGAGTTGCCACCGAAGATTCAACGCTTGATGACCCGCAGCTGGACCATGGTCAAGTCGGGTAAATAGTTTCAAGGCTCAAATATCCAAGGTTGGCTCACCTTGAGCGAACTGCACTCTTTTTTTCTGGGAGTTTCGTAAATGGCAGTTGCCTCCGGCGCCTATAAGAAAGCCCTCGAGGGCGACCAGCAACCTAAACAGGTGCTGGTCAAAATCGACCGGGTCACGAAGAAGTTCGACGAGACGATTGCCGTGGACGACGTGTCCCTGGAAATCAAGAAAGGCGAGATCTTCGCCCTGCTCGGCGGCTCGGGATCGGGCAAGTCCACATTGCTGCGCATGCTCGCAGGTTTCGAACGGCCCACGGAGGGGCGCATTTTCCTCGATGGCGTAGACATCACCGACATGCCGCCCTACGAGCGGCCGATCAACATGATGTTCCAGTCCTACGCCCTGTTCCCGCACATGACCGTGGCGCAGAACATCGCCTTCGGCCTCAAGCAGGACAAGCTGCCGGCCGCCGAAGTCGATGCGCGGGTGGCCGACATGCTCAAGCTGGTGCAGATGAGCCAGTACGCCAAGCGCAAGCCGCACCAGTTGTCCGGTGGCCAGCGTCAGCGTGTGGCCCTGGCTCGTTCCCTGGCCAAGCGACCGAAGCTGCTGCTGCTCGACGAACCGATGGGCGCACTGGACAAGAAGCTGCGCTCGCAGATGCAGCTGGAGCTGGTGGAGATCATCGAGCGCGTCGGCGTAACCTGCGTCATGGTGACCCACGACCAGGAAGAGGCCATGACCATGGCCGAGCGCATCGCGATCATGCACCTGGGCTGGATCGCCCAGATCGGCAGCCCGATCGACATCTACGAAACCCCGACCAGCCGCCTGGTCTGTGAATTCATCGGTAACGTCAACATCTTCGACGGTGAAGTGATCGACGACGCCGAGGGCCACGCGATCATCACCTGCAAGGACCTCGACCGGAAGATCTATGTGGGCCACGGCATCAGCACCTCGGTGCAAGACAAATCCGTGACCTACGCGATCCGTCCGGAAAAACTGCTCGTGACCCCGACCATGCCGACCTGCGAATACAACTGGTCCAGCGGCAAGGTGCACGACATCGCCTACCTCGGCGGCCACTCGGTGTTCTACGTCGAATTGCCGAGCGGCAAGATCGTCCAGTCTTTTGTCGCCAACGCCGAGCGCCGTGGCCAGCGGCCGACCTGGGGTGATCAGGTCTACGTGTATTGGGAAGACGATAGCGGCGTGGTACTTCGCTCATGAACATGCGCAAATTCAAACGCCGACTCAATCGAATAATTCCCGGTGGCCGTCAGATGGTCATCGGGGTTCCCTTCATCTGGCTGTTCCTGTTCTTCATGCTGCCGTTCTTCATCGTCTTGAAGATCAGCTTCGCCGAAGCGGACGTGGCCATTCCTCCCTACACCGAAATCTACAGCTACGCCGAGCAGAAGCTGCAGTTGCTGCTTAACCTGGGCAACTACGCGATGCTGGCCGGTGACGAGTTGTACATCGCCGCTTACCTCGGCTCGTTGAAGATGGCGTTTTTCAGCACCATCCTCTGCCTGCTGATCGGCTACCCGATGGCCTACGGCATCTCCGTTGCCCGCAAGGAAGTGCAGACGGTGCTGGTGCTGCTGATCATGATGCCGACCTGGACCGCGATCCTGATCCGCGTGTATGCCTGGATGGGCATCCTCAGCAACAACGGCCTGCTCAACGGTTTCCTGATGAGCATGGGTTGGATCAACGAGCCGCTGCAGATCCTCAACACCAACCTGGCGGTCTACATCGGTGTGGTTTATTCCTACCTGCCGTTCATGATCCTGCCGCTGTACGCCAACCTGGTGAAGCATGACCAGAGCCTGCTGGAAGCCGCGTCTGACCTGGGTTCTAGCACCTTCAACAGTTTCTGGAAAATCACCGTGCCGCTGTCGAAAAACGGCATCATCGCCGGCTGCATGCTGGTGTTCATCCCGGTGGTGGGTGAGTTCGTGATCCCGGAACTGCTCGGCGGCCCGGAAACCCTGATGATCGGTAAAGTGCTTTGGCAAGAGTTCTTCAACAACCGTGACTGGCCGGTGGCGTCTGCCCTGGCGGTGGTGATGCTGGCGATCCTGATTGTGCCGATCATTCTGTTCAACCGCAGTCAGGCCAAGGAAATGGAGGGTAAAGAATGAAGCGCTTCCGTTTCTCCAGCCTGATGCTGGTAGTGGGTCTGTTGTTCATCTACCTGCCGATGCTGATCCTGGTGATCTACTCGTTCAACGCCTCGAAACTGGTGACGGTGTGGGGCGGCTGGTCGATCAAGTGGTACGTCGGCCTGCTCGACAATTCGCAACTGATGGGTTCGGTGGTGCGCTCGCTGGAAATCGCCTGCTACACGGCGGTGGCGGCGGTGGCGCTGGGTACCCTGGCGGCGTTCGTCCTGACGCGTATTACGCGCTTCAAGGGCCGTACCCTGTTCGGTGGTCTGGTCACCGCGCCGCTGGTGATGCCTGAGGTGATCACCGGTCTGTCGCTGTTGCTGCTGTTCGTGGCCATGGCGCAGATGATCGGCTGGCCGCAGGAACGCGGCATCATCACCATCTGGATCGCCCACACCACGTTCTGTGCGGCCTATGTGGCGGTGGTGGTCTCGGCACGCTTGCGCGAGCTGGACCTGTCCATCGAAGAAGCGGCCATGGACCTGGGCGCGAAGCCGTGGAAGGTGTTCTTCCTGATCACCATCCCGATGATCGCGCCGTCGCTGGCGGCCGGCGGCATGATGTCGTTCGCCCTGTCGCTGGATGACCTGGTGCTGGCGAGCTTCGTGTCGGGCCCGGGGTCCACGACCCTGCCGATGGAGGTGTTCTCGGCGGTACGTCTGGGCGTGAAGCCCGAGATCAACGCCGTGGCCAGCCTGATCCTGTTGGCGGTGTCGATCGTGACTTTCCTGGTCTGGTTCTTCAGCCGTCGCGCCGAAGAAGGTCGTCGTCGTGCGATCCAGCAAGCAATCGAAGAAGCGGCCGCCGACTCGTGGAAGCAACCGGACGTGCGTCGCGCGCAGGCGCCGGAAGCGGCTTGACAGCAAAGGATCGCAGCCTGCGGTGGCTCTGTAGGAGCTGCCGCAGGCTGCGATCTTTTGATTTTTGGTCAGATCGCCCAAGGAGATTGGCGAATGACCTCGACGAAATTCATCGGCTTGAATCCCGGCTCCTGATCCACCAGCACATCCGTCTTCACATTCCCGAACGTAGTCTGCGGACGATGACGCAAGCCATCGGCAAACGCGCAGATGATGCACTCCTTGAACCCCTCACCCCGTGGATGCGCATGCACCACCGCTTCACGCTGCACGCTGGAGAACGCCGCGTAGTCCATGCCCAGCACGTCCATCTCGACACCCGCCGTTACCAGCGCCACGGTGGACCGCAAGTGCTGAGGAACGCCCGGTGTGGTGTGCAGGGCAATCGATAGCCAGACCTGTTCGATATCGTCGTCGCTCAGCCCGTAAGGCTTGAGAAATGCGGCTGCTGCATTGGCTCCATCGACTTCGAAACGCTCGTTGTCGCTGCGGTGCCCCTCCACCAGGCCCAGGTCATGGAACATCGCGCCGACGTACAGCAACTCCGGGTTGTAGGCCAATTGCTTGCGCTCACCGCTCAGGGCGCCGAACAGAAAGACCCGACGCGAGTGGTGGTAGAGCAGGTCCGATTCGATGTCACGGATGTACTCGGTGGTGGCCTTGGCCAGCGCGCTGTCGGGGATCCTGATGCCAGCGATGGTGGTGCTCATGGAGTTTTCCTCGTCGTGAACGCCTGGGTGGCGCTGAGGGTTTCAGTCTGTTCCGGCCCCCGAATCCGGACAATCGCGCCATGGCTGCGATCCCGGCCAATGAGCATGCATATCGCGCCAACCTCGCTTGTTGCGCCTGGATTGGCTAGGGTTGCTCGCACTAAACCCGCTTTTGTGGCGAGGGGGCTTGCTGTGGCGAGGGGGCTTGCCCCCGTTGGGTCGCGAAGCGGCCCCAATGCTCATTCAGGTAAACCGAGTTCAAGCGGTTTACGACTGCTGCGCAGCCGAACGGGGGCAAGCCCCCTCGCCACAGGTACGCGTCAATCCTGATTCATAAAAGGCGTTTCGAACCATGAGTAAAACCATCGCCATCGTGGTCTTCGCCGGCGTCCAGTCGCTGGATGTCACCGGCCCCATGGATGTGTTTTCCGAGGCCAATCGATTCCTTGCCCCGCAGGATCACTATCGGCTGGAGGTGATCGGCGTCGAGCACGGGATGATGGCGTGCTCCAACGGTTTGGCACTCAATGCCCATCGGCATTTCAGCGAAGCACTCGAGGCGTACGACTTGTTATTGGTGGCGGGCGGGCCACAATTACCGTTCATGAGTTTCGGCGTGGCGTTCGACACCTGGCTGCGCGGGGCCTGCGGGCGGGCGCAACGGTTTGGCTCGATCTGCAACGGTGCCTTCATGCTCGCCCACGCCGGGTTGCTGGAGGGGCGCACGGTCACCACGCATTGGCAGGACGCATCGGATCTGGCGGCGCTGTGCCCCTCGTCCCGGGTGGAAGCGGATCGACTGTACGTTGAGGACGGCGACCTGTTCACCTCGGCCGGGGTTACAGCGGGGATCGATCTGTCGTTGTATCTGTTGGGCCGGGATCACGGACCGGAAGTGGCGCTGAATGTCGCCAAGCGGCTCGTGGTGTTCACCCAGCGTTCGGGCGGGCAGTCGCAGTTCAGCCCGTTCCTCACGCCCCACGCCGAACCGGACTCGGCGGTGGCGATGGTCCAGCATTACGTGCTGGCCAACCTGACGGGAGACCTGACTATCGCCGACCTGGCCAATGCCGCCAACATGAGCGCACGCAATTTTTCCCGGGTGTTTGCCAGGGAGGCGAAAATCACCCCGGCCGAGTTCGTCGAACGCGCGCGGGTCGATGCGGCACGGGTGATGCTCGAAAGCACTCGTGCGCCGCTCAAGACCGTGGCCTATCAATGTGGATTTCGCGATGCCCAGCACATGCGCAGTGTGTTCAATCGCAGGCTAGGGGTGACGCCGCAGCAGTTCAGGTTGAATTTTGCGGCGATGGTTTGAGCTGACATCTTTGTTGCCTGTGAGGGCCTCTTCGCGAGCAAGCCCGCTCCCACAGGGGGAACGCATTTCAACTGTGGGAGCGGGCTTGCTCGCGAAGGGGGCAGTCCAGTCAGCAAAAGTCTATGGCGTCGCCCGCGCCGGTAACAGCTTCAACGTACTGCGCGTATTGGCCGTGACTTCTTCATCATTGAGATGCGCCTGGAAGTACATCCCCTCGATGTAGGCCTCGGCCTGATCATCATAGTGACTGTCGAACACTACGCCGCTCTGGCCAACCGGGTTGATGGTCAGGCTGTGGGCCGGGTCGGCGAAGTCGATCAGGCGCCGGGTCGAAGGGCCGTAGGTGACGGGCCAGGGTGCCGGGCCAATTTTCGCCGAGAGGTTGTTCGGCACTTCATGGCTGCCGGGTGCGGCGAAGGGGCCAACATTGAAGACCAGGTCCAGCGGCTTTTGCTGCCCTAGCGGATGACCATGGGTCAAGGTGTGCGCGCTACCCCACTGCCATTGCGAGGCGTCTGCGCCGAGGGTGCTCTTGAGGTGGGCGAGGCTGGCTTGCCAGGCGGCCTTCACCGTGTCGGCGCGGGTTTCCTTGCCGAGGGTGCTGCGGTTGTCCCACCACGGTGAGTCGGCGCTGGCTGCGAGGCGGGGGAGCGCGGCGTCGATCACCCGGGTCGAGAGCAGTGTTTCGAAGAAGTCGTTACCCAGCTCATCGTGCATCGTCGCGTCAGCCAGATTGAACAGGAACTGGTTGAACAGCGTGGCGCTGGTCGAATCGAGCGGGTAGTCGCCTTTCCATTGGGCCAGTTGCTCCACCAGTTTGAGTTCGGCGGGGTCGCTCAGCACTTCGCGCAACACCGGCAGCAGCGGTGCCAACAAGCGCGGGCCGTAGGCGGTGGTAGTGCCCAACTGCAGTTTCTGGCTGTTTTCCAGGTCCCATTTCACGGCTTTGTCGCTGAGCTGGCGATTGAGCTGCTGGCCGCGATCGGCAAGGTTGTAATAGCCGGGAATCTCCATGCCGGTCGGCGATACCGGCTGGAAGTTGGCCGAGACGATGTAGCCCCGCGCCGGGTTTTCTTCCTGAGGGTTGGCGCTGAACGGATAGAAGCCATCCTTATCGGCCTCGGCGCTGCTGCCGTCGAGGATGAACCATGGGCGTACACCCGCCGGACGTTTCGGCAGTTGCGCCGCCGCCCACCAGCCGATGTCACCCTTGGCATTGGCCCATACGACGTTCAGGCCCGGTGCCTGGATTTTTGCCGCGGCACTGCGGGCCTTGGCCAGGGTGTCGGCGCGGTTGAGCTGGTAGAAACCGTCCAGGATCGGGTTCTGGCTTTCGAGAAACGCCCACCACATGGCAATCGGTGTCTTGCCGACGCCGCTGCCCAAGGCATCGTTGACGATTGGGCCGTGGGGCGATTGACGCAGTACCAGCGTCACCGGTTCCTGGCCCTTGACCGCAATCCTCTGTTCGCTGGTGACCATGTCCACCCATTTGCCGCGATACCAGACCTGATTGGGATTGTCCGGGTTGACCTTCTCGGCGATCAGGTCGAGGTCGTCGTTCTGGAACATGGTGATGCTCCAGCCGAAGTCATTGTTCATGCCCAGGGAGGCGAACGGCATCAAGGCCTGATAGTGACCGTAGAGTTCAAAGCCCGGCGCCGAGAGCTGCGCTTCGTACCACACCGACGGTGCGGAAAAGCGGATATGCGGATCGCCCGCCAGCAGAGGCTTGCCGCTTTTGGTCCGGCTGCCCGCGACGACCCAGGCGTTACTGCCCTCGAACTGGGGCAGGCCGTTGTCAGCCAAGGCCTGTTCGCTCAGGCGAGCGAGGGCGTTGAGGTCTTTCCAGTCGGCGCTGGCCAGGGAAGGTGCGGTCCCGTCGAGCACGCCTTTGGACTGCCAGTCGAGATCGAAAACGCTCAGGTAGTCAGGGCCCAGTTGATCGCGCACGAATGTCAGCAAGGGTTCGGTACGAAATGCGGCCGCAAAACTGTAGGCCATGTAACCGGCGATGCTGATGGTGTCCTGGGCGGTGAACGGGCGTTTTGGAATGCCCAGCACATCGAACTCCACGGGTTTGGTGTGGCTGTCCTGATACTGGTTGATGCCGTCCAGATAGGCCTGCATGGCGATGAAAGAGGGCGACTGTTTGTCGAGATTGGCGAAGTAGGTTTCAGCGCGTTCGCGAATGCGCAGGCTGCGCATCAGTTTGTCGGTGTCGAGCAGCTTCGGTCCGAGCACCTCGGCCAGTTCGCCACGGGCCAGACGACGCAGGACTTCCATCTGGAACAGGCGGTCCTGGGCATGCACATAGCCGAGCGCGCGGTACAGGTCGGTTTCGTTGTCGGCGCGGATATGCGGAACGCCGCGCTCGTCGTAGCGCACGGTGACTGAGCCTTGCAGGTGTTGCAGTTCCACCATGCCCTGGCGTGACGGCTGCTTACTGTAGAGGTACCAGCCGGCTCCGGCGGCCAGCACGACGATCAACAGAGCGAGAGCGGTCAAGCTGCGTTTCATGGGGACTCCTTGTTGTTATTGTGATTCCAGGTGCCACTGTGTAACACGACGTGCCGGCTTGGTGCATCGCCCGTAGGAGGGATTCGTATTACCGCGTCTTTCCCTGCTTCGCCGGATCCACAGGCCACGGGCAGTAACACCCCACCGCCAGTGTGTGCGTGGCACTCACCGCACGGCCTTCATCCAGCGCCTGCAGGATCGGTTCGATAAAACTGTTGCTCGAATTGCAGGTCAGGCCTTCGCTGTAGGGGCCGAAGTAGGCCAGTTTGCCGCTGCGATCCCAGATTGCCACGGCCGGGCTGGCGGGGATCTGTTCGGAACCGGGCAGGACGTCGATGGTTTTCAGGCGGCTCAGGGTGCCCGGTAACTGGCCATGGCTACCGGGTTTTTGCACGGTATAGAATTCCACGCCGTGGGGGACATAGCGCTCGACCAGTTCGGTCAGGTGTTGTTGATTGCCGACGTTGCATGGGCAGGCCGGGTCCCAGAAATGCACCAGGCGGATGGCGCCAGGGCCTGCGAGGTCATCGGGAAGGCGCAGCGGATCCCCCGAAAACATCGCCGTGTGCTCGCTGAACGCCCGCAGGTAACGCCCCTGGAACCAGTCGTAGGCCGCCCACAATACGCCGGCACACACCACGGCGAGCAGGCTGGCAAACAGGGTGGCGCGAAAGGGCGGGGGCATCGGTTCAGTCCTCGAAGGTCGGCTAGCTTGCCATGCTTGCCGCGACAGAAGAATATCGCAGGCCTATAAAGTCCGTTTCACGCTCTGGAATCGTCCATGCCGGCCACCTTCGACCCTGATCTTCTACGTGCAAGCTTGCTGCCATTGGCGGCCGGGCAGCCGTTGTCGGCGCAGGCAAAGGCCTACCAGCAGTTCTACGGGCTGGATTTTGCGCCGCGTCAGGTGCGCAGCGGTCTTGGACGCTTCGAGGTTGATGGATATCAGTTGGTCAGCCAGTTCTGGTGGCCCGAGCGGGCGAAGGCGACGCTGTTTGTCATCCACGGTTTCTACGACCACACCGGTCTCTACCGGCATGTGATCGAATGGGCGCTGGACCAAGGCTTTGCGGTGATTGCCTGCGACCTGCCGGGACATGGCTTGTCCAGTGGCGAAAGGGCGAGCATCAAGGATTTCGCCGAGTACCAGGACACGTTGCAGGGGTTGTTCAGCGAGGCGCAATCCCTCGATTTGCCGCAACCGTGGCACCTGTGCGGGCAAAGTACCGGTGGGGCGATCGTGATCGATCATGTGTTGAATGCGGGGGCGAGCAGTCCGGCTCAGGGTCAGGTGATCCTGTTGGCACCGCTGGTGCGGCCGCGAGCGTGGGGTTGGTCGCATCTGAGCTATTACGTGCTCAGGCCGTTCGTCAAAGCCATCGCCCGGCGCTTCAGCGAGAACTCCAACGACCCGGCCTTTCTGCCGTTCCTGCAAGCCGATCCGTTGCAGCCGCTGCGTCTGCCGACAGCCTGGGTGGGCGCGCTGGCACGCTGGATCAAACGCGTTGAAGCGGCGCCGGTCAGCACCAGGCGGCCGCTGATCGTGCAGGGGCAGGCGGACATGACCGTGGATTGGGAGCATAACCTTGAAGTGTTGCGGGGCAAGTTTGATCGGCCGCAGGTCCTGATGTTGCCTGAGGCGCGGCATCATCTGGCGAATGAAACACTGGCGATGCGCACGGAGTATTTCGGGTTTTTGACCAAGCGGATCAAGGGTCGGAATCCTTAGTGACAGTTCCGGCCCCTTCGCGGGCTTGCCCGCGAAAGCGATTTATCTGGCGCTAAAAATCACTGACTCAGGTTCGAATTGCTCTGCCCCACCGCCAACCCCGCGCGAATCGCCGCCAGTGCCGCCTGATAGTAAGCCTGGCCTTGCGTCGATTCGGCAAAGGTCGCGAACTCTTCCAGCTCGTCGTCCGACAGGTCGCGATAGACATACAGCAGCGTGTTGTTCAGGTCGCTGCCAATCTGGTCCATCAGGCGCTGGCGCTGGCCGTTGAGCATGCCCTGGGCCTGACCGGCACCGAGCAACCCCGGGATCATCGAACTCAGGCTGTCGGCGGCCACACCGGCAATCGCCAGGCTGACTTCCGCGCCGGCCTCGCGAGCAGGCAGCGCTTGTGCCAGATGGCCGATGATCAGCAGGCGGCTGTCGCTGGCCTGCATCTTTGGCAAGCCCTTGGCATTTTTCGCCAGTTGGTCGCGACGGGTCGCCAGCAACTCGGCAGCGACGATTTTCTTGCCCAAAGGCGACTGGAAAAACGTCAGTGCAGGTTTTGGATCGGCGAGGTTCTTGCGCAATTGCGCTTCGGCGCGCTGGTCCACGGCCTGGGCGGAAAATCGCTGATTGCTGTTATTGACCAGAGCCTGATACACCGCCGGAGGCAGGCTGCCCTGGTAGCGTTGCTGGGCAGCCGAGAGGGCGTCGTTGAAATGCGCGCGTTGTTCCGGCCAGCCGGCGACCTTGTACAACTGGTCGTGGCCGTCTGCCCAGGCGGGCATAACGCAGAACATCAGCAGTGATAAAAGCAAACGGCGCATAGGGACTCCTGTCAGCAGGCGACTATTCTCCGTGTGGCATCCGTACTTGTCGAGAATTCGTATCAAGCCGCTGCACGGCTCTGTCGGATTTTCGGGCACAGGAATACTATGCGCGGCATGCAAATATCCTCTGATCACCCGCTGCTGTTACGAATAGTCGACGACCTGGCCGAGCACGGCTGGTCGCAGCAGAATATTTTCCTGCCTCAGGACCTGACCCGAGCGCTGGCGGCCGAGTGTCGCAAGCGTGCTGCCGAGGGTGAACTGGCTCCGGCCGCCGTGGGTCGAGGGCCGTCGTCGGAGATCCGCGAAGGAATTCGTGGCGACCATATCCAATGGATCGACCCCGGCCAGGCCGAGGCTTGCGACAGCTATCTGAGTTTGATGGACAGCCTGCGCGAGGCGATCAATCGCGGTCTGTTTCTCGGCCTGGAGGATTTCGAAAGCCATTTTGCGATGTACCCTCCCGGGGCGTTCTACCTCAAGCATGTCGATCGCTTTCGCGATGACGACCGGCGCATGGTTTCGGCGGTGGTTTACCTCAATGACGGCTGGCTTCCCGAGCACGGCGGCTCGTTGCGCATGTACCTCGACAACGATCGCGTCCACGACGTGCAGCCTACCGGCGGCTGCCTGGTGGTGTTTCTCTCCGGAGAGGTTCCCCACGAAGTCCTGCCCGCGACCCGCGATCGCCTGTCGCTGACGGGCTGGTTCCGGCGGCGCGGCAACGAGCCGTTCTGATCATGCAGAAAATTCTCGTCAGCCGCTGCCTGTTGGGCCACCGCGTTCGTTACGACGGCGGGGCCAGCGGGCCGTTCGATCAGCTGCAGCAATGGCTCGACGAAGGTCGGGTCGTGGCGTTGTGCCCGGAGGTCGCCGGTGGCTTGCCAACGCCTCGGGCGGCCGCGGAAATTCCAGGCGGGCAGGGCGCGCAAGTCCTCGATGGCCAGGCCGTGGTGATCACGACCGAGGGCGAGGATGTCAGCGCGCAGTTTTTGTCGGGGGCGTATCAGGCGCTGGAACTGGTGCAAAAACACGGCATCCGCATTGCCGTCCTCAAGGCCAACAGCCCGTCCTGCGGCAATCTGCTGACCTATGACGGGACGTTCAGCGGTGTGAAAGTCAGTGGCGAGGGCGTGACGGCGGCGCTGCTCAAGCGCCATGGCGTGCTGGTGTTCAGTGAGCTGGAGTTGCCGCAGGTGGCGCAGGCCTTGGCAACACTCGATTAACGAGCGACAAAAGACACTGTGGGAGCGAGCTTGCTCGCGATGGCGGCCTGACATTCAACATCAATGTTGACTGGACTGGCCTCATCGCGAGCAAGCTCGCTCCCACAGGTTCTGCATTCACTTCAGTTCTGCAGCTTCGGTACCACATCCGCCCCCGCCCCGAACCACTTCTGCTCCAGCGCGTGCATTCGTCCATCATCCTTGATTCGCTGCAAGGCGCTTTCCAGGCTGGCATGGAACGCCGGATTTCCCTTCTGAAAAGGAATCGCCAGGCTCACGGCCGGGTTGGTTTTTGGCTTCTCTTCGGTCAGCGACTGCACCAGCAGAATGGAGCGCGGCTCTTCTTTCTGCGCGATCAATTGCGCATGGGCTTGAACGTAGGGTTCGCTGAAATCGAAACGATCACTGAGATCCGGGGTCACTGCTATGTGGTTGATAGCGATGTCGTATTTGCCGCTTTCGACGCCGGTCAGCAGATCGCTGCCGTCGGTGACGACAAAGTCGGCCCGGACATCGAGTTCACTTGCCAGCAGTTGGCCCAGTTCGACTTCGAAGCCGGTGAGCTTGTCGCCATCCTTGTAATTGAAGGGGGGAGTATTGGCTTCAACGGCTATGCGCAACTCGCCCCGGTCGTTGACGTCATCAATCAGTTCGGCATGAGCCAAAGGGCTCAGAAGGGGTAGCAGGCAGATCAGGCCAGGCAGAAAGCGCATGGTCACTCCTTTGAATTTATTATCGCGACCCTCTGATTCAGGCTCGCTTTGCTATGGTTGTCGAGTGCCTTCGACAACGAATGGCCATGAAGTTGTCATGGTCACGCGGATTTTACGAAAAAACTGGAGAAGAGAATGAAAACCTTTATGTCACGTGCTGCTTTGGCTGGCCTGTTGATGGGTGTTTCGGTGCTGGCCAGTGCTGCAACGCCGGCTCCGAAAGGCGCCGAAGTGTCCATCGTGTCTCCCAAGGACGGCGCGAATGTTCCACAGACTGTGGTCGTCAAGTTCGCTGTTGAAAATATTGCCTTGGCACCGGCGGGCGACCCCACCAAGAACACCGGTCATCACCATTTGCTGATCGATGTCGATGAGTTGCCGGCCGCCGGAGCGCCGATCCCCAAAGATGCCAACCACCAGCATTTCGGCGCCGCGCAGACCCAGGCTGAAGTCACGCTTACGCCGGGCAAACACACCCTGCAGCTTGAACTGGGCGATAGCAACCACATGCCGTTCGATCCGCCGATCGTTTCCGAGAAGATCACCGTCAACGTCAAGTAACGTTGTTGCGTCAATGAAAAAGGGAGCCCGAAGGCTCCCTTTTTTTTGCTCAGATCGCGATCAGAACAACACACGGCTACGGATGGTGCCTTTGACGTGTTGCAGCTTCTCTTGCGCCAGGTCCGAGTACTCGGCGTCGACGTCGATCACCACGTAGCCAACCTTCTCGTTGGTCTGCAGGAACTGGCCGGAGATGTTGATGCCGTTTTCGGCGAAGACTTTGTTGATCTCGCTGAGTACGCCCGGAATGTTTTCGTGGATGTGCAGCAGGCGGTGCTTGCCAGGGTGAGCCGGCAGGGCCACTTCCGGGAAGTTCACGGACGATACCGAAGTACCGTTGTCGCTGTACTTGACCAGTTTTTCCGCGACTTCCAGACCGATGTTGGCCTGGGCTTCAGCGGTAGAACCACCGATGTGCGGGGTCAGGATCACGTTGTCCAGGCCACGCAGCGGGCTTTCGAACTCTTCGTCGTTGGAGCGCGGCTCCACCGGGAATACGTCGATGGCTGCGCCGATCAGGTGCTTGTCCTTGATGGCAGCCGCCAGGTGGTCCAGTTCGACCACGGTGCCGCGGGCGGCGTTGATCAGGATGCCGCCTTTCTTGATGGCGCGGATTTCTTTCTCGCCCATCATCCACTGGGTGGCGGCGGTTTCCGGTACGTGCAGCGAAACGATGTCGGACATCGCCAGCAGCTCGTGCAGGTTGCCTACCTGAGTAGCGTTACCCAATGGCAGCTTGGTGATGGTGTCGTAGAAGTACACCTGCATGCCCAGGCCTTCCGCCAGGACCGACAGTTGCGTACCGATCGAGCCGTAACCGACGATGCCCAGCTTCTTGCCACGGATCTCGAAGGAGTTGGCCGCGCTCTTGATCCAGCCGCCACGGTGGCAGGAAGCGTTCTTCTCAGGGATGCCGCGCAGCAGCAGGATCGCTTCGGCCAGCACCAGCTCCGCTACGGAACGGGTGTTGGAGTAGGGCGCGTTGAACACCGCGATACCGCGTTCGCGGGCAGCGTCCAGGTCGACCTGGTTGGTGCCGATGCAGAAACAGCCGACCGCAACCAGCTTCTTCGCGTGATCGAAGATCTCTTCGGTCAGTTGAGTGCGCGAGCGAATGCCGATGAAGTGAGCGTCAGCGATCTTTTCCTTTAGCTGGGCTTCCGGCAGAGAACCCGTGAGGTACTCGATGCTGGTGTAGCCCGCCGCCTTGAGGACGTCGACAGCCGATTGGTGGACGCCTTCGAGAAGAAGGAACTTGATCTTGCTCTTATCGAGAGAAGTCTTGCTCATCTGCGTAAACCTGTATCCCGGAGAAAATTGGCAGGGAAGGGAGCAGCCCAGAGCTGACCCGGACGGCAAGAAAGCCGTGCCGCAGAATAGCCGTTGGGCACTATGCTGCGGGGTCGGTATGCTAGCATATGCGCCCCGCTAAACACTCATTCCTGCGACGTGAAGCGTTCTCAGGATGACCATGAATTGTTCGAGAGTTCTGTCGATGACCAATCCTGCCTTGATTGAAGAGCTGAAGACCCTGGTTGAGCCTGGCAAGGTGCTGACCGATGCCGACTCCCTGAATGCTTACGGTAAGGATTGGACCAAGCATTTCGCTCCGGCCCCGACCGCCATCGTGTTCCCCAAGACAACCGAACAGGTCCAGGCCATTGTCCTGTGGGCCAACAAGCACAAGGTGGCGCTGGTGCCGTCCGGCGGCCGTACGGGGCTGTCCGCTGCTGCCGTGGCGGCCAATGGCGAAGTGGTCGTGTCGTTCGACTACATGAACCAGATCCTCGACGTGAACCTCACTGACCGCACCGCCGTTTGTCAGCCGGGTGTGGTCACCGAGCACCTGCAGAACGTGGCCGAAGAAAACGGCCTGTACTACCCGGTGGACTTCGCTTCGGCAGGATCGAGCCAGATTGGCGGCAATATCGGCACCAATGCCGGCGGGATCAAGGTGATTCGCTACGGCATGACCCGTAACTGGGTCGCTGGCATGAAAGTCGTCACCGGCAAGGGCGACGTGCTGGAACTGAACCGCGACCTGATCAAGAACGCCACCGGCTACGACATGCGCCAGCTGTTCATCGGGGCTGAAGGCACACTCGGGTTCGTGGTCGAAGCGACCATGCGCCTCGATCGCGCGCCGAAAAACCTGACGGCGATGGTCCTCGGCACCGCCGATTTCGACTCGATCATGCCGGTGCTGCACGCGTTCCAGAGCAAGCTCGACCTGACCGCCTTCGAATTCTTCTCCGACAAAGCCCTGGCCAAGGTCATGGCCCGTGGCGATGTACCGGCGCCGTTCGAATCCGACTGCCCGTTCTACGCACTGCTGGAATTCGAAGCGACCACCGAAGAAGTTGCCAACCACGCCCTGGAAACCTTCGAGCACTGCGTCGAGCAGGGTTGGGTGCTGGACGGCGTGATGAGCCAGAGTGAAACCCAGCTGCAGAACCTGTGGAAGCTGCGCGAATACATCTCCGAAACCATCTCTCACTGGACGCCGTACAAGAACGACATCTCGGTCACCGTTTCGAAAGTCCCGGCGTTCCTGAAGGAAATCGACGCGATCGTCGGCGAACACTACCCGGATTTCGAAATCGTCTGGTTCGGCCACATCGGCGACGGCAACCTGCACTTGAACATCCTCAAGCCGGATAACCTGAGCAAGGACGAGTTCTTCGCCAAGTGCGCCACCGTCAACAAGTGGGTGTTCGAAACCGTCGAGAAGTACAACGGTTCGATCTCCGCCGAGCACGGCGTGGGCATGACCAAGCGGGATTACCTGACCTACAGCCGTTCGCCGGTCGAGATCGAATACATGAAAGCGGTCAAGGCAGTGTTTGACCCGAACGGCATCATGAACCCGGGCAAGATCTTCGCGGTTTGAGCTGCAAACCTTAAGCACCCTTGAAGGCAGGAGACGGTAAATGAGCTATCAGCACCAGTATGTCGACGGTACGCGTATTCATTTCCCGTTGGGGAAAGTGGTGTGCATCGGCCGCAACTACGCCGAACACGCCAAGGAACTGGATAACCCGGTGCCGACCGAGCCACTGCTGTTCATCAAGCCGGGCAGTTGCGTGGTGCCGCTGGAAGGCGGTTTCAGCATTCCCACCGAGCGCGGCTCGGTGCACTACGAGGCGGAAATCGCGGTGTTGATCGGCAAGCCGTTGTCGACCAAGCCGAGCCGTGAAGAAGTGCTCGACGCCATCTCCGGTTTCGCCCCGGCCCTGGACCTGACCCTGCGCGACAAGCAGGCCGAGCTGAAATCCAAGGGGCTGCCGTGGGAAATCGCCAAGTCCTTCGACGGTGCGGCGGTGATTGCTCCGTTCGTGTCCGGCAGCACCTTTGCCGACCTGACCGACATCGGCATCCGCCTGACCATCAATGGCGAAGTGCGCCAGGACGGTAACAGCAGCGCAATGCTCAACCCGATCGTGCCGATGATCCAGCACATGGCCGGCTGCTTCTCGTTGCAGGCCGGGGATGTGATCCTCACCGGCACGCCAGTGGGCGTCGGCCCGCTGAATGTCGGTGACGAGATCGTCCTGGAGCTGCCGGGCGCCAGCCGTTTCAGCAGCAGCGTTCGCTAGTCCAGACACCGCCAAACCCTGTGGGAGCGAGCCTGCTCGCGAAAGCCGTGTGTCATTCAATATCTTTGTTGGATGACACGCCCCCATCGCGAGCAGGCTCGCTCCCACATTGGTTTCTTCGTGGCCTGTAATGTCTCACTCTGTCATTTCCCGTTTTTTTCACAGCCTGTCTGGATAATTTCAGGGCTTTCGGCCTCTGAGCCCGCCCCAAACTGTGCTATTACCCCTAGCCTGAATTTCTGGAACGCATTCCCCAATGGCCACTCCTCCGCTATCCGCGCTTAAACCTGCCCGCCGCTCACGCTTCGCCCTGCGTTGGCACACCTGGCTCTTGTTGGTGGCCGTTGTCGCCTACGGCGTTGCATTTGCCATGCACTGGGATGCGCGGGGCGTGCTCTGGGTGAAAGAGCAATTCAAAAGCCCGGCCGAGCGTCAGGCCAGTATCTGGCTGCCGGACTATCGGGCGGTGATCGATGCCAAGCCGTTGCCGGGTATGGAGAAGGACGAAGCATCGGACGTGGCCTATGACCCTCAGACCAAGACCCTGTTTTCGGTCATGGGCAAGAACCCCTTCCTGGTCGAGTTGAACCTGCAGGGTGATGTGCTGCGCAAAATGCCATTGGTCGGCTGGAGCAACCCGGAGGGCGTCACCGTGCTGGGCGACGGCCGACTGGCCATTGTCGATGAGCGCGAGCATCTGATCTCTATCGTCAAGGTCGCTGCCGAGACTCGCGAACTGAACATCGCCGACTTCCCGAAATACGACCTCGGCCCTTCCAAAGACCAGAACAAAGCCTTTGAGGCTGTTACCTGGGATCCGGGTAATCAGCAACTGGTGCTGGGCGAAGAGCGCCCGCCGGCATTGTTTGCCTGGAAGGGTGACGGGAAGGTCCTGACCGGCGACAAGCTGAAGCTGGCCAGTCATGCACTGGACATGCGCAACCTGTCGGCGCTGGCCTTCGACCCGAGGACCGGCCATATGCTGGCGCTGTCCGCCGACTCGCACCTGTTGCTGGAGCTGGACAAGAATGGCCAGCAGGTCAGTTTCATCACCCTGTTGGGCGGCTTCAACGGCCTGAAAAACACCATTCCGCGCGCCGAAGGCGTGACCATGGATGAAGCGGGTACGCTGTACATGGTGAGTGAGCCGAACCTGTTTTATCGCTTCGAAAAACAGAGGTAATGCCTCCGTGTAGGAGCTGCCGCAGGCTGCGATCTTTTGACTTTGGCGTCCACCAGATCGCTAAAGATCGCAGCCTGCGGCAGCTCCTACGTTGATTGCGTATACGTAAAGGGCCCGCGGCCATTAAGCTTCAGTACAGACGGGCGTGACATTTCATCCGCCTGTTTTGACCCTGAGCCCAGCCGAATGCGTCGATTTGCCCGCCCCAAATCCCTGATTCTGATCCTGTCGGTGATCTCGCTGATCGCCCTGGTTGCGCTCGGCCAATACCTGCGTCTGTTCGAGCGTGCCTGGTTCAATCTGCATACGCTGTGGCAGCCGGTGAGTTCCCAGACCATGGGCCTTGATCAATATCGGGTCGTGACCGAAGCGCAGGTGATCGATGGTCTGGCGGACAATGTTTCAGCGTTGACCTACGACCCGGTGCGCAAAAGCCTGTTCACCGTCACCAACAAACACAGCGAGCTGATCGAGTTGTCCCTCGATGGCAGGATTTTGCGCCGAGTGGCGCTGGTTGGTTTCGGCGATCCGGAGGCGGTGGAATTCATCAGTGAGGACATCTATGTGGTCACTGATGAAAGCCAGCAGCGGCTGATCAAGATTCGACTGGAGCAGGACACCACTTTCGTTGATGCGGCGGACGCCGAGCAGATGACCATTGGCGTCCACATGGGCGGCAACAAGGGTTTCGAGGGGCTGGCTTACGATTCTGTGGGCAAGCGCCTGTTCGTCGCCAAAGAGCGCAACCCGATGCTGATCTACGAGGTGCACGGTTTTCCGCGCTTCAATCCTGAAGAATCCTACTCGATACATGTGATCAACGACCCCAAGCGTGATGCCGGGATGTTCGTGCGGGATCTGTCGAGCCTGCAATACGACGAGCGCAGCGGGCATTTGCTGGCGCTGTCGGATGAGTCGCGGTTGATTCTGGAGCTGGATGTGAGCGGGCGTCCGCTGAGCACAATGTCGTTGGGCAAGGGGCGCCAGGGCCTGCAAAAAACCGTGCCGCAAGCGGAGGGGATCGCCGTGGACGACGACGGTACGCTGTACCTCGTCAGCGAGCCGAATCTGTTTTACGTGTTCAAGAAACCCACGCAACTCTAACCGACACCACAAAACAAATGTGGGAGCGGGCTTGCTCGCGAAGGGGTCGTGTCAGTTGACATCTCAATCGACTGACACGGCCCCTTCGCGAGCAAGCCCGCTCCCACAGGTATTTCATCTGTCCACAAATATGTGGAAGGCCTGGCTTACTCGGCGCGCAGGGTCTTCACGCCTTCGCTGGTACCCAGCAGCAACAGATCCGCCGGACGCGCCGCGAACAAACCATTGGTGACCACGCCGACGATCGCATTGATCTGAGTCTCCAGCTCCACCGGGTTGGTGATCTGCATGTTGAACACATCGAGGATGATGTTGCCGTTGTCGGTCAGCACGCCTTCGCGGTAGACCGGGTCGCCACCGAGCTTCACCAGTTCGCGGGCCACATGGCTGCGGGCCATCGGGATGACTTCCACCGGCAGCGGGAAAGTACCGAGGACTGGTACCAGTTTGCTGGCATCGGCGATACAGATGAACGTCTTGGCCACGGCCGCGACGATCTTCTCGCGGGTCAGGGCGGCGCCGCCACCCTTGATCAGGTTCAGGTGCTCGTCGCTTTCATCGGCGCCGTCGACATAGAACTCCAGGTCGCTGACGGTATTCAGCTCGTACACCGGAATCCCGTGGCCCTTGAGGCGCGCGGCGGTGGCTTCGGAACTGGCGACGGCGCCATCGAATGCGCCCTTGTGCTGGGCCAGGGCATCGATGAAGCAGTTGGCGGTGGAGCCGGTGCCGACCCCGACGATGCTCTTGTCGTCGAGTTTCGGAAGGATGAAGTCGACGGCGGCCTGGGCCACTGCCTGTTTGAGTTGATCCTGGTTCATGCGGGCTCCGGAGTGCCGAGGAGGGGACGAAAGGCCGGCATTATAGGCTTCGGGGCGGGGAAGGTCATTGCCCGATTGGCGGAGAGCAGGTGCATGGGTGCCGGAATGCTTTTGTGGCGAGGGGGCTTGCCCCCGTCGGAGTGCGAAGCGCTCCCCCTGCATTCTTTTATGCACTCCGAATCAACAGGTTTACGACTGCTTCGCAGCCGAACGGGGGCAAGCCCCCTCGCCACAGGTATAACGTCTGGCCTAAAACCACCGGTTTAGTGTGGTCGTGCGGCCGAAAGCCGGGTTAGACTCCTTGGTCCCGCCCAACCCGCTCAGTGATGCTTTCCGATGCTTGAACAGTACGTCAAAAAGATCCTCACCTCGCGCGTTTATGACGTTGCCGTAGAAACCCCGCTGCAGTCTGCCCGCCAGCTTTCCGAGCGGCTGGGCAACAGCATTTGGCTCAAGCGCGAAGACTTGCAGCCGGTGTTCTCCTTCAAGATTCGCGGCGCCTACAACAAGTTGACCCAGCTGAGCGAAGAAGAGCGCGCCCGCGGCGTAGTGACGGCTTCGGCGGGCAACCATGCGCAAGGCCTGGCCCTGGCGGCGAAGGTGCTGGGTGTGAAAGCGACCATCGTCATGCCCAAGACCACCCCGGAGATCAAGGTCGAAGGCGTGCGCTCGCGCGGCGGTAAAGTGGTGCTGCACGGCGACTCGTTCCCGGAAGCCCTGGCCTACTCGCTGAAACTGGTCGATGAAAAAGGCTACGTCTACATTCACCCGTACGATGATCCCCACACCATTGCCGGGCAGGGCACCGTGGCGATGGAGATCCTACGCCAGCACCCGCAGCCACTGGATGCGATTTTCGTCCCGGTGGGCGGTGGCGGCCTGATCGCCGGCATTGCGGCGTACGTGAAGTACCTGCGTCCGGACATCAAGATCATCGGCGTCGAGCCGGATGACTCCAATTGCCTGCAAGCCGCCATGGCGGCGGGCGAGCGTGTTGTGTTGCCGACCGTGGGCATCTTCGCCGACGGTGTTGCGGTGGCTCAGATCGGTCAGCACACCTTTGACATCTGCAAGGATCATGTCGATGAAGTGATCACCGTGAGCACCGACGAAATCTGTGCTGCCATCAAGGATATCTACGACGATACCCGCTCGATCACCGAACCTGCCGGCGCCTTGGGCGTGGCCGGGATCAAGAAGTATGTCGAGCAGCGCGGCGTCAGCGGTCAGACTTTCGTGGCCATCGACTCCGGGGCCAACGTCAACTTCGACCGCCTGCGCCATGTCGCCGAGCGTGCGGAGCTGGGCGAGGGCCGCGAAGCGATCATCGCCGTGACCATTCCCGAGAAGCCGGGCAGCTTCAAGGCGTTCTGCGAAGCCATCGGCAAGCGCCAGATCACCGAATTCAACTACCGCTACAACACCGGCAGCGAAGCGCACATCTTTGTCGGCGTGCAGACCCACCCGGAAAACGACCCGCGCAGCGCCCTGATCGCCAGTCTGAGCGAGCAGGGTTTCCCGGTACTGGACCTGACCGACAATGAACTGGCCAAGTTGCACATCCGTCACATGGTCGGCGGGCGTGCGGCGCATGTGGTCGACGAAGTGATCCTGCGTTTCGAATTCCCGGAGCGTCCGGGGGCGCTGTTCAACTTCCTCAACAAGCTCGGCGGGCGCTGGAACATCTCGATGTTCCATTACCGCAACCATGGCGCGGCGGATGGCCGGGTCGTCGCGGGCCTGCAAGTGCCGCACGACGAGCGCCACCTGGTGCCGGCGGCGCTGGAAGAGATCGGTTACCCATACTGGGACGAAAGCGACAACCCGGCCTATCAGCTGTTTCTTGGCTGAGGGGCTACGCTGTTGGGCAGGTCATAAGGAAATCGAACAATGGAAACGTTAACTGCCCTGAAAGCGGCGCACATGGTGGCAACGGTTGTACTGCTGGCTTGTGCGCTGGGTCTGGGCGTCTGGGTTTTGCTTGCGCGGCGCAAGGGTGATGCAACGGCGGGAAGCCGCACCCTGCAACGGCCGCGTGTATTTGTCTGGCTGTTGATGGGGCTGGCGCTGCTGAGCATGCCGTTTACCGGCTGGTGGATGGTGCACCTGGTTGGCTGGCCGCTGGGGCAGACCTGGTTGCTGGCCTCCAGTGTGCTCTACACCGTGGCGGCACTGGCGTGGTTCTGGCTGCTGGTGCGGCTGAACAAGCTGCGTAAAGCGCCGGGTGGCGTGGGGAAGTTCACCTTTGCCCTGGCGTTGTTCAGTTTTGTCTGTTTTGTTGCCATTGCGGGGTTGATGGGAGCGAAGCCGGTTTAGCCCGAAAAGATCGCAGCCTTCGGCAGCTCCTACAGGGGAAACCTGTAGGAGCTGCCGAAGGCTGCGATCTTCTGATCTTCAGTCGCGCAACGAAATCACCGGCCAGCCACGCTTCTCAGCCTCGGCCCGCAGATTCGGGTCCGGATCAACCGCCACCGGATTCGTCACCTGCTCCAGCAACGGCAAATCATTCATCGAGTCGCTATAGAAGTAGCTGTCTTCCAGCGTAAACCCGGTTTCTTCCAGCCAGCGATTCAACCGCGTCACCTTGCCTTCGCGGAAGCACGGCACATCGGTACTGCGTCCGGTGTAGCGGCCGTCGACCATTTCGCATTCGGTGGCGATCAGGGTTTCGACCCCCAGGCGCTTGGCAATCGGCCCGGTGACGAAGCGGTTGGTGGCGGTGATGATCACCAGTTTGTCGCCGGCGTCGCGGTGCTTGGCCAGCAGTTCAATGGCCTTGGGCAGCACGATCGGTTCGATGCAGTCGCGCATGTAGTCGCTGTGCCACTGAGCCAGCGTAGCCATTTCGGTGCGCCCGAGGACTTCCAGGCAGAAGTTCAGGTAAGCAGCGTTATCCAGTTTGCCGGCCAGGTAATCCTGGTAGAACGCATCGTTGCGTGCCTTGTAGGCGACGGCGTCGAGAAAGCCGCGCTCGCACAGGTAATCGCCCCAGGCGTGATCGCTGTCACCGCCCAGAAGGGTGTTGTCCAAATCGAATAAAGCCAGGCGCATTGCAGTTACCCGCTGAAAAGTCAGTAAAAAGGCGACAAGAATACGGTCTTTTCACAAGAGTGCACATAAGGTAGGAACCTTCGTTGCCGCCTTAACAACCTTTGTGGAACAATGCGGCGACATGCGTTTGCGAGGTTGTTGCCGTGATCGACCCCGATGGTTTTCGCCCCAATGTCGGGATCATTCTGACGAATGACGCCGGCCAGGTGCTATGGGCTCGCCGAATCAATCAAGATGCCTGGCAGTTTCCACAGGGAGGAATCAACCCCGAAGAGACGCCGGAAGACGCCTTGTACCGCGAGCTGAACGAAGAAGTAGGCCTGGAGCGCGAAGATGTTGAAATTCTCGCCTGCACCCGGGGCTGGTTGCGCTATCGTTTGCCGCAACGTCTGGTACGTACCCACAGCCAACCGCTGTGCATCGGCCAGAAACAGAAGTGGTTTCTCCTGCGCCTGATCTCCAACGAGCAGCGGGTGCGGATGGATTTGACCGGTAAACCGGAATTCGATGGCTGGCGCTGGGTCAGCTATTGGTATCCGTTGGGCCAGGTGGTGACATTCAAGCGCGAGGTGTATCGACGCGCTCTCAAAGAGCTTGCCCCGCGCCTTTTAGCGCGCGACTGACGACGGAGTTCGACCCCGAGCCATGCTCAATACGCTGCGCAAGATCGTCCAGGAAGTTAACTCCGCCAAGGATCTCAAGGCGGCGTTGGGGATTATTGTGTTGCGCGTCAAAGAGGCCATGGGCAGCCAGGTCTGCTCGGTCTACCTGCTTGACCCCGAGACCAACCGCTTCGTGCTGATGGCCACCGAGGGCTTGAACAAGCGCTCGATCGGCAAAGTCAGCATGGCACCCAACGAAGGTCTGGTTGGCCTGGTCGGTACGCGCGAAGAACCCCTGAACCTCGAAAACGCTGCGGACCACCCGCGCTACCGCTACTTCGCCGAGACCGGTGAAGAGCGCTTCGCCTCATTCCTCGGGGCACCGATCATTCACCACCGCCGCGTTGTCGGCGTGTTGGTCATTCAGCAAAAAGAACGGCGCCAGTTCGATGAAGGTGAAGAAGCCTTCCTCGTGACCATGAGCGCGCAACTCGCCGGCGTTATCGCCCACGCTGAAGCCACCGGCTCGATCCGTGGTCTCGGTCGTCAGGGCAAAGGCATCCAGGAAGCCAAGTTCGTCGGCGTGCCGGGTTCGCCGGGTGCGGCAGTGGGCACGGCGGTGGTCATGCTGCCGCCGGCCGACCTGGACGTGGTGCCGGACAAGACCATCACCGACATCGACGCCGAACTCGGGCTGTTCAAGACCGCCATCGAAGGCGTGCGCGCCGACATGCGCGCGTTGTCGGCCAAGCTTGCCACGCAGTTGCGCCCGGAAGAGCGGGCCCTGTTCGACGTCTATCTGATGATGCTCGACGATGCCGCGCTGGGCAGCGAAGTCACCACCGTGATCAAGACCGGTCAGTGGGCCCAGGGCGCGTTGCGCCAGGTGGTCACCGATCACGTCAACCGTTTCGAATTGATGGACGACGCCTACCTGCGCGAGCGCGCCTCGGACGTCAAGGACCTCGGCCGGCGCTTGCTGGCTTATTTGCAGGAAGAGCGCCAGCAAACCCTGGTCTACCCCGACAACACCATTCTGGTCAGCGAAGAACTGACGCCGGCGATGCTCGGCGAGGTGCCGGAAGGCAAGCTGGCCGGCCTGGTGTCGGTGCTCGGTTCCGGTAACTCCCACGTCGCCATTCTCGCCCGCGCCATGGGCATCCCGACCGTGATGGGCCTGGTCGACCTGCCATACTCCAAGGTCGACGGCATCCAGATGATCGTCGACGGCTACCACGGCGAGGTCTACACCAACCCGAGTGATGTGCTGCGCAAGCAGTTCGCCGAAGTGGTCGAGGAAGAGAAGCAACTGGCCCTCGGGCTGGATGCGCTGCGCGATCTGCCGTGTATCACGGTCGACGGCCACCGCATGCCGCTGTGGGTCAACACCGGCCTGCTGGCGGACGTGGCGCGGGCGCAAAAGCGCGGTGCCGAAGGCGTCGGCCTGTACCGCACCGAAGTGCCGTTCATGATCAACCAGCGTTTCCCGAGCGAAAAGGAACAACTGGCGATCTACCGCGAACAACTGGCCGCGTTCCACCCGCAACCGGTGACCATGCGCACCCTGGACATCGGTGGCGACAAGTCACTGTCGTACTTCCCGATCAAGGAAGACAACCCGTTCCTCGGCTGGCGCGGCATTCGCGTCACCCTCGACCACCCGGAAATCTTCCTGGTGCAGACCCGTGCCATGCTCAAGGCCAGCGAAGGCTTGAACAACCTGCGCATTCTGCTGCCGATGATCTCCGGCATTCATGAACTGGAAGAAGCGCTGCACCTGATCCACCGCGCCTGGGGCGAAGTGCGCGACGAAGGCTGCGACGTGCCGATGCCGCCGATTGGCGTGATGATCGAGATCCCCGCGGCGGTGTACCAGACCAAGGAACTGGCGCGGCAAGTCGATTTCCTGTCGGTCGGTTCCAACGACCTGACCCAATACCTGTTGGCCGTGGACCGCAATAACCCGCGGGTCGCCGATCTTTACGACTACCTGCACCCGGCGGTGCTTCAGGCATTGCAGAACGTCGTGCGTGACGCCCATGCCGAAGGCAAGCCGGTGAGCATCTGCGGTGAGATGGCCGGTGACCCGGCGGCGGCCGTGCTGTTGATGGCGATGGGTTTCGACAGCCTGTCGATGAACGCCACCAACTTGCCGAAGGTGAAGTGGATGCTGCGCCAGATCAACCTGAGCAAGGCCAGGGAATTGCTGGCCGAGCTGATGACCATCGACAACCCGCAGGTTATCCACAGCTCGCTGCAACTGGCGCTGAAGAACCTTGGGTTGGCGCGGATGATCAATCCGGCGGCGATCAAGGCGCCGCTCTGAAAAGATCGCAGCCTGCGGCAGCTCCTACAGGGATTGATGCACACCTGTAGGAGCTGCCGAAGGCTGCGATCTTTCAGATTTTAATCTCCACTTCCCCAAGATGCCCGCCATACGGCCCGAAACTGCGTTCGACGATATGCCGCGTGCCATCCGCCTGCACAATCAACGCCGTACTCGCCCGCGTCCCATAACTCTGGCTGGCAATGAACACACTCGACAGCAACGTCTCGGTCGCCAGCCCCACTCCCGTGTCCGGCAACTCGGCAAACGGCGCGGTCTGCGCATCGCTCAACAACGCCAACAGTGCCTGAGGCTGCGGATCATCCAGCACCTCGCTCAACGCCGCCCTGGCCTTGAGCAGTTTCGGCCAGGGTGTATCCAGCCCGGCATTGGATAACCCGTAGACCCCCGGGGCCAGCATGACGGCTTCCGATTCCCGTTGATTGAAGTGCCAGAGCTCATGGGGATTGCCGACCAGCAGGTTAAAGCCGCCATATTCCAGCGAACGGTCGACAACGTCGGCTAAGTAGTCGTCAATTGTCAGTTCCCCGGTGAGAAAGCGCGCGACCAGCTCCCCACGAGACTTGCGCCCTGGCGGTCGGTGGGGGTCGCGGATGTTGGTTAGCGCCGCAAAACGTCCGTTGGCACCGACACCGAGCCAGGTGCCACCGGCCTCGAGGTCGCGCCCCGCATGCACGTGCGGTGCTTCGGGCCATGGCGCCAGGGGGAGGCTGGGGCGGGCGTAGAATTCATCGCGATTGGCCGCCACGACCAGCGGCTGGGCATGACCCGGTCGCCAGGCAAAAACAATCAGGCACATCAGGCTGTCCTTGTGTGTTTTTTGCTCACTCTACGCAGACATCGCTCATCGATCCATCGCCTTGCACAGTGGAGCTTGAGGCCATGCATCCGTTACCATGCCGCTCCGGTTTTGGGGATACGGGCGGGACAACCATGGAATTTCTGCTCTATCTGGCGCTCGGCGCCTGTGCAGGTGTGCTCGCCGGGCTGTTTGGCGTGGGTGGCGGGATCATCATCGTCCCGGTGCTGGTGTTCAGCTTCAAAGCCCAAGGCTTCGATCCGTCGATCCTTACGCACCTGGCGGTGGGGACGTCCCTGGCGACGATCATCTTTACCTCGGTCAACGCGGTACGCGAGCATCACCGCCGTGGCGCCGTGCGTTGGCCGATCTTCATGTGGATGACCGTTGGCATTCTGATCGGTGCCGGGTTCGGCGCCTTGACGGCGGAAGCGATTTCCGGCCCCAACCTGCAGAAACTCATTGGTGTATTTGCCTTGGTGATCGCCGCTCAACTGGCACTGGAGGTCAAACCCAAGGCCAGCCGAACCGTGCCGGGCAAACTCGGTCTGACCGTGGCCGGCAGCGTGATTGGCTGGGCCTCGGCGATTTTCGGCATTGGCGGCGGTTCGTTGACCGTGCCATTCCTGACCTGGCGCAGCGTACCGATGCAGCAAGCCGTGGCCACTTCATCGGCCTGCGGGCTGCCGATTGCCCTGGCCAGTGCATTAAGTTTCATGATTCTGGGCTGGCACGATCCGTTGCTTCCGGCCCATAGTCTCGGTTTTGTTTATTTGCCGGCGCTGCTGGGCATTGCCCTGACCAGCATGGTGTTCGCCCGTTTGGGCGCGCGACTGGCCCACAGGTTGTCGCCGAGGTTGCTGAAAAGGCTGTTTGCCGCTTTGCTGTTCTGCGTCGGTCTGAACTTTCTAGTCTGAAGCATCTGCTCTGACGCACAGCGCAATCCTGGCTTAATCCTGAGGTGGCAGCGTCGCCCGGGAATTTTTAAGATTTGAACTCTAACGAGGAGTCGCAATGCTGCCTTACCCGCAGATCGACCCGGTGGCCCTGGCCATCGGTCCGCTGAAAATCCACTGGTACGGCCTGATGTACCTGATTGGCATCGGCGGCGCCTGGCTGCTGGCCTCCCGCCGGTTGAACCGCTTCGACCCGACCTGGACCAAGGAGAAGCTCTCCGACATGGTGTTCTGGATGTCGATGGGGGTGATCGTCGGCGGACGCCTGGGTTATGTGCTGTTCTACGATCTGAGCGCCTATCTGGCCAACCCGACGCTGATTTTCGAAGTGTGGAAGGGCGGCATGTCGTTTCACGGCGGTTTCATCGGCGTGATGCTGGCGGCGTTGTGGTTCGGTAAAAAGAACAACAAGTCGTTCTTCCAGCTGATGGACTTCGTTGCGCCGATGGTGCCGATTGGCCTGGGGGCCGGGCGTATCGGCAACTTCATCAATGCCGAGCTGTGGGGCAAGCCGACCGACGTGCCGTGGGCGATGATCTTCCCGCCGTTCAGCGACCCGGCGCAGTTGCCGCGTCACCCCTCGCAGCTGTACCAGTTCGCCCTCGAAGGTGTGGCGCTGTTCCTGATCCTCTGGCTGTTCTCGCGCAAGCCGCGGCCGACCATGGCGGTATCGGGGATGTTCGCGCTGTTCTATGGCATCTTCCGTTTCATCGTCGAATTCGTCCGCGTACCGGACGCGCAGCTGGGCTATCTGGCCTGGAACTGGCTGACCATGGGCCAGGTGCTGTGCCTGCCGATGATCGTCGGCGGTCTGGTCCTGATCTGGCTGGCGTATCACCGCGCCCCGGCAACGCCAGCGGCAGCCGTATAAAATTCGAACCCCGCAGCGAAGGCTGCGGGTTCAAGGACACAGGTAACTCATGAAGCAATATCTCGAACTGGTCGCCCACGTCATCAAGAACGGCACCAAGCAGGCCAACCGTACCGGCGTGAACACCATCAGTTTTCCCGGTGCGATGCTGCGTTATGACCTGCAGGAAGGTTTCCCGGCGATCACCACGCGCAAGATGGCCTTCAAATCGGCCATCGGCGAAATGTGCGGATTTCTCCGTGGCGTGAACAACGCTGCCGAATTCCGCGCCCTGGGCTGCAAGGTCTGGGACCAGAACGCCAACGAAAACGCCCAGTGGCTGGCCAACCCGTTCCGCCAGGGCGAAGACGACCTTGGCGAAATCTACGGCGTGCAATGGCGCAAATGGCCGGCGTACAAGCAGATTCCGCTCAGCAACCCGGCCGCCATCGAGCAAACCCTCAAGCAAGGCTACCGCCAGATTGCCGAAGGCGAAGAAAACGGCCAGGCCTATGTGGTGCTGTACAAGGCCATCGACCAGGTTCGCCAGTGCGTCGACACCATTATCAAGGACCCGGGCAGCCGTCGCATCCTGTTCCACGGCTGGAACTGCGCCCAGCTTGATGAAATGGCCTTGCCGCCGTGCCACCTGCTGTACCAGTTCCACCCGAATGTCGAGACCAAAGAGATCTCCTTGACCCTCTACATCCGCTCCAACGACCTGGGCCTGGGCACGCCGTTCAACCTCACCGAGGGCGCTGCGCTGCTGAGCCTGATCGGTCGCCTGACGGGCTACACGCCACGCTGGTTCACCTATTTCATCGGTGATGCGCACGTCTACGAAAATCACCTGGACATGCTCAACGAACAGCTCAAGCGTGAGCCGTTCCCGATGCCGAAACTGGTGATTTCCGACCGTGTGCCGGAGTTTGCCAAGACTGGTGTGTATCAGCCGGAATGGCTGGAGCTGGTCGAACCGGGCGACTTCTCGCTGGAAGGCTACGAGCACCACGCGCCAATGACCGCGCCGATGGCGGTCTAAAACTCACGCATCCCCTGTAGGAGCTGCCGCAGGCTGCGATCTTTTGATCTTTTACAATCAAGATCAAAAGATCGCAGCCTGCGGCAGCTCCTACAAGGGATCGTGTTAGTGGCCGTGGCTACGGCCGACATGGGAATGTTCAGCCTCTGTCGCCACAACCCCGCCGCTCACTTCCAGCTGCTGCAAAATCCCGCATTGATCGATACCCGGCCCCTCGCCGCAGCGTTGGCGCAGGTCGAGCAGTTGTGCCTGCAAGGCCAGCAGGCCGTCGATCCGCGCCTTGACGTGGTGGATGTGCTCGTCGATCAGTGCGTTGACGCTTTCGCACTGGTCCTGCGGACTGTCGCGAAATGCCAGCAGGCTGCGGATTTCCTCGAGGGTCATGTCGAGGGTGCGACAGTTGCGGATGAAGGTCAGGCGCTCGGCGTGGGCCTGGGTGTAGACGCGATAGTTGCCGTCACTGCGGGCCGGTTCCGGCAGAAGGTTCTCGCGCTCGTAGTAGCGGATCGTCTCTACGGCGCAGTCCGTGAGTTTCGCCAATTCTCCAATCTTCATGACGACAATCTCCAAAACTCCAAAATGGGTGCTTGACCCTGTAGTGGCTACAGGGTCTTTACTGGGCAACAGGCACTCTTATGGACGCAACCAATGAGCGATTCTCAGCATACCCACAAACCTGTGGCCGAACATGAAATCGGCGTTAAGCTCCGGCCCTTGCCCAAGCATGACCATGGCGGTCACGGCGACACTTGCTGTTCATCAAGAACGGCAGCGCCTGCGCGGGTCACGCTGAGCGAATCGCCGACGGCGGGTGCCCGTCTGAGCAGCTTTCGCATCGAGGCGATGGACTGCCCGACCGAGCAGACGCTGATCCAGAACAAGCTAAGCAAGCTGACAGGCGTGCAGCAGCTGGAGTTCAATCTGATCAACCGAGTGCTCGGCGTGACCCACGATTTGCCTGGTACCGAGCCAATCATCGAGGCGATCAAGTCCCTGGGCATGCACGCCGAACCGCTGGAACAGGGGGCTGAAACACCGGCAGCGAAACCCGACAGGAAACACTGGTGGCCATTGGCGTTGTCCGGTGTGGGCGCATTGCTGGCGGAAGTCATCCACTTCACCGCGACCGCGCCTGATTGGGTGGTCGCGGTCATTGCGCTGGTGTCCATTCTCAGCGGCGGTCTCGGCACCTATAAAAAGGGCTGGATCGCGCTCAAGAACCTCAATCTGAACATCAACGCACTGATGAGCATTGCCGTCACCGGCGCCGTCCTGATCGGTCAATGGCCAGAAGCGGCGATGGTGATGTTCCTGTTCACCGTGGCCGAGCTGATCGAGGCTCGCTCTCTGGATCGTGCGCGCAATGCCATCGGTGGGCTGATGCAGATGGCGCCGGAGCAGGCGACGGTGTTGCAGGCCGACGGCAGTTGGGTCGAGCAGGATGTCAAAATCATCGAAATCGGCGCTCGGGTGCGTGTGCGTCCCGGCGAACGCATTGGTCTGGACGGCGAAGTGCTGTCCGGGCGTTCGACCATCGATCAGGCGCCCATTACCGGGGAAAGCCTGCCGGTAGAGAAAACCGTCGGCGACAAAGTGTTCGCCGGCACCATCAATCAGGCAGGTTCCCTTGAGTACGCGGTCACTGCCGCCGCGGGTAATTCGACCCTGGCACGCATCATCCACGCCGTTGAACAGGCCCAGGGCGCGCGAGCGCCGACCCAGCGATTCGTCGATCAGTTTTCGAAAATCTACACCCCGGCAGTATTTGTCCTTGCGCTGGCCGTGGCGGTCATCCCACCGCTGTTCATGGGCGCGTTGTGGTTCGACTGGATTTACCGGGCGCTGGTGCTGCTGGTGGTGGCGTGCCCGTGCGCGCTGGTGATTTCCACGCCGGTGACCATCGTCAGCGGCCTCGCGGCGGCGGCGCGCAAAGGGATCCTGGTCAAGGGCGGCGTCTATCTGGAGGGCGGTTACAAGCTCGACTACCTGGCCCTGGACAAGACCGGCACCATCACCCACGGCAAGCCGGTGCAGACCGATTACCTGTCGCTGGACCCGACCGCCGATGCATCGGCGCCAGCCATTGCCGCCGCGTTGGCCGGGCGCTCGGATCACCCGGTTTCCCTGGCCATCGCCAAAGCGGCTGTGGATAACCAAAGCACGACGCTGATTGTGGATAACTTCGAAGCCCTGGGCGGGCGCGGTGTGCGCGGCGAGATCAACGGCCAGCTCTACCACTTGGGCAACCATCGTCTGGTGGAGGACCTGGGGCTGTGTTCGCCAGCACTGGAAGAGAAACTGTTTGCCCTGGAAAAGCAGGGCAAGTCGGTGGTGCTGCTGCTTGATGCGTCAGGTCCTTTGGCACTGTTCGCTGTCGCCGATACGGTAAAAGCGTCCAGTCGCGAAGCCATCGAGCAACTGCATGACCTGGGCATCAAAACCCTGATGCTCACCGGCGACAACGTCCACACTGCGCAGGCCATTGCTGCGCAGGTCGGCATCGACGAAGCCAGGGGCGACCTGTTGCCGGGGGACAAATTGCAGTCTATCGAGGCCCTTTATGCCCAGGGGCACCGGGTCGGCATGGTCGGCGACGGCATCAACGACGCGCCTGCGCTGGCGCGCTCCGAGATCGGTTTCGCCATGGCCGCCGCAGGCACCGATACCGCGATCGAAACCGCCGATGTCGCCCTGATGGACGATGATCTTCGCAAGATTCCGGCATTCATTCGCCTGTCGCGGCAGACGTCGAGCATCCTCAAACAGAACATCGCCCTGGCGTTGGTCATCAAGGCGATCTTTCTTGGGGTAACCTTCGCCGGGGTCGCTACCATGTGGATGGCAGTGTTCGCCGACATGGGCGTGAGTTTGCTGGTGGTGTTCAACGGTTTGCGCCTGCTGCGCAAATAAAGGATGAGGGACGGTTGTGCTGAGTGCCGAGCTGAAGGCGTTTTACATGGTGGCCCGCCTGGGCAGCATTACCCAGGCTGCCAAAAAGCTTGGCCTGAGCCAGCCGACGGTGACGACGCAGATCCGCAACCTGGAGAGTCAGTATGCGGTCGAGCTGTTCTACCGTGGCGGTCGGCGTCTGAGCGTCAGCGAGGAGGGCGCGCGGCTGCTGCCGATGGTCAAGGTGTTGATGCAGCAGGAAGCCGACATCGAGTTTTTCCTGCGTAACTGCGGCCAGGTCCAGGGCACATTGCGCATTGCCGCCACGGCGCCGTATTACATCCTCGACCTGGTAAAAACCTTTCGCGAGCGCTTGCCGCAGGTGGAGGTGTCGGTGGAAATCGGCAATTCCCAGCAAGTGCTCGAAGCGCTGGAAGAGTACCGGGTCGATGTCGCGGCGTCGTCGCAGTTGCTCGATGACGCGCGGCTGATTCGCCGGGTGCTCGGCAGCGATCCGCTGGTGCTGGCGGTGCATCGCAATCATCCACTGGCGGTTCATGATCACGTACCACTTGGCGCCTTGGCCGGGCATACCCTGCTGATGCGCGAACCGGGCTCGACCACCCGCCGCCTGACCGAAGAGTTGCTGGCCAGCGCCGGAGTGAGTTTCGGGCCGTTGCTGGAGATCGGCAGCCGCGAATCGATTCGCGAAGCAGTGCTGCGCAACATCGGCATCAGCATCATCGCCCGCCAGGAAGTACCTCATGATCCGCAACTGCGGGTGCTGACCATCGAGAATGCACCTCAGATTCCCGAATACCTGTATTGCCTCAAGGAACGCAAGGGCGCTCGGTTGCCGGCGGCGTTTCTCGGGTTAGCACAGGAAATGGCGCCGGCCTAGATCAAGAGATCGCAGCCTTCGGCAGCTCCTACACAGAATACGTTCCCATGTAGGAGCTGCCAAAGGCTGCGATCTTTTGATTTCAACCAAAATCCTCGAATACCACTATCGGCAGTTTTTGCCTTACTGCCACATGACGGACTCATTACAACCCTAGGATGGCCTTCATCTGCCAGATGAGGTCCGTCCATGAACAACTCGATCGCAACTGCCCTGACCAACCCCGGCGCACCAATGAAAGTGCGCGGCGTACAGAAACGTTTCGGCGCTTTCACGGCGCTGGATAACGTTTCACTCGACGTGGCGGCCGGTGAGCTGGTGTGTCTGCTGGGGCCGTCGGGCTGTGGCAAGACCACCTTGCTGCGCTGCATCGCCGGCCTGGAAAAGCAGGACAGCGGCGAGTTGTACCTGGGTGATCGCGACGTTTCCCACCTGGCTCCCCAGGCGCGGGACTACGGCATTTTGTTCCAGTCCTACGCGTTGTTCCCCAATCTCACCGTCGAAGCGAACATTGCCTACGGCCTCGCCGGCAATGGTCGCGACCCGATTCGCCAGCGTGTCGGTCAGATGTTGGAACTGGTCGGCCTGAGCGGCAGCGAGAAAAAATATCCCGGTCAGTTGTCCGGTGGCCAGCAGCAGCGGGTTGCACTGGCTCGCGCTCTGGCCCCGGCGCCTTCGCTGTTGCTGCTCGACGAGCCGATGTCGGCCCTCGATGCCCGGGTGCGCGAGCATCTGTGCACCGAACTGCGCCAGCTGCAACGCAACCTCGGCATCACCACCCTGATGGTGACCCACAATCAGGACGAGGCCATGTTGATGGCCGACCGTATCGCCGTGATGAACAACGGCAAGGTCGAGCAGTACGCCACGCCCCAGGAAATCTATAACCGCCCGGCCACGCCGTTCGTGGCGGAGTTCGTCGGCCAGGGCAACTGGTTGCCGTTCCAGCGCAGCAGCGACAGCCACGCCCAGGTCGGCGGGATGAGCATGCGTCTGGCCGATGGCGGTGCCAAGACCGCGTCGGGCCGTTTGTTCTGCCGTCCGGAAGCGATCAACGTCAATCCGCTGGTGCACGAGGAAAACCTGTTCCCGGCCAAGGTTCGCGAGATCACCTTCCTCGGCAACCGCTGCCGCATGAGCTTCGAGCTCGATCATTTGCCGGGCCATGCGCTGTTGGCGGAGCTGGCACCGGAAGCCATGCCGCGCCTTGGCGCCCGGCAGATCATGGTCGCCTTGCCGCCGCGTAGCCTGCAGGTGTTTGCCTGATGAGCGCGAACATCGCGCTGCCGCTGCCACACAAGCAGGTTCGGCAGAATTCCCGTGCCGAGATCGGTGACCGGCTGTTCGTGGTCGGCGGCAAAGTGCTTCTGCTGGTGTTGTTGGGTGTTGCCGTATTGATGCCGTTGCTGGCGATCTTCTGGCGTGGTTTCAGCGCTGAAGCCGGGCAGGGTGGTGGTTGGGTTGCAGCGAAAGAGCTGGTGACCAGCGAGAACTTCCACTGGTTGCTCGGCAACAGTCTGAAGGTTTCCCTCAGCGTCGCGGCGATTGTCGTACCCCTGGCTTACCTGTTTGCCTACGCGCTGCAACGCACCCTGATTGCAGGTAAAGGTATCTGGCGTGGCATTTCCCTGCTGCCATTGATGGCGCCGTCGATGCTGCCCGGGATTGCGCTGGTTTACCTGTTCGGCAACCAGGGCATGCTGCGTGGCCTGCTGTCGGACAACATCTACGGCTTCTGGGGCATTGTTCTGGGTGAGGTGATCTACACCTTCCCGCACGCCTTGATGATTCTTCTGTCGGCCTTGTCCCTGGCGGATGCGCGACTGTTCGATGCGGCTTCAAGCATGGGCGCCAGTCCGGCGAAAGCGTTCCGCAGCATCACCTGGCCGGCGACCCGTCAGGCGGTTTTCGCTGCGTTCTGCCTGGTGTTCACCCTGACCATCACCGACTTCGGGGTTCCGGTGGTGGTCGGTGGGGACTATCAAGTGCTGGCGCTGGAAGCCTATAAAGCCGTGGTCGGCCAACAGCAATTCGGCCGCGGTGCCTTGATCGGCATGGTGTTGTTGCTGCCAGCGCTGTTCAGCTTTGGCGTCGATGCCTGGTTGCGTCGACGCCACGGCGACTCCATGAGCGGTCGTGCCCAGGTGTTCAAGCCTGTGCCATCGAAACTGCGCGACGCTTGCTACCTGGCCATCGTCCTGTTGATCAGCGCGGCATTGCTGCTGGTATTCGGCATGGCGGTGTTCTCGTCCCTGGTGAAATTCTGGCCGTACAACCTGTCGCTGTCGCTCAACCACTACCAGTTTAATGAAACCGCCGGTGGTGGCTGGCTGGCCTACGGCAACAGCTTGAAGATGGCCCTGGGCACGGCATTGATCGGCAGCCTGCTGATTTTCACCGGCGCCTACCTGATGGAGAAAACCAGGGGGCAGCGCGGCCTGAACCTGACCTTGCGCATGCTCAGTTTCGTACCGATGGCGGTGCCGGGCCTGGTGTTGGGGTTGGGTTATGTCTTCTTCTTCAACCTCACCGGCAACCCGCTGCATGTGCTGTACGGGACCATGACCCTGCTGATCGTCTGCACCATTGCGCACTATTTGACCACCGCACAAATGACCGCCACCACCGCATTGCGTCAACTCGATGCCGAGTTCGAAGCCGCCGCGCTGTCGCTCAAGGCGCCGCTGTACCGCCACTACTTGCGCGTCACCGTGCCGATCTGTCTGCCGGCTTTGCTGGACATCGTGCGCTACCTGTTCGTCTCGGCCATGACCACCGTCTCGGCGGCGATCTTCCTCTACAGCCCCGACACCATCCTCGCGGCGGTGGCGGTGCTGAACATGGACGACGCCGGCAACGTCGGCGGCGCGGCGGCGATGTCGACCCTGATTCTGTTCACCTCGGCGGGCGTGTCCCTGCTGCTGGCCTGGGCCTCGCGCGGATTGCTGCGCCGCTCCCAGGCCTGGCGGCAGACCGCGCCCGGTCACTGATTCACACCCTCAACTCAAATACAGGAAAAGATCATGTTCAAGCCTATGGCCCTGGCCGCCGCTGTCCTCACCGCTTTCAGCCTGAACGCCTTCGCGGCGAAAACCGAGTTGACGGTGTACACCGCCCTCGAAGCCGAACAGCTGAAAACCTATAAAGAAGCCTTCGAAAAGGCCAACCCGGACGTCGAAATCAAATGGGTGCGTGATTCCACCGGCATCATCACCGCCAAACTGCTGGCCGAAAAAGAACGCCCGCAGGCGGACGCCGTGTGGGGCCTGGCGGCTTCCAGCCTGGCGATCCTCGACCAGCAGGGCATGCTGCAAAGCTATGCACCCAAGGACCTGGGCAAGATCGGCGTCAATTACCGCGACGCCGCCAACCCGCCAGCCTGGGTCGGCATGGATGTCTGGGCCGCGACCATTTGCTTCAACACCGTCGAAGCCGAAAAGCAGGGCCTGAGCAAACCCGTGAGCTGGCAGGACCTGACCAAGCCTGAGTACAAAGGCAAGATCGTCATGCCGAACCCGGCATCGTCCGGCACCGGCTTCCTCGACGTCAGCGCCTGGCTGCAAACCTTCGGCGAGAAGCAGGGCTGGGCCTACATGGACGGCCTGCACCAGAACATCGGCCAGTACGTTCACTCCGGTTCCAAGCCTTGCAAACTGGCGGCTGCGGGTGAGTTCCCGATCGGTATTTCCTTCGAGTACCCGGCCGTTCAACTGAAACGCCAGGGCGCACCGCTGGACATCATCCTGCCGAAGGAAGGCCTGGGCTGGGAAATCGAAGCGACTGCCGTGATCAAGGGCACGGCCCACGAAGAAGCCGCGAAGAAACTGGCTGACTTCTCCGCCAGCCCTGAGGCGATGGAGTTGTACAAAGAAAACTTCGCCGTGCTCGCCCAGCCTGGCATCGCCAAGCCGCAGACCGAACTGCCAGCTGACTACGAACAGCGCCTGATCAAGAACGACTTCGCCTGGGCCTCGAAGAACCGCGACGAGATCCTGACCGAATGGCGCAAGCGTTATGACGGCAAGTCCGAGAAAGTGGCGGCCAAGTAAGATCTTCATCGGCTGAAAGGGCCTCTTCGCGGGCAAGCCTGCTCCCACAGGGAAATGCGTTCCAATGTGGGAGCAGGCTTGCTCGCGAAAGCGGTCTACCATTCACCACAAATCTTACTGATCGGGAGACTTCTGATGCACAGCCATGAACAAACCGTCGCCAAGGTCTTCGCCCTCTACGAACGATTTGGCGACAGCGATTACATCGGCGAGCCGGTGTCGCAGATCGAGCACATGTCCCAGGCCGCCCAATGCGCGATGGCCGAAGGCTTCGACGATGAAGTCGTGCTGGCGGCGTTCTTCCACGATATCGGGCACATCTGCGCCGAGGGTGCCGAGAACATGGGCGGCTACGGCGTGGTCAGCCACGAACGGCTGGGCGCCGATTATTTACGCAATGCCGGCTTCAGCGAACGCATGGCCAGGTTGGTGGAGTACCACGTCCAGGCCAAGCGTTATCTGACACTCAGGGAACCTGGGTACTACGAACGCCTGAGCGAGGCCAGTCGCCGGACCCTGGAATATCAGGGTGGTGTGATGACCGAAACCGAAGCCGATGCCTTCGAGCGGGACCCGTTGTGCAAAGTCAGTTTGCGCATGCGCCAGTGGGATGAACAGGCCAAGGAGATGCATGTGCCGGTGATTGATCTAGAGGTGTTGAAGCACAAAGCCATCGGAGTCTTGTCTCTCGAGGCCTGCTGAAACGCCCTACATGTAAATGAAACTGTTCGCGCAGAGAGTTCCGACCAGACGGGCTAGCTTGATCGGCCTTTCTTCAATGAGAAACTCCACCATGCGTTATTTGAAAGTGACTGCCCAAGACCGCAGCTCAAACGGCAAGGCCGACACCGTCCTCCTGCATTTTTTCGAGGAGAGTAGCGGGGCAGAAGACAGGCTCATCCATAAAGCCTATGCGCTGGATATCACGGCTGATGGCAAGGTTGATTTCCAGGTCGGTGATGTGAACAACGACGGTAAGGAAAACACCAAGGACGAGCGGTTGCTCAAGTCGTTTGCAAACGCCTACTTGCAGCTCAACTGGTTCAACCGCGGCGATACCTGGGATCGCTATCTGAAGATATTCACCGAAGATTTCGCCAACGACGGCTCGCCAGACACCGTGCGCCTGCACTTTCATGAAGGCGTCGGCAAACCGTCGGATCAAACTATCGTTTACACCGCTTCCGCCTATGACACCAACAACGACGGGAAGATGGATTGGCTGGTCCACTTCGATATGGATAACGACGGTGACCAGGATGCGGTGGATCAGCAGCGCGTTTCACAGCTCAGCACTGCTTATCTGCAGTTCAACTGGCGCTGACGATCAGCAGGTTCACAACTCCTGGGCCAACACCTCAACCTGCTCCTGCCGCTCCGCCTGATTCAACTTCGGATGCGGATTCAACGACGACCACTGCGGATGCGCCCGAGCCTTGTTCAAAGCCTCAGGCAGTTTGCCTTCGCGCCAACTCTTTTCCTGAGGCGTGGCCACCTGGATGCTGTCCATCGCCGCATGCCCACGGGCGTTCAGCGCCTGCAGCAGTTGCCGCTGGCGCAGCGCCAACAGGCGCAGCACGTTGTCATCCACCGTCAGTTCGCGCTGCCCCTTGATCTTGCCCAGCAAGCGGCTGCCATAACTGCGCGCGGTTTGCAGGGCGCCACCGGCAATGGCGCCGGCCAGTGCAGCGGCGCCGAGGGTAATCCCGCCCACCAGCAAATCGACCCCGGCCCCGGCAGCAGCACCCGCCGCGATACCTCCACCGACGCGCACACCCAGTTGCTTGAGGGTTTCCGGGTTGAACAGGTCATCGCCCCAACGGCCGTCGAGCAGCGGCAAATCACTGGCCGCGGCATCCTGTGGGCGGAAGGCGTAGAGCTTGAGCAGGGCCTCGACGCAACGCTGCTCGCGCTGGCGTACGGCTTTGCGCAATTCGCTGATCGCCTGTTGTTCCTGCTCGGCTTCACTGACCACGCTGCGCCGGCAAGCCGCGCAATCGATCAGCAATTCGGCAATCAGTCGCTCCGCGCTTTGCTGGCGAGCCAGGCGCTGGGCCTGCTGATCGGCGATCAGGCGTTCGAGTTGCGGCCGGGCCGTTTCCAGCAGCAGGGCGAGACTTTCATAGAGTCGACGCTCGCCATCTTCCGGCGGCGCGACACTGTCGAAACGCACCAGGGCATGCAAGCCCAGCCGCGCCAGCGCTTCACGCCAGGCCGGTTCGCGGTGGTTGGCGCTGCTGACGAAATTCAGCACCGGCAGCAAGGGTTTACCGCAACTGGCCAACACTTCCAGTTCGTCGCGATACTTGGCCAGCACCGGCTCGCGGGCGTCGATCACATAAAGACCGGCATCCGACGCCAGCAACTGGCGCAGCACCTTGGTTTCCTGCTCGAAGCGTTGCCGGGCTTCGCTGCCCTCCAGGAAACGCGCCAGGCGTGCCGGACCGTCGAGGCGTTCACCCGGGCGTTCCAGGCGTTCAAGGTAGTCGAGCAGGGCGATGGCGTCTTCCAGGCCAGGGGTGTCGTAGAGATCGAGCAGCGGCTCGCCGTCCACCGACAACCGCGCGCCTTCGACGTGTCGCGTGGTGCTGGGGCGATGGGACACTTCACCGAAGCCGACGTCGCGGGTCAGGGTGCGCAACAACGAGGTTTTACCGACGTTGGTGTGACCGACCACGGCGAGTTTCAGAGGCTGCTTCCTGGTGTCAGTCATGACCCGTCTCCAGCCAGTTCATCGGTGCACAATCGGCAAACGGTAACTCAAGCTGTTGCAGCGCCACGTGCCAGTCGCCCAGGCGTTCGGCGTCCAGCGCTTCACCGGGCGGCGCCTGCAACAACCACACGCGGGTGGCGCTGGCGCTGCGGGCCAGTTCGGCAATCAAGGCCAGGCTGCCGCGATCCGGCGAGCGTCGTGGATCGCAGGCGATGGCCAGGCGTGCCGGGGGAAAGCGGCTCAGTTGTTCGAGAAGTTTGTGCCGCGACTCGCGACTGTCGAGGATGCCGGCGTTACTGACGTTTTTCGGCAACTGCGGTGGCCACGGACGCTGGTCGTCCAGTTCGATGGCGACCAACAGCGCACCGTCGCTTTGCTGCTCGGTGACACCGCTTTCCACACGATGCAGTTGCGCCGGTGCCGCATCGCTGACGCCGAGGCGCTCGCTGGTGGGCATCAAGCGTTCGCGCAGTTGCGCGTAACCGGGCTGGTTCAAATCCAGACGCAGTGCCGTTTGCCCTGTCTTCCAGCGCCACAGGCAAAACAGCGCGAGCAGCAGACGCGGCAAAACGCCGTAGACCAGCAGTACGCCCACCAGCCAGGCGGCCCAAGCCTGGCGAGCGCTTTCGATGTTCAGTGCGGCATCGCCACTGGCGCGGATCATCTCCACGGTCGGCACACTGAAGCCAAGCAGGGCCGGCAACGCACCCAGCGCCTGAGTGACGGCGATAAAGGTGTCGGCACTGAGGATCGTGGTTTCCCAGACGAAGCCGTAGCGCCGGGTCGCCATCAACATCAGCAGGATCACCAACGCGCTGATCATCGCCAGCAACCACAGGCTGTTGACCAGCACGCCGATGGCCCAGCGATTGAGTTTCTGCCGTTGCAGTAACAGGAGCAGGGCGGGGGCCAACTGCGCGGCCTTGGCGTCACGAGCGAGTTTTTCACTGAGCCATAGCCACAGGCGTCCGAGGCTGGCGCCGTGTTCGCCGGCAAATACCAGCCCCAGGGCCCAGCTCAGCAGCAGGACCAGATTGAGCCCGAGCAGGCTGCCCAAGGCCCAGAACACATTCACCGGGTGCAGGCCTTCGCCCATAGCCGCGAAGGCCAGGCCGGCGCCGCTGATCACGGCCAGTACCGCCAACACCAGCAGCGCCAGCCGCGAGCCTTGCAGCCAGTGTTTGAGGGCTGTAGTCAGGCCATCGCGCTCAGCGAGCCACAGGGCGCGGTGTTGAATGCGCACCGGCAAATCGCCGCCGGCGCTGCGGGCCAGTCGGTTGGCTTCCAGGTCTTCCAGTGGGCCTGCGTGTTCTTCGCGCAGGCGGATGGTTTCTGTCAGCCAGAGGGTATTGAGTTCAGTCACGCGGCATCCCGTCGTTTAAATGAGCTGTGAGCATAACCGCTGTGGCGCTTATCGGCGAAAGCGAGGCTCTGGTATCCTCGCCGGCATGACTAAATCACTCCGCCTCAGCCTGATCGCAGCCCTCGGTGAAAACCGTGTGATCGGCGTCGACAACAGCATGCCCTGGCACTTGCCGGGGGACTTCAAATATTTCAAGGCCACCACCCTCGGCAAGCCGATCATCATGGGTCGCAAGACCTGGGATTCCCTCGGTCGTCCGCTGCCGGGCCGCCTGAACATCGTGGTCAGTCGCCAGGCGGATCTGCAGCTCGAAGGCGCGGAGGTTTATCCGTCGCTGGAAGCCGCCGTCGTTCGCGCCGAAGCATGGGCGAAGGAACAGGGCGTTGATGAATTGATGCTGATTGGCGGCGCGCAGTTGTATGCGCAAGGGCTGGCGCAGGCTGACCGGTTGTACCTGACCCGCGTGGCGCTGAGCCCGGAAGGGGATGCGTGGTTTCCGGAGTTTGATTTGAAGGAATGGAAACTGGTGTCGGATGTGCCGAATCCGGCGGAAGGTGACAAGCCGGCGTACAACTTCGAAGTGTGGGAAAAAGCTTAAGAGCTTCGCGAGCAAGCCCGCTCCCACATTTGATCTTCTGCGAATACAGAATCTATGTACGCCGCAGGACCAATGTGGGAGCGGGCTTGCTCGCGAAGGGGCCTCCTGAGTTGTTGGAGGATTTAAGCGTGCGCCAACGCCGAATGCTCATCCGCATCCAACAGCGCCTTGTCCGTCTGCTGCATCACCTGACTGGTGATCGCCCCGGCCGTCATCGAACCACTCACGTTCAGCGCCGTACGCCCCATATCAATCAGCGGCTCGACCGAAATCAGCAACGCCACCAGTGACACCGGCAAACCCATCGCCGGCAGCACGATCAACGCGGCAAAGGTCGCTCCGCCACCCACTCCGGCCACACCGGCCGAGCTCAGCGTCACAATCGCCACCAGCGTTGCGATCCACAGCGGGTCCAGCGGGTTGATGCCCACGGTAGGCGCCACCATCACCGCCAACATCGCCGGGTACAGACCGGCACAGCCGTTCTGGCCAATGGTCGCGCCGAACGAAGCGGCGAAACTGGCGATGGACTGCGGGATGCCCAGGCGGCTGGTCTGCGCTTCGATACTCAACGGAATCGTCGCTGCGCTGGAGCGGCTGGTGAAGGCAAACGTCAGCACCGGCCAGATCTTGCGGAAGAACCGCAGCGGGTTGATCCCGGCGGCCGACACCAGCACGCCATGCACCACGAACATTAAGCCCAGGCCGATGTAGGACACCACCACGAAACTGCCGAGCTTGATGATGTCTTGCAGGTTGGAACCGGCGACCACTTTGGTCATCAGCGCCAGCACACCGTACGGGGTCAGCTTCATCACCAGGCGCACCAGACGCATCACCCAGGCTTGCAGGGTGTCGATGGCGTTGATCACTTTCTGACCTTTCTCGGCATCATCCTTGAGCAGTTGCAGCGCCGCGACACCCAGGAACGCCGCGAAAATCACCACGCTGATGATCGACGTCGGCTTGGCCCGCGCCAGGTCGGCGAAGGGGTTTTGCGGAATGAACGACAGCAGCAGCTGCGGCACATTCAGGTCGGCGACCTTGCCGGCGTAGTCGGTCTGGATGGTTTGCAGGCGCGCCATTTCCTGAGTGCCGGCCACCAGGCCTTCGGCGGTCAGGCCGAACAGGTTGGTCAGGCCGATGCCGATCAGCGCTGCGATGGCCGTGGTGAACAGCAGTGTGGCAATGGTCAGGAAGCTGATCTTGCCCAACGACGAGGCGTTGTGCAGGCGGGCCACGGCGCTGAGGATCGAGGCGAACACCAGCGGGATCACGATCATTTGCAGCAACTGCACATAGCCGTTGCCCACCAGATCGAACCAACCGATCGAGGCTTTCAGCACTGGGTTGCCGGCACCGTAGACAGTGTGCAACGCCACACCGAACGCCACGCCCAGCCCCAGCGCGAGCAGGACTTTTTTCGCCAGGCTCCATGTCGTGTGGCGGGTTTGCGCCAGGCCGAAGAGCAAAGCGAGGAACACCAGCAGATTGAGGATCAGCGGCAGATTCATGAAGACTCCGATAAGACTTGTGCTGGTTGCACCCTTGGGCAACCGCGAACCGGAAAGCCTAACAGCTTGAAAACTAATGAATTAATATCAAAAACGTATGATATCCGTCGTTTTTGGAATAAGCGGATGTCGCTGTCAGAAATGCAGCTGGCGCGAAAGGGACGCGGGCGGTCGCTGACAGACGAGGACTGTCACACTTATTTGTTAGCGTCGATCTCTTTCACATTCAGGGAGAAACGCCAATGAAGTTCGCACCGAAATTACTGGCTGCAGCACTTTGCCTGGGCCTTGCCGGCCAGGTTTTCGCAACGGATCTGAAACACTGGCCAGCCGATCAGGCCAAGGCGCTGGATGCGATGATCGCCGCCAACGCCAACAAGGGTAACTACGCGGTGTTCGACATGGACAACACCAGTTACCGCTACGACCTCGAAGAGTCGTTGCTGCCGTTCATGGAGAACAAGGGCCTGATCACCCGCGACAAGCTCGATCCCTCCCTGAAACTGATGCCGTTCAAGGACACCGCCGACCACAAGGAAAGCCTGTTCAGCTACTACTACCGCCTCTGCGAAGTCGACGACATGGTTTGCTATCCATGGGTCGCTCAGGTCTTCTCCGGCTTTACCCTCAAGGAACTCAAGGGCTATGTCGACGAGATGATGGCGTCCGGCAAGCCGGTGCCGGCGACTTATTACGAAGGCGACGTGGTCAAGAAACTCGACGTCAACCCGCCGAAAATCTTCACCGGCCAGCAAGAGCTGTACAACAAGCTGATGGAGAACGGCATCGAGGTCTACGTGATGACCGCCGCCTCCGAAGAACTGGTGCGCATGGTCGCGGCCGATCCGAAGTACGGCTACAACGTCAAACCGCAAAACGTGATCGGCGTGTCGCTGTTGCTCAAGGACCCGAAGACGGGCGAACTGACCACCGCGCGCAAGCAGATCACTGACGGCAAATATGACGAGAAGGCCAACCTCGGCCTCGAACTGACCCCGTACCTGTGGACCCCGGCAACCTGGATGGCCGGCAAACAGGCGGCGATCCTGACCTACATCGATCAGTGGAAAAAACCGGTACTGGTGGGCGGCGATACCCCGAGCAGCGATGGCTACATGCTGTTCCACAGTGTTGATGTGGCCAAGGGCGGCATCCACCTGTGGGTCAACCGCAAGGACAAGTACATGACCCAGATCCAGGGCATGATGGCCAAGAACGCCGCGGCCCAGGCCAAGGAAGGTTTGACGGTGACTGCCGACAAGAACTGGGTAATCGTCAAGCCGGAAGAGATTCAGTAAGACCGAGTCGCTGCCTTCGCGAGCAAGCCCGCTCCCACACTGGATCTGTGATCAACGCAGATCCCTTGTGGGAGCGGGCTTGCTCGCGAAGGGGCCAGTCGGTGCACTCAAAGCCTCTGCCTGATCGACATCTCCTGACAGTCGCAACCTACGCATTCTTGCGTAAGGGACTACGACTACGCCAGAATCCGCCGGCTTGTGCGCCTGGGGGGCGGCTTCTATCGTTTCCGCGTCACTGAACATCAGTGATCGGGTTTGGTAGCCCGTGTTCACCTCGGCGCATTGCGCCACCCTTTGCAGGGGTCGTTTCTGTCTCTGCTCATATGGTGGCCATGCGCAGGGCATCTTCGGACGCGCCGGGTTCCTGGTGACCGGTCTACCAACCTGCGTATGGCCGCCACCCTCGTTTGGTAGCGAGGTTGATGGCTCCTTTTTTCTCACCCGGAGTTCCATCAAATGTTGAAAGTTACCCCCGATCCTCCCGATTGCGACAACCTGTCCACCCGCATCAATTCCACCCCGCGCAAACCCAGCCAAACATTCGTCATCGCACCGGGCCTCGACACCGAAACCTTGTTGGCCCACGCCTGCGAATCCCTCGCCTCGGCCAATGTCATGGCCAGCGATTTCGCCGGACTGCTGGAAGGCTCTCAACGCAGCACGATGCTGGGGATCGCGCAGGTGATCATGTTGGGCGAACTGGCTGTGAATCAGGCGCTGGATAACCTCGATCCGCAGGAATAACGGAAACGCTGTTAACTGTAGGAGCGAGCGTGCTCGCGATGGACGCAAGGACAACGCGTTAAGTCAGAAAGTACGCGTCATCGTTTACGACCATCGCGAGCAAGCTCGCTCCTACAGGAGATCGATGCAAACAAAAATGCCCCGCACTTGGCGGGGCATTTTTATGCCGATGGTTAACGCTTACAGCCCGTCAAGCATCGCCTTGTTACGCACCGCACCCTTGTCGGCGCTGGTGGCCAGCAGGGCGTAGGCTTTCAGTGCGGTGGTCACTTTACGTGGACGCACTTCCACCGGCTTCCAGCCTTTCTTGTCCTGCTCGACCCGGCGCGCGGCCAGTTCTTCGTCGCTGACCAGCAGGTTGATCGAGCGGTTCGGAATGTCGATCAGCACTTTGTCGCCGTCCTGCACCAGGCCGATTGCGCCGCCGGCAGCCGCTTCAGGCGAAGCGTGGCCGATGGACAGACCGGAGGTGCCGCCGGAGAAACGGCCGTCGGTGAGCAGGGCGCAGGCTTTGCCCAGGCCTTTGGATTTCAGGTACGAAGTCGGGTAGAGCATTTCCTGCATGCCCGGGCCGCCTTTCGGGCCTTCGTAGCGAATGATGACGATGTCGCCTTCCTTCACTTCGTCGGCGAGGATGCCGCGTACGGCGCTGTCCTGGCTTTCGAAGATCTTGGCGTTGCCTTCGAAGACGTGGATCGACTCATCGACGCCAGCGGTTTTCACCACGCAGCCGTCCAGGGCGATGTTGCCGTAGAGCACGGCCAGGCCGCCTTCTTTCGAGTAAGCGTGCTCGACACTGCGGATGCAGCCGTTTTCACGGTCGTCGTCCAGGGTTTCCCAACGGGTCGACTGGCTGAACGCGGTTTGCGTCGGGATGCCCGCAGGACCTGCCTTGAAGAAGTGGTGCACGGCTTCGTCGTTGGTCTGGGTGATGTCCCACTTGGCGATGGCTTCTTCCATGCTGCGGCTGTGCACGGTCGGCAACTGGGTGTGCAGCAGGCCGCCACGGGCCAGCGAACCGAGGATGCTGAAGATGCCACCAGCGCGGTGCACGTCTTCCATGTGGTACTTCTGGATGTTCGGCGCGACCTTGCACAGTTGCGGCACGTGACGGGACAGACGGTCGATGTCGCGCAGGTCGAAATCGATCTCGGCTTCCTGGGCAGCGGCCAGCAAGTGCAGGATGGTGTTGGTGGAACCGCCCATGGCGATGTCCAGGGTCATGGCGTTTTCGAAGGCCTGGAAGTTGGCGATGTTGCGCGGCAACACCGACTCGTCGTTCTCGCCGTAGTAACGCTTGCACAGCTCGACGATGGTACGGCCGGCCTGCAGGAACAGCTGCTCGCGGTCGCTGTGGGTGGCCAGGGTCGAACCGTTGCCCGGCAAGGCCAGGCCCAGCGCTTCAACCAGGCAGTTCATCGAGTTGGCGGTGAACATGCCGGAGCACGAACCGCAGGTCGGGCAGGCACTGCGCTCGTACTCGGCGACTTTCTCGTCAGAAGCGCTGGAGTCGGCGGCGATCACCATGGCGTCGACCAGGTCGAGGCCGTGGGAGGCGAGTTTGGTCTTGCCGGCTTCCATCGGGCCGCCGGAGACGAAGATCACCGGGATGTTCAGGCGCAGGGACGCCATCAGCATGCCAGGGGTGATCTTGTCGCAGTTGGAAATGCACACGATGGCGTCGGCGCAGTGGGCGTTGACCATGTACTCGACGGAGTCGGCGATGATCTCGCGGCTCGGCAGCGAATACAGCATGCCGTCGTGGCCCATGGCGATGCCGTCATCGACAGCGATGGTGTTGAATTCCTTGGCCACGCCGCCAGCGCGTTCGATCTCGCGGGCGACCAGTTGGCCCAGGTCCTTGAGGTGCACGTGGCCCGGTACGAACTGGGTGAACGAGTTGGCAATGGCGATGATCGGCTTCTTGAAGTCGTCATCTTTCATCCCCGTGGCGCGCCACAGTGCGCGAGCGCCGGCCATGTTGCGGCCGTGGGTGGATGTTTTCGAGCGGTAATCAGGCATGAAGCACTCCGGGCGGCTAATCAGGTATCAAAAGGGAAGTGAGCTTCTATTGACGTCTGGAACACTCAGAAATGGCCGCGTGTCCGGAAGTTGCCGATAACTTTGCGGGATCGCCGCGCGCTTCAGCTTGAGCTCATAAACCCGCCGGGGATGACTGGCGATGAATGTTCGCGATTCTACACGGCTGGCGGCTGGAGGGAATGCCTGCACGCGTGCAGGCAGCATTCACATGACGTGCGGACGGCCCCCTGTAGGAGCGAGCCTGCTCGCGATAAACCTGAGAGCGCCGCGGGGGTACCAGGTTTCCCGCGTTATCGTTGACGACCATCGCGAGCAGGCTCGCTCCTACAGTGATTTGTGCATCAGAGCCAGATGGCGTCCCAGAGTGGGTAGCCGCCGATATGGTCGACGAGGCCTGCGCGTAGGGGGTTGGCGATGATGTACCGGGCGATGGCTTTCAGATCTTCCTCGCGACGCAGGGCTCGGTCGAAGTAGCCCTTTTGCCATACAGGAGCATGTAGATCCCGTTGCTGATTGATGAGGCGTGTGCAGCGAGATTTGGTGGCTTGCACCAGTTTCGGTAAATCGCCGTTGTGCAATTCAATCAGCCAGTGGAAGTGATCCGGCATGACTACCCAGGCTATTGACGTGGCATAGCCGGCTTCCTGAGCCCTTCTGAACTCGTGCACCAAAAAGCGGCCAGTGCGCCAATCCTGGAAGAATGGTTGTCGTTCGTGGGTGACAGCGGTCAGGTGATAGATGCGACCGGATTGCGAGTGCCGACCTGTGCGTAATCGATGGGCTTTTGGCGTGTTGGACATTCCGTTGTCCTCTTCGGTGATGGGAAGAGAAAACGGTAGGCGTGGTGTGGGAGGTTGTCGCTTCGGCAGTGGATCAGGATGTGTCCTGCACCTGTAGGAGCGAGCCTGCTCGCGATGAAATCAAAGACGCCGCGGGGTATCAGGTTCCCCGCGTTATCGTTGACGACCATCGCGAGCAATCGAACGTCGACCGGCTGCTCCTACATTGATTTGCGTTTTAGCTGTTTGGCAGCAACCGGCAGGTAATGCTCTTGATGTAGCGAGTCTCGGCAATCGCCGGATGCACCGGATGATCCGGCCCTTGGCCGCCACGTTCAAGCATCTGGATATTGCGGTCCAGGTGGCGCGCGCTGGTCAGCAGGATGTTCTGCAGGTCGTCTTCCGGCAGGTGCATCGAGCAGGATGCGCTGACCAGGATGCCGTCCTTGGTGAGCAGGCGCATGGCTTGTTCATTCAGGCGGCGGTAGGCGCCTTCGCCGTTTTTCATGTCTTTCTTGCGTTTGATGAACGCCGGTGGGTCGGCCACGATCACGTCGAAGCGTTCTTCGCTGGCTTTCAGTTCTTTGAGGGCTTCGAACACGTCGCCTTCGATGCAGGTCATTTTCTCGGCGAAGCCGTTCAGTGCGGCGTTGCGCTCGACACCGTCAAGGGCGAAGGCCGAGGCGTCGACGCAGAACACTTCACTGGCGCCGAACGCAGCAGCCTGCACGCCCCAGCCGCCGATGTAGCTGTACAGGTCCAGCACGCGTTTGCCTTTGGCGTACGGCGCCAGGCGTGCGCGGTTCATGCGGTGGTCGTAGAACCAGCCGGTTTTCTGGCCCTGGATGACCGGTGCTTCGAATTTCACGCCGTTCTCTTCCAGTGCGACCCACTCCGGCACCAGGCCGAACACGGTTTCGACGTAGCGGGTGAGGCCTTCGGCGTCACGGGCGGCGGAGTCGTTCTTGAACAGGATGCCGCTTGGCTTGAGCACTTGGGTCAGCGCCGCGATCACGTCGTCTTTATGGGCTTCCATGGTCGCCGAGGCGATCTGCACCACCAGGATGTCGCCGAAACGGTCGACCACCAGGCCTGGCAGCAGGTCGGAGTCGCCGTAGACCAGGCGATAGAACGGCTTGTCGAACAGGCGCTCGCGCAGGGACAGGGCCACGTTCAGGCGGTGCACCAGCAGCGATTTGTCCAGCGGCAGCTTGATGTCGCGCGACAGCACTCGGGCGCAGATCAGGTTGTTCGGGCTCATGGCAACGATGCCCAGCGGCTTGCCGCCGGCGGCTTCGAGGATCGCCTGGTCACCAGCCTTGAAACCGTGCAAAGGCGTAGCGGCTACATCGATTTCGTTGCTGTAGACCCACAAGTGACCGTTGCGCAGACGACGGTCGGCGTTGGCTTTGAGGCGCAGGCTAGGCAGGGACATGTCGTCGCTCCGGAAAAAAGAGCGGGAGTATAGCGTGTTGGGACCCCGGATAGGCCTGCGAATGGACATGTGGCGAGGGGGCTTGCCCCCGTTGGGCGGCGAAGCCGTCCTGATATTGGTAGATGCGCGGCATCAGACAAACTGGATTCACCGGTTTTGCGGCTGCTGCGCAACCGAACGGAGGCAAGCCCCCTCGCCACAGAGTCGTGTCTTGCGATTTGGTATGTCGGATCCAACTTCATAAAGGTTAGAATCGCCGTCTGACCCAGAGTGTGTACCTATGTCCCAAGAGCTGACTTCCGAACAGATCCAACACGCCCTGCAGGGCATCAGCGTACCGGCCCAGCCGCAGATCATGGTGGATTTGCAGATGGAGCAGTACATGCCCGACCCGGATCTGGAAGTCATTGCCAAGCTGATATCCCAGGATCCGGGTCTTTCCGGTTCCCTGCTGAAGATCGTCAATTCGCCGTATTACGGGCTGAGCAACAAGATTGCCTCGATCCAGCGCGCGGTCAACCTGCTGGGCAGCCGCTCGGTCATCAACCTGATCAATGCACAGTCGATCAAGGGCGAGATGAATGACGACACCATTGTCACCCTGAACCGTTTCTGGGACACCGCTCAGGACGTGGCCATGACCTGCCTGACCCTGGCCAAGCGCATTGGCGTTGAAAATGGCGACGAAGCCTATGCCCTGGGCCTGTTCCACGACTGCGGCGTGCCCTTGATGCTCCAGCGTTTCCCCGACTACATGGGGGTTCTGGAGCAGGCCTATGCCAACGCCAGCGCCGAATGCCGGGTGGTGGACACGGAGAATCAGGTGTTCAATACCAATCACTCGGTGGTCGGCTATTACACGGCCAAGTCCTGGCGTCTGCCGGAGCACGTGAGCGCGGCGATCGCCAATCACCACAATGCGTTGGCGGTATTCAGCGATGAGACTTCGCGCAACAGTTCGTTGAAGAACCTGTTGGCGATCCTGAAAATGGCCGAGCACATTTGCGCGTCGCATCGGGTGCTGGGCAATCAGGCCGAAGACCACGAGTGGAACAGCATCGCGCCGCTGGTGCTCGATTATGTCGGCCTCTCGGACTACGACTTCGAGACCCTCAAGCAGACGATCCGCGACCTCGGCACTCATCGCTGAGTGTCGGACCTTTCCGCGCCATGCGCCTGATCCGAGAGCACCATGCCTGAATTGCCAGAAGTCGAAACCACCCGTCGCGGCATCGCGCCGTACCTGGAAGGCCAGCGCGTCAGCCGGGTGATCGTGCGTGATCGCCGTCTGCGTTGGCCGATCCCCGAGGACCTCGATGTGCGCCTGTCCGGCCAGCGCATCGTATTGGTGGAGCGGCGCGCCAAGTACCTGCTGATCAACGCCGAAGTCGGCACCTTGATCAGCCATTTGGGCATGTCAGGCAACTTGCGTCTGGTGGAGGCCGGGTTGCCGGCGGCCAAGCATGAGCATGTGGACATCGAACTGGAGTCGGGCCTGGCCCTGCGTTACACCGATCCGCGGCGCTTCGGCGCCATGCTCTGGAGCCTCGATCCGCTCAATCACGAATTGCTGATTCGCCTGGGGCCGGAACCGCTGACCGACCTGTTCGACGGCGAGCGCCTGTTCCAGCAGTCCCGTGGCCGTTCGATGGCGGTCAAGCCGTTCATCATGGATAACGCGGTGGTGGTGGGCGTCGGCAATATCTATGCGACCGAAGCGTTGTTCGCCGCTGGCATCGACCCGCGTCGTGAAGCCAAGAGCATTTCCCGTGCGCGGTATTTGAAACTGGCCATCGAGATCAAGCGCATCCTGGCGGCCGCCATCGAGCGCGGCGGAACCACGCTGCGGGACTTTATCGGTGGTGACGGTCAGCCTGGTTATTTCCAGCAGGAACTGTTCGTGTACGGCCGTGGTGGTGAGCACTGCAAGGTTTGTGGCACGGGGCTGCGGGAAGTGAAGCTGGGGCAGCGCGCCAGCGTTTTTTGCCCGCGTTGTCAGAGCTGAAAGTCAAAAGATCGCAGCCTTCGGCAGCTCCTACAGGGGAATTGTGTTTTCTGTAGGAGCTGCCGAAGGCTGCGATCTTCTGGTGCGTCAAGCCTTACCGGTAATCTTGCGGTACTTCTCCATCAACTGTTCTTCAGTCTCCGGATGGGCTTCGTCCAGTGGAATGCAATCCACCGGGCAGACCTGCTGGCACTGCGGTTCGTCGTAGTGGCCGACACACTGGGTGCACAGGTTCGGGTCGATCACATAGATCTCTTCGCCCTGGGAAATGGCGGCGTTCGGGCACTCGGGTTCGCAGACGTCGCAGTTGATGCAATCGTCGGTGATGATCAGGGACATGCTAACTCCAGCCGGGGCGGCAGGCCCGGGCGTAATAAACCAATGCGTACAATTGTGCCGCATTGGCGCCCGTGTTGCACGCAGGTGCGACGCACTGTAGGAGCCAGCCTGCTGGCGATGAAGCCGAGAACGCCGCGGGGTGTCAGGTTTCCCGCGTTATCTTTGACGTCCATCGCGAGCAGGCTCGCTCCCACAGTGGCGGGGGTTATTTCTTGAAGCGCTCGGTCAGGGCGTCCGCCACCGCTGGGTGTACGAACTTGGTGATATCGCCACCCAGGGCCGCAATTTCACGGACCAGCGTTGAGGAAATGAACGAATAACGCTCGGACGGGGTCAGGAACAGGCTTTCCACATCCGGCGCCAGTTGTCGGTTCATGTTGGCCAGCTGGAATTCGTATTCGAAGTCCGACACCGCGCGCAAACCACGCAGGAACACGTTGGCATTCTGCTCTTTGGCGAAATGCGCAAGCAGCGTCGAGAAACCGACGACTTCTACGTTCGGCAGATGTTTAGTGACCTCGCGTGCCAGTTCCACCCGTTGTTCCAGAGGAAACAGCGGGTTTTTCTTCGGGCTGGCGGCGACGGCGATGATCACGTGATCGAACAGGCGCGAGGCGCGTTCGACCAGATCGCCATGGCCCTTGGTAATAGGGTCGAAGGTACCTGGGTACAACACTCGGTTCATCGCGTCGTCCTGGCGGGAATCCGTTGGGGAGTCGGATGGTATCGCAGCCTTCCCGGTCGGCCAAGTCGCCTGTTGGGTAAGAAAGCACTATAGACGATGGGAATAATCGCCATTTTCATGGGTTTTTTAAACGCTCGGCCAGGGAAGTCGCCAGTTGTGCCGTCAGTCCGTAGACCGACAATTGAGGATTGGCGCCAATGCTGGTGGGGAACAGCGAGCCGTCGTGGATCGACAGATTGCCCAACTGATGGTGCCGGCCGAGGCTGTCAGTCACTGCGTTTGTCGGGTCTTCACCCATGGCGCAGCCGCCCATCACATGGGCACTGCCCAGGCGTGTGCGGTACAACTCCAGGCTCAGGCCATCGATCAGCGTACGGGCTTCGGCGAGGGTCTTCACGTAACGGGCGTCGGCGTGCATCGGCATCACGGCCCTGGCGCCACCGGCAAACTGGATCTCGGCCATGGTATGAAAGGCCCGGCGCAAGCCGTCCCAAGCGTAAGGTGAGAGCTGATAATCCAGCACCGGTGTGTCGTCGCTGCGCAATTCGACGCTTCCACCCTGGCTGTCCGGGTGAAAGCCGTCCCGCAGCAACGCCAGCATGGCGTGGGTGTGGGGCAGGTTGGCCATGTGTTGCGAATTCTCCTGCCCGAAACCGCCGAGCAAGGTTGCGGCCAGCGCCGGATGCAATGGCGGGACCTCCAGTTTGAAGGACATTTTGCCGGTGGTGCCGTCCTGCCACTGGAAATGGTCGGAATAGATCGACTGAGGCGCGCCGTAGAACGGGTTGACGACTTCGTCGAACAACGCGGCGGACATGTTCACCGGGTGCAGGAACGTACGTTTGCCCAGGCGCTTGTGCGGGTCGGGTGCCCCGGAGCGCATCAGCAAGGCCGGGCTGTTGATGCCGCCACCGGCCAGCACGAAATGCCGCGCCTTGACCGTGATGGTGCGCCCGGTCGGTGCGACGCAGCGTTCATCCATCGCCGAACAGTGCAGGCCAGTGATCTTGTCGCCGCTGATCGTGAGTTTTTCAGCGCGGGCCAGGTAAAGCAGCTCGCCGCCTTTTTCCAGGGTCGCCGGAATGGTGGTGACCATCATCGATTGCTTGGCGTTGGTGGGGCAGCCCATGCCGCAGTAACCGAGGTTCCAGCAGCCGCGAACGTTGCGCGGGATGACGTGCCAGCTGTAACCCAGTTCCTGGCAGCCCTTGCGGATCACATCATTGTTGGCGTTGGGCGGCACCATCCAAGGCGCGACGCCCAGGCGCTGCTCCATTTTCTCGAACCACGGCGCCATGTCCGCCGGGTTGTGACCCTTGACGTTGTGCTCTTTGGCCCAGTGTTCGAGGGTCGGCTCCGGGGTGCGGAAACTGGAGGTCCAGTTGATCAGCGTGGTGCCGCCCACCGCCCGGCCCTGGAGGATGGTGATTGCGCCATCCTTGCTCATGCGGCCGATGCCTTCCTGATAGAGGCTGCTGTAGGCCTGGTCTTCAAGCAGTTTGAAGTCGCTGCTGGTCTTGAGCGGGCCTTCCTCGATCAGCAGCACTTTGTAACCGGCCGCGCTGAGGATTTCGGCGGTGGTGCCGCCGCCGGCACCGCTGCCGATGATCGCCACGTCTGCTTCGAGTGTCAGGTCCTGGGTCAGTTGTGAGCCGTTGTAGGTTTTCCAACCTCGGGCCATGCCTTCGCGAAACGGATCGGGTACGGGCATCTTCGGGTTCTCTATTTATTATTGGGGGCACGGTCAAGTGTGGGAGCGGGCTTGCCCGCGAAGGGGGCGACTCGATTTCAGACAATAGGCGGCCCGGGATACCCGCAATGTGCCCACGATTCCTTGCGGCCGTACCAGGCCATCATCACCAGTTGCAGCAAAGAGCTGTGGCCCATGCGTAACAGGCTCAACGAACTGTTTTCCCAATGATCGAGGAATTGTCGGATATCGTCGGCGCTGGCGTTTTCCCAGCTGCCCCAGATTCCGGTCAACGGTCCGCGGGTGACGGCCATGCCCAGCACATCGAACAGTTGGCGGGTCAGTTTGAGCATTTCCGGCGACAGGTGCGCGAGGTTGTAATCCAGGCTTTCAAGTGTGCCTTCGACAGCCTCCGGCATCCGTTCGGAGGTCACGGCGCCATCGAGCATGACCGGAATCAACGCTCGCAAGAACAGTAGGTCGCCGCTGCGCAGCGTGACGAAGCCACTGGCCGGGACGCTCGCCGAACAGCCGCTGAGGCTGGCGCCCAACCCGGCAGTGGCGAGAAAGGCGCTGGCGCCGAGGCTGAATTTAAGCAACCCGCGCCGTGACAGCGCGGGTGTATCGGACAGACTGGGATTCATTCTTGTTATTTCCCGGCGGTGATGATCGTTAGCGGATGAACAGCTTCTGGATCAGCTTCTGGATCGATTTGCCATACGGCGGGTAAATCAGTTTCGCCGCGTTGAACCGCTGCTTGATCAAGACACCCTTGGCCTTGCTGAAGGTCAGGAAGCCTTCATGGCCATGGTAGTGACCCATGCCCGAGGCACCGATGCCGCCGAACGGCATGTCGTCCTGGGCGACGTGCAGCAGCGTGTCGTTCAGGCACACGCCGCCGGAGTGGGTTTCGTGCAGCACGCGCTGTTGTTCGCGCTTGTCGTAGCCGAAGTAGTACAGCGCCAGTGGGCGCGGGCGTTGATTGATGTAGGCAAAGGCCTGGTCCAGATCCTTGTACGGCACGATCGGCAACAGCGGCCCGAAGATTTCGTCCTGCATCACCGTCATCTCGTCAGTGACATTGAGCAGCAGGCTATGGCTCATGCGGCGGCCCTGGCCCTGGTCGAACAGCGGCATCAGCAACGCACCCTTGCTGGTGGCGTCGCTGATGTAGCCGTTGAGGCGGGCCAGTTGTCGCTCATTGATGATCGCGGTGTAGTCCGGGTTGTCGGCCAGCGTCGGATAAAACCCGCGGACGGCAGAGCGGTAGGCTTCGACGAAACCGCCCACGCGATCCTCCGGCACCAGCACATAGTCCGGGGCCACGCAGGTCTGGCCGGCGTTCAGGGTTTTACCGAAGGCGATGCGCTCGGCGGCGTCCTTGAGCGGTACATCGCGGGAAACGATGGCCGGGGACTTGCCGCCCAGCTCAAGGGTCACCGGGGTCAGGTTTTCCGCAGCGGCGCGCATCACGTGTTTGCCGATGCTGGTGGCACCGGTGAACAGCAGGTGATCGAACGGCAGGCGTGAAAACGCCACGCCAATGTCTGCCTCGCCAAGGACCACGCACACCAGGTCTTCGGGGAAGATGCGCGCCAGCAGTTGCTTCATCAGCAGGCCGGTCGCGGGGGTCGACTCACTGAGCTTGAGCATCACCCGGTTGCCCGCCGACAGCGCGCCGACCAACGGACCGATGGCCAGGTACAGCGGGTAGTTCCACGGCACGATGACCCCGACCACGCCCAGCGGTTGGTAAACGACTTTGGCAGAGGCGGGCTGGAAAGCGACACCAACCTTGCGCCGCGAAGCTCGCATCCAGCCCTTGAGGTGTTTGCTGGCGTAATGGATGCCGTGCAGGCTGGGCATCAGTTCGGCGACCAGGGTTTCATCGGCGCTGCGATGGCTGAAGTCCTGGCTGATCGCATCGATCAGGATCTGGCGTTCGCTGTTCAATAAATCCTTCAGGGCCTTGAGCCATTGCTGACGCTGCGCGGCGGGTGGCATCGGGTTGGCGGCGTAGGCGGCACGCTGGGCGTCAAACAAGGCCTGAAGCTCTTCCAGCGGCTGCTGTAGGTTTTGCAGGTAGGAAATGTCAGCAGTCATGGTCGGCTCCGGATTTATTGTAATGAGGTACTTTTTAGAGTCTATGCTCTAAAAAGTCAAATGACATCCTGGAACAGCTTTGTTTTATCCGCTCGCGGATAGATCTAAGATGCCCGTCAACGCACTCTGAATTTAAGCTCAAGCCATGGCCCCACGGATCAAAACCAGCGAGCGCATCGTGCAGAACAGCCTGGAGCTGTTCAACCAGCAGGGCGAGCGCAGCATCAGTACCAACCACATTGCTGCCCATATGGAAATTTCCCCGGGCAACCTGTACTACCACTTCCCTAACAAGCAGGCGATCATCGCCGTGCTGTTCAGCGAGTACGAAAGCCTGGTGGACAGCTTCCTGCGCCCGCCCCAAGGCCGCGCCGCCACGGTGGAAGACAAACGCTTCTACCTCAAGGAGCTGCTGTCGGCGATGTGGCGCTACCGCTTTCTGCATCGCGATCTCGAACATTTGCTCGACAGCGATCCGGACCTGGCCGACCGCTATCGACGTTTCTCCCAGCGTTGCCTGATCCAGGGGGCGGCGATCTACGAAGGTTTTGTCGCCGCCGGTATCCTGGAGATGGACAAAGTGCAGATCGAATCCCTGACGCTCAATGCCTGGATCATCCTCACGTCCTGGGTGCGCTTCCTGTGCACCACGCGGGAGAATTCCAGCCACTTGAGCGAACAGGCCATTAAACGCGGGGTTTATCAGGTGCTTGTGCTGGAAGCCGGGTTCGTCACGGATCAGTCCCGCGATGCGGTCAAGGCCTTGTTCGAAGAGTTTTACGTGCCCCTGGCCCAGGCGCTCGAGGAAGTGTCGTAGGATCGACGTCTGATAAAAATCACAGGAGCCCGTTATGCCCATTGCGCAACTGATCAGCCCGCAAGCACTGGACCTGAAAAAGGACCAGGCGGGGTTGGTGATTCTGGATTGTCGTTTTGCCCTTGAAGACCCTGATTACGGTCAGCGCAGCTATGCCGAGGGGCACATCGCCGGTGCGAGCTATGCCGACCTCGAGCGAGATCTGAGTGGCGTGGTGGTCAAGGGCGTGACCGGGCGCCATCCGCTGCCCGAGCCGGCGCAACTGATCGAGCGCCTGCAGGCCTGGGGCATCAACGCCGATAGCGAAGTGGTTCTGTACGACGACGGTCCGGGGGCCTATGCGGCGCGGGCCTGGTGGTTGCTGGCCTGGTTGGGCAAACGCGACGGTGTATTTATCCTCGATGGCGGTCTCAAGGCCTGGCACGCGGCCGGTTTGCCGCTGAGCCTGGATGCGCCGGCGATCACTCGTGGATCCTTCACCGGCAGTCCTGACACGGCATTGCTGATCAGTGCCGAACGGCTGCAAAAGCGCCTCTCCCGGCCGGAACTGACCCTGCTCGATGCCCGCGCACTGCCGCGTTTCAAGGGGGAAGTGGAACCGATCGATCCGATTGCCGGGCACATTCCTGGCGCTCAATGTGCGGCGTTTACCGACAATCTGGGCAGTGACGGGCGTTTTCTACCGGCCGATCAGCTCAAGCAGCGCTTTGCCGCAAAACTGGGCGATCGTTCGCCGAAGGATCTGGTGGCGTACTGTGGTTCCGGCGTGACGGCGTGCCACAACCTGTTTGCGTTGTGTCTCGCCGGTTATCCATTGGGTTCGTTGTATGCCGGGTCGTGGAGTGAGTGGATCAACGAGCCTGCGCGGGGCATTGCCACGGGCGAATGAGGCAAAAGCAGGATCAAAAGATCGCAGCCTTCGGCAGCTCCTACAGAAGGCTGCGATCTTTTTTGTTTCTAAAGCCGGGCACTTCGATACGCCCCGGGTCCAACCCCATACACCTGCTTGAACTGCCGACTCAGGTGGCTCTGGTCAGCAAACCCCAGTTGCATGGCGACTTCCAGCGGCAGACAACCACTCTGCAGCAACGCTCGCGCCCGGGCGATGCGCTGTTGCATCAGCCAGGTGTGCGGCGGCATGCCGGTGGCCCGGCGGAATACCCGGGCGAAATGGAAGGGCGAGAGGTTGACCGCCGCCGCCAGCGTCTCCAGTGAGGGCGGCGCTGTCAGTTGCGCGTGCAGCAACTCCTTGGCCAGGCTCACGGCCCGGTGTTCCTTGCCGGGTTTACCGGCATCGGGCACCGCCGCATGACGCTGCAACAGCGACAGCACCAGTTCGCGCCAGACCGTTTGTTGCTGCAAGGCGGTGGCGGGGCTTTCCAGCAAGCGATGGAGTTGGCAGAAGCCGTTCACCAGATCCTGGTCGCGATACAGCGTGGCACCGAAAGCCGGCAGGTGGTGGGTCGGCAGTTCGAGTTCGGCCAGCAGCGAGGTTATCTGCCCGCTGTCCGGATAAAACGCCCGGTAAAGCCAGCCATTCTCGGTGCCTTTGTGGCCGGTGTGCAATTCATCGGGGTTGATCAGCACCAGCGTACCGCTGCCCGCCAGGTGTTCGGCACCGCGATAGCGATAACGCTGGGCGCCGGCCATGATCATGCCGATCACATAGCCGTCATGCACATGCGGGGCAAAACGATGATCGATGTAGCGGGCGGACAATAACTCGACCCCGGCCAGGGGCGGGGTTTGCCAGAAGTGGATTGACTCGCCCTGGTCAGCGTCCATGACTCAAGCGCGCCCTGTGGCGGCCAGCCACTCGGGGATGCGCCGTTCAAGGTAGTAACCCGGTTGTCTGAGCGTGCCGTCGACGAAGCCGACATGCCCGCCCTTGGCTTGCAGCTCGAATTGCGTGGATGCGGATAACTCATCGGCGTGCGGCAGGCTGTGGGGAAACACGAACGGATCGTCGGCGGCCTGAATCACCAAGGTCGGCGTACGAATCTCGCCGAGGAAGTAGCGGCTCGAGGCGCGGCGATAATAATCCTCGGCATCGACAAAACCGTTCAGCGGTGCGGTAACCCGGCCATCGAAATCCCAGAATGTACGCATGTTTTCCAGCGAGCCGAGCGCAGCCAATGCGGCCAGTCCATCCTCGCGTCCGTCGTGCTGGAACTGTCGCTGTTTGTTCTTGATGTAGGCGACCATCTCGCGCATGAAATGTGCCTGGTAAACCTTGGAGAAACCCTGGCCGATACGGTCGGCGCACTGGTCCAGGCGGAACGGCACCGATACCGCCACGGCGGCCGTCACCCCGCTGTCGCTGCCGGTTTCGCCCAGATGCTTGAGCAGAACATTACCCCCGAGGGAGTAACCCACCGCAAAGAGTGGTGCGAGAGGACGTTTGGCCCGCAAGTGTTTGATCGCTTCGGCCAGGTCTTCACTGGCACCGGAATGGTAACTGCGTGGCAGCAGATTGGGTTCGCCCGAGCAACCGCGCCAGTTCAGCGCGACGCTGGCCCAGCCCCGGTCACCCAGGGCTTTTTGCAGGCCGGCGACATAAGGTGAATTCGAGGACCCGGTGAGCCCGTGCAGCACCAGCACCAAAGGCGCGTCGGCGCTGTGCGGACCGTGCCAGTCCAGATCGAGAAAGTCGCCATCTTCAAGCCACAGGCGTTCGCGTTCGCGGCCGATGTGCACGGTTTTACGCCACAGCGGCCCCCACAAGGTTTGCAAGTGCGGATTGCCGAGGCCGAAGGCTGGGGTGAACGGTGATTGGGCCATTGCGGGGTGCGGGTGCACAGTGATTCTCGGAGAAAGTGCTCATGGGTCTGCCCGAAGGCGCGGCGGGACAGCGCCGCGACCGCGTCGTCGGGGGGGTAACTAACTTGCCACAATCTCGTCAGGTGCGCGACACATGGCGTTGGTTGTGCTTTCGATTGGAGCGGGTAGCGGTTGTTGATCTGCCTTCGGCCCCAGAATGACAACGCGCCATTGGTCGGCGTGGTAATGCCGGTTGAGCGCGGTTTTGATGGATGCGAGGTTCAGCTTCAAGGCGGCTTGCGTGGAGAAGTCCAGGTCCAGCGGCAGATTGTGGGCACTGATGGCGTACAACTGGCTCAGAATCTGCGCATTGGTAGCGCTGCTCAACGGTGCGCTACTGGCCAGTTGCTGCTGGCTGTCATCAAGCTCCTCTTGAGTCGGCCCTTGGGCGAGGAAGTCGCTGAACATCGTCTTGATATGGGCCAGTACGGCATCGACCTGTTCGGGTGGGGTCTGCAACTTAATGGTCAGCAACCCTTGTGCCTGAAGGGCTGAGAGGTCGGCTTCAACGTGGTAGGTCAGGCCTCGGCGCTCACGGAGTTCATTGCTCAGTCGGTTGGTGAAAACCCGCATGGCCATTTGCAGCGCGTCGTAGTCCGGACTGCTGCGCAGGACACTTGGCTGGGCAAGGCGCAGGTAAGCCTGGGCCGATGGTCGCTCAACGCGCAGCAGACTCGGGGCCGTTGGACTTGTCACTGCCTGGATCGCAGCAGTGGCGGGCCCCAGGGGCAAGGCCGCGGATATCTGCGCACCGATGCGCTGGGCTTCTTCCTCGGTGAGGTCGCCGACCAGTGTGATCTGGGCATTGCCTGCGGCATAAGCCTCGCGATGAAAGTCTTGCGCCTGAGTGCGGGTGATGGAGGCAAGCCCGGTCCGGGTGCCGTAGAGGGACTGAGCATAACCGTGGTCGGGAAACAGTTGGCCGAGGTTCACTTGTCGGGCTTGAGTGGCAGGGGACTGATCCTCGAGGTCCAGAAAGTACTGCAGTTGGGATTTCACCGAAGGCAGGGATGCCTGCGGCAACAGCGGTTTGCCGAGTACCTGGGCAAACAGTTCCAAAGCTGGAGTACGCCGTGTTTCGTCACTCAGGCTGCGCAGGGAAAACCAGGCCTGGTCCTTGCCGATACCCATGTCCATCCTTGCACCCAGATTATCGAACGTCGCCTGTATGGCATTGACGTCCTTGCCAGCCACGCCCTCATTCAAAAGGCTTAAGGTCACCGCTGCCAGACCGGGTTGATGGGGGGTGTGGACGCTGCCGGCGGCAAAGCTCACCAGAGCGTCGAACATCGGCAGGCCAGGGGTGCGGATGAACAGGATCTTGGTCCCGCTGTGAGTTTTGTAGCCCTTGATCGACAGCGTGCGGTGGATAGCCGGAATCTGTGGTTCCTTGAGCGATTGCAGCCCTGGTTTCTGGGGGGGCGTGGTTGCAGCGGCATGGGCCTGAGCACTCAAAAGCATGCCGGCCATGATCAATCCATTGATGAGGCCTTTGAACTTATCCATTGTTTTTCTCCGGCAAAATCTTCGCGGTACTCAGGCGCTCATGCGTCAGGTAAGTGATTGCGGCGTGTTGAATGTCCTTGGGGGTGACCTGGCTCAGCTCATCCGTATCCTGATCGGCCAACCGCCAGTCGAGGCCGATACTTTCCAGCACGCCAAGGGCACTGGCCTGCGCTTCCAGATCGTCCTGTGCATAAACCGTGTTGGCGATCAGGATGTTTTTCGCACGCTCCAGCTCTGCGGGTTCCGGTGCCTTGCTTTTCAGTGAATCGATCACTTGCCAGACACGGGCGAGGGCTTCGTCAGGGTCGTTGAGCTTGTCCGGGTTGAGCTGTGTGCTGATAGTGAGCAACGAGTCACCTCGATTGAAGGCGTCGTACTCTGCCTGGACTTCGGTAAACATCGCCTCGCTCAGTTGCAGTTGCTGTTTGATCCGCGCGCTGTTGGACCCGGCCAGTAACGTATTGAGCAGGCGCAAGGCATGAGCGCTCCGGCGATTTTCAGCCGTGGCCAGGCTGGGTGTGTTGAAACTCATGATGAGGCGCGGGGACGATATCGGTGCATGCAGGGTCAATGACCGCTCGCCGGCATCAGCCAACTCAATGGGGACGGGAGTCATGGGTGTTGCACGCCGCTGCAGGTGGCCGAAGTACTGCTGTGCCAGCGCCTTGATCCGCTCAGGCGCAACATCGCCAACGACCACCAGCGTGGCATTGCCCGGCGCATACCAGGCCTGATACCACTGCTGCAATTGAACGGCGTTCATTCGTTGCAGGTCGTGCATCCAGCCAATCGTCGAGGTGCGGTAGCCGCTGGTCGGGTAGGCGATGCTGTTCAGTTGTTCGTGAGCCGACGCGGTGATTTCATCATCAACGCGCATTCTCCGTTCTTCCTGAATGACCTTGAGCTCCGGTGTGAAGTCCTGTGCATCCAGTTCGGCCGTGCTCATCAGGTCGGCGAGTATTTCGAAAGCGACGCCTGTCCGGGCGACAGGCAGTGTCTGGTAAAAGGCCGTGAAATCCGTACCGGTCGAAGCGTTCTGACTGGCGCCAAGCTTTTCCAGTATCGCCGCGAACTCTCCAGCGCAGGCCTTACTGCTGCCTTTATAAACCATGTGTTCGAGGGCGTGGGACAGGCCCGACTGGCCGGGCGGTTCGTAGCTTGAGCCGACCTTGATCCAGAGTTGGACGGTGACGATGGGGGACCGATGGTCTTCGCGCACGACGACCTTGAGACCGTTATCCAGCAAAAAGTCTTGTGTTGCAGGGGGTGAAGCCGCGGCAGCCATGAGCGGCAACCAGGCGATAAAGGACAGCACCAGCGTGTTGCGGGAGATGTTCATCCGTGTACATCCTCAGTGGTTTGCAGGTATTTGCGCAAACCACTGTGGATCATCCGCAAAGGTGTCAGGCGTTAACTATGTAGTGCACTCCCCAAGCGGCTGCGGTTCGGCAGCCCCTTGGTTTTCTGTTCGTCTTTCAACAGCAGGATTTAAAAAATGAGCAACAGAATTATTCCGGTGAGCCCGCCATTGGAAAGATGTGGGCTGTTGTCATTCGCTGTTCTGTAAAGTATGTGTTGGCGAAATTTTGAATGTCCATGGGCGTGATGTTCAGCAGCGCTTGGTATCGTTGCGCCCTACTATCCAGAGGGAGTTTTGCATAGTGATAGGTGGTGAGGAGGTAGGGCAAAGCCGAAGGGTTGTGCTCCCTTCCGGCCCATCGTGTAAGTATGTTTTCACGAGCGTGCTCCAAGCTTTGTGCATCGATTGGATTTCGCTTCAGCTTATTGAGATAAGTGCGCAGTCCGCTTTCCAATTGACATGGAGTTTGATCTGCCGATAGAGCCTTGACGCTTAAGAAAAAAATGCCCGCATTTTGGTTGAGGATTTTCCGCGCAGCGCCAGATCCGTCTGGCGTAAGCCGGAAGTGGTTTTTCAGAAGCTCCTCGATGATATCCAGGGCGCCAAGAGCGTTAGGATCACCTTTGAAAAAATCGAAGTCAGGCAGGTTGAACGCCATGATCGCTAGGGGCTCATTAGTGTCTTTGCGCACTTCGATGTGTCGCTTGCCCGGTTCGGCAGCTTCTTTGTCGTACTTGAAGTCTTCAAGAGGTTTGTGTGGGATCGCGGAGAAATGCTGTTCTGCCAATGAGAGAATATTGTCGGTGTTTACATTTCCAACAACGATCAGTGTTGCATTGTTGGGCATGTACCAACGTTGATGCCATTGCTGTAACTGATCGAGATCAAGGCGTGACAGGCTGGTTGGAGTGCCTTGTGGATTGTTGGAGTAGCCGCTGAAAGGGTAAAGTAGTTCGGTGACCTCCTGAGGTGTGAGGTAGTTGGATATAAATATATCCCGCGCGGCCCGATGGCTGTTGGTCTCTTGAATGACTGCCTGTAAAGAGGCTTCGGTCATTTTTGGTGCGGACATCATGGTTGCGAGTTGGCTGAAGGCTTCGTCTAAATCGGCAAGGCGTACACGCTGTCTATAGGTCGTGAAGTCATCAAAGTGAAATGAAAGGTGCTCGTTTTCGTCAGGGGCTGATGTATGTTCGTTGTCAGAAAGTAATACGCTGGCAAGAGTGATGTTTATGCCTGCGTTTTCTGGTAGTTCGTTACAGCTGCTGACTTTGTAAACGAGATCGATGTAAGCTTCGCTAGCTTGACTGATTTCAGCGGTAATGATTTTCAAACCATTGTCGAGAGTGAGTTCTTTTATTGGCGTGGTGGGGTAATTTAGCTGCATGGGTTTGCAAGTCCATTTGCGGTTGTGCGAGTTATTTCGCCCACCTAAGATGGTTCGCAAGTAATAAATTTATCTAGCGTAAATATATTTCTAATTGCGACGTTTGCGGAGTAATCGGGTGAGTGGATGCTTACCCGAAGGTGGCTATGCGGACAGGACAGCGTTGCGCTGTCAAAGCGAGTAATAAACCCGCCCGGATTTCTGCTCGCGGTGCAGGCGCCAGTTCTCCGGCAGGCCCAGGGTCGACGGTGCGGTTTCGCTTTCGGTGTACACCCAGGCATCTTCGGGCAGCCATGGCCGTGCTGCGGGACAAGGCTTCGAGGAACAGCGCGCCGCCGCCGGTTTCGCCCAGGTCTTCGCTTGCGCTGGAGTGGTCGCTGCTCGGCAACAGGTTGGGTTCGCCCGAACACAAGGTTTGCAAGTGCGGGTTGCCAAGGCCGAAGGCGGGAATGAAGGTCTTCATTGGCAGATTGGGCGGGGCATGCAGGGGAGGAGGCGTTGTTCAGTTGTTGGATCGTCGCGTGCGAAATGTTGAGGATTTCATTGGCTGTGCCGCTCTTGCCAAGGGCCACTAACTTGCCACAATCAAGATGGGGCGCGATCGATGTTGGGTATTTGCCCGAAAGTAAGGCCCGGCGCGCCTGGGAGCGCTGGGCCGGTGTTGCACAGAAGGACTTGTGGTCTATTTCGAGGCTTTGGTTGCTTCGGGTTCTTTTTCGGCGAGGGGATACACATAAGCAACACTGGCGCACTCTCGGGTGAGGCAGGCGTTGGCAGCCCGATAGACATCCTCTGGTGTGACACTCTGTAGCTGCGCTACTTTAGTGTCAATTAACTGCCATGGTTGGCCTGATAAGCTTAAGAAGCTGATGTGGATCAACTGCCCCTCAAGGGTGTCAAGGCGTTGCTGTGCCTCGGTGCATTGTTTCGTGATGGCAGGCTCGATTTCCTCAGGGGAGAAAGGCTTGCGTTTCACCTCTTCCAGCAACTTCCAAAAATCAGCTTCAGCCTCAGATGGATCTCCTTCGAAGTGGAATGCAACTTTAAATTGGTTACTGAATGGCGAAGATCCAGCCACCGTCGATGCCAATTTAGAGCGGTTCTTCCCGAACATTGCCAAACGGGTGGGAACAGTGCCCTCAAGTAGAGAGCCCAATATCCGCAATGCCCGTTGGGATTTTGCGTCGGCGGTGGTTATCACTCCCGGCGTGTTGAATGCGACCAGCATTAACGGGTATTTGGTATCCAGATGCTGGGTCATTTGGCGATATCCGGGCGCTGGTGGTGCATGCACAAAAGGCCTGAATGGTATATCGCGCCTGATATTAGCCCCGAAACAGTTCTCGATCAGACGTTTTGCTTCATTTATTTGAACATCGCCAACCACCACCAGCACGGCGTTGTTCGGTGCATACCAACTTTGGTACCAACACCGTATTTGTTCGAGGGGCAGTCGTTCGAGGTTGGCTGTAAGCGCTTCAGGTGCTCGGTAGTACAGACTACCCATGTTGATCAGGGCTTCAAATTCCGGGCTGTAGCTGATAGCCGATACAAACGAGGACTTTTCCTTGCTGCGCAGGATATTGTCATCCAGGGCGTAACGCAGCGTTTCGTCAGAGAGTTGTGCATTCATCGTGGTGGATAGAGTCTTGAGGGCAAACTCCAGATGATTGCTGGGTGCCAGCAACTGGAGAAGGTGATGGTTGTCCCTGCCGACGCTGAAATAAGTAGCTCCGATTTCTTCGAGGAAGTCCTCGTCATATTCATACAGCAACGCGTCCAGAAGGAGGCGACTGATCCCGAAGTCTTCAGGGCATTCAAGGTCGGGACCTGTGAGATAAGACAACATCAGTCCTACCTCAGATGTGCGGCGATCCTCGCGCACGATGACTTTCAGGCCATTGTCGAGGGTGAATTCACTTGTGGGGGGAACGGGTAGTTCGGTCATTGGTTTGATCATCCATTAATTGTCCATTGCATCCATGCGAGTTTTTTCGCCCGTTCACAATGGTCAAAGAGGTTGGATCAAGCCACTTCAGATGTGTTGCGATTTTAGACCGAAGCCGCGAGCGGTAGCTGGGCAGGCTGTTGACCCGCCCAGGTGATTTCAAGAAGATTTTTCAGTGAGTCGATGCCACAACGAGTAGTAGACGCGCCCGGATTTCTGCTCGCGGTGCAGGCGCCAGTTCTCCGGCAGGCCCAGTGTCGACGGGGCGGACTCGCTTTCGGTGTACACCCAGGCATCTTCGGCCAGCCATTGGAGCTCTTCGAGCAACTTGCAAACGGCGGGCAGCAGGTTCTGGTTGAACGGCGGGTCGAGGAACACCAGGTCATAGGCCGTTGCGGTCTGGGTTTCCAGATAGCGCAGGGCGTCGGCGGTCTGAACCTGGCCGTTGGTGCACCGCAGGGTGCCCAGGTGCTCCTTCAGGCTGGACACCGCGATGCTGCTGGCGTCCAGCGCCTGACCCATGGCCGCGCCACGGGACAGAGCTTCGAGGAACAGCGCACCGCTGCCGGTGAACGGGTCGAGCACCTTGGCGCCCGGCACGTACGGCGCGAGCCAGTTGAACAGGGTTTCACGTACGCGGTCCGGCGTCGGGCGCAGGCCCGGGGCGTCGGGGAAGCTCAGTTTGCGGCTGCGCCATTCGCCACCGATGATGCGCAACTGGTTCACGCCGTTATGGACGTTTTTGGCGGGTTTCTTGGGACTGGCCATTAATGCTCCGGAACCCCGAGCGGCTGCTCGGAAGGTTTATCAGTAGGGGCCGGTAACGGCTTTTGCGGCACGGTCGGGCCAGCGCTGACGATGACCATTTTGTCCGTGCCCAGGTGTTTGTTCATGGCGGCTTTGACCTGTTCGACGGTCAAGGCCTGGGACTGTTGCATGAAGTCTTCCAGGTGGCTCAGCGGCAGATTGTAGAAACCGATGGCGCCCAGTTGGCCGACGATATCGGCGTTGCTGGCGGTGGACAGCGGGAAGCTGCCGGCCAGTTCGCGCTTGGCGTCGTCGAGCTCCTTTTCGGTCGGGCCGGTTTCAAGGTAGTCGGCCAGGACGTCCTGCACCAGTTTCAGGGTGCCTTCGCTCATCTCTGCGCGGGTCTGCAGGTTGATCATGAACGGGCCGCGCACCTGCATCGGGGTGAAGCCCGAATACACGCCGTAAGTCAGGCCACGCTTCTCGCGCACTTCGCTCATCAACCGGGTGCCGAAACCGCCGCCACCGAGAATCTGGTTACCCATGGACAACGCCGCGTAGTCCGGATCGTCGCGATCGATGCCCAACTGCGCGAGCAACAGGTTGGTCTGCTTGGACGGGAACTCTATGTGGCCGATGCTCGCCTTCGGCTCAGTCGGCTGCGCGATTTTTGGCAGCGCCGGACCTTTGGGCAGGGCGGCGGAAACCTGCTCGGCAATTGCTTCGGCTTCCACGCGGGACAGGTCGCCGACCAGCGCGATCACCACGTTACCCGCTGAGTAGGCTTTCTCGTGGAAAGCACGCAGTTGTGCCTGAGTGATCGCCGGTACGCTTTTCGCCGTGCCGTCGCTGGAGTGCGCGTACGGGTGATCACCGTACAAGCGGTTCATCAGTTCCAGGCTCGCCAGTTTGCCGGGGTTCTGTTTCTGGTATTCGAAACCGGCGAGCATCTGGTTCTTGATGCGCAACAGTGAGTCGGCCGGGAAGGTCGGCTTGCCGATGACTTCGGCGAACAGCTTCAGGGCCGGCTCGCGCTTGTCCTTGGCACTCAGGCTGCGCAGTGAAGCGATTGCCATGTCTTTGTAGGCACCGTTGCCGAAATCGGCGCCCAGGCCTTCGAAGCCCTGGGCAATGGCGCCGACGTCCTTGCCGGCCACGCCTTCGTTGAGCATGGCATTGGTCAGAAGCGCCAGGCCTGGTGTATCGCCATCCTGGCTGCTGCCGGCGGCGAAGATCAGGCGCATGTCGAACATCGGCAGCTCATGGGCTTCGACGAACAGCACCTTGGTGCCTTCGGCGGTGTTCCAGGTCTGCACGTCCAGCTTGCGGTGGTCCGGCGCCTTGCCGTTGAGTTCGGTCAGCGATTGCAGTTTCTGGCTGGCCTTGGCTTTGTCCAGGGCTTCACTGGCACTGGTTTCGCCGGAGCGCGACAGATAGAACGCGGCAGAGCCGATAACGGCGGCAGCGATCAGCCCGATCAGGGCCAGGCGGGAGGGTTTACGCTCACTCATGAGTCGTCTCCAGAGGCAGTACATGGGCGACGCTGAGACGTTCGCGGGTGAAATACAGCTTGGCGGCTTTCTGGATATCTTCCGGGGTCACGCTTTCCAGGTCGGCCAGTTCGGTGTCCATCAGTTGCCACGACAGGCCGACGGTTTCCAGTTGGCCGATGGCGGTGGCCTGGCTGGTGATCGAGTCGCGCTCGTAGACCAGGCCGGCGATGACTTGTGCGCGAACCCGTTCTAGCTCTTCGGCCGTCGGCGCAGTGGTTTTCAACTGATCGAGCAGCTTCCACAATCCGGCTTCGGCCTGGGCGATGGTCTTGTGTTTCTGTGTGTTTGGCGATGCCGACAGGGTGAACAGGCTGTCGCCACGGGTGTAGGCGTCGTAACTCGACGAGCCGCCGGACACCAATTCTTCTCCGCGCTCCAGTTGCGTCGGGATGCGTCCGCTGTAGCCGCCATCGAGCAGCGCCGAGATCAGGCGCAGGGCATTGACCAGGCGTTTGTCTTCGGCGGTGGCAATGCTTGGCACGTTGAAGGCCAGCATCAGGCTGGGCAGTTGAGTTTGCACATGCAGGGTGATCTGGCGCTCGCCCGGTTCGGCCAGTTCCAGCGGCTTCTTCGCGGCCGGCACATCACGCTTGGCGATCGGGCCGAAATAGCGTTGTGCCAGAGCCTTGACTTCGTCCGGCGTCACGTCGCCGACCACCACCAGCGTGGCGTTGTTCGGCACGTACCAGGTCTGGTACCAGTGGCGCAGTTCCTCGACCTTCATCCGCTCAAGATCGGCCATCCAGCCGATGGTCGGCGTGTGATAGCCGCTGGCCGGGTAAGCCATGGCCTTGAAGCGCTCATAGGCCTTGGACATCGGCTTGTCGTCGGTGCGCAGGCGGCGTTCTTCCTTGATGACTTCGATTTCCTTGGCGAACTCGTCGGCCGGCAGGCGCAGGCTGGCCATGCGGTCGGCTTCCAGTTCGAAGGCTACGCCCAGGCGATCCCGGGCCAGCACCTGGTAGTAAGCGGTGAAGTCGTCGCTGGTGAATGCGTTCTCTTCGGCGCCGAGGTCGCGCAGGATCAGCGAGGCTTCACCGGGGCCGACTTTCTCGCTGCCCTTGAACATCATGTGTTCCAGAGCGTGGGACAGGCCGGTATTGCCCGGCGTCTCGTAGCTGGAGCCGACCTTGTACCAGACCTGGGAAACGACAACAGGTGCACGATGGTCTTCGCGCACGACCACCTTCAAGCCATTGTCGAGAGTGAATTCGTGGGTGGGTTGCGGGTCGGCAGCCAGGGCCGAAAGGGGCAGGCAAACTGTGCTGAGCAGCAGGCCTGCGGCGCGGCGGGCAAGAGCATTCATTCGTTTTCAAACCTTTGGGGCTGCCCGCTTGTTCTTAGCGTCAGCGGGCGAGAGGGTGCTAGGATACTGATCCGTTTTAGCGGCGGCCACGCCTATCAGGCCTTTATGCTTGATCAGGTTGAATGGGTTTGCGACGGAAGGTGGATATTTATCAACTGAATTTCGCGTTTTCGCCGATTTTGCTGCTTTAGTCCAATGAGAATTCGATTCCGTGAGGTGCCATCGGGCACCTCGACAAAATGTTGCGCGTGAACAAGCTGGGTGAAACACAGTCTGTTCTGCATCGATTATTTATTTGCCGGGGCGCCATTGGCGCGTCGCTACCGTGAGATAGCCGTCCTCCATGTTTGGTTCCAACGACGACAAGAAGACCCCAGCTGCGGCTGGCGAGAAGAAAAGCCTGTTCGGATGGCTGCGCAAAAAGCCGCAGGAACCCGTCGTCGAACAGCCACAAGCCATTCCTGAACCCGCGTCGACGCCGGTCCCGGTAATAGAAGAAACGCCTGCGCCGGTTGTTCTGCCGATTGCCGAGCCGTTGCTGCAACCCAAGGTTGAAGCCGCTCCCGAACCCGTCAGCGAACCCGTCACCGAACAGCCGCTGGCCCCGACGACCGAACCGTGGTTGACCCTGCCGGTGGCCGAAGAGCCCGTGGCGTTGGTCGAAAATGACCTGGCCCCCCACGTGACCCCGCCGATTCCGGCCCCGGCAGCGTTTACGCCTGCACCGGTTCTTGCGCCTGTGGTCGAAGCGATGGTTGAACCCGTCGTCGTGGCCGAGCCTGTTCCCGTTGTCAGCCAGCCAGAGGTTTCGGTATTCGTTGCTCCGGTTGCTCCGGTTGCTCCGGTTGCTCCAGTTGCTCAAGCACCGGCACCCGCTCCGATTCCTGCGCCGATCGCGGCACCCGTCGAAACCCCGGTAGAACCTGTACGCACCGAAGAAACCAAAGCCGGTTTCTTCGCCCGCCTGAAGCAGGGCCTGTCCAAGACCAGCGCCAGTATCGGCGAAGGCATGGCCAGCCTGTTCCTGGGCAAAAAGGCTATTGACGACGAACTGCTCGAGGACCTCGAAACCCGTTTGCTGACTGCCGACGTCGGTGTCGAAGCCACCTCGGTGATCATTCAACGTCTGACGCAGAAGGTTGCGCGCAAGGAACTGGCCGACGCCGACGCGCTGTACAAATCCCTGCAAGCCGAGCTGGCCGCCATGCTCAAGCCCGTCGAGCAGCCGCTGAAAATCATCTCGCAGAGCAAGCCGTTCGTGATTCTGGTCGTCGGTGTCAACGGTGCCGGCAAGACCACCACCATCGGCAAGCTGGCGAAGAAACTGCAACTGGAAGGCAAGAAAGTCATGCTCGCCGCCGGCGACACCTTCCGCGCGGCGGCGGTAGAGCAGTTGCAGGTCTGGGGCGAGCGCAACAAGATCCCGGTGATCGCCCAGCATACTGGCGCCGACTCGGCTTCGGTGATCTTCGACGCCGTGCAGGCCGCCAAGGCTCGCGGTATCGATGTGCTGATCGCCGACACTGCCGGCCGCCTGCACACCAAAGACAACCTGATGGAAGAGCTGAAAAAGGTTCGCCGCGTCATCGGCAAGCTCGACGCCGACGCACCTCACGAAGTGCTCCTGGTGCTTGACGCCGGCACCGGCCAGAACGCTATCAACCAGGCCAAGCAATTCAACCAGACCGTCGAACTGACCGGCCTGGCGCTGACCAAGCTCGACGGCACCGCCAAAGGCGGGGTGATTTTCGCCCTGGCCAAGCAATTCGGCCTGCCGATCCGCTACATTGGCGTCGGCGAAGGCATCGACGATTTGCGTACCTTTGAAGCAGAACCCTTTGTCCAGGCATTGTTTGCCGAGCGGGAGCGTTCATGATTCGTTTCGAACAGGTCGGTAAGCGCTACCCGAACGGTCACGTCGGCTTGCATGAGCTGAGCTTTCGAGTCCGTCGTGGCGAGTTTCTGTTTGTCACCGGCCATTCCGGCGCCGGTAAAAGCACCTTGTTGCGGCTGTTGCTGGCCATGGAGCGTCCGACCAGCGGCAAGTTGCTGCTCGCCGGGCAAGACCTGAGCACCATCAGCAACGCACAGATTCCTTTCCTGCGTCGGCAGATCGGCGTGGTATTCCAGAATCACCAGTTGTTGTTCGATCGCACGGTGTTCAATAACGTCGCGTTGCCTTTGCAGATCCTGGGCCTGTCCAAGGCCGAGATCGCCAAACGCGTGGACTCGGCACTGGAACGCGTGGCGCTGTCGGATAAAACCGATCTGTACCCGGGTGACCTGTCCACCGGTCAGCAGCAGCGCGTCGGCATCGCCCGCGCCATCGTCCACCGTCCGGCCTTGCTGCTGGCGGATGAACCGACCGGTAACCTCGACCCGCGTCTGGCCGCCGAGATCATGGGTGTGTTCGAAGACATCAATCGCCTGGGTACCAGCGTGCTGATCGCCAGTCACGACCTGGCCCTGATCGCCCGCATGCGCCATCGCATGCTGACGTTGCAGCGCGGTCGATTGATCGGTGACGGGGAGGCCGCGGTATGAGTGCAACACGTAGCCCCAAGGTTTCCGAGCGCGTGGCCCCGAAAGCCGCCGATCCGCAGCCGCAAAAGAAAAAACATGACGATGACGACGGGCCGGACTTCGCCACGTTGTTCCGTGCCTGGATCGAAAGCCATCGCGCCAGCATGGTCGACAGCTTGCGTCGCCTGGGCAAGCAGCCCATTGGCAGTTTTTTTACCTGCATGGTGATGGCGGTGGCCCTGAGCTTGCCCATGGGGCTGTCACTTTTGCTAAGTAACGTCGAGCGTCTGGGTGGTTCCTGGCAACGCGCGGCGCAGATTTCCCTGTATCTGGACCTTGAGGCCAAGCCGGCCGAAGGCGAATCGCTGCGCGATCAGATCAAGGGCATGCCGGGCGTCGCCGACGCCGAATACGTTGGCCGGGAGCAGGCGCTGGAAGAGTTCCAGCAACAGTCCGGTCTGGGCGAGGCGCTCAAAGAGTTGCCGGAGAATCCGCTTCCGGGCGTGGTCCTGGTGACGCCGAACGAGGTCGACAAGCCGGCCCTTGAAGCATTAAGACAAAAACTATCCGAGCTGCCGAAGGTACAACAGGCGCAACTTGATTTAGTCTGGGTCGAGCGTCTGGCAGCCATCCTCAAGCTGGGTGACCGTTTTGTCTTCGGTCTGACCGTGCTTCTGGTTTCTGCATTACTTTTGGTGATAGGCAATACCATTCGTCTTCATATTGAAAACCGCCGCACAGAGATAGAAGTGATTAAACTGGTCGGCGGCACTGACAGCTATGTCCGCAGGCCCTTCCTGTACATGGGGGCGCTGTATGGCTTCGGTGCGGGGATTCTGTCCTGGGGCGTGCTTGCGTTCGGCCTTGATTGGCTGAACGACGCAGTGGTAGGGCTGGCCGGTTTGTACGGCAGTGATTTTGCGCTGGCTGGAGTGCCAGTTGCCGACGGTCTGTCTCTCTTGCTTGGCGCGGTGCTGTTGGGGTATATCGGTGCATGGATTGCAGTCGCACGCCACCTGAGGGAGCTTGCGCCTAAGTAGTATCATTTTGCTCGTATTGACCTTTCAGCGGTTTTGGGTTTTAGGGAACTTGTCTTTCGGTTTCCGGTCAATTTTCGCAGTGCTGAACTGCACGAGTTTGTAAGTCGGAGGTTTTTTCGTATGACCAATTCTTTGCAACCTGCATATGCTCTGGTCCCGGGTGCGAACCTGGAGGCCTATGTGCACACCGTCAACAGCATTCCATTGCTGTCGCCGGAGCAGGAGCGTGAACTGGCCGAGAGTCTCTATTATGAGCAGGATTTGGGGGCGGCTCGGCAGATGGTGCTCGCCCACCTGCGTTTTGTCGTACATATCGCCCGTAGCTATTCCGGCTACGGCCTGGCTCAGGCTGACCTGATCCAGGAAGGCAACGTTGGCCTGATGAAGGCCGTGAAGCGCTTCAACCCGGAAATGGGCGTGCGCCTGGTGTCCTTTGCCGTGCACTGGATCAAGGCGGAAATCCACGAGTTCATCCTGCGCAACTGGCGCATCGTGAAAGTCGCGACCACCAAGGCCCAGCGCAAGCTGTTCTTCAACCTGCGCAGCCAGAAGAAACGCCTGGCCTGGTTGAACAACGAGGAAGTTCATCGCGTCGCTGAAAGCCTGGGCGTAGAGCCACGGGAAGTGCGCGAGATGGAAAGCCGCCTGACCGGCCACGACATGGCCTTCGACCCGGCTGCCGAAGCGGACGACGACAGTGCATTCCAGTCGCCGGCCAACTACCTGGAAGACCACCGGTACGACCCGGCGCGTCAACTGGAAGACGCCGACTGGAGCGACAACTCCAACCACAACCTGCACGAAGCGCTGGAAGTGCTGGACGACCGTAGCCGTGACATTCTCTACCAGCGCTGGCTGGCGGAAGAAAAAGCCACGCTGCATGACCTGGCGCAGAAGTACAACGTGTCGGCCGAGCGTATTCGTCAGCTCGAGAAGAGCGCGATGAACAAGCTCAAGTTGTCGATCGCTGCGTAACTGGCGGGCAGACAGTAAAAAAACCGAGCAGTGATCCTGTGGGAGCGAGCTTGCTCGCGATGAGGTCCAAACATTCAATACATAAGTTGAATGTCAGGCCGTCATCGCGGGCAAGCCCGCTCCCACAGTGGTTTTCAGGGCCTGAAGAATTGTGATCGGTTATTGAGACCAAGGCGCCCGACGCGAATCGTTCAGCCCGACCAGATAGCTGTCCCCACCCAACTGGCTCATCTGTTGTCGAATCCAGCCCGCTCGCCGCGATACGTATGAAGTCGGATGGCTTGCGCTCCAGACCCGCGGGTTTGGCAGTACGGCGGCCAGCAAGCTCGATTGCTGTCGGCTCAGGTTTTTCGCGCTGGTCCCAAAATGATGCCGTGCCGCAGCCTCTGCGCCAAACACCCCGTCATCCCACTCAACGCTATTCAAGTACACCTCAAGAATCCGCTGCTTGGGCCAGAACACTTCGATCAGTCCGGTAAACCAGGCTTCCAGGCCTTTGCGCAGCCAGCTGCGCCCAGACCACAGGAACAGGTTTTTCGAGACTTGCTGGCTGAGGGTGCTGGCGCCACGGATCGAACCGCCGCGCTCGTTATGAGCAAACGCCGCCTGAATAGCGCCGATATCGAAGCCCCAGTGCTCCGGGAATTTCTGGTCTTCGCCGGCAATCACCGCGACTTTCAGGTCGTCGGAGATCTCGTCCCAGGGTTTCCAGCTCCGTTGCAGGTCGATGGGTTCGCCGTCAAACCAGGATTCGATCTTGCGCTCGACCATCAGTGCCGTCCCCGGAGGCGGCACCACGCGAAAGATCAGCACCAGCAATACGCTGCCGCCCATGAACCAGAGCACGGCCTTGGAGAAATGACGGAAATAGATACGCAGCATAGAGATGGCTTGGCCGAACCCGTTGAGCGGGCCATTATACAGACCCTTTGGATCGAAACTGACTGGAGTTCTGCATGCTGCGTGGCTTTCTGATGCTGGCCGCTTTTTTCGGTTTCACCGGTGTCGGTCTTGGCGCCTTTGCCGCCCATGGGCTGAAGAACCGCCTGAGCGCCGAGTACCTGGCGATCTTCCACACCGGCGTCACCTATCAACTGGTGCACGCCCTGGCGTTGCTCGGTATCGCGGCGCTGGCCACGCAGATTCCCGGTCGACTCGCCACCTGGGCCGGTGCGTCGTTTGCCATCGGGATCCTGCTGTTCTCCGGCAGTCTTTACGTGCTGACGCTGACGGGGATCAGCAAGCTCGGCATCATCACGCCTTTCGGCGGTCTGGCATTCCTGGTCGGCTGGCTCTGCCTGGGCCTAGCCGCCTGGCGTCTGACCTGATCCGGGATATGACCTCATGTAGGAGCGGCCGCAGGCTGCGATCTTTTGCCTTTTGTTTTTTAAGATCAAAAGATCGCAGCCTGCGGCAGCTCCTACATGAATTGCATTTCAAGACGAATGGCTTGGGTCGGCCTGACTGATCGGGCTAGAATGCCTGCCCCAAAAAATGATGGCGGCATCCGGCATGCGCATTCAGTTGAACGGCGAATCCTTTGAACTGCCCGACGGTGAGACCGTTGCGGCCCTGCTGACCCGTCTGGACCTGACCGGACGCCGGGTGGCGGTCGAGCTCAATCTGGATATTGTCCCGCGCAGCCAGCATGCAGACACCACGTTGAACGACGGCGACAACGTCGAAGTGGTGCACGCCATCGGCGGCGGCTAGTAGTCTCGGCCGAGTGGCCACAGAATTCTGCAAGTACCTCACCCCTACAGAGGATTTCCCATGAGCATCGTTCGCAGCGACAAGCCTTTCGTCCTGGCCGGTCGTACTTACCAGTCGCGTTTGCTGGTCGGTACCGGCAAGTACCGTGACATGGAAGAAACCCGCTTGGCCATCGAAGCCTCGGGTGCCGAGATCGTCACCTTCGCCGTGCGCCGCACCAACCTCGGTCAGATCGAGGGCGAGCCGAACCTGCTCGAAGTGCTGTCGCCGGATCGCTACACCTTCCTGCCGAACACCGCCGGCTGCTACGACGCCATCGAAGCTGTGCGCACCTGCCGCCTGGCCCGTGAGCTGCTCGACGGCCACAACCTGGTGAAGCTGGAAGTATTGGCCGATCAGAAAACCCTGTTCCCCAACGTGATCGAAACCCTCAAGGCCGCCGAAACGCTGGTCAAGGAAGGCTTCGACGTGATGGTCTACACCAGTGATGACCCGATCATCGCCCGGCAATTGGCGGAAATCGGCTGTATCGCGGTGATGCCGCTGGCCGGTCTGATCGGTTCAGGTCTGGGGATCTGCAATCCGTACAACCTGCAGATCATCCTTGAAGAAGCCAAAATTCCGGTGCTGGTGGATGCCGGCGTCGGTACCGCTTCCGACGCCACCATCGCCATGGAACTGGGTTGTGATGCTGTGCTGATGAACTCGGCCATCGCCCACGCCCAGCAGCCGGTCATGATGGCTGAAGCCATGAAACATGCGATCGTCGCAGGCCGCCTGGCTTACCTCGCCGGCCGTATGCCGAAAAAACTCTATGCCAGCGCCTCTTCGCCGCTGGATGGTCTGATCAAGTAAGAGCCATTGATGACTGAATCGAACGACACGCCAATCCAGACGGAAGAAGGCGACGAGCGCCAACACCGCCGCATCAAGAGTTTCGTGATGCGCGCCGGGCGCATGACCGAAGGCCAGCAACGCGGCCTGGAGCAGGGCGCGCCGCTGTTCGTGCTGCCGCTGGCCGACGCGCCGGTGGACTTCGACCAGGTGTTCGGTCGCTCGGCACCGCGCTCGCTGGAAATCGGTTTCGGCATGGGCCATTCGCTGCTGGAAATGGCAGCGGCTGCGCCGGACCAGGATTTCATCGGCGTAGAAGTGCACCGTCCGGGTGTCGGGGCGCTGCTCAATGGCGTGCTGACGCAAGGCCTGACCAATCTGCGGGTCTACGATTGCGATGCGATCGAAGTGCTCAACCGCTGCGTGGCCGATAACAGCCTTGACCGGCTGATGCTGTTTTTCCCGGATCCGTGGCACAAGAGCCGTCACCACAAGCGCCGTATCGTCCAGGCGTCCTTCGCCGAGCTGGTGCGCAGCAAGTTGAAGGTCGGCGGCATTCTGCACATGGCCACCGACTGGGAACCGTACGCCGAATACATGCTGGAAGTGATGAACGTTGCGCCGGGTTACCGCAACCTCGCCGAAGACGGCAAGTGCGTACCGCGCCCGGCCGAGCGTCCGATCACCAAGTTCGAACGCCGTGGCGAACGTCTTGGGCATGGCGTGTGGGATTTGAAGTTTGAGAAGCAGTCTTAAACTGTACTCAATACAAACTGTGGGAGCGGGCTTGCTCGCGAAGGCGTCGTGTCAGTCGACATTAATGTTGTCTGATACACCGCATTCGCGAGCAAGCCCGCTCCCACATTTGTTTTGTGTGTGGCTTGAGATCAGCGGCGGTCAGCTACTACGCCGATGAGTACCAGCACCACCAACAACACCGGCGCCAGGCTGTAGTTGTTGAATTGGCTCAAGCCGCGTACGACCCATGGCGTGGCGTAGATCAGCGCTGCACCGCTGCCGATCATGCACAGCAGGGCCATCAGTGGTACGCGCAAGGCGCCGGCGATGCTGCCCAGGCGCTGCTCGACCCAGCCTTTGAAATCCGCACCAAACAGCACCAGCAGGCAGCCCACCAGGGCCAGGGCGATTTCCGAGAGGTTGCTGCGGCTCCAGCGAGACACGGTGGCAAGCAGGTCGAGTACCAAATCCATTCGATTTCCTTATGTCAGAAATTTCTGCAGCAAGTCGTTGAGGAAGAGTTGTCCGCGCATCGTGGCTACCAGGCGTGACGGTTCGACCTGCAACAAGCCGCTTTGTTCGGCTTCACGGCGGCCTTCAGCAAGGCTTTCCAGGGTCATGCCGGTACGTTCAGGGTACAGCCGCGATTCGACGCCTTCAGTCAGGCGCAGCGCGTTCATCAGGAATTCGAACGGCATTTCATCGTTGCCCAGCGCTTTCTCGCCGGCCCGGAAGCTTTTCGCCGGATTCAGGTAATCCTTCGGCAGGCGGGTTTTCCAGGTGCGGACAATGCGCCCGTCCGGGTGGCTGAGCTTGCCGTGGGCGCCGGCACCGATGCCGATGAAGTCGCCAAAACTCCAGTAATTGAGGTTGTGGCGCGCCGGGCGACCGGGCAGGGCATAGGCCGAGACTTCGTACTGTGCGTAACCGTGTTCGGCCAGCAGCGCTTGCCCGGCCTCCTGGATGTCCCACAGCGTGTCGTCTTCCGGCAGTGTCGGCGGCTGGTTCCAGAACACCGTGTTCGGTTCCAGGGTCAGTTGATACCACGACAGGTGAGTCGGTTTCAGGGCGATGGCGGTGCGCAGGTCGGCCAAGGCATCGTCCAGGGACTGATTCGGCAAGCCATGCATCAAGTCCAGGTTGAAGTTATCGAAGCCGGCCTGCCGCGCCATACCGGCGGCGCGTACGGCTTCGTCGCCGTTGTGAATCCGGCCCAGGGCCTGGAGTTTTTCCTGCTGGAAACTCTGGATGCCGATCGACAGGCGATTGATCCCCAGTTTCCGGTACGCCACGAACTTGTCTTGCTCGAACGTCCCCGGATTGGCTTCCAGCGTGATTTCGATGTCGCTGGCAAAGGGGATGCGTTGTTCGACGCCTTTGAGCAGGCGACCCAGGGAATCGGCACTGAACAGGCTCGGCGTGCCGCCACCAAAGAAGATCGAGCTCAGTTCGCGGCCATGGACGGCGTGCAGGTCCTGGTCGAGATCGGCCAGCAACGCGTCGACATACTCTTCCTCCGGCAGCACAGGGCTGGCGGTGTGGGAGTTGAAGTCGCAATAAGGGCATTTACGCACACACCACGGGATGTGGATGTACAGCGCCAGGGGCGGCAACACAGGCAATGCCGCCCGGGGCGATGAAGCATCGCCGCCGAAGATCAGCGGCGAAGCGGATGATTCACGGGTCATTTCAAGCCCAGACGCTGGCGCAGCAGATCCATTGCACGGGCGCGGTGGCTGATCTGGTTCTTGTCGGCAGGGCTCAGTTCGGCGCTGGAGCAATCGCGCTCCGGCACCCAGAACAGTGGGTCGTAGCCAAAACCGTGTTCGCCGCTGGCCTGGGTCAGGATTCGCCCGTGCCACAAACCTTCGCAGAGGATCGGCAACGGATCGTCGGCGTGACGTACCAGTGCCAGCACGCAGACGAACTGCGCCCCACGCTCGGCTTCAGGCACGTCTTTCAGCACGTCGAGGAGCTTGGCGTTGTTCGCCGCATCGCCCTTGCCGTCGGCATAACGCGCCGAATAAATGCCTGGCGCGCCACCGAGGAAGTCCACGGCCAGCCCGGAATCGTCGGCCAGTGCCGGCAATCCGGAAATGCGCGCGGCATTACGGGCTTTGAGGATGGCGTTCTCGACGAACGACAGACCGGTTTCTTCAGGCTCGACGCTGCTGAACTCGCCGATCGAGCGCAGATGTACCGATTCGCCGAGCATGGCCTGGAGTTCCTTGAGTTTGCCGGCGTTATGGCTGGCCAATACGAGTTGCGTGAAGTTGATCATTGGCCAGGGAAGAGCTCTTGGTTGAAATTGATGGTGTTGATTTTGTCACCGGTCTGCACCTTGATCTCAAAGGTGCGGACTTCCTGTTGATCCACCGGATATTGCGCGATGTAGTAGATCGCGCCTTGTTCGGTGATCTGTTTGAACTTCAGTGGCACGGTCTGGCTGGTCAGGTCTTTGACCGAACCGCTCACTTGGGCCATCAGTGGCTTGCCTTCCTTGAGCACCGAGATATTGATCACGCCCTGGTTCTTGCTGCGGACCAGTTCGGCGGACTTGGCAATGTCCGGGGTCAGGTAGGTGGAGTTGAACGTGTTGTAGTGCACCGTCACGTCACCGAAGGTTTCCTGGCGTTCGCCCTTGATGGCTTCGGCGCCCATGGCGGTGACGCTCAGGCAGGCAGTGAGTAGAAACAAAGCAAGACGACCCATGATCGTTCTCCTTGAATTAGGGTGGATCAGACCGCGACCTTGTGGTCGGAAAGTCCCGGACTGCTGACGCGGTAGATTCCGATCTCACCTAACAGATTAGGCCATAGCTTACTGGCCCACCCGTGCCGATGCTGTTGATCCACTGCAAGCCGATCAATGACCTTCGCTTCACGTTCGCGACACAAGGCTTCAAAGTCCGCGAAGGTACAGAAGTGGATGTTCGGCGTGTTGTACCAGGTGTACGGCAGAAACTCGGAAACCGGCATCCGGCCTTTGCTCGCCAGGTACCAGCGGCAGCGCCAGTGACCGAAATTGGGGAAGGTGATGATGCACTGGCGACCCACGCGCAGCATTTCTTCGAGGATCTTGTCCGGGTAGTGCACTGCTTGCAGCGCCTGGGTCATGACCACGATGTCGAAACTGTTGCTGGCAAAGTTGCCCAGGCCCTTGTCCAGGTCCTGTTCGATGACGTTGATGCCCTTGGCCACGCACTCGGCGATGTTGTCGGCGTCGTTTTCCAAGCCATAACCGGTGACTTGCTTGTTGTCGCGCAGCCAGGTCAGCAGTTCGCCATCGCCGCACCCGAGGTCGAGCACGCGGCTGCCGGCGGGGATCCATTCCTGGATGATTTCCAGATCAGCTCTCATGGCTTTCTCACAACGTAATGCGGTTCATGTAATTGCCGAATGCCTGCAGGTAGCGCGGGATCGGAATCAGGAAGGCGTCGTGGCCTTGCGGTGCGTCGATCTCGAGGTAGCAGACGTCCTTGCGCGCGGCCATCAGCGCGTCCACCAGCTCGCGCGAGCGGGCAGGGGAGAAGCGCCAGTCGGTGGTGAACGACATCACACAGAACTTGGCTTTGGCACCTTCGAAGGTTTTCGCCAGGTTATCGTCGAAGTTCGCCGCCGGGTCGAAGTAATCGAGCGCCTTGGTCATCAACAGGTACGTGTTGGCGTCGAAACGCCCGGAGAACTCTTCGCCCTGATAGCGCAGGTAGCTTTCGACCTGGAACTCGACGCTGTGAAAGTCGTAGTTGAGCTTTTCGCTCTTCAGCCCACGGCCGAATTTCTCGCCCATGGAGTCGTCGGACAGGTAAGTGATATGCCCGACCATTCGCGCCAGCATCAGGCCGCGTTTGGGGATCACGCCCTGTTCCTGGAACGAACCGCCGTGGAATTCAGGGTCGGTGAGGATCGCCTGGCGCGCCACTTCGTTGAACGCGATGTTCTGTGCCGACAGCTTGGGGGCCGAGGCGATGGCCAGGCAGTGACGGATGCGGTCGGGGTAGGTGATGCTCCATTGAATCGCTTGCATGCCGCCGAGGCTGCCGCCGATCACGGCCGCGAACTGGGCGATGCCGAGGCGATCGGCCAGGCGCGCCTGGCTGTGGACCCAATCTTCGACGGTCAATACCGGGAAATCGGCGCCGAACGGCTTGCCGGTGTCCGGGTTGATGCTGCTCGGGCCGGTGGAGCCGTTGCAGCCGCCGAGGTTGTTCAGGCTGACCACGAAGAACTTGTTGGTGTCGATTGGCTTGCCGGGGCCGATGCAGCTGTCCCACCAACCGGGTTTACGGTCGTCGGGGCTGTGATAGCCGGCAGCGTGGTGGTGCCCGGACAAGGCGTGGCAGATCAGCACGGCATTGCTCGCCGTGGCGTTGAGCGTGCCGTAGGTTTCGTAGATCAGGTCATAGGCCGGGAGCGAACGACCACAGGCCAAAGCCAGCGGCTCGCTGAAGTGCGCCACTTGCGGCGTCACCAGACCAACAGAATCGGGGGGAAAGGCAGCTGGCATCGACCCTGCTCTCATTGAAATGAGGCGTAAGTCTAAAGACCGCTGGGGTTAGCGGCAAGCAAAGGCCGGGCCTGATTTCTTTCAGTAAGACCGAGGTGCGGCCTTCGCGAGCAAGCCCGCTCCCACAGAGGAACGCATTCCCCTGTGGGAGCGGGCTTGCTCGCGAATGAGGCGACTCGGTGGATCAGGCTGGACGCACCAGATCAGGCAAGTCCGGCAACTTCTTCGGCGAACAGATCCGCACCCGTTTCTGCCGGTTCAACTCGCCACTGATCAAACTGACCTGGCTCTTGGACACGCCAAACGCCTTGGCCAGAAACGCCATCAGATAAGCGTTGGCCTTGCCCTCGACCGGCGGCGCGGTCAGGCGGATCTTCAGGCGATCACCGTGCAGCCCGGCGAAGTCATCGCTACGGGCTGCCGGTTGCAGGTGACACTCCAGAATCAGGTCGTCACCGTCCCAGCGAAACCAGCTCACCGGGTCAGATCAACACGCGGAGGATTTCCGGCATCAGGGTCAAGGCGGCGAGGTTGTTGATCACCAGCATGTCGATCAGTTTGATCGCCAGGAACGCAAAGATCGGCGACAGATCAAGCCCGCCCAGGTTCGGCAGGAACTTGCGGAACGGCGCCAGGGCCGGCTCGCAGACGTCGTTCACCAGTTCGGCGCCCGGGTTATGGCTGCCCGGTGCGACCCAGGACAGGATCACACTGATGATCAGGGCAAAGAAGAAGATGTTCAGGAATAGCGCGGTCACACCGATGATCGACCAGATCAGCAGTTGCAGCGGATTGCCGGTGGTGCCGTAGGTCAGCAACAGGGTCAGGGCCATCAGGGCCAGTTGTACCAGGATCGCCAGCACCAGCGAGGACATGTCCAGGCCGAACACGCTCGGGATGATCCGGCGCAGCGGCTTGAGCAGCGGCTGAGTGGCCTTGACGATGAACTGGCAGATCGGGTTGTAGAAGTTCGCCCGCACCAGTTGCAGCACGAAGCGCATCAGCACGATCAGCAGGTACAGGCTGCCGAGGGTTTGCAGCACGTAGACCGCTGCGGTGTTCAATCCAATCATGAAAAGCTCCTTATTGACCCAGTTGTTCGGCCATTTCGGCCGAGCGATGCGCAGCAGCGCCGAGTGCTTTTTCGACCAGGGCTTCAAAACCATTGGCCTGGAACGACTTGATTGCAGCTTCCGTGGTGCCCGCTGGGGAGGTGACACGACGGCGCAGCTCGGCCGCGTCGACGTCGCTGGAGACCGCCATGTGCGCGGCGCCCAGTGCGGTTTGCAGGGTCAGTTGTGCGGCGATGTCCGCCGGCAGGCCAAGTTTCACCCCGGCGGCGGTCATGGCCTCGATCAGCAGGAAGAAATAGGCCGGGCCCGAGCCGGAAACGGCGGTGACGGCATCCAGTTGCTGCTCTTCATTGAGCCATAAGGCGATGCCGACCGCGGACAGCAACTCCTGGGCTTGCTGGCGCTGTTCGGCGGTCACCTGGGCTGTTGCGAACAAGCCGCTCACGCCCTGACGCAGTAGCGCCGGGGTGTTGGGCATGCAGCGCACGATCGGCTGGGCGCCAAGCCAGTTGTTCATGCTGGCGCAGGTGATGCCTGCTGCAATCGACACCACCAGTTGGTTAGGCTTGAGGCTTGGGCGAATCGCTTCGCACACGGCTTTCATCGCTTGCGGCTTGACCGCAAGGACAACGACGTCGGCGCCGTCGATGGCCTGGGCGTTGTCGGCGAAGGTTTCGATGCCGTGTTCAGCGCTCACGCGGGCGCGGGTTTCTTCGCCCGGATCGCTGGCGCGGATCTGCGCGGCTTCCAGACCCTTGGCCCGCAGGCCGCCGATCAGGCTGGCGGCCATGTTGCCGGCACCGATAAAGGCAATACGCGTCTTGCTCATGTCAGGTCCTTATAAGGAAGAGAGTCGGTCATGGGTTATGGCCGATCGTAATCACGGGCGCCAAACAGGGCCGTACCGATACGGACCCAGGTGGCGCCCTGGGCAATGGCCGACTCAAGGTCGTGGCTCATGCCCATGGAAAGTGTGTCGAGTGGCAGATTCAGGCTGGCTTGCAGGCTTTGCACGGCCGCAAACGCGGCGTCTTGGGCGGCGCGATCTTCAGTCGGCTCAGGGATGGCCATCAGCCCGCGCAACGTCAGGCGCGGCAGGGCGCTGATGGCACTGGCCAGGGCCGGCAGGTCAGCCGGGGTGCAGCCGGATTTGCTGGCTTCACCGCTGACGTTGACCTGAATGCAGATATTCAGGGGCGGCAAATCGGCAGGACGTTGTTCGGACAGGCGTTGCGCGATTTTCAGACGATCCACGGAATGCACCCAGTCGAAGTGCTCGGCGATAGCACGAGTCTTGTTCGATTGAATGGGGCCGATGAAGTGCCAGATCAAGGGCAGGTCGGCCAGTTCAAGCTGTTTGCCCAGCGCTTCCTGCAGGTAGTTCTCGCCAAAGTCGCGCAGGCCGGCGGCGTAGGCTTCACGCAGGTCCTGTGCGGGTTTGGTCTTGCTCACCGCCAGCAGATGGACGCTGTTTTCGGCGCGATTGGCGGCAAGTGTTGCGGCATGGATGCGCGAACTAACTTCGAGAATGTTGTCTGCTATGGTGGACATCAAGAGGCGCCAGCGGTCTGAAGGTTCGCGGCATTCTACTGGAATTGAGAGGCGCTATGGATATCACTGAGCTGCTGGCGTTCAGCGCCAAACAGGGGGCATCGGACCTGCATTTGTCTGCTGGCCTGCCACCGATGATTAGGGTGGACGGCGATGTGCGACGCATCAACCTGCCGGCCCTGGACCACCAACAGGTGCAGGCGCTGATCGATGCCATCATGAACGACACCCAGCGGGCGGACTTTGAGAGGCATCTGGAAATCGATTTTTCCTTTGAAGTGCCCGGTGTGGCGCGTTTTCGGGCCAATGCGTTCAATCAGAGCCGTGGCGCAGGTGCGGTGTTTCGTACAATTGCGGCGAAAGTGCAGAGCATGGACGAGCTGGGCATGGGGGAGGTGTTTCGCAAAATGACCGACGCGCCCCGGGGCCTGGTGCTGGTGACCGGCCCGACCGGTTCCGGAAAATCCACCACGCTGGCGGCGATGATCGATTACCTCAATAACCATCGCCATCATCACATCCTCACCATTGAAGACCCTATCGAGTTTGTCCACGAGCCGCGCAAGTGCCTGATCAACCAGCGTGAGGTCCACCGCGATACCCGCAGCTTCGCCACGGCCCTGCGCTCGGCGTTGCGGGAGGACCCGGACGTGATTCTGGTGGGGGAGATGCGCGATCTGGAAACCATACGCCTGGCATTGACCGCCGCCGAAACCGGCCATCTGGTGTTCGGCACGCTGCACACCACGTCGGCGGCGAAGACTATTGACCGGGTGGTGGACGTGTTTCCGGGGGACGAGAAGTCAATGGTGCGTTCGATGCTCTCCGAGTCGCTGCTGGCGGTGGTGTCCCAGACGCTGGTGAAGAAGGTCGGCGGCGGGCGCATCGCGGCCCACGAAATCATGTTGGGGACGTCGGCGATCCGCAACCTGATCCGCGAGGACAAGGTGGCGCAGATGTACTCGGCGATTCAGTCGGGAGGCGCGTTGGGAATGCAGACGCTGGATATGTGCTTGAAGGGCCTGGTGACCAGGGGGTTGATCAGTCGTGATCATGCGCGGGAGAAGGCACGGTCACCGGATAACTTGTGAGGATTGCAATGCTACCTGTGGCGAGGGAGCTTGCTCCCGTTGGGTTGCGAAGCAGCCCCAAAAAAGCCGGGAGCGCTACGCACTCCAGCGGGAGCAAGCTCCCTCGCCACAAGTGTTCGCTATCAGGTGTGCATCAGCGCTGAACCACACGCATCTGATTCGGTTCTTTCGGCAGAACCCGCTTGGCAACCACGTAGTGGTTTTCCCAGTACGGTTTTTTCAAGGTGTCGATGCTCACCGACTTGCCGCGACGTGGCGCGTGGATGAAACGGTCGTTGCCCAGGTAAATGGCGACGTGATTGACCCGGCGGCTCTTGATGTTGAAGAAAATCAGGTCGCCCGGCTTCAGGTCGTTGCGATCGACTTTCTCCCCATGACCGCTGGCCATGGCATTGGAGGTGCGTGGCAGGTCGAACGTGGCGTCGTTGAACGCGTATTTCACCAGGCCGCTGCAATCGAAGCCTTTGCTTGGGCTGCTGCCGCCCCAACGATAGGGAGTGCCAAGGACGTTCACGGCGCGGCTCAGCACGTCGCTGCTTTCCTTGGTGCCCATCGGTGGAACCAGGCCGCTTTTGCTGCTGGCCAGGCTTGGAGCATATTTGGCGGATTTCTTGTCTTTGCTCGAAGGAGCAGAGACATGGGATTTTGGGGTGTAACCATTAACGTTAGGAAGACGTTGCTCACGATTGGTGGCGTGGGCGGCCAGTGGCATCAAAAGGCAAATGGTTAGCCATGTCTTGAAAAATGAACGCATTAGGCAAGGCTCTTAATAAGTTAGCGCGCAACTTTATAACAGCTTTTTTGCCGCTTCCGAGGCCGTTGGTCGATTCAACCTGGGGGACAATGGTGGCAAAAAAGCGGCAAAATGGCGCAATTGTCGGACAGAAGTCCGGTGTTACAAGGCTTTGACGGGAGTGAAGGTAGCATTTGCCATACGTCGGGTGCCTGTAAAAAAGTCACAAAGAATTAAAGAATATTTATCTATCGCGTGAATCGAGGTCATTCATGAACCCCTATCAACAGACTTTTCCGCAGCAAGACACCCACAGCAAAGTGATCGGTTATTTGCTGTGGATTTTCGGATTTACCGGCGCTCACCGCTTCTATTACGGCAAGCCGGTGACCGGGACGATCTGGTTCTTCACCTTTGGTTTGCTGGGCATCGGCTGGCTGATCGACCTGTTCCTGATCCCGGCGATGGATCGCGAGGCTGACCTGCGGTTTACCGCGGGGCCTATTGAATACAACGTGGCGTGGATTCTGCTGACGTTTCTCGGGGTGTTCGGTGTGCACCGGATGTATCAGGGGAAATGGATCAGCGGGCTGCTGTACCTGCTCACCGGCGGGTTGTTCTTTCTCGGGGTGCTGTATGACTTCTGGACGTTGAATGACCAGGTTTCCGTGCGTAACGCGCAGCGTCGATAAGCAAAGAGCAAAAGATCGCAGCCTGCGGCAGCTCCTACACAGGAATATGCATTTCCCTGTAGGGGCTGCCGCAGGCTGCGATCTTTTTTTCAAGCCTGGTGGCTGATCCGCCCGTCCACCAGGGTGTAACGCACCACACCCGGCAGGCTGTGGCCAATGAACGGGCAGTTCTCGCCCTTCGACAACCAGGTTTCGCCCGCGACGGTCGAGGCCGCCGGGTCGAACAGCACGATGTCCGCAGCGCCACCCACTGCCAGTTTGCCTGCCGGCAGGCGCAAGGCCTCGGCAGGGCCGGCGCTCAGGCGTTTCAGCAACGTCGGCAGGTCCAGCAAGCCGTCTTCGACCAGGGTCATCGCCAATGGCAGCAGCAGTTCAACGCTGCTGATGCCCGGCTCGGTCGCGCCGAACGGTGCCAGCTTGGCGTCACGCTCATGGGGTTGGTGATGACTGGAGATGGCCGAGATCACGCCGGATTTCACCGCTGCGCGCAGGCCATCGCGGTCGGCGCGGGTGCGTAGCGGCGGCTGGACGTGATACAGGCTGCTGAAGTCGATCAGGGCTTCGTCCGTCAGGATCAGCTGGTACAGGGCGACATCCGCGGTCACCTTCAGGCCCCGGGCCTGGGCCTGGGCGATCAGTTCCACGCCGCGGGCACTGGTGAGCTGGCTGAAGTGCGCACGCACGCCGGTCTGTTCAACCAGCAGCAGGTCCCGGGCCAGGGCGACGGTTTCGGCGCTTTCCGGGATGCCCGGCAAGCCAAGGAAACTGGCGGTCGGACCTTCGTGAGCCAGGCCACCTTCGGCCAGGTCGTGATCCTGGGAGTTGAAAATCACCGTGAGGTCGAACGTTGCCGCGTAGTCCAGCGCCCGGCACAGGGTGCGGGTGTTGCGGAAACTCTCCAGGCCGTTGCCGAAGGCCACGCAACCGGCGTCGCGCAAGGCAACCAGCTCGGCCAGTTGCTCACCGTCCAGGCCTTTGCTCAGGGCGCCAATCGGGAAGACTTTGGTGTTACCGGCCTCACGGGCGCGGTCGAGGATCAGTTCGGCCACCGCCGAGGTGTCCAGCACCGGTTTGGTCTTCGGCGGGCAGCACAGGCTGGTCACGCCGCCAGCCGCCGCCGCGCGGGTTTCGCTGACAATCGAGCCTTTGCGGCTGTAACCCGGCTCGCGCAGGGCAACGTTGAGGTCGACCAGGCCGGGAGCGGCCACCAGGCCTTTGGCGTCGATTGTGTCGACGGCGACAAAACCGGCGGGCGCCGCGCCAAGGGCGACGACTTTGCAGGCTTCAATGTGGATATCGGTCACTTGATCCAGGCCGCTGACCGGATCGATCACGCGGGCGCCGAGAATGCTGAGCTTCACTGTGCGTTCTCCTGTTCGAATTGGCCCTGCTCGAATTGACGCTGCGCAGTCTGCCCGCTCATGGCCATGGACAGCACGGCCATACGAATGGCGATCCCGTAGGTCACCTGGTTGAGGATCACCGAGTGTGGGCCGTCGGCCACTGCCGACTCGATTTCCACGCCGCGGTTGATCGGCCCCGGGTGCATCACGATGGCATCGGGTTTGGCGCCGGCCAGGCGCGCGGTGGTCAGGCCGAACAGGCGGTAGAACTCGCCTTCGCTCGGCAGCAGGCCGCCGGTCATGCGTTCACGCTGCAGACGCAACATGATCACCACGTCGACGTCCTTCAGGCCTTCGGTCATGTCGGTGTAGACCTTCACGCCGTATTGCTCGATGCCGATCGGCAGCAGGGTCTTCGGTGCGATCACGCGAATGTCCGGGCAGCCGAGGGTTTTCAGGGCCAGCATGTTCGAGCGCGCGACCCGCGAGTGCAGGATGTCGCCGACGATGGCCACCGAAAGGTTTTCGAAACCGCCCTTGTGCCGGCGAATGGTCAGCATGTCGAGCATGCCCTGGGTCGGGTGCGCGTGCCGGCCGTCACCACCGTTGATGATCGCCACTTGCGGGCAGACATGTTCGGCGATGAAGTGCGCGGCGCCGGAGTCGCCGTGGCGCACGACGAACATGTCGGCGGCCATGGCTTCCAGATTGCGCAGGGTGTCGAGCAGGGTCTCGCCTTTGCTCGCCGACGACGTGGACACGTTGAGGGTGATCACGTCCGCCGAGAGCCGCTGGGCCGCCAGTTCGAAGGTGGTGCGCGTGCGGGTCGAGTTCTCGAAGAACACGTTGCACACGGTCTTGCCGCGCAGCAACGGGACTTTCTTCACGGCCCGGGCGCCGACTTCGAGGAAGGAGTCGGCGGTGTCGAGGATTTCCGTCAACAGCTCACGGCGCAAACCGTCGAGCGAGAGGAAGTGGCGCAGCTGGCCCTGATCATTGAGCTGCAGCGGGCGCTTGGTGTCTAGAGGCGTCATCGCAAGGGGGACTCTCAATAGGGCGAATTAAAGGGCGAGGTCTTGCAGTTCGAGCGCGAGTTCCGGGCCGGACAGCTTCACCCGTTCGTGTGCGGCCAGCGACAGGGTCGCGCCCACCACGTTCGGGCGGATCGGCAGTTCGCCGGCGTCCAGGTCCAGCAGGCACACCAGCGTCACACTGGCCGGGCGGCCGTAGTCGAACAGTTCGTTCATGGCGGCTCGGATGGTCCGGCCGCTCATCAGCACGTCGTCGATCAGCACCAGGTGCTGGCCTTCGATCTCGAACGGCAGCGCCGAAGGGCGAACCTGCGGGTGCAGGCCGTTCTGGCTGAAATCGTCGCGGTAGAAGGACACGTCGAGGGTGCCGAGGGGCTCATTGCTGCCCAGTTCCTTGAGCAGGGCCTGGGCCACCCAGACGCCGCCGGTACGAATGCCGATGAAACGCGGGTCGCTGATGCCACGGTGTTCCAGGTGGGCCTTCAGGCGCGTGGCCATCTGGCTGATCAGTTCGGCGGGATTGGGCAGGCTCATGGTTGCTCCTTCTTGGGCCCGAGCCGGGTTTCACGCGAGGTGGCTCGGGTTGTAGCTAAGAGAGACGCATCGCGGCTCTTCAGGATTCGAACAGTGCGCCATTTTCGTCGAGCCAGCCTTGCAGCAGCAGGGCGGCGGCGATGGCGTCGACCGGGTTGTCGCGGTAACTGCCTTTCTGGCCGCCACGAGCCAGGCGTTCGCCCTTGGCCTCGAAGGTGGTCAGGCGTTCATCGTGGGTATAGAAGGGCAGGTTGAAGCGGCCGTTCAGGCGCCGGGCGAACTTTTCCGCGCGGGCGCACATGTCGCTGGGCGTGCCGTCCATGTTCAGCGGCAGGCCGACCACCACGGCATCGGGTTTCCACTCTTTGATGAGGGCTTCGACCTGGTTCCAGTCAGGAATGCCGTTCTGCGCTTTCAGGGTGCACAGCTCACGGGCCTGGCCGGTAATCACCTGGCCGACCGCAACGCCGATCTGTTTGGTGCCGTAGTCAAAACCCAGAATCAGCTTCAGGGCCATCAGGCGTGCCCCGCCTGGCTGGTCAGCAGGCTGAGGTTGACACCCAGGTGTCTGGCGGCCGCTTCCAGGCGAAGTTCGCTGCTGGTGTTGAACAGGATGTCGGCGTCAAACGGGCAGTTCAGCCAGGCGTTCTGCGCCAGTTCGGCCTCCAGTTGCCCGGCTTCCCAGCCGGCATAACCGAGGGCGATCAGGCTTTTTGCCGGGCCGACGCCGTCAGCGATGGCGAACAGGACGTCCTGGGACGTCGACAGGGACAACTCATCTTCCAGATCAACGGTCGCCTGGAAACTCTGCCCCTTGGGGTGAAGGACGAAGCCGCGATCGGTTTGCACCGGGCCGCCGATGAAGATCGGCACATGCTGGCAGAGCGCTGGTGGTTCGATTTCCGGGCGTAATTGCTCAAGGATATCGGCCAGGTTCAGCTCTTGCGGACGGTTGACCACCAGCCCCATGGCACCATTGGCCGTGTGCTCGACGATGTAGGTCAAGGTGTGCGCAAAGTTCGGGTCGGCCATGTGCGGCATGGCGATCAGGAATTGATGCTTGAGGTAGCTGGGGCTGACGTTTTTCATGTGCGCTAGTGTGGCGTTCGAGGGGCGAACTGACAAGCTTGAGAGCGCCAAAAGATCGCAGCCTTCGGCAGCTCCTACAGGGTGAATGTGTACATCTGTAGGAGCTGCCGAAGGCTGCGATCTTTTAATTACTGGAAAGTCGATCGCCGCGGGCAAACTTCCAGGTCCGGATAATCTCCAGCCGGTCAACATCCGACAGATCCCCGGAAAAGGGTGCGAACGGCGCCGCCAGCCGGACGATCCGTTGCGCCGCCTGGTCCAGCAGCGGCTGGCCTGAAGATTCCAGCACCAGCACCTCATACAGCGAGCCGTCACGGTTGATCGACACCATCAGGCGCAAATTGCCGTAGATCTGTTTGCGTCGTGCTTCGTCGGGGTAATTGAGGTTGCCGATGCGCTCGACTTTCTTGCGCCATTCGTCCTTGTACCAGGCGCCCTTGTCGCGCATGGTCGAGGCGGCGCTCAAGCGGTGGATGCGCGGGCGCTTGGCGTACAGTTGTTGTTCGGCGGCCAGTTCGGCTTCGAGGCTGGCGATGTCGCTGGACAGCCGCTCACTGTCGAACGTCGGCGCCTGGACCTGGGGTTTGACCTCGGTCTTGGGCTCCTCGGTCTTGGCGGGGGCTTTTTTCGGCTTCGGCGCCACGGTGGTCACGGCAGCCTTCGGCGGGGCTTCCTGCACTTCAGGCTTGGCGGCCGGCGGTGGCGTGACTTTCTGTACCTTGTTGTCCTGGAAGGGCGCGACCTCGGTGGTCTTGGGTATCGCCTTTTTATCCAGGGTGCCGCTGCCTTGCTGGTTCTCTTGCGCCAGGAAATCGGCCTTTTCAGGCTTCTTTTCGCTTTTGAAGGTGGCGAGGGTGATTTCCAGGGTTTTGCTGATCTGCTTGGGCTCGACCACGGCAAACCCGACACCCAGCAGCAAGGCCAGGTGGATCAGCGCCGCCAGGAACAGAGTAAAACCGAGGCGATCGGCCGGGCGCACGCCACGGTGGGCGAGTTCGGCAGGCAGATCGGACGGGAGGGTCATGACAAGGAAACCAACATCGCGTTTTCACAGGCCGCGCATGATAACGCAATGTTGGTTTGGCTAATCAACGTGCCTTGAGCTTCTGATCGATGGCATCCATCAGCAGGCCGCCGATATCGGTGCCAAAGGCATTGTCGATTTCGCGGATGCAGGTCGGGCTGGTGACGTTGATCTCGGTCAGGTGCTCGCCGATCACGTCCAGGCCAACGAACAGCAGGCCTTTTTCACGCAGGGTCGGGCCGACTTGTGCGGCGATCCAGCGATCCTTGTCGGTCAGGGGACGGGCTTCGCCACGGCCGCCGGCGGCGAGGTTGCCACGGGTTTCACCCTGGGCCGGAATCCGTGCCAGGCAATAATCCACAGGCTCGCCGTCGATCATCAGGATGCGCTTGTCGCCGTCCTTGATGGCCGGCAGGTAGGCCTGGCCCATGATCTGCTGGGCGCCGAGGGCCGTGAGGGTTTCGAGGATCACCGACAGGTTCGGGTCGCCCGCGCGGTGGCGGAAGATCGACGTGCCGCCCATGCCGTCCAGCGGCTTGAGGATCACATCGCCGTGTTTGGCGGCGAATTCACGCAACACGTCGGCGCGGCGGCTGACCACGGTCGGCGGCGTGCATTGCGGGAACAGCGTGGCGAACAGCTTTTCGTTGCAGTCGCGCAGGCTCTGCGGCTTGTTCACCACCAGCACACCGGCGCGCTCGGCCTGTTCCAGCAAGTAGGTGGAGTAGACGAACTCCATGTCGAACGGCGGATCCTTGCGCATCAGGATCACGTCCAGATCGCTCAGCAGTGCGTCGCTTTCGGCTCCCAGTTCGAACCATTTTTCCGGGTTGGCGAACACCTGCAGCGGACGCATCCGCGCCCGGGCCTCACCTTCGCCCTGATACAGATCGCGCTGTTCCATGTAGAACAGCTCCCAGCCACGCTTCTGCGCGGCCAGCAGCATGGCCAGCGAGCTATCCTTTTTATAGGAAATGCTGGCGATAGGGTCCATGACAATCCCGACGCGAACGCTCATTGGGTTTTCCTCGAAATTTGGGGGCCGGACGTTGATCTTCTGTAGGAGCGAGCCTGCTCGCGATGGCGTGTCAGTCGACATCAATGCAGCTGATACACCATCGCGAGCAGGCTCGCTCCCACAAAAAGCGATCAGGCCAAAGGGCCGTATAAAAGTGGCGTCAGAGTGGCGCTGAGTGTGTTTGCGGTCAAGGAAAAACCATCGCCCCGGTCGGCCGATAGATTGGTTCTGGAGACTGTGCTAAAAAGGCTGCCATGCCGTGCTGGCCCTTGAGTATCAAGGGTTTCGAGCCGCCAATTACCCGCAAACGGACAATTTGATTCGTAAAGGCGACGCAGAGCATCTTATGGAACAGCACCCCAGCGCCTTGAAGGTCATGGTGATCGACGATTCGAAGACGATCCGTCGCACCGCCGAAACGCTGCTCAAGAATGTGGGTTGTGAGGTCATCACGGCCATCGACGGCTTCGATGCCCTGGCCAAGATTGCCGATAACCACCCCGGCATCATCTTTGTCGACATCATGATGCCGCGCCTGGATGGCTATCAGACCTGCGCCCTGATCAAGAACAACAGTGCGTTCAAGTCCACCCCGGTGATTATGCTGTCATCCAAGGATGGCCTGTTCGACAAGGCCAAGGGGCGCATCGTCGGCTCCGACCAGTTTTTGACCAAGCCTTTCAGCAAGGAAGAATTGCTCGATGCGATCCAGGCCCATGTACCTGGTTTCGCCACCGTTTTGCCGCAGTAGGACACGCACAGTGACGCTCGGCCATCGGGCTCTGCGTCGACAAGAATGGGGAAGACCATGGCACGTATTCTGATCGTCGATGATTCGCCGACCGAAATGTACAAACTGACCGGCATGCTGGAAAAGCACGGTCATGAAGTGTTGAAAGCCGAGAACGGCGCCGACGGCGTGGCCCTGGCCCGCCAGGAAAAGCCCGACGCCGTCCTGATGGACGTCGTCATGCCCGGCCTCAATGGCTTCCAGGCAACACGCCAGTTGACCAAGGACCCGGAAACCGGACACATCCCGGTGATCATCATCACCACCAAAGACCAGGACACCGACAAGGTCTGGGGTACGCGCCAGGGCGCCAAGGACTACCTGACCAAACCGGTCGATGAAGAGACCCTGATCAAGACCCTGAACAACGTGCTGGCCGGTTGATCGACAGGCCATGAACGAGTCGCTGACGGCTTTCGAACTGCTGCTGCAAATCGACCAGCGGTGTCGTTTGCTGGCGGCGGACTTGCCGTCCCAGCCGACCCGTCGGGACAGCTGGAGCGGCATCGGTTTTCGCCTGGGCGAGCACTGGTATGTCGCGCCCATGAGTGAAGTCAGCGAAGTCTTGCATGAGCCGCGACTCACTCAGCTGCCGGGGGTCAAACCCTGGGTCAAGGGTGTCGCTAACCTGCGCGGGCGATTGCTGCCGGTCATGGATCTGGGCGGTTTCTTCGGGCACGAACTTTCGGCGGGACGCCGGCAGCGCCGGGTGTTGGTGGTGGACCACGATGAGGTGTTTGCCGGGTTGCTGGTCGATGAAGTCGTCGGCCTCCAGCACTTTGCCCGGGGCAGCCTGGAGCCGGTGCCGGCAGACGCGTTGAAGGGGCCTGTGGCGGCATTCGTCAAAGGCCGGTTTCAGCGCGAGCAGTGCTGGCAGGTGTTCAGCCCGTTTGCGTTGACGCAGTCCCAGGGATTCATGAACGTCGCGGTGTAAATGGAACAACAGCGATCCAATGTGGGAGCGGGCTTGCTCGCGAAGGCGGCAGTCCATTCAACATTGATTTTGGCTGATCTACCGCTTTCGCGAGCAAGCCCGCTCCCACAGGGTCCCGGGCAGGACAGGAAGTGGGTTAACAGGCGAGGACCGATGACAAAAACAAAAGCAGGCAAGCCAATGGAAGGGTCGCGCAGCCGGTCGCAGATCATCGTGCTGTTCATCGCGCTGATCGTCTTCATCATGCTGCTGTTCGCCAACTTCGCGTACCTCAACACCCAGGCTACCTACGACAAACAGTACATCGGCCACGCCGGCGAACTGCGCGTGTTGTCCCAGCGTATCGCCAAGAACGCCACCGAAGCGGCCGCCGGCAAGGCTGCCGCATTCAAGTTGCTCAGCGATGCGCGCAACGATTTTGCCCGGCGCTGGGGTTATCTGAAGAAGGGCGACCCCGCCACTAGCCTGCCCCCGGCCCCTGCCACCGTGCGTCCTGAGATGCGCGCGGTGCAACAGGACTGGGAACGCCTGTTGAAAAACACCGACGCGATTCTCTCCAGCGAGCAAACCGTACTGTCCCTGCATCAGGTCGCCGCGACCCTGGCCGAAACCGTGCCGCAATTGCAGGTCGAGTACGAAAAGGTCGTCGAGATCCTCCTGCAACGGGGCGCCCCGGCAGCCCAGGTGGCCATGGCCCAGCGCCAATCGCTGCTGGCCGAGCGGATCCTCGGTGCGGTCAATACGGTATTGGCCGGCGACGAAAACTCACAGCAGGCCGCCGATGCGTTCGGGCGTGACGCGACGCAGTTCGGCAAGGTGCTCAACGGCATGCTCCAGGGCGACCCGGCGCTCAAGGTCAGCCAGGTCGAAGACCACGACGCCCGTGCACGACTGGCGGAAATCGCCGAGCTGTTCGAGTTCGTCTCGGGCTCGGTGGACGAGATCCTCGAAACCTCGCCTGAGCTGTTCAAGGTCCGTGAATCGGCCTCGAACATTTTCAGTCTGTCGCAAACCCTGCTCGACGAAGCCTCACACCTGGCCAGCGGTTTTGAAAACATGGTCGGCGGGCGCACCACCGACACCATAGGCGGTTATGTGCTGGGCTTGCTGGCGCTGGCTTCGATCATCCTGATCGGCCTGGTGATGGTGCGCGAAACCAATCGCCAGCTGCGCGAAACCGCCGAGAAAAACGAGCGTAACCAGAACGCGATCATGCGTTTGCTCGACGAGATCGAAGATCTGGCCGACGGCGACCTCACGGTGACGGCCTCGGTGACGGAAGACTTTACCGGCACCATCGCCGACTCGATCAATTACTCCGTCGACCAGTTGCGCGATCTGGTCGCGACCATCAACCTCACCGCCGGCCAGGTCGCCGCCGCCGTGCAGGAAACCCAGGCCACCGCCATGCACCTGGCCCAGGCTTCGGAACATCAGGCCCAGCAGATTTCCGAGGCTTCGATGGCGATCAACGACATGGCCGAGTCCATCGACCAGGTGTCGGCCAATGCCGCTGAATCCTCGGCGGTTGCCGAGCGCTCGGTGGAAATCGCCAACAAGGGCAACGAGGTGGTACACAACACCATCCACGGCATGGACAACATTCGCGAGCAGATTCAGGACACCGCCAAACGGATCAAGCGCCTTGGCGAGTCGTCCCAGGAAATCGGCGACATTGTCAGCCTGATCGATGACATTGCCGACCAGACCAACATCCTCGCCCTCAACGCGGCCATCCAGGCGTCCATGGCCGGCGACGCCGGTCGCGGTTTCGCCGTGGTGGCCGATGAAGTGCAGCGGCTGGCCGAGCGCTCGTCCGCCGCCACCCGGCAGATCGAGACCCTGGTGCGGGCGATCCAGACCGACACCAACGAAGCGGTCATCTCCATGGAGCAGACGACGACTGAAGTGGTGCGCGGCGCCCGTCTGGCGCAGGATGCCGGTGTGGCCCTGGAAGAAATCGAGGGTGTGTCGAAGACGCTTGCGGCGCTGATCCAGAGCATCTCCAATGCCGCGCAGCAGCAGACGTCGTCGGCCGGCCAGATTTCCCTGACGATGAACGTGATCCAGCAGATCACCTCGCAGACGTCGTCGGGTTCCACCGCCACGGCCGACAGCATCGGCAACCTGGCTAAAATGGCCAGTCAGTTGCGTCGTTCGGTGTCCGGTTTCACCTTGCCGGAAGCCAAGGCGCAGGTTGTGGACAAAGCTTGAACCGCCCATGGGTATCTGAATTGTGATTGGAGTGGTTATGGGTGATCGGCACGACTATGTGGCCCTCGAGTGGGTCAAGGGCGAGATTGCCGAAACGCTGAAACAGGCTCATCACGCGATTGAAAACCTGCTCGATGACCCGCAGGCGACGCACGCGCTGGATGAATGCCTTGCGTGCATCCATCAGGTCCACGGCAGTTTGCAGATGGTCGAATTCTACGGTGCGGCATTGCTCGCCGAAGAAATGGAACATCTGGCCATGGCCTTGCAGGGCAACCGTGTCAGCCATCGCGACGAGGCGTTGCACCTGTTGATGCAGGCCCTTGGACAGTTGCCGATCTACCTGGACCGGGTGCAAGGCGCGCGCCGCGACTTGCCACTGGTGGTGTTGCCACTGATCAACGACCTGCGCAGCGCCCGTGGCGAAAGCCTGCTGTCGGAAACCAGCCTGTTCAGCCCGCAATTGCCCGAGATGCCTGCACTGGATGCAGAAACGCTGGCGCAGCTTGAGCCGGCCGAATTGCCCAATGTGCTGCGCAAGCTGCGGCAGATGCTGCAAATGGCGTTGGTCGGGTTCCTGCGTGAGCAGGACAACGAAACCAACCTCGATTACCTGGCCAAGGTCTTCGCCCGCCTCGAAGCACTGTGCGCCAATGCGCCCCTGAGCTTGCTATGGCAGGTGGCCTCGGCGCTGGTCGAAGGCATGCAGGGCGGTGCGATTGCCAACAGCCCGGCCTTGCGCAGCCTGTTCAAGGATGCCGACAAGGAACTCAAGCGCCTGCTCGAAGAAGGCATGCGCGGCATCAACCAACCGGCGCCACCGGAGTTGCTCAAGAGTTTGTTGTTCTACATTGCCAAGGCCGAACATCCCACCGGGCAGATGCTGACCATGAAAGAACGCTACTCACTGGACGACGCGCTGCCCGACAGCGCGATGGTCGATGAAGAACGCGCGCGGCTGGCCGGTCCCGACCGTGATGCCATGCGCTCGGTGCTGGCAGCGCTGTGCGAAGAGCTGGTGCGGGTCAAGGAGCGCCTGGATCTGTTCGTGCGCAGTGACCGCCAGCACACCTCGGACCTCGACAGCCTGCTGGCACCGCTGCGGCAAATCGCCGACACCCTGGCGGTCCTGGGCTTCGGCCAGCCGCGCAAGGTGATCATCGATCAATTGGCAGTGGTGCTCAGCCTCGCCCAGGGCCAGCGCGAACCCAATGATGCGATCCTCATGGACGTTGCCGGGGCCCTGTTGTACGTCGAGGCGACGCTGGCCGGCATGGTCGGAACCGTGGAGCCGGAGAGCCAGGATGACAATCGCCTGCCGACCACCGACCTGACCCAGATTCATCAGATCGTGATCAAGGAGGCCCGCATCTGTTTGCAGCAGGCCAAGGACATGATCGTCGACTACATCGACGCCGATTGGGACCGCCAGCACTTACAGGCACTGCCGGCCTTGCTGACCCAGGTACGCGGCGCGCTGGCGATGATTCCGTTGAGCCGGGCGGCGAGCCTGGTCGACACCTGCAATCACTTCATTCGCGAGCACCTGTTGCTCGAGCCGGGTCAGCCGGGCTGGCAGGAACTGGACAGTCTGGCCGACGTGATCACCAGCATCGAGTACTACCTCGAGCGCCTCGGCGATGACCCGCAGGCGCAGGGTGAAAACCTGCTCGATGTCGCGGAAAAAAGCCTGGCGAGCCTCGGGTTTTTCCCCAGTGAGCAGCATGTGCCCGTGCTGGATGATGTGCTCAACCCGAGCGAAGCGCAGGTCATGCAGATGATGCAGGAGCTGGATGACCCGCAGATCGTCCAGACCCTGGCCGATGTGCTCGCCAGCCCGGTTTCGAGCCTGAACCCGCCCGCCCTGGACACCCCGGGCAGCCTGCTGCCGCCACCCCCGGGCGAAGAGCCGGTGGACGAGGAACTGCGCGAGGTGTTCCTTGAAGAGACCGACGAAGTCCTGGAAATCCTGCGCGAGTATTTACCGCGCTGGTCGGTCAACCCTGACAACCGCTCGGCCCTGAGCGAACTGCGCCGCGCCTTTCATACCCTCAAGGGCAGTGGCCGCATGGTGCGCGCCCTGGTGCTGGGAGAGCTGGCCTGGGCCGTGGAAAACCTGCTCAACCGCGTACTGGAAAACAGCGTGGAGCCGGGCGCTACGGTGCAGCAACTGATCGGCGATGTGCTGCATCTGCTGCCGGAGCTGGTGGCTGAATACGCCGCCAATGCCCAGCGCCAGCGCAACGATGTCGACCAGTTGGCCGCCCGCGCCCATGCCCTGGCCAAGGGCGACGAACCGGTGTCCGATGAGGATACGCAGGATGTCGCGGCCCTCGATCCGCTGTTGCTGGAGATCTTCCGCAAAGAGGCGCAAACCCACTTGGGCAGCCTCAATCGCTTCCTTGATCAGGCTGCCGAGCACGTGCCGTTGCAGGCCAGCGACGAATTGCAGCGGGCCTTGCACACCCTCAAGGGCAGTGCCTCCATGGCCGGTGTCTTGCCGATTGCCGAGCTGGCTGCGCCGCTGGATCAACTGGCCCGGGAATACAAGGCGCACCTGATCGCGCTGGACCTGGACGAAGTGGAATTGCTGCTGGAAGCCGAAGGACTGTTCCGCCTCGGTTTGCGCCAGCTCAAGACCGATCCGCTGGCGGAAATTCCTGGCGCCCGGGATTTGACCGAGCGTGCCAAAGCGCTGCTGGCCGAGCGTCTGGAAAACCTCCTGAACACTCCGAACACCGGGCTGCGGATCAAGCGCGATCCGCAACTGATCAATAACTTCCTCGCCCAGGGCATGGACATCCTGCTGGACGCCGAGAGCCTGCTGCAACGTTGGCAGCAACACCCCGGCGAACGCCAGGAGCTCAGTGCGCTGCTGGATGAATTGACCACCCTCGGCGAAGGCGCCCACCTGGCCGACCTGCACCCGGTGGATGAGCTGTGTGAGGCGTTGCTCGACCTCTACGGTGCCGTGGAAGAAAGCAGCCTGGCGGTCAGCGAGCGGTTTTTCCATGAGGCTCAGGGTGCCCACGAAGCGCTGATCAACATGCTCGACGAACTGGCCGCCGGTCAGGAAGTCAGCCCGCAGCCGCAACGGATCAGGGCCTTGCGCGAGCTGCTCGACGAGAGCCTCGACCCGTCGGCCATGGGCCTGATCCGCAGTGATGGCAGCCGCACCCTGAGCATCCGCGAATTGGGAGCTGCCACCGCCGATCTAGAGCACACGCTACCCCCTGTAGGAGCGAGCCCGCTCGCGATGGACGTTAGCGAAGACGCGTTATCATTGGATAAACGCGGCGCCGGTGAGACCGTCGCGAGCGAGCTCGCTCCTACAGGAGAGGGGCGCGAACTGGACGATGAAATCGTCGCGATCTTCCTCGAAGAAGCGGTGGATATCCTCGAAAGCGCCGGTCAGGCCTTGCAGCGCTGGTTGCGCGACTCGGACAACGCCGCGCCGCTGTCGTCCCTGCAACGGGATTTGCACACCCTCAAAGGCGGTGCGCGCATGGCCGAGGTCGGGCCGGTCGGTGATCTGGCCCATGAACTGGAAAGCCTTTACGAAGGCCTGGTGGATCGTCGCTACGCCTACAGCGACTCATTGGCGGTGCTGTTGCAGCAGAGCCATGACCGCTTGGCGCAGTACCTTGACCAGTTACAGCACAACCAGCCCTTGGGCGATTGCGCTGAGCTGATCGAGACCATTCGCGCCTACCGGCAGGGCCACTCGGGCGTCGCCGAGGTCAGCGAACTGGCGGCCACCAATGACTCGGCCGCCCATGATCCGGAGTTGCTGGAGATCTTCCTCGAGGAAGGTTTCGACATCATCGAAAGCTCCGGTGCGGCGCTGGAGCGCTGGCAGGCCCAGCCTTCGAGCCGTCAGGAAGTGGAAACCCTGCTGCGCGACCTGCACACCCTCAAGGGCGGTGCACGCATGGTGGAAATCGCCGCGATTGGCGACCTCGCCCATGAACTGGAATTCCTCTACGAAGGTCTGTCCACCGGCGTGCTGCAACCGACGGCGCCGTTGTTCGCGCTGTTGCAACGCAGCCATGACCGCCTGGCGCAGATGCTCGACGCAGCCCGCGCCGGTGAGCCGATGCCGCCCGCCGACCGCTTGATCGATGCGATCAAGAACTTCAGCCACCCGGCCGTGCCCGAAGCGCCCGCGCCGGTTGCGTCGCCGGCCACGCCCAAGGCCGAGCCACTGGCGCCGCCGTCCGATGCCGGCGCCGACATGGTCAAGGTCTCGGCGGAGCTGCTCGACGATCTGGTCAACCTGGCCGGTGAAACATCGATCTTCCGTGGCCGGATCGAACAGCAGGTCAACGATGCGCACATCGCCCTGAGCGAGATGGAAACCACCATCGAGCGCATGCGCGACCAGTTGCGCCGCCTCGATACCGAAACCCAGGGGCGGATCCTCAGTCGCCAGCAAGTCGACGCCGAACGCTTGGGCTATGAAGAGTTCGACCCGCTGGAAATGGACCGCCACTCGCAATTGCAGCAACTGTCCCGCGCGCTGTTCGAATCGGCCTCTGACTTGCTCGACCTCAAGGAGACCCTCGAGCGGCGCAATCAGGATGCGGAAAACCTGCTGCAACAGCAGGGCCGCATCAACACCGAGTTGCAGGAAGGGCTGATGCGCACGCGCATGGTGCCGTTCGAACGCATGCTCCCGCGGTTACAGCGCATCGTCCGCCAGGTGGCCAGCGAACTGGGCAAGGACGTGGATTTCATCGTCGATAACGCCGAAGGCGAGATGGATCGCAACGTGCTTGAACGCATGGCCGCGCCGCTGGAACACATGCTGCGCAACGCCGTCGACCACGGCCTGGAGTCCGTCGAAGCGCGGCTGGCGGCGGGGAAACCTGCCAAGGGCAAGATCACCCTCGATCTGCTGCGTGAAGGCGGCGACATCATTTTCGACATTCGCGACGACGGCGCCGGTGTGCCGCTGGACGCGGTGCGGCGCAAGGCGATCAAGCGCGGCATGCTCGCCCCGGACAGCGTCATCAGTGATCACGACGTGTTGCAGTTCATCCTGCAACCGGGGTTTTCCACCGCCGAGAAAATCACCCAGATCTCCGGTCGCGGCGTCGGCATGGACGTGGTGCACGAAGAGGTGCGGCAGCTGGGCGGCACCATGAGCATCGACTCGGTGCCGGGGCAGGGCGTGCATTTCCGCATTCGCCTGCCGTTTACCGTATCGGTCAACCGGGCGTTGATGGTGCAGTGCGGTGAGGACCAATACGCGATTCCGCTCAATACCATCGACGGCATCGTGCGCGTCTTGCCCAATGAGCTTGAAGGCTATTTCCGTTTCGATTCGTCCACCTACGAATACGCCGGGCAACGTTACGAGCTGTGCTATCTGGGTGAGCTGCTGAAAACCATCCCGCGCCCGAAACTGTTGGGCCAGAGCCTGCCATTACCGGTGTTGCTGGTGCAGTGCAACGAACGGCACATCGCGGTGCTGGTGGACGCCATGGCCGGCACTCGCGAGATCGTGGTCAAGAGCCTGGGGCCGCAGTTCGCGGCGGTGCAAGGGGTGTCCGGGGCGACGATTCTCGGCGATGGCCGGGTGGTGCTGATTCTGGATCTACTGGCGCCGATTCGCGCCATGCAGGCCCGCGTACCCCAACATCCCGCGGGGCAGGAGATCGAGGTCGAACCGCATCGGCCGTTGCTGGTGATGGTGGTCGACGACTCGGTCACCGTGCGCAAGGTCACCAGCCGCTTGCTCGAACGCCACGGCATGAACGTGCTGACCGCCAAGGACGGAGTCGATGCCATGTTGCTGCTGGAAGAGCACATGCCCGACCTGATGCTGCTGGACATCGAGATGCCGCGCATGGACGGCTTCGAGGTCGCGACCCAGGTGCGCAACGACGAACGCCTGCAGCACCTGCCGATCATCATGATCACCTCCCGCACCGGTCAGAAACACCGCGACCGCGCCATGGCCATCGGCGTCAACGACTACCTGGGCAAGCCGTACCAGGAATCGGTGCTGCTCGAAAGCATCGCCTTTTGGAGCAAGACCCATGCTTGAACACCGCACCAGCAACCTCACCGGCCTGCTGCTGCCGTTGGCCGACCGCAACCTGATCCTGCCCAACGTCGCCGTGGCCGAGCTGATCGACTACCAGCAACCGGGGACCTTCGATCTCGACACACCGCCGTGGTACCTGGGCCTGGTGACATGGCGCGAACGGCAGATACCGCTGCTGAGTTTCGAGTCGGCTTGCGGGCAGAAAACTGTCATTGGCGAGCGTGCGCGGATCGTCATTCTCAACGCTCTCGGCGGGCGACCGGAGCTGAAGTTCATCGCGCTGCTGGTGCAAGGGATTCCGCGCTCGTGCAAGCTCGACAGCCAGTTGAGTTATGTGGATGTGCCGTTGTGTGCGCTGGAGCAGGCGGCGGTGCAGGTGGGGGAGCAGGTGGCGAAGGTGCCGGATTTGCTGGCGCTGGAGGCGTTATTGGTGGATGCCGGGTTAATCAACTGATCCAGATTCAGTGGTGATCTGACCGGCCTCTTCGCGGGCAAGCCCGCTCCCACAGTGTTCGTGTTTTGCCCAAATTCAACGGCAACCACTAACCCTGTGGGAGCGGGCTTGCCCGCGAAGGCGTCAGTCCAGACAACCATTACTCCAAGCGTAACGATCCGCCACTCTGCTTGATTGATGCCCCCACCCAACACTCCTAATGTGACCTCCACGACAGCGAACCCGTGGAGTGGTCATGACAACAACAATATCCCCCGACTCGCGATGGACGCGGCGGCGCAGCGAAAAGCAGCGGCGTCTCGAGCTGGTGCGAAGTCTTGCCGACGGTGTGGTGCTGCCCACCGATAACATCGTCGCTGCGCTGGAGGCGTTGATCCTGCCGGGCGACCGCGTGGTGCTCGAAGGCAACAACCAGAAGCAGGCGGATTTCCTTTCACGTTCCCTGGCCAAGGCCGACCCCGAGAAGTTGCATGACCTGCACATGATCATGCCCAGCGTCGGGCGCGCCGAGCATCTGGACCTGTTCGAACGCGGCATCGCGCGCAAGCTCGACTTCTCTTTCGCCGGCACCCAAAGCCTGCGCATCAGCCAGTTGCTCGAAGACGGCCTGCTGGAAATCGGCGCGATTCACACCTACATCGAACTCTACGCACGGCTGGTGGTGGACCTGATTCCCAACGTCGTGCTCTCGGCCGGCTTCATGGCCGACCGCGCCGGCAACATCTACACCGGGCCGAGCACCGAAGACACCCCGGCACTGATAGAGCCGGCGGCCTTCAGCGACGGCATCGTCATCGTCCAGGTCAACCAGTTGGTGGACGATGTCAGCGACCTGCCGCGCGTCGACATTCCCGCCTCCTGGGTCGACTTCGTGGTGGTCGCCGACAAGCCGTTCTACATCGAACCGCTGTTCACCCGCGACCCGCGGCACATCAAGCCGGTGCACGTGCTGATGGCGATGATGGCGATCCGCGGCATCTACGAAAAACACAACGTGCAGTCCCTCAACCACGGCATCGGTTTCAACACCGCGGCCATCGAGCTGATCCTGCCGACCTACGGCGAATCCCTCGGGCTCAAAGGCAAGATCTGCCGCAACTGGACACTCAACCCGCACCCGACCCTGATTCCGGCGATTGAAAGCGGCTGGGTCGAAAGCGTGCATTGCTTCGGCACCGAACTGGGGATGGAGAACTACATTGCGGCGCGGCCGGATGTGTTCTTTACCGGGCGCGACGGTTCCCTGCGTTCCAACCGAATGTTCAGCCAACTGGCCGGGCAATACGCCGTGGACCTGTTCATCGGTGCGACCTTGCAGGTGGATGGCGACGGCCACTCCTCCACCGTGACCCGTGGGCGCCTGGCCGGTTTCGGCGGCGCGCCGAACATGGGCCACGACCCGCGCGGTCGTCGCCACGGCACGCCCGCCTGGCTCGACATGCGCAACACCGACGTGGCCGAGCCGATGCTCGAGCGCGGCAAGAAACTCGTGGTGCAGATGGTCGAGACCTTCCAGGAGGGCGGCAAACCGACCTTCGTCGAAACCCTTGATGCCGTTGAGGTGGCGAAGAAAAGCGGCATGCCGCTGGCGCCGATCATGGTCTACGGCGACGACGTCACCCACCTGTTGACCGAAGAAGGCATCGCCTACCTGTACAAGGCGCGTTCGCTGGAAGAACGCCAGGCGATGATCGCCGCCGTCGCCGGGGTGACCGCCATCGGCCTGCGCCACAATCCCAAAGACACCGCGCGCATGCGCCGCGAAGGCCTGATCGCCTTGCCCGAAGACCTCGGCATCCGCCGCACCGACGCCACCCGCGAACTGCTCGCGGCGAAAAGCGTGGCCGATCTGGTGGAGTGGTCCGGTGGCCTCTACAACCCGCCCGCCAAGTTCAGGAGCTGGTAATGCACGCATTCAACCTGCAACCCAAAACCCTGAGCCTGGCCGAGCGGCTGGCGGACCTGGCGGTGGACGCGCTGATCGACGAGGCTGATCTGTCGCCGAAACCGGCACTGGTCGACCGCCGCGGCAATGGCGCCCACAGCGATTTGAACCTGGGGCTGATGCACGCGTCGGCGCTGTCCCTGTGGCCGGCCTTCAAGGCGATGGCCGATGCCGCGACAGCATTCGGTGAGATCGGCTTGCCCCTGCGCGAAGCCGTCGGCCGCATTGGTCGTGAAGGCGAGCAAGCGATGCTCGACACCACGGGCGGCGTGAATACTCATCGCGGGGCGATCTGGGCCTTGGGCCTGTTGGTCACTGCCGCTGCGCTGGAGCCTGAGTCCACGGCTGCAAGCAGCGTATCGATTCGTGCGGCGCGTCTGGCGCTGCTCGACGACCGTTACGCGCCACGCCCACTCAGCCACGGCGCTCAAGTCGCCCAACGCTACGGTGCACGGGGCGCCCGCGAAGAAGCGCAACTGGGCTTCCCGGCGGTGTTACAACGCGCGTTGCCGCAACTCAAATGCAGCCGCGCCGCCGGCCATGGCGAACAGAACGCCCGGCTCGATGCGCTGCTGGCGATCATGACGAATCTGGCCGACACCTGCGTGCTGTACCGCGCTGGAGAACAAGGCCTGCACACCATGCAACTCGGCGCCCAGGCCGTGCTCGATGCCGGAGGTAGCGCCAGCCTCGCCGGACGTCGCCGTCTGCATGAGCTGGACCAACAACTCATCGCGTTGAATGCCTCGCCCGGTGGTGCTGCGGACCTGCTCGCAGCCTGCCTGTTCATCGACCGTATCGAGTCGGGCGACAGCCTCAAACAGGGAGCTTTCTGATGGAAACCTTATCTTTTGAATTTCCCGCCGGGCAGCCGCCACGCGGTCGTACCCTGGTGGGTTGCGTCGGCTCGGGCGATCTGGAAGTGCTGATCGAACCGGGTCAGGCCGGCAAGCTGACGATCAACGTGCAGACCTCGGTCAATGGCAGCGAACAACGCTGGCAGCATCTGTTCGCACGGATGTTCGACGGCCAGACGCCGCCGGCGATGGACATCGACATCCACGATTTCGGCGCGACCCCCGGCGTGGTGCGCCTGCGTCTGGAACAGGGTTTCGAGGAGATCGGCCATGACTGACAGCGCATCCCTGCTGAACAAGCACAGCTTCGTCGAACTCGGTGCGCGGCAACGGGCCAAGGCCCTGCTCGACGCCGGCACCTTCCGCGAACTGCTCGACCCCTTTCAACGGATCATGTCGCCGTGGCTGTCGCGCCAGGGCGTGGTGCCGCAAGCCGACGACGGCGTGGTGATCGCCAAGGGCAACCTCGATGGTTTGCCTGTGGTGATCGCCGCCATCGAAGGCGCGTTCCAGGGCGGTAGCCTGGGCGAAGTCGGCGGGGCAAAAATCGCCGGTGCGCTGGAACTGGCCGCCGAAGACAACCGCAACGGCATCCCGACCCGCGCCGTGCTGCTGCTGGAAACCGGCGGCGTGCGCTTGCAGGAAGCCAACCTCGGCCTGGCGGCGATTGCGGACATCCACGCGGCGATTGTCGATTTGCAGCAGTACCAACCCGTGGTCGGAGTCGTGGCGGGCAGCGTCGGTTGCTTTGGCGGCATGTCGATTGCTGCCGGGTTGTGCAGCTACCTGTTGGTGACCCAGGAAGCGCGACTCGGCCTGAACGGCCCGCAGGTGATCGAGCAGGAAGCCGGACTCGAGGAATACGACTCCCGCGACCGGCCCTTCATCTGGAGCCTGACCGGAGGCGAGCAGCGCTTCGCCAGTGGTCTGGTGGATCGCTATGTGGCCGACGACGTGGCGCAGATTCGCCAGCAGGCGGGTGAGTTGCTCCAGCAGGGTTTGCCGGCGCAATCACGCAGTCGTCAGGCTGAACTGTTCCTGCAACGCCTGGCGCGTCTGGACGCCGAACCGCAAATCGAGCCGTCCGTGGTTCGCGATCTGTACCAAGGAGAACGCCCATGAGCTCGTATTCCCTGCGTGGTTTGAACTGGTTCAACGCCTTGAGCGCCGGGGCGAAAGCGGTCGAGGGTTTACCGGCTTCGCTGAAGGTCGCGGACAGTGCGCTGGGCGATCAGCCTGTGCGTTTCATCGCGGTGGTGGCGGACCCGGAAAACCGCTTCGTCCGTGCACGCAATGGCGAAGTGGGTTTGCTCGAAGGCTGGGGTCTGGCCAAGGCCGTGGATGAAGTCATCGCCGCCGATCAGAACAAGGCCCGCAAACGCGCCCTGATCGCCATCGTCGACGTGCCGAGCCAGGCTTACGGCCGACGTGAAGAAGCCCTCGGCATTCATCAGGCGCTGGCCGCAGCGGCGGGCAGTTACGCCCGTGCCCGCCTGGCCGGTCATGCGGTGATCGGTTTGCTGGTGGGCAAGGCAATGTCCGGGGCGTTCCTGGCCCACGGCTATCAGGCCAATCGCTTGATCGCCCTGCGCGACCCGGGGGTGATGGTGCATGCCATGGGCAAGGCGTCGGCGGCGCGGGTGACCTTGCGCAGCGTCGAAGAACTCGAAGCCCTGGCGGCCAGCGTGCCGCCGATGGCCTATGACATCGACAGCTATGCCAGCCTCGGGCTGCTGTGGGAAACCTTGTCGGTGGAACAGATCGAGCAGCCGACTGCGGCGGATCTGGCGCGGGTGACCGAGTGCCTGGGTCAGGCGATGGGTGATATCGCCGAGAAGGGTGCAGATCTCAGCGGTCGTCTCGGTGCGGCCAATCGTGCGGCGTCGAGCAAGGTTCGCCAATTGCTGAGAGCACAGTGGTGAGTGCGCTTCTGGCTCACGACCTGCTGTGGGGCATGACCCCGCGGCAGTTGCCTGCGGATGCCCCGACCTGGGTGATCGACTCGATCAGTGCCGGCCAACCGGTGGTGGTCCGTCGCGCCTTGAGCGCGGCGGGGCAGGTGGCGGTGGGCGTGCGCGGGCCGTTGCGCGAGCAGCGGTTTGCGACGCAGATGGAAGTCGCCGCCATCACGCAGCGGGTGCGGCCGGAAGAGCTCTGCCATGTTCAAGGCCTGCGTGATTTCCCGGCGCTGCGTGCCTTGGCGCAACTGCGCTCGCACCTCGATGAAAGTGGCTGGGTCTGGGGTGTCAGTGGCAGTGCCGGGTTTGAGTTGGCCAGCGGTTTTGCCGCATTGCACGAGGGCAGCGATCTCGATCTGATCCTGCGTACACCGCGTCCGTTGAGTCGTGCCGATGCGCAGGCGCTGGTGGCCGTTCTCGACACGGCCGTGTGCCGCGTGGACATGCAGTTGCAGACACCCTTGGGCGCCGTTGCCTTGCGCGAATGGGCCGGCACTGCGTCACGTGTCCTGCTGAAAAATGCCACTCAGGCCAGTCTGGTCACTGACCCGTGGCATCCACAGGAGCAGGCAGCGTGAGCAGCTTGCTGGTGTTCCCCGGCCAGGGTGCGCAGCAACCCGGCATGCTGACGCGCTTGCCTCGGGAAACGTTGAACGAGGCGAGCGATTGGCTCGGTGAAGACGTGACGCAGCTGGATTCTGCCGAAGCATTGCGGTCGACGAGGGCGGTTCAGCTTTGCCTGCTGATCGCTGGCGTCGCCGCTTCACGCCAGTTGGCCATGGCCCCGGACTACGTGGCCGGCTTGTCGATCGGCGCTTATCCGGCGGCAGTGGTGGCGGGTGCCTTGGGTTTCAGCGATGCGCTGCATTTGGTCAGCCTGCGCGGTGAGCTGATGCAGCAGGCTTATCCACAGGGCTACGGCATGACCGCGATCATCGGTCTGGAGCTGGCCTTGGTGGAAGATTTGTTGGCGCAGGTTCACAGCGCCGATGCGTCGGTCTATCTGGCCAATATCAACGCCGATAACCAGGTGGTGATTGCCGGTAGCGATGCGGCGATGAAAGCGGTGGCGGAGTTGGCGAAAGGTTGCGGAGCTGGCCTGGCCAAGCGTCTGGCAGTGAGCGTGCCGTCCCACTGCCCATTGCTTGAAGCACCCGCGCAACGGTTGGCCGAAGCCTTCGCCAAAGTGCCGCTGCAAACCCCAAAGGTGGGCTACCTGAGCGGCAGCCGTGCGCGTCCGCTGATCAAGCCTGAAGCCTTGCGTGACGACCTGGCCTTCAACATGTGCCGCATCGTCGATTGGCGCGGCACGGTACAAAGCGCCTACGAGCGTGGCGTACGTCTACAGATCGAACTGCCGCCCGGTGCGGTGCTGACCGGGCTGGCGCGCCGGGTGTTCGAGCAGGGCACCGTGATTGCCTTCGACGGTGCGCGGCTCGATACCCTGCAGGCGCTGATGCGTGAGGAGGGAAGCCGCCACTCCTAAAACTCAGGCTTCGAACAACAAAAACAACATTCGAAATGCACTTTGAGGACTACAACAATGATTATTTACGGTGTGGCGCTGTTGGCGATCTGTACGCTGGCAGGGGTGATCATGGGTGACATGCTCGGGGTGTTGCTGGGCGTGAAATCAAACGTCGGCGGTGTCGGGATCGCGATGATCCTGCTGATTTGCGCACGGTTGTGGATGCACAGGCGTGGCGGCATGACCCGGGAGTGCGAGATGGGGGTCGGCTTCTGGGGCGCGATGTACATTCCGGTGGTGGTGGCGATGGCGGCGCAACAGAATGTGGTCACGGCGTTGCACGGTGGTCCGGTGGCGGTGCTGGCGGCGATCGGTTCGGTGGTGGTTTGCGGTTGCACCATTGCCCTGATCAGCCGGACCCACAAAGGTGAACCCTTGCCCGATGAACCGGCGGATGTAACGCAGGTTGGCGCACCGGCAGGAGGTCGCTGATATGTGGGATTTGATCAAGAACGGTCTGGAACACAACGGTCTGGTCACCGCATTCGCCTTCGTCGGCGTGATCATGTGGGTGTCAGTGGTGATCTCCAAGCGCCTGACCTTCGGACGCATCCACGGCTCGGCGATTGCCATCGTCATCGGCCTGGTGCTGGCCTGGGTTGGCGGAACGATGACCGGCGGGCAAAAGGGCCTGGCGGATTTGACGCTGTTTTCCGGCATCGGGTTGATGGGCGGCGCCATGCTGCGGGACTTTGCCATCGTCGCCACGGCATTCGAGGTGCAGGCCACCGAAGCGAAAAAGGCCGGTTTGATTGGCGTGATCGCGCTGCTGTTGGGAACAGTGCTGCCGTTCATTGTCGGCGCGTGCATGGCCTGGGTATTCGGTTACCGCGACGCGGTGAGCATGACCACCATTGGCGCCGGTGCGGTGACTTACATCGTCGGCCCAGTGACCGGGGCCGCGATTGGCGCCAGTTCCGATGTGGTGGCGCTGTCGATTGCCACCGGCCTGATCAAGGCGATCCTGGTGATGGTGGGCACGCCGATGGCGGCGCGCTGGATGGGCCTGGACAACCCGCGTTCGGCGATGGTGTTTGGCGGGCTGGCCGGGACGGTCAGTGGCGTGACTGCCGGCTTGGCGGCGACGGACCGGCGCCTGGTGCCTTATGGCGCGTTGACCGCGACCTTTCACACCGGGCTTGGCTGCTTGCTCGGGCCTTCGCTGTTGTTCTTCATTGTTCGCGGGATTGTGGGCTAGGTTCAGGGGCTGAGTTGTCGGGTCTGACGCTTTCGCGAGCAAGCCCGCTCCCACATTTGGAATGCGGTCGAATGTGGGAGCGGGCTTGCTCGCGAAGGGTGCGACTCGGTTTCAGGCTTGGCGATTGGCATACATCCGACACTCCGCCAGCAACGCCAGCAGGTTCGGATCACGCTCCTTGGCCTTCAGGAACACCACGCCAATGTGTTGCTGCAAACGGTACTTTTCCTGCAACGGGATCAGCTTCACCCGGTTCTCGTACACCGCCGCAATCCGCCCCGGCAGCAACGCATAACCCACGCCCGAACTGACCATGCTCAGCAGGGTGAAGATGTCGTTGACCTGCATCGCCACCTTCGGCTCGAACCCTGCCTGCTCGAATACCCGTTTGCCGTCCTGATGGGTGGCGAAGCCCTGGGTCAGGGTGATGAAGGTTTCGTCGCGGACTTCGGCCAGGTCGACTTCAGTCCGCTGGGCAAACTTCGAGTCGGCAGGTGTGGCGAGGAATATGTCGTCGGAAAACAGCGGGATCTGCTCGCAATCCGGATCGTTGACACTCTCGTCCAGCGACACCAGGGCCGCATCGACTTCCATGTTCTTGAGCTTGTAGAGCAGGTCGATATTGGAGCCCAGAATCAGGTCGATGTTGAGTTCGCTGCGGCGGATTTTCAAGCCCATGATCAGTTGCGGTACGGTCTTCACCGTCAGCGAATACAGCGAGCCCAACTTGAAGCGCTCGGCCGAGAACCCGGCGGCCTCGCGGGTCAGGCGCACGCTTTCGACGACATCCTGAATCAGCTTCTGCGCCCGCTCTTCCAGCACGTAAGCGCTTTCCAGCGGTGTGAGGTTGCGGCCTTCGTGCTTGAACAACGGGCAGCGCAGGGCACTTTCCAGGGAATGGATCGCCCGATGCACGCTGACGTTGCTGGTCTGCAATTCGGCGGCGGCGCGTGCCAGGTTGCCGGTGCGCATGAAGGCCAGGAACACCTCGAGTTTTTTCAGGGTCAACTCTTCATCGATCAGCATGGGGCGGACTCTTTTTGGTATCGGTCAATTGTGCCCGTTAAACACTGAGCGTTGTAGGAGCTGCCGAAGGCTGCGATCTTTTGACGTTGAAGATCAAAAGATCGCAGCCTTCGGCAGCTCCTACAGGAATCGTGACGTACGGAAACATTGCACTTTTACGCTTGAGGCTTGAGCCTTGTTTTGCGGTAACCATTTTTTAAGGCGGGTAATCGATGTATCACGGAGAAAGACTGAACGCCTGGACGCATCTGGCCGGGGCTGTGGCGGCGTTTATCGGCGGGGTGTGGCTGATTGTGCTGGCCAGTCTCGACGGCAGCCCGTGGAAGATTGTCAGCATGGCGATCTACGCCTTTACCTTGCTGGTGCTTTACAGCGCATCGACCGTGTACCACAGCGTGCGCGGACGCAAGAAAGCGATCATGCAGAAGGTCGATCACTTCTCGATCTACCTGTTGATCGCCGGCAGCTACACGCCGTTCTGCCTGGTGACCCTGCGCGGGCCGTGGGGCTGGACCTTGTTCGGGATTGTCTGGGGGCTGGCGCTGATCGGTATCCTGCAAGAGATCAAGCCGCGTTCGGAGGCGCGGATTCTGTCGATCGTGATTTATGCGGTGATGGGCTGGATCGTGCTGGTGGCGGTCAAGCCGCTGCTCGCGGCGCTGGGCGGCGCCGGGTTTGCGTGGTTGGCCTCGGGCGGGGTGTTGTACACGGTGGGGATAATCTTTTTTGCCCTTGATCATCGCCTGCGCCATGCCCACGGGATCTGGCATCTGTTTGTTATCGCCGGGAGTTTGCTGCACTTTGTGGCGATTTTCTTTTATGTCCTTTAAGGCTGTACCGGGGCCAACCGATCCAGTTGCTCCTGGGCTCGGCGGCTGAATACCTGCAACAGGTCGTTCAAGGTGTGTGGCGGCGGTTCGGCGGCACGGGTCACTGCGTACAGGGTGATGGGTAACGGCGGTGCCAGAGGGCGGATCATTGTGTTGGCGGGAGAGGCGCCAAGGGCGGTGAACGGATCGATCACCGCCAGGCCCGCGCCGGATTCCACCATCGCCCGTGCCAGTGAGTAGGTTTGCACGGCGATGCGTACCCGGGGCGGCGGTTCGACCGCTTCCAGGTAACTGTCGAGCCGCGCGGCCAGTGGATCGGCGCTGGATAAACCGATCAGTGGCGCATCCGCCAGCGCCATCAGCGGCAACGGTTTACCCACCTCTTCCTGAGGCCAGTAACCACTCGGCGCCAGCGCCACCAGCACACCGGACGCCAGCGCCTGGGCCTTGAGCCCCGGGTGATCCGGGCGTTGCAGGGTCAGGGCGACATCCACTTCGCGCATCAACAGGTTCTGCACCAGTTCGCGACTGTGGGCGCTGGAGAGTTCGCAAGCGATGTCCGGGTATCGCCCAGTCCATTCGTGAATGGCCGGCGGCAGCAATGACAGGGCCAGCGCCGGGGTGGCACCGATGCGCAGGCTGTGGCCCGGTTCGCGGCGCAGGCTCTGCGCCAGACGTCGCACGCCTTGCAGGCTTTCACTGACCTTGTCCACTTCACGCTCCAGTTCCAGCGCTTCCGGCGTCGCCTGCAACTTGCCGCGTACCCGCAGGAACAACGGGAAACCCAATTGTTGCTCGGCGTGCTGCAACACCTTGCTCACCGCCGGCTGCGAGACGTGCAGCAATTGCGCGGCAGCGCTGATCGAACCGGTCTGGCGGATGGCCTGGAAAATCTCGATATGGCGAAGGCGCATGGCAAGTCCATAACCTTTGTTTATGGGGTTGCCATTTTTATGCATTGTTCAACGTCTGTCACCTGGCTCTAACCTTGGCCTCGTCTTCACAACGGTTTTAAGGACGGACATGGCTCAGCGTGTGTGCATCATCGGTGGCGGTGTGATTGGCCTGGCAACGGCCTATGCGCTGGTGCGCGACGGCTTTGAAGTGACGGTGGTCGAGGCACGGGGCTCGCTGGGCAGCGAAACCAGCTTCGCCAACGGCGGCCAGTTGTCCTATCGCTATGTCGCGCCCCTGGCCGACGCCGGTGTGCCTTTGCAAGCCATTGGCTGGATGCTGCGCGGCGACTCACCGTTGAAGCTGCGCCCGCGCTTTGACCCGGCCCAGTGGCGCTGGATGGCATCGTTCCTCGGCGCCTGCCGCCGCTCGGTCAACCGCGAGAACGCCTCGCACCTGCTGCGCCTGGCGCTGTTCAGCCAGGACACATTGAAGTCCTGGCGCGAGGACGATGGGCTGACGGGATTCCAGTGGCGGCGCAATGGCAAACTGGTGACTTTCCGCCAGAACAGCAGCTTCGAGCGTGCGCGTCAGAGCCTGGCCGACCCGCAGCAACAGCAGGTGTTGTCGCCGGCCGAATGCGCGCTACTGGAACCGGCGCTGATCGATGCGCCCTTTGTCGGGGCGATCTACACCCCGGACGAAGAGGTGGGCGACTGCCACGGTTTTTGCCAGCAACTGGCCGGCCGGCTGCAAGCGTCCGGCCGTTGCGAGTTTCGTCTCGGGCAAGCGGTAACCGGCATCCGCCACAGCAACGGCAGCGTCAACGCCATCGAACTGGGCGAGCAAGTACTGCCGGTCGATCAACTGGTGATCGCCGCCGGTCACCGCAGTCCGCTGTTGGCGCTTCCCGGGCTGCAACTGCCACTTTATCCGCTCAAGGGCTACAGCCTGACCGTGCCGATCGGCGCCGGTCACCGGGCGCCGGACGTGAGCATCACCGACTACGACCGCAAGATCGTCTATGCCCGCATCGGCAAGCAATTGCGAGTGGCGGCAATGGTCGACATTGTCGGCTTCGATCCTGCTTTGGACCCCAAGCGCCTGGCGCTGATCAAGCGTCAGGCCCATGACACCTTTCCAAATGCCGGCGCCTATGACAAAGCCGTCGAGTGGGCTGGCATGCGCCCGGCCACCCCTAGCGGCGTGCCGTTGCTGGGCGTGACGGCCTATCGCAACCTGTGGCTCAACCTCGGCCACGGCGCGCTGGGTTTCACCCTGGCATGTGGCAGCGGGCGCTTGCTCAGCGAGCTGATCGGCGAGCGCCAGCCGTCCATTGACCTTCAGGGTTTCAGCCACCGGGCCGCCTGAATACTGATTTCTGAAGAGGACACTGCAATGACCATTACCCGACTGCACAGCAACCCGCGCCTGTCTGGCGCCGTGACCTTTGGCGACCTGGTGTTTCTCTCCGGGCAGGTGCCGGGCGATGCCCGGGATGCCAGCGGCCAGACCCGCGAAGTGCTGGCGAAAATCGATACCTTGCTGGCCGAGGCGGGCAGCGACAAGGATCATCTGCTCAGTGCGACCATTTACCTGAAGAACATCACCGAGGATTTCGCCGCGATGAACGAGGTCTGGTCGGCCTGGCTATCGCCGGGGCAGGCACCGAGCCGCACCACCGTGCAGGCCGAACTGGCCCGCCCGCAGGTGCTGGTGGAAATCACCGTCATCGCTGCACGCGTCTGATAAACCAACACCCACAACGGAGAATAACAATGCAAAAAATCACGTTGCTCGCTTGTACGCTTGGCCTGTTGCTCGGCAGTCAGGTTCAGGCCAATGAAGCGCCGCTGACCGGCACCCTGAGCAAAATCGCCAGCGCCAACAGCATCACCCTGGGCTATCGCGATGCTTCGGTGCCGTTCTCCTACGTGGGTGATCACAGCGGAAAGCCGATGGGGTACTCGGTGGATCTGGCGGGCAAGATCGTCGAGCGCATCCAGCAGCAACTGGCGCTGCCGGACTTGAAGGTGAAGTACAACCTGGTGACCTCGCAGACCCGTATTCCACTGGTGCAAAACGGCACCGTGGACCTGGAGTGCGGCTCCACCGGCGTGACCGCCGAACGACAGAAGCAGGTGGCGTTCTCTTATGGTTTCATCTACGTCAAAGGCCAGTTGCTGACCGCGAAGGACAGCGGGATCAAGAGCTTCGCTGACCTGCGCGGCAAGAATGTGGTGACCACCGCTGGCACCACCAACGAGCGCTTCCTGAAAAGCTACAACGTCGATCACAAGATCGACATGTTCGTGATCAGCGCCAAGGACCACGGCGAAGCCTTCCAGATGCTGCAGTCGGGCCGGGCGGTGGCGTTCTACATGGACGACGCGCTGCTCTATGGCGAGCGCGCAAAAGCTAACGACCCGCACAAATGGGTAGTGGTCGGGGAGGAGCAATCGAAGGAAATCTACAGCTGTATGGTACGCAAGGACGATCCGCAGTTCCTGGCGCTGGTCAACGGTGCGTTGGCGGATCTGTACAGCTCGGGCGAGATCAATGGCATCTACAAACGCTGGTTCGAGCAGCCGATCCCGCCGAAGGGTTTGAACCTTGAGTTCCCGATGACCAGCGAACTCAAGGCGATCATTGCCAAGCCGGTGAGTGATCCGGTGCAGTAAATGCAAAAGATCGCAGCCTGCGGCAGCTCCTACAATTGGATGGCGTACATCCTGTAGGAGCTGTCGCAGGCTGCGATCTATTCAGAAATCCCCCCAGAGTTGCTGGGCAACCGCCAACGCCACCACCGGCGCGGTTTCGGTGCGCAGCACTCGTGGACCGAGGCGGGCGGCGTGGAAGCCGCCGGCCTTGGCCTGATCGACTTCGGCATCGGACAAACCGCCCTCCGGACCGATCAGGAATGCCAGACTTGAAGGTTTGGCATGGCTCACCAGCGGCTCGGCCACCGGGTGCAGCACCAGCTTCAACTCGGCTTGCGTCTGCTTCAACCAGTCAGCCAGCAACAGTGGCGGATGAATCAGCGGTAACCGTGAACGGCCGCATTGCTCGCAAGCGCTGATCGCCACCTGGCGCCAGTGCAGCAGGCGTTTGTCGGCGCGCTCGTCCTTGAGCCGGACTTCGCAGCGTTCGGTGAAGATCGGGGTGATTTCGCTGACGCCCAGTTCCGTGGCTTTCTGAATCGCCCAGTCCATGCGCTCGCCTCGGGACAGGCCTTGGCCGAGATGGATTTGCAATGGCGATTCGATCTGCCCGGCAAAGCTTTCATCGATCTGCACCACGACGCGTTTTTTGCCGACTTCGACCAGCCGGGCGCGAAACTCCTGGCCCGAGCCGTCGAACAATTGCAACGCATCGCCCTCGGCCATGCGCAGCACGCGGCTGATGTAATGGGCCTGGGCTTCGGGCAACTCGTGCTCGCCGGTGCTCAGGGGGGCGTCGATGAAGAAGCGGGACAGTCTCATGCGGGGTCTCTACTGAATCTAATGTTCGGCATCGTAAGTGTGTCGGAGTAGCTTTTTGTGGCGAGGGGGCTTGCCCCCGTTCGGCTGCGAAGCAGTCGCAAATCCTGCTGATGCGATTTATCTGGGGAAACCAGGTTGCCGAATCTGGGGTCGCTATGCGACCCAACGGGGGCAAGCCCCCTCGCCACAGGGTAATCAGTGACTGTCAGCCCGGATCACGGAACCCCGGATGGAAGTCCTTCGGCACCGCCACGCTGACGCTGTCACGGGTGGCGATGTCGATCCCTTCACTGGCCACTTCGGCCAGGAAGTCGATCTGTTCCGGGGTGATCACATACGGCGGCAGGAAATACACCACGCTGCCCAATGGGCGCAGTAAAGCACCGCGCTCCAGGGCGTGCTGGAACACCTTCAGGCCACGGCGTTCCTGCCACGGGTAAGCCTCTTTGCTGGCCTTGTCCTTGACCATCTCGATGGCCAGCACCATGCCGGTCTGGCGCACTTCGGACACGTTCGGGTGATCCACCAGATGCGCCGTCGACGAATCCATGCGTTGCGCCAGGGCCTTGTTGTTCTCGATGACGTTGTCTTCTTCGAAAATATCCAGGGTCGCCAGGGCCGCTGCGCACGCCAGCGGGTTGCCGGTGTAGCTGTGGGAGTGCAGGAAGGCGCGCAGGGTCGGGTAGTCGTCGTAGAAGGCGCTGTAGACCTCGTCTGTAGTCATGCACGCCGCCAGTGGCAGATAGCCGCCGGTCAGGGCCTTGGACAGGCACAGGAAGTCCGGGCGGATACCGGCCTGTTCACAGGCGAACATCGTCCCGGTGCGGCCGAAACCGACAGCGATTTCGTCGTGGATCAGGTGCACGCCGTAGCGGTCGCAGGCTTCGCGCAGCAGCTTGAGGTACACCGGGTGGTACATGCGCATGCCACCGGCACCCTGGATCAGCGGCTCGACAATCACGGCTGCGACGCTGTCATGGTTCTCGGCCAGGGTCTGCTCCATCGCGGCGAACATATTGCGCGAGTGTTCTTCCCAGCTCATGCCCTCGGGACGCTGGTAGCAGTCCGGGCTTGGCACTTTGATGGTGTCCATCAACAGCGCCTTGTAGGTCTCGGTGAACAGCGGCACGTCGCCCACCGACATCGCCGCCATGGTTTCGCCGTGGTAGCTGTTGGTCAGGGTGACGAAGCGCTTCTTGTTCGGCTGACCGCGATTGAGCCAGTAGTGAAAGCTCATTTTCAGCGCTACTTCGATGCAGGACGAGCCGTTATCGGCGTAGAAGCACCGGGTCAGGCCTTCCGGCGTCATCTTCACCAGGCGCTCGGACAGCTCGATCACCGGTTGATGACTGAAACCGGCAAGGATCACATGTTCGAGCTGATCAACCTGGTCCTTGATGCGCTGATTGATCCGCGGGTTGGCGTGCCCGAACACATTGACCCACCAGGAGCTGACCGCATCGAGGTAGCGTTTGCCTTCGAAGTCTTCCAGCCACACGCCTTCTCCGCGTTTAATCGGGATCAGCGGCAGTTGTTCGTGATCTTTCATCTGGGTGCAGGGGTGCCACAACACGGCGAGATCGCGTTGCATCCACTGATTATTCAGGCCCATTTTCACTCTCCTGGAGGCGGTCCGTGACCTGCGCGGACAAACAATCGGGCAAGCCTATGCAATGCGTGCCACGGGGACAACCCATTGTGTCGAAAGAGCTACTTTGTCCTGGCCGATAGACGTTGCTGGCAGGTGCCTGATAGCTGACGTATCCTTCGCGCTTCTTGAGCCGTCTGGCTCGCAAAAACTGCTGTTTTCCTCGTGTGATTCCGGAGTTCGCTGAATGTCTGTCGGTTGGCTGCGCGCCTGTGCGCTGGTGGTGTTGGGGCTGTTCAGCGTGTCTGCGCTGGCCAAGGATAAAACCGCGATCGTGATCGGCGGCGGCCTGTCGGGCCTGACTGCCGCGTACGAGCTGCAGAACAAGGGCTGGCAGGTCACCCTGCTGGAAGCCAAGTCGAGCCTGGGCGGCCGTTCCGGCATGGCCACCAGCGAGTGGATCGGCAACGACAAGACCCAGCCGGTGCTGAACAAGTACGTATCGAACTTCAAGCTGAGCACCACACCGGCCCCTGAATTCGTGCGGACCCCAGGCTACCTGATCGATGGCGAGTATTTCTCTGCCGCCGATCTGGCGACCAAACAACCGGCCACCGCCGAGGCGCTCAAGCGTTTTGACAAGACTCTGGACGATCTGGCGCGTTCGATTGACGACCCGCTGAACCCGGCCGCCAACAACACGCTACACGCGCTGGATCAGATCAACGTGTCGAGCTGGCTCGACAAGCAGAACCTGCCGGCCACCGCCCGCCAGTTGATCAACCAGCAGATCCGTACCCGCTACGACGAACCATCGCGTTTGTCGCTGCTGTACTTCGCACAGCAGAGCCGCGTCTACCGTGGCGTCTCCGATCGTGACCTGCGTGCTTCGCGCCTGGTCGGTGGCAGCCCGGTGCTGGCCCAGGCCCTGGTCAAGCAGCTGAAAACCATCAAGACCAATTCCCCGGTCTCTGCGATCATTCAAGACAAGGACGGCGTGACCGTCAAAGTCGACAGCGTCGGCTACCAGGCTGACTACGTGGTGTTGGCCGTACCATTGCGCGCCCTGAACAAGATCCAGATGACCCCGGCGCTGGACGCCCAGCACCTGGCAGCGATCAAGGGCACCAACTACGGTTGGCGCGACCAGATCATGCTGAAGTTCAAGACGCCGGTGTGGGAAAGCAAGGCGCGCATGTCCGGCGAGATCTACAGCAACACCGGCCTGGGCATGTTGTGGATCGAGCCTGCCCTGAAGGGTGGCGCCAACGTGGTGATCAACCTGTCCGGCGACAATGCGCGGGTGATGCAGGCGTTCGGCGACAAGCAGATGGTCGATCAGGTGTTGATCCGCCTGCACGCGTTCTATCCACAGGCCCGTGGTTCGTTCACCGGTTATGAAATCCGTCGCTACAGCACTGACCCGTCGACTGGTGGCGCCTACCTGGCCTTCGGCCCGGGACAGATCAGCAAGTTCTGGCGTCTGTGGGAACGCCCGATTCAGCGCGTAACCTTCGCTGGCGAACACACCGATACCCTGTATCCGGGCACCCTGGAAGGCGCGCTGCGCACCGGTCAGCGTGCAGCCAGCCAGGTTGAAGACCTGGCGGCGGGCAAGTCGTTCGAGCCGGCCAAAGTAGCCCCGGCAGCGGCTGCTGCGGCAGGCGCTGGTGCGGTGGCGGCGAAGAAGGGCAACTTCTTCAGCAACCTGTTCGGCGGCTCGGATGACGAGAAGAAGCCGGAACCGGCCAAGGCACCTGAGCCTGTTGCACCGCCAGCACCTGCTCCGGCGCCAGCCCCGGCCGCCGCGCCGGCACCGGTGGAAGCACCGAAGCCTGCGGCACCGGTAAAAACCGAGCCAGCCAAGAAAGCTCCGGCGAAACCAGCCGCCAAGACCGAGGCGAAAAAAGCCCCGGCCAAGGCACCCGCCAAGAAAGTCGAGCCGGCCAAGAAGCCAGTGGCCAAACCGGCTGCGACTCCGGCAACGGATGCCAAGGCGCAGTAACGTTCAGGTGTAAAAAAAGCGCGGCTCAAGGGCCGCGTTTTTTTTGCCATAAAAAAATGAAACAACCGTTTTTTCTGCGCGGTCCTACATGCGGCAGCGATGCATCAGAAGCTTCCCACGAAATATTCGGAACTAAATGATAGCAGGGTGTTGAGCTTTAACTTTATGTTCTTCAGATAACAGGAGGATGTATGAAATCATTAACAGTAATAGTTATGTTGGTGGCACTTTCTGGCTGTGTAAGTAGCGAATGGTTTCCTAAGGGATACGGCCATGAACTGGCCTATAAATGCCAGATAAATCCGTACGATCCGGATTGTTTACAACCACCTCCGGTTTTCAAAAGTTCTTAAGGTTGTAAATAGCTTGCACGGTTAAAGAGGGTCTAATGAGAGTTTCCAAGTTTTGATTTCTATGCTTTCAAATAAAACGTTGACCTGCTTCGGCTTTGGAATGCGACCAGGGACGAATCCAAAGCGGGCCCAACGCAGGCTGCCCGTGCGCTGATCGTAAATGACCAAATTTCCATCATCTTGAATAACCATACAAGTGTTATACCAAAGCGATTTATCAATGCTATGGGTACTTTCAGCAATCCATAAACGCCTTCTGGAAGGGTCATATAGAAAACCACTATTGCTGATTGCAAACATCAGAGGCTCTCGCATTCTTTTTGGGTAGGTAGTTCGGCTGTAAGGCTGATTGCTATCTGCAACCCAGATTACAGCTTCACCATCCTTAATGACCAGATTACCATCAGTCTGTAATATCAATCTAAAGCGTCCATTCGCGGACATAAGGTACTGCCCCGGCGACATCCTTTGATTGGGAGGCAGCAAAGGCGAGCCGCTTGCTTGAAATTGTGTGTAAGTAATAGCCATGTTTTTTCATTAATTAATGAGTTGTTGAGCTCTCATTCAATCAGGTTAAAAATCGAAAGTGGCTATACATGTTTATATCTTTTCTAAAAAACCTACATTACAGGTTCGCGTGAAACAGAAAGGCAACGGCCGCCATCAAGGGCTCTGGATCGGTGAAGGTGCGCCGTCACTCACTGTAGGAGCGAGCTTGCTCGCGATGGTCGTTAACGGTGATGCAGACCCACTGGGTACCCTCGGTGTTCTTGAGCCCATCGCGAGCAGGCTCGCTCCCACAAAATCCTTTACCGATCAGCATTCGGCTCAAGGGTCGCGCTTTTTTTTGCCTGGAAAAAGCCGGCACCGGGATCGAATAAATCTTTTGATACAGGTGTTCTCTGGTTTGTATTCACTTTTTCTCACAATTTCGACTTTAATCTTTCCTTAACTCGCAGGCTTCAGACTGTTGATCGTATTTTTCGATATTTCAAAGCAAATTTTTCCGCTTTAATTCGATAGATAACTCGATACTCTTGGGCCAGCACTTACAGGGATCCAGGCAATGCAGCTACGAAACTCTACCTCCCGCTACGGCTGGGTCAGCATCTTCATGCACTGGGGCGTGGCGCTGGCCGTGTTCGGTTTGTTCGCGCTTGGGTTGTGGATGGTCGGGCTCGACTACTACAGCACCTGGCGCAAAGACGCGCCGGACCTGCACAAGAGCATCGGCCTGGTGGTGCTGGGTGTGATGCTGCTGCGGGTACTGTGGCGCTTCATCAGCCCGCCGCCGCCAACCCTGGCCAGCTACAGCCGCATGACGCGCCTCGGCGCAAAGTTCGGTCATGGCTTTCTGTACCTCAGTCTGTTTGCCGTGTTGATTGCCGGTTACCTGATTTCCACCGCAGAAGGTGTCGGTATCCCGGTGTTTGGCTTGTTTGAAGTTCCTGCTCTGGTATCCGGATTGCCGGACCAGGCAGATACCGCTGGCGCGATTCACCTCTATCTGGCGTGGGTGCTGGTAATTTTTTCCGGCCTCCATGCGTTGGCAGCATTGAAACACCACTTTATCGACCGTGATGTGACCCTCAAGCGAATGCTGGGTCGCAAAGCCTGAAGTTCAACCTCGACTCCCAAGGAAAACAAAGCATGTTGAAAAAGACTCTGGCCGCTCTGGCAATCGGTTCGGCCCTGTTGTCCGCTGGTAACGTAATGGCCGCTGACTACGTGGTCGACAAAGAAGGCCAGCATGCCTTCGTCGACTTCAAAATCAGCCATCTGGGTTACAGCTTCATCACCGGTACTTTCAAGGACATCGACGGCAAGTTCAGCTTCGACGCTGCCAAGCCTGAAGACAGCAAGATCGAGTTCAACGTGAACACCGCCAGCGTGTTCACCAACAACGCCGAGCGTGACAAGCACATCGCCAGCAAAGACTTCCTGAACGCCAGCAAAGCCACGTTTGTTTCCACCAGCGTCAAACCCACCGGCAAAAACGCCGCTGGCAAGGACACTGCTGACGTGGCTGGCGACCTGACGATCCTCGGTGTAACCAAGCCAATCGTGGTCAAGGCCACTTTCCTGGGTGAAGGCAAGGATCCATGGGGCGGCTACCGTGCAGGCTTTGAGGGTACTTTCAGCCTCAAGCGTTCCGATTTCGGCAAGCAGAAAGACCTGGGCCCATCGTCCGATGCGGTTGAGATGTACGTGAGCTTCGAAGGTGTCAAAGCGAAATAACTTTCGCCGCTGACAAAAAAACGCCCGCTGCTCCCCGAGCGCGGGCGTTTTTTATTGCCGTACACATTCCCCTGTAGGAGCTGCCGCAGGCTGCGATCTTTTGATTTTCAGGCGCAAAAGATCGCAGCCTTCGGCAGCTCCTTCACAAGCGGGTTGGAGTACCAAAAAAAAAGCCCCGGACCTTTCGGCGCGGGGCATTTTTTATTGCGGCGATAACTCAGCGATTGCGGGTCAGCAATGCCGGTTTCTCACCACGAGGACGGCTTGGCAGTTGATCCAGCTGCTCAGGTGTCGGGAAGCGGTCGGCTTTCGATTCCTTGTGCATGATCTTTGGTGCCGGGCCACGCGGGTTCTGCACAGCCGGTTCCGAACGAGGCTGGTCGTCACGGGCCGGGCGGCGATTGCGTGAGTCTTCGCGGCGGGCCTGGCCATCGCGCGGTGCGCCACTGCGAGGACCGCTACGCTTGGCCGGCGGGGTGCCGGTGCTGGCGCCATCGCTGTTGCGCGGACCGTTCTGGCGACCTTGTGGCTTGCCGGAACGTGGAGTGCCTGCGGCGGTGCCCTGTGCCGGAGCACCCGGACGGCGACCACGGCCTTGTGCGGGTTTCTGCTGCGGTACGTAGTCAACGCGGTTACCGAAGTTATCGATATCGTCGTCCAGGAACTCGTCCGGGGCACGGTCAGCGGCGGCACGAGGAGGCTGCGACGGACGCTGTTCGCGTGCCGGAGTGCCTTCACGTGGCTTTTGCTGACGGGCAGGGCGCTCGCCGCGTTCGCCGGCCGGTTTTTCCTTGCCCTTGTCCTTGCCTTTGTCCTTGCGACCGCCGCCACCACCGCTGCCGTTCGGGCCGTCGCCGCGCGGGCCACGCGGATTGCGCGGGTTACGCATGTCCGGGCGCTCGCGCACTTCAGGCTTTTCCGCCTCGATGGTGCTTGCATCGAAGCCCATCAGGTCGCCGTCGGCGATTTTCTGCTTGGTCATGCGCTCGATGCTTTTCAGCAGTTTTTCTTCGTCCGGGGCGACCAGCGAAATCGCCTCGCCCGAACGACCGGCACGACCGGTACGGCCGATACGGTGCACGTAGTCTTCATCGACATTCGGCAGCTCGAAGTTGACCACGTGTGGCAACTGGTCGATGTCCAGGCCGCGGGCGGCGATGTCGGTGGCCACCAGGATACGCACGGTGCCGGCCTTGAAGTCGGCCAGGGCTTTGGTGCGGGCGTTCTGGCTCTTGTTGCCGTGGATCGCGACGGCGCTCAGGCCGTGTTTGTCCAGGTACTCGGCCAGGCGGTTGGCGCCGTGCTTGGTGCGGGTGAACACCAGTACCTGTTCCCAGGCGCCAGCGGTGATCAGGTGCGCCAGCAAGGCACGCTTGTGGCTGGCCGGCAGACGGAATACGCGCTGTTCAATACGCTCGACCGTGGTGTTCGGCGGCGTGACTTCGATGCGTTCCGGGTTGTGCAGCAGCTTGCCGGCGAGGTCGGTGATGTCCTTGGAGAAGGTCGCCGAGAACAGCAGGTTTTGGCGTTTGGCCGGCAGTCGGGCCAGGACTTTTTTCACGTCATGGACGAAGCCCATGTCGAGCATGCGGTCGGCCTCGTCCAGCACGAGGATTTCCACGTGGGACAGATCGACGCTGCCTTGGCCGGCCAGATCGAGCAGGCGGCCAGGGCAGGCCACCAGCACGTCTACGCCACGGGACATGGCCTGAACCTGCGGGTTCATGCCGACACCACCGAAGATGCAGGCGCTGACGAACTTCAGGTCACGGGCATAGACCTTGAAGCTTTCATGCACTTGCGCGGCGAGTTCGCGAGTCGGGGTCAGGACCAGCACGCGCGGCTGGCGCGGGCCGTGACGCTGGGATTTGTCCGGGTGACCGTTGGGGAACAACCGCTCCAGGATCGGAAGGGCGAAACCGCCGGTTTTACCAGTACCTGTCTGTGCCGCGACCATCAGGTCGCGACCTTGCAACACGGCGGGAATGGCCCGCTGTTGCACCGGAGTAGGCTCGGTATAGCCCGCTGCCTCGATGGCGCGGACTAAAGCCTCGGAGAGACCGAGGGAAGCAAAGGACATGAGTAATCCTGTTTTAGTTAGGGCTTGGCCCAATGGGAGTCTTGCCTGGCGCGAATGGCGTTTAAGAGGACGCAATCCCGTCCGGTCCTGCTGGGTCTCGAAGGCTCGTCTGCAAGCGCTCGCGCGGGCTGAAAGCTGCGCAGTAGCGGGGTTGAGATGCCTTTAACGATTCCGGGCGTCCGGGCGTGAGCCTGGCGGGAAGGCCGGAGTATAACAGAGCAATCACTGCGCGCCGCTTTCCTGCTGCTCAACGGTTTTTTCCGTGGCGGCCGTGGTCTTTTCAGTTTTCATGTTGACGGCCGGTTCCGCGCCATAGCGGGCACTCAGCTCGGCGTAGGCGGGCTCGCGCTTGAAGCGTTTGAGTTCGGCACCGAAACGTTGCACCAGCAGATCCATGCCCGCATTGCGCCGCACCGCGAGAAACTGGCTTTGCTGGCTGATGATCGTCGGGTTCTCGGTGATCTTGTCGCGGATGCCCAGTTCATCGAGCAAATGCTGGCCGACCCGGCGGTCGGTAATCAACAGGTCAATCCGCCCGCGCAGCAGTTTGCCGAAGTTGGCTTCGTGGGTGGGCGCCGGCTCGCGAGTGAACAGCGTGGAGTCGCTGAAGTCCTTGCTGTACAGGTAACCCGGCGAGGTGCCGATGGTCAGGCCGCGCAAGTCATCAAGGGTGCGAAACGGATGGGGCCGGTCATTGGCGTAGAACAACACGAACTGCACTTCAGACAGTGGTTCGCTGGGGTAGAGAAGGGTCGCATCACGCTCATCGCTGTGAAAGATGTCCAGCGCGCCGTCGGCCTGGCCTGATTCAAGCATCGACAGGCAGCGTTTCCATGGCAGGAACTGCCACTCCACTTCGATGCCCAGGCGGTTGAAGACAATGGCGGTGGTTTCGTAGTCCAGGCCCAGTGACTTGCCGTTGTCCTCGTACACATAAGGCGCCCACGGCTCCGTGACAATGCGCAACTTCTCGCCCCGGGCGGCGAAGCTCAGGCAAGTGAAGGCAAGTACGGCGATTAACTGCGTGATCAAAGGCATGGGCTTGAGATTACGACGAGAAGCCGGAAAGAGCCAGAAACTCACCGCAGATGCTCTAACTCCGTGGATTGCTGCACATTTATAGTGCGTTGAAGCAAAAAAATCGCAGCCCACGAAAGCTCCTGTAGGAGCTGCCGCAGGCTGCGATCTTTTGATCTTGCTTTGCTTAACGCGGCAACTTCAGGTTGTTCCACACCGCCAGGCTCGCTTCAGCCTGGTTCAGCGTGTAGAAGTGCAGCCCTGGAGCGCCACCCTGCAGCAGTTGTTCGCACATCTCGGTGATGACCTGTTCGCCAAAGCGCTGAATGCTCTGGGTGTCGTCGCCGTAAGCTTCCAGTTGCTTGCGGATCCAGCGCGGAATCTCCGCACCGCAGGCATCGGAGAAGCGCGCCAGCTTGCTGTAGTTGGTGATCGGCATGATGCCCGGCACGATCGGGATGTCCACGCCCAACGCCCGCACACGTTCCACGAAGTAGAAGTAGCAGTCGGCGTTGAAGAAGTACTGGGTGATCGCGCTATCGGCGCCGGCGTTGGCCTTGCGCACGAAGTTGGCGACATCGTCTTCGAAGTTGCGCGCTTGCGGATGCATTTCCGGGTAGGCGGCGACTTCGATGTGGAAATGGTCGCCGGTTTCTTCACGAATGAATTCAACCAGGTCATTGGCGTGGCGCATTTCGCCACTGGCCATGCCCATGCCCGAAGGCAGGTCACCGCGCAGGGCGACGATGCGCTTGATGCCGGCGGCCTTGTACTGGGCCAGCAGACCACGCAGGTCGTCTTTGCTGTCGCCCACGCAGGACAGGTGCGGAGCGGCAGGGATTTTGACTTCGCTTTCCAGTTGCAACACGGTGTTCAGCGTGCGATCACGGGTCGAACCGCCGGCGCCATAGGTGCAGGAGAAGAAATCGGGGTTGTAGATGGCCAGCTGACGAGCAGTGGCGAGCAGCTTTTCATGCCCAGCATCGGTCTTCGTAGGGAAGAACTCGAAGCTGTAGCGACGATCTTGGGACATGGGAATACCCTTGAAAACGCGTAAGCCTGTGAGGCTTGCATATCCCATGTGGGAGCGGGCTTGCCCGCGAAGGCGGTGGGTCAGTCGACATTAATGTTGAATGATAAACCGCCTTCGCGAGCAAGCCCGCTCCCACAGGGAGAGCAGGCAGCAGATCCGATCAGTAGCGGTAAGCGTGCGGCTTGAACGGACCTTCGACGGTCACGCCGATGTAGTCGGCCTGGGTCTTGGTCAGTTGAGTCACAACGCCGCCGAAGCCACGGACCATTTCCAGGGCCACTTCTTCGTCGAGTTTCTTCGGCAGTACTTCAACGGTCAGGCGCTCGGCTTTCTGGGCTGGCGACAGGTCGGCGTACTTCTGGCCGAACAGGAAGATCTGCGCCAGAACCTGGTTGGCGAACGAACCGTCCATGATGCGGCTTGGGTGGCCGGTGGCGTTGCCCAGGTTAACCAGGCGGCCTTCGGCCAGCAGGATCAGGTAGTCGTCGTTCTGTGGGTCGAAATCGCCAGCGCCGGTACGGTGGATCTTGTGAACCTGTGGCTTCACTTCTTCCCATGCCCAGTTCTTGCGCATGAAAGCGGTGTCGATTTCGTTGTCGAAGTGGCCGATGTTGCAGACAACAGCGCGCTTCTTCAGGGCCTTGAGCATGTTCGAATCGCAAACATTGACGTTGCCGGTGGTGGTCACGATCAGGTCGATCTTGCCCAGCAGTGCCTTGTCGATGCTGGCTTCGGTACCGTTGTTGATACCGTCGATGAACGGCGAAACCACTTCGAAGCCGTCCATGCAGGCTTGCATGGCGCAGATCGGGTCAACTTCGGAAACCTTGACGATCATGCCTTCCTGACGCAGGGACTGAGCGGAACCCTTGCCCACGTCACCGTAGCCGATCACCAGCGCTTGCTTGCCGGACAGCAGGTGGTCGGTGCCGCGCTTGATGGCATCGTTCAGGCTGTGACGGCAGCCGTACTTGTTGTCGTTCTTGCTCTTGGTCACCGAGTCGTTGACGTTGATGGCCGGGATTTTCAGCTCGCCCTTGGCCAGCATGTCCAGCAGGCGGTGAACGCCGGTGGTGGTTTCTTCGGTCACGCCGTGGACGCGATCCAGAACCTGTGGGTACTTCTTGTGCAGCAGTTCGGTCAGGTCGCCGCCGTCGTCGAGGATCATGTTGGCGTCCCATGGCTGGCCATCCTTGAGGATGGTCTGCTCCAGGCACCACTCGTACTCTTGTTCGGTTTCACCTTTCCAGGCGAAAACCGGGATGCCGGCTGCGGCGATGGAAGCGGCGGCCTGATCCTGAGTCGAGAAAATGTTGCAGGACGACCAGCGCACTTCGGCACCCAGGGCAACCAGGGTTTCGATCAGCACGGCAGTCTGAATGGTCATGTGGATGCAGCCGAGGATCTTCGCGCCCTTGAGCGGTTGCTCTTCGGAGTACTTGCGGCGCAGACCCATCAGGGCTGGCATTTCGGATTCGGCGATGATGGTTTCGCGACGGCCCCAGGCAGCCAGGGACATGTCGGCGACTTTGTAATCGGTAAAATCTGCAGGCGTGATAACAGCGCTCATGAAGAGCCTCCATTCGTAATGTATGCGAATGGGCGCCGTTGTGCGTTTAGTGTCTGGCTTATGGCCAGGCAACGCCCCATCCGAGCCTGACAGGTCGAACCTGCTGCAGCGCCCCTCGGACAGGTGGCGGGAAAACGGTATCAAGTGATGATGACCGTTTTGAAACGGTGGCGATTATAGCGGGCTATGCTGATCTTCCAAAGCGTTTCTGTCGGTCAATGTCCGAACGGTAATCGAGACCATAGTCGATGCTCAATAGAGCTCTGGGTCGGGCTCTGCCATGATGGTCAGCATCATTCGGCAAGACGCTCAGGAGTGAACATGAATTTCCACACCCGCAAATGGGTAAAACCCGAAGACCTCAATCCTAACGGCACGTTGTTCGGCGGCAGTCTGCTGCGCTGGATCGACGAAGAGGCGGCGATCTACGCCATCGTCCAGTTGGGAAACCAGCGTGTGGTGACCAAGTACATTTCCGAAATCAACTTCGTCAGCGCCTCGCGCCAGGGCGACATCATCGAACTGGGCATCACCGCCACCGAGTTCGGCCGTACCTCGATCACTCTGACCTGCGAAGTGCGCAACAAGATCACCCGCAAGAGCATCCTCACGGTCGAGAAAATGGTCTTCGTCAACCTCGGTGAAGACGGCTTGCCGGCGCCCCACGGCCGGACCGAGATCAAGTACGTCAAAGACCAGTTCCAGGACGATGACGCCGGCTCGTAATGCGAGCCCGTTGGAGCTGCCGCAGGCTGCGATCTTTTGATCTTGATTTTAAAAGATCAAAAGATCGCAGCCTGCGGCAGCTCCTACAGAACGGAATAGAAGCCCCGCGTGTCGTAGCTAAATAGCCCGCCACTGGTTGCGCACATCATGAACTCGGCACAAGACGGCAAGACCCCGAACCTTTCGGCGCAAGAAGAGCATGATGTCGAAAAGAGTCAGCCGCCCCGTGCCGCGGTGTTGCACGAGATCATCCGCACCCAGGGCGATCAGGAGCTGGAGCGCAGCATTGCCGCTTTGTGGTGGTCGGCGCTGGCGGCGGGGTTGACCATGGGGCTGTCGCTGATGGGCATGGGCCTGCTCAATTCGCGCCTGCCGGACGGCGAGGGATTCAAGGTGATCGCCAGTTTCGGTTATTGCGCCGGTTTTCTCGCGGTGATCCTCGCGCGTCAGCAACTGTTCACCGAAAACACCCTGACTGCCGTGCTGCCGGTGATGACCAAGCCGACCCTGGCCAACTTTGGCCGTCTGCTGCGGCTGTGGACGGTGGTGCTGATCGGTAACCTCTGCGGCACTTTGCTGGTGGCGTACGTGATGCTGGAGCTGCCGATTTTCGACAGCAAGACCGACGTCGCCTTTCTCGATATCGGCCGCAAGGTCATGGAAAACCACGCCAGCCAGATGTTCGCCAAGGGCATCGTTTCCGGCTGGATGATCGCGACCATGGTCTGGATGATTCCGTCCATGGAGAGCGCGAAAATGTGGATCATCATCCTCATCACCTACCTCATGGCGCTGGGAGACTTCACCCACATCGTCGTCGGCTCGCTGGAGGTTTCGTATCTGGTGTTTGCCGGCGAGTTACCGTGGAAGGACTTCTGGCTGGTGTTCGCCGGGCCGACGCTGGCGGGGAACATCATAGGTGGCAGCTTTATTTTCGCGCTGATCAGTCATGCGCAGATTCGCAGTGAAAGCGGGCCGCCGAAAGCATCAGCGGATCAGAGCGAAGCACCTGATCCGCAGAAGATCAAAAAACCATCAAGGTGATGTTCAGCCCGCTACATTCAGCGCAGCCGCACCGCGTCGCTGGCGATAGATGAAGAACAGTGCGGTCAGCACGGTCAAGCCGCTGACCAGTGCGCCGGTCCACGGCAAGTCCGCCAGGTCCGCGCCGCTGGCCACTACCAGGCCGCCAATCCATGCGCCGGCGGCGTTGCCGAGGTTGAACGCGCTCTGGTTCAACGTTGAGCCGAGATTCGGTGCTTCATGGGCCTGATCGATGATCAGCAATTGCAGGATCGGGCATAGCGCGAAGGCGAACGTCCCCCACAGCACCAGTGTGATTGCCGCCGGGATCACCGATTGGCTGGTTTGTGTGAATGCCGCCAGCAGCACCAGCACCGCCAATGCCATGCCCACCAGCGATGGCAGCAAGCGGCTGTCCGCCAGTCGACCGCCGAGCATGCTGCCGGCGGTCAGGCCAACGCCGAACAACAGCAGCATGATGGTGACGCCGTGGGGGCTGACGCCAGTGATGTCCTGCAGGATCGGCGCGATGTAAGTGAACACACTGAACAGGCTGGTCGAGGCCAGCACGCTCATGCCCAGGGCCAGCAGCACATTGGCCTTGCCCAGCACCTTGAACTCGCTGGCCAGGTTGGCTTTATCCATCGCGATGTTTTTCGGCAGCCAGACCCATTGCGCAATCGCGGCCAGCACGCCGATCACCGATACCGCCCAGAACGTCGAGCGCCAACCCGCGTATTGCCCGAGCGCGGTACCCAATGGCACGCCGAGCACGTTGGCCAGGGTCAGGCCGGTGAACATCATGGCAATCGCCTGGGCCCGTTTGTTGGGGGCGACCAGTCCGGCAGCCACCACCGAACCGATGCCGAAAAATGCGCCGTGGCAGAGTGCCGTGATCACCCGCGCGGCCATCAGCGTGGCGTAGTTCGGTGCCAGTGCGCAGAGCATGTTGCCGAGGATGAACATCAGCGTCATGCCCAGCAGGGTGGCTTTGCGCGGCATGTTGGCGGTGCCGACGGCGAGGATCGGTGCACCGAACACCACGCCCAGGGCGTAACCGGTGATCAGCAATCCGGCATCGGGAATGCTGACGCCGAGATCGCGGGCGACGTCGGGCAACAGGCCCATGATCACGAATTCGGTGGTGCCGATGCCGAAGGCGGCAACGGCGAGGGCAAGCAAAGCGAGTGGCATGCGCAAGGTCTCTGTCGGTAGTCTTGACGCTGTGATCAGGCATACGCAGGCCGACGACCGTTCTCGACGAGAGCGGGCCGGACAGGATTTTTATTGGAATTGGTCTGTGCGCAACTGAGTGCGGCGTGGTCGTTTGCAGTATAAACAGCTGCTGACATATGGCGAATCAATTCTCTACCCGGCTTCCTGTAGGAGCTGCCGCAGGCTGCGATCTTTTGATGTTGTTTTTTCAGGATCAAAAGATCGCAGCCTGCGGCAGTTCCTACAGGGACTTGGTGAAAACAAAAAAGGAGTGGGCCGTGCTTGCGACGGCGTTGGTGTTGGTGGCGGCGCTGTTGCACGCGGCGTGGAATACCCTGATCAAGTTCAGTGCGGAGCGGCTGTTGGTGGTGGCCTGCATGGACAGCGTGGCGCTGCTCTTTGTCGCGCTGATGGTGCCGTTCCTGAGCATGCCGCCGCTGGAGATCTGGCCGTGGATCTTGGCCTCGGCGGCGTTCGAGTTGCTCTATCGCTACTTGCTGATCCAGGCCTATCGGGTCGGCGACCTCGGGCTGGTTTATCCGCTGATGCGCGGCCTGTCACCGTTGGTGGTGCTGGCCCTGACACTGATCTTTGCCGGTGAGGTGCTGACCCATCAGCAGATTTTCGGAATCCTGCTGATCCCGTTCGGCATGCTGTGCCTGCTCTGGCAGGGCGGTGGCGGTGCGCGTTTGCCGTGGTCGATGCTGCCGGTGGTGGCGTTGATCGGCCTGTGCATCGGTTGCTACACCTACATCGACGGTCAGGCCTTGCGGCGCTGGTCCCATCCTCTGGATTACCTGGTCTGGGTCACCATGCTCAGCGCCTGGCCGTTTCCATTGTTGGCAGTGGTGCGCAAGCGCCCCGCGTTCATGCTGTTCTGGCGTGAGCAGTGGCGGCTGGGCCTGGCGGTCGGGTTTTGCGTGTTGTTCAGCTACGCTCTGGTGCTGTGGGCGATGCAATTGGGCTCGATTGCAGAAGCGGCAGCGTTGCGCGAGATCAGCGTCATTCTGGTGGTGCTGTTTGGCATGCGTTACCTCAAAGAACCTTTTGGCGGGCCACGCCTCTTAGCCTGTGGGCTGGTGCTGATCGGCATACTGGTGATGAAGTTTTGATCGCCGTTGATGGATTCGATTTTCTACAACTTGAAGAAGGGACTGCGTAATGACGGTTGCTCTGTGGTGCATTTTGATTGCGATCTTCCTGCCGTATCTATGCACGGGTGTCGCAAAGATCAGTGGCGGGTTCCGACTGAAAGACAATCATGATCCACGAGGGTTTCTCGATTCCCTGGAGGGTTTGGGCAAGCGGGCAAATGCGGCGCAGCTGAACAGTTTTGAAGTGACGCCGGCGTTTGCAGCCGCGGTGATCGTGGCGCACCTGGCGGGCAACGCCGAATTGGTGACCATCAATGTGTTGTCGGTGTTGTTCATCACCAGCCGTCTGCTTTTCATCATTTTCTATCTGGCGGACCTGGCGGCGCTGCGGTCATTGATGTGGTTCGTGGGGATGGCGTTGATCGTGAGTTTCTTTGTGGTGTCGGTTTAAGGGCAAAATCAACGGATCGCAGGGCGCCAGTAAGAGCTGGCGAAGCCTGCGATCTTTTGACGTTAAAGTTTGTCCGCCACCTGCGGCACTTGCGGTAACGCCGCACCTTTGGGCCAGAGCATCCAGATCTGCCCCTGCTGTTTCATGTCCCCGGCCAGTTGTCCGGCTGCATCGCCGGTGCCCCAGAACAGATCCGCCCTGACTTCGCCGGCAATCGCGCCGCCGGTGTCCTGCGCTGCTACGGGGCGAACCAGGGCTGTACCGTCCGGTCTGGTGGTGGACAGCCACAGCAGGCTGCCCAGCGGAATTACCTTGCGATCCACGGCTGCGCTGTATCCGGCGGTCAAGGGTACGTTCAACGAACCGCGCGGCCCTTCGTTGCTGTCCGGGTTACGGGTGAAGAACACATAGCTGGGGTTGCTGCCGAGCAGTTCGGGAATCCGCGACGGATTGGCCTTGGCCCAGGTGCTGATGGCACCCATGGTCACGTCTTCTTTTTTCAGCTCGCCCTGTTCCACCAGCCAGCGGCCGATCGGTCGATAGGGATGGCCGTTCTGGTCGGCATAGGCGATGCGCAACTGGCGTCCGTTATCGAGTTGGATACGACCCGAACCCTGGATTTGCAGGAACTGCAGGTTCATCGGATCGGTCAGCCAGGCCACGACCGGTGCCTTGACCCCTTTGCTCTCGATGGTTGCGGCATCGTCGTACGGCTTGAGTACGCGACCTTCAAGTCGACCGCGCAGGCGTTTGCCCTTGAGTTCCGGGTAAATGCTGTCGAGGGCGACGATGATCATATCTTCGGGGACGCCATAGACCGGGACATTGGCCATGCTGGTCTGGGTCAGGCTGCCTGGATAGACCGGCTCGTAGTAGCCGGTGATCAAACCGTTGGGGTTGTCGTTGGCGGCGCGCAGGCCATACACATCGAGGTTTTGTTTGAGAAAGCCGCGAATGTCGCTGGCGGTTTGCGGCACGTTGGCCGCCGCCGCGCAGGTGCCACCCCAGACCGGGTCGGCCTTGAGTCGGGTGCAGGCGCTGCGCCAGGAGCCGAAACCTGCGATCAGGTCGGCGTCGGACACCGCCGGCAGCGCTTCCCATGTAGCGCTGGAGTAAGTGGCCAGGGCATGGGTTTTCGGTTGTTGCTTGTCGCCACCGGTGCAGCCTGCGAGCAGGGCCATCATCGGCAGGGTCCAGGCCAGGCTGTGACGCCATGCCTTGAAACGGCTGTTCATGGAGTGATTCCTTTGCCGGTTGCCTGATCGCTCCATGCGCTCAAGCAACCCTTATTGATAATAGGGCTATTGGTCTTTGCCGATGACACGAGGATACTGGCCGCCGTTTCCCGTGACCTGAAGCCACCATGACTCTTAAAAGACTTTCTGTTGTATTGCTGGCCTGCCTGACATTGTCCGCTTGTGGCGGCGTTGACCCCAACTCGCCGCTCGGTCAGCGCAAGGCCATTTTCAAGCAGATGCTCAAGACCGGCGAAGACCTGGGTGGCATGTTGCGCGGGCGTATCCCGTTCGATGGCCCGAAATTCGCCGAGGGCGCGGTGAAGCTCGATGGGTTGTCCCGTGAGCCGTGGAAACATTTTCCGCAGGTGCGTGAAGAAGATCACACCAGCGCCAAGAGCGATGTCTGGGAGCAGCAGGCACGCTTTCAGGGCATGGCTCGCGATCTTGAATCCGCCACCGGTGAATTGGTGATCGCCAGCCAGATTCAACCCTACAAGGCCAGCAACCTGGGGCCGGCGGTGCAGAAAGTCGAAGATGCTTGCAGTGCGTGTCATAAGGCGTTTCGGGATCATTGATTGGCGTTGTTCGGTCTGACGCCTTCGCGAGCAGGCTCGCTCCCACCGGTGGTCGCATAACCCTGTGGGAGCGAGCCTGCTCGCGAAGACTGCTTTGGCAACACCGAAATCTTTGTTCCTTATTTGTACTTACTTATCCAGCTCATCCAAAGCGTCCTGCAATTCCTTGCGGGCATCGGCGAGCTTGTCTTTGCGCTTGTTGATCTTCTCGGAGTCACCTTTGCTCATGGCCTTGTCGAGGTCCGCCTGACGCTTGCTGACTTCGTGCCTGGCGTCGAGCACCTTGTTTTCCCGCTCCTTCTTCAGCGAGGCGTCGGTGCAGTTGGCTTCGACTTCGCTCAGGGCTTTTTCCAGGCCGGCCTGCTGGTCGGCGTTGCCGTGGACCTTGGCCAATTCGATCTGGTTGATGATACCTTGCTTCTTAGCGGCGCAACCGGACAGCCCCGGCGCTTCCTCGTCCGCCATCAATGGGGTGGCCAGCATGCTGCACAGGGCCAGGAGGGCGAGCGGTGAAAGAAATTTCATAGAAAGCTCCATGTAGGAAGGCCGGCAGGCCGGTGTGGCAATGGCTTGGAGCCCAGCGATCCCCAGGGGTTCCCGGTGGGCACGGGGCTGGCAGCTAAAAGCCGTCAATCCCCGTTTCACGTAACGTTTCACTCAAGGCCAGGACCTGCGGATCGCGGAAAAAAGCGCTCAGTTGCGCCGCGCGTCCCGGCCCGATACCGACCTCGGCTCGCCATTGTTCGATGTCTCGCTGTGCCAGCGTCTGCCATGAATCGCCGAGAGGCACCGGACCTGCAGGCGGCAATCCCAAGGCTTTCAGCCAGTGCGCGAACGGGCGTTGCCGGGCCTGGTTGAAGCTGTCTGCAAGACGAGTCGCGCTGCGCTCGCCGAAACCGTCAATGGTAGCAAGCTCTTGGGCATCAAGGGTCAACCAATCCAGCACACCGTTCAGGCGACCTGTTGCAAGAAGTTTTTCCCAAGTGCCCGGACCGACATTGGGCAGTGCCAGACCCTGTTTGCCGCTGAGCCAGGTCAGGCGTGCGAGAAATTGGCCCTCACAACCCGGAGTCGGTTGCCAGCAGCTCAATGAATGAAAGTCCGCTGCCTTCGGCACGGTCAATTCGACACGCTCGCTGCTGCGCAACACGACGTCATCGAGCCTGGGAATGGTCAGCCCGGCCAGGCTGATGGCGACCTGATCACCCGGACGTATGTCCATTGCCCGCCAGCGTTGCAGCGAGCTGACGCTGACGCGTTTGATCTGCCGGTCATCGAGCGTCACCGGGGTCAGTTCCAGTACCGGAGTGATTCGCCCGGTCCGGCCGATTTTGAAGTGAACCTGGCGGACTTCGGCCAGTGCCTGGGCGAACGGATATTTCCAGGCGATGGCCCAGTAGGGTGGGCGGGCTTGCCAGCGTTCGGCGGCCGGGCGCTGGTTCTGGCGCAGGACGATGCCGTCGCTGGCAAAGGGCAGGGAGGCGCGATACCAGTGTTCGCGCCAGCGTTCGGCATCGCTGACGGAGGCGATTGGCTGGCTGTATGCCGTGGTACTGGGGAAGCCCAGCGCCGTCAGAGCTGCGGCCTGGGTGGGTGTGCTTGCCGGCCCTTGGGGCCAGTCCCAGACAAACAGGTCGATGCCGGCGGCCTGTTCGGTGCTCAAGACCTTGCGCGCCATCAGACCCGCCACTGTGGCGCGGGCGTTGAGGCTGCCGGCGCGGGCCTGCGCATGATCGGTCAGGCGCCAATACAGCTCACCTTGCACGAGCAGATCACGAGGCTCGGATAGCTGCTGCGGGATGGCCGGAATCTGTCGTGCCGGAGTGGTCCAGTCCTGGCCACTCTCGCCGTCGCCGCGGCTGATGGCCTGGGTCAGCAGACCATTACGGTAAACCAGGGTCACCGCCACCCCGTCGATTTTGGGCTGAGCCCAAACGTCCACCCGGTCACGCAGCCATTTTTCGACGGAAGGCCGATCATGCAGTTTGCCCAGACCGGTGTGGGCGATGGGGTGGGGCAGCGTGCCGCGCGCAGTGCGCAAGGGGTCTGCGGGCGGGTTCAGGTTGAAGCACTGGCGCCATTGAGTGAGTCGCGCGCGGGACTGGTCGTAGAGTTCATCGGCGACCAGTGATTGTCCCTGACGGTGATAGCTGTCGTCCCATAAGTCGATCTGCTGTTGCAGTCTGCCGACTTCCTTCAGGGCGCGTTCGGATGGCCAGTCCGGGCACTCGGTGGCGCTGGCATTCAGGCAGGCAAGGGTCAGCAGGGCGGCGAAAAACAGGCGCAGGTCGGGAAGCATCTTGAGCGTCCTTGCTCGGTGGAGTGCGTTAAGGCTAGGTCAGTATCTGTCGGTGCAGCGAGGGGGTGTTTTGCCGGGTATTTCCGGTGGCCTTGCTGGCCTCTTCGCGAGCAGGCTCGCTCCCACAGGGTTGTGAGTTAGTCAGAACACCACCGTCCGCAGTGGGAGCGAGCCTGCTCGCGAAGGCGGTCTTGCGGTCTGAAGCGCAAGCCAATAAAAAGCCCCGCAAGGCGCGAACCGTGCGGGGCTTCGGGTGTTGCGGGGAAGTCTTACAGGCCGGCAGCAGAACGCAGGGCGTCGGCGCGGTCGGTTTTTTCCCAGGTGAACGTGGTGAAGGTGTCGTCACCAACGGTCTTGGTTGCCGGGGTGCGACCGAAGTGGCCGTACGCAGCGGTTTCCTGGTACATCGGGTGCAGCAGGTCGAGCATGGTGGTGATCGCGTATGGACGCAGGTCGAACACTTCGCGAACCAGTTTGACGATCTTGTCGTCGCTGATCTTGCCGGTGCCGAAGGTGTTCAACGAAATCGAAGTCGGTTGGGCAACGCCGATCGCGTAGGAAACCTGGATCTCGCAACGCTCGGCCAGGCCGGCGGCAACGATGTTCTTGGCCACGTAACGACCGGCGTAGGCTGCCGAACGGTCAACCTTCGATGGATCTTTACCGGAGAACGCGCCACCGCCGTGACGGGCCATGCCGCCGTAGCTGTCGACGATGATCTTGCGACCGGTCAGGCCGCAGTCACCCACCGGGCCGCCAATGATGAACTGGCCGGTCGGGTTGATGTGGAACTGGGTGTCCTTGCTCAGCAGTTCGGCAGGCAGCACGTGCTTGACGATCAACTCCATCACGCCTTCGCGCAGGTCGTTGTACGACACTTCCGGGTTGTGCTGGGTCGACAGTACGACCGCGTCGATACCGACAACCTTGCCGTTTTCGTAGCGGCAGGTCACTTGCGACTTGGCGTCCGGACGCAGCCAAGGCAGCAGGCCGGATTTGCGGGCTTCGGCCTGGCGCTGCACCAGCTGGTGCGAGAAGGTGATAGGCGCAGGCATCAGCACGTCGGTTTCGTTGCTGGCGTAGCCGAACATCAGGCCCTGGTCGCCGGCACCCTGATCTTCAGGCTTGGCACGGTCGACGCCCTGGTTGATGTCAGGGGACTGCTTGCCGATGATGTTCATCACGCCGCAGGTCGCGCCGTCGAAGCCGACGTCGGAGCTGGTGTAGCCGATGTCGGTGATCACGTCACGAACGATCTGCTCCAGGTCAACCCAGGCCGAAGTGGTGACTTCGCCGGCGATGATGGCCACGCCCGTTTTCACCAGAGTCTCGCACGCCACACGGGCGAACTTGTCTTCAGCAATGATGGCGTCCAGCACCGCATCAGAAATCTGGTCGGCGATTTTGTCCGGATGCCCTTCAGACACGGACTCGGAGGTGAAAAGGGAGTATTCGCTCATCTCGATGTTTTCCTGAAATTACCGATGGTGAGTGTCGCCAGCCGGTCGCTGAAAGTGGCGGACCTGGATCTGGAAACCATTACGTAAGCCTACATAGAGGCTTTCCCCGGGAACGAGTCCCGCAGCGGTGGCCCAACGGGCCAGATCGTCCTGTTCAAACCCCAGCCAGAGATCACCGCAGGCCTCCTTGGCCCAACTCTGGTTGTGGCTACATAACTCTGTCACCAACAGGCTACCGCCTGGTTGCAGCAAGTGGGCCATGTGCTTGAGCGCATCGGCCGGCGCGGCAAAATGATGCAGCACCATGTTCAGTACCACGCAATCGGCCTTGAGGCTGACGCCGTTCAATGCATCGGCCAGTTGCAGGCTGACGTTAGTCAGCTTGTCGCGTTCGCAGACCTGGCGCGCCAGTTCGAGCATCGCGGTGCTGTTGTCCAGCGCCGTGACCTGTGAGAAGCGGCGCGCCAGTTCCGGCAGGAATGCGCCATCGCCGGGGCCGACTTCAATGGCCGTGGCGTCTTTGCCCAGGCTCAACTTGTCGAGCAGGGCCACCACGCTTTCGCGGTACTGCGGCAGGCCGGCGATCAAGTCTTGCTGGGCGCGAAACTTCTCCGCTACCCGTGAGAAAAAGTCCTGGCTGGCGGCTGCTCGTTGCCCGTGGACCTGGGCGATGCGCGCCTGCACATCGGCCGGCAGCGTCAGGTTGTCCACTTCTTCGAGCAGGGCTGCGTGCAATTTGCCGCCCAGCAGTTCGGTGTGGGGCAGGGCGCGACGGTAAAAAATCGCATTGCCTTCGCGACGCGTTGCCACCAGGCCGGCCTGGGCCAGTACCTTGAGGTGGTGGCTCATACCTGACTGGCCGATACCGAAGATCTGCGCCAGTTCCAGCACGCCAAACGAATCGTTGGCCAGTGCGCGCAAAACATTCAACCGCAGGGGATCGCCGCCAGCCTTGCACAAGGCCGCCAGCTCATCGCAATCGTCATGCTGAATGGAGGGCACGCGTAAATTCATAAGGCCGGCAGTCTAGTCACGGGTCGAAGGCATCGCAAGAGCAATATCAAAAAGTTTTGATATTGCTCGATAGATGGCACTTCTTGACGTTAGCTTCAGTCAACAAACGAACAGCGGAAAGGTTTCATCAGGCGAATACGTTGTTATCCATTGGAAAAACGCCTTCAGATGACTATCTGTCATTGCCCCGAGGCGGCCGGGTGAGGGAAAATGCTCGCCTTTTTTCCGTTTCGTTTTATTCAAGTCCCCCAGGAGAACAGCGATGCCTAGCCGTCGTGAGCGTGCCAACGCCATTCGTGCCCTCAGCATGGATGCCGTGCAAAAAGCCAACAGCGGCCATCCCGGTGCCCCAATGGGTATGGCGGATATCGCCGAGGTACTTTGGCGCGACTACCTCAAGCACAACCCGAGCAATCCATCGTTCGCCGACCGTGACCGCTTCGTGCTGTCCAACGGCCACGGCTCGATGCTGATCTACTCGCTGCTGCACCTGACCGGCTACGACCTGTCGATTGATGACCTCAAGCAGTTCCGTCAACTGCACAGCCGCACCCCGGGCCACCCGGAACTCGGCTACACCCCGGGCGTGGAAACCACCACCGGTCCACTGGGCCAGGGCCTGGCCAACGCCGTGGGTTTTGCCCTGGCTGAAAAAGTCATGGCGGCGCAGTTCAACCGTCCTGGCCACAATATCGTCGACCACCACACCTATGTGTTCCTGGGTGATGGCTGCATGATGGAAGGCATTTCCCACGAAGTCGCTTCCCTGGCCGGTACCCTGGGCCTGGGCAAGCTGATCGCCTTCTACGATGACAACGGCATCTCCATCGACGGCGAAGTCGAAGGCTGGTTCACCGACGACACGCCGAAGCGTTTCGAATCCTACAACTGGCAAGTGATCCGCAACGTCGACGGTCACGACCCGGAAGAGATCAAGACCGCGATCGACACTGCACGCAAAAGCGCGCAGCCAACCCTGATCTGCTGCAAGACCACCATCGGCTTCGGTTCGCCGAACAAGCAAGGCAAGGAAGACTGCCACGGCGCCCCACTGGGTGACGCGGAAATCGCCCTGACCCGTGCGGCGCTGAAGTGGAACCACGGCCCGTTCGAAATCCCGGCGGACATCTACGCCGAGTGGGACGCCAAAGAAGCAGGCAAGGCTGTCGAAGCCGAATGGGACCAGCGTTTCGCTGCCTACTCCGCTGCGTTCCCGACTGAAGCCAACGAACTGGTGCGTCGCCTGAGCGGTGACCTGCCAGCCGACTTCAGCGAAAAAGCCGCGGCTTACATCGCTGAAGTGGCCGCCAAGGGCGAAACCATCGCCAGCCGTAAAGCCAGCCAGAATGCCCTGAACGCATTTGGCCCGCTGCTGCCCGAGTTCCTCGGCGGTTCGGCTGACCTGGCCGGTTCCAACCTGACCCTGTGGAAAGGCTGCAAAGGCGTCACCGCCGAAGACGCCAGCGGCAACTACATGTACTACGGCGTGCGCGAGTTCGGCATGACCGCGATCATGAACGGCGTTGCCCTGCACGGCGGCCTGGTACCTTACGGCGCGACCTTCCTGATGTTCATGGAATACGCCCGCAACGCAGTGCGCATGTCGGCCCTGATGAAGCAGCGTGTGATCCACGTCTACACCCACGACTCCATCGGTCTGGGCGAAGACGGCCCGACCCACCAGCCAATCGAGCAACTGGCCAGCCTGCGCTGCACGCCGAACCTCGACACCTGGCGTCCAGCCGACGCCGTTGAATCGGCGGTGTGCTGGAAGTACGCGCTGGAGCGCAAGGACGGTCCTTCGGCCCTGATCTTCTCCCGTCAGAACCTGCAGCACCAAACCCGTGATGCCGGCCAGATCGCCGACATCAGCCGCGGTGGTTATGTGCTGAAGGACTGCGCAGGCGAGCCTGAGCTGATCCTGATCGCTACCGGTTCGGAAGTCGGCCTGGCTGTTCAGGCCTTCGACAAACTGACCGAGCAGGGCCGCAAGGTTCGCGTGGTTTCCATGCCGTGCACCAGCGTGTTCGATGCCCAGGACGCCGGCTACAAGCAATCGGTCCTGCCGTTGCAGGTCAGCGCACGTATTGCCATCGAGGCCGCTCACGCGGACTACTGGTACAAGTACGTGGGGCTGGAAGGCCGTGTGATCGGCATGACCACCTACGGCGAGTCAGCACCTGCGTCAGCCCTGTTCGAAGAGTTCGGCTTCACCCTGGAAAACATCCTGGGTCAGGCAGAAGAGCTGCTGGAAGACTAAAACACGACGCGGTGGCCCAGACCACCGCGATCCCCTGTAGGAGCTGTCGTAGGCTGCGATCTTTTGATCTTGATCTTAAAAGGATCAAAAGATCGCAGCCTGCGGCAGCTCCTACAGAGGGTGTGTTGTTAGCGAAAATTCGTCTGACTGCGTCTATCGAGAAACCCATGCCTCAACCGCGTCCCTACAAAGTTGCACTCAACGGCTACGGCCGGATTGGTCGTTGCGTCTTGCGTGCGTTGTTCGAGCGAGGCGACAAGGCCGGGTTTGAAATCGTCGCGATCAACGATCTGGCGGACATGGCCAGCATCGAATACCTGACACGCTTCGACTCCACCCATGGCCGGTTCCCCGGCGAAGTGAAGGTCGATGGCGATTGTCTGCATATTAATGGCGACTGCGTGAAGGTCCTGCGCAGTGCCACCCCCGAAGGCATTGATTGGGCATCCCTGGGCATCGATCTGGTGCTGGAGTGCTCCGGCGCTTACCACACCCGCGAAGACGGCCAGCGTTTCCTCGACGCCGGCGCCCCGCGTGTGCTGTTTTCCCAGCCGATGGCCAGCGAGACCGATGTCGACGCCACCATCGTCTACGGCGTGAACCAGGATTGCCTGACCGGCGATGAACTGCTGGTGTCCAACGCGTCCTGCACCACCAACTGCGGCGTGCCGCTGTTGCGCCTGCTGAATCAGGCCATTGGCCTGGATTACGTATCGATCACCACCATTCACTCGGCGATGAACGATCAGCCGGTTATCGATGCCTATCACCACGAAGACCTGCGCCGTACCCGTTCGGCGTTCCAGTCGGTGATTCCGGTGTCCACCGGTCTGGCGCGTGGTATCGAACGCCTGTTGCCGGAACTTGCCGGACGAATTCAGGCCAAAGCCGTGCGGGTGCCGACGGTCAACGTGTCCTGCCTCGATATCACGATGCAGACCGCCACCGCGACCGACGCCGCCGAGGTCAACCGGATCCTGCGCGAAGCCGCCACCAGCGGCCCGCTCAAAGGCCTGCTGGCTTACACCGAGTTACCCCACGCAAGCTGTGATTTCAACCATGACCCACATTCGGCAATTGTCGATGCCAGTCAGACCCGCGTTTCCGGCCCACGGCTGGTGAACATCCTGGCCTGGTTCGACAACGAATGGGGTTTTGCCAACCGAATGCTGGACGTTGCAGAACACTATCTGCAAACAGCAACTTCAAAAAAACCGTAGGAAGTGCGACCCATGACCGTGTTGAAGATGTCCGACCTCGATCTGCAAGGTAAGCGCGTATTGATCCGCGAAGACCTCAACGTCCCAGTCAAGGACGGTGTTGTCACCAGCGATGCGCGTATCCTGGCCTCGCTGCCGACCATCAAGCTGGCCCTGGAAAAAGGCGCGGCCGTGATGGTCTGCTCGCACCTTGGTCGTCCGACCGAAGGTGAGTTCTCGGCCGAGAACAGCCTCAAGCCAGTCGCCGACTACCTGAGCCGTGCCCTGGGCCGTGAAGTGCCGCTGGTGGCCGATTACCTGGGCGGCGTCGACGTGAAAGCCGGCGACATCGTGCTGTTCGAAAACGTGCGCTTCAACAAAGGAGAGAAAAAGAACGCCGACGAACTGGCCCAGCAATATGCCGCCCTGTGCGACGTGTTCGTGATGGACGCCTTCGGCACCGCTCACCGTGCCGAGGGTTCGACCCACGGCGTGGCCAAGTTCGCCAAAGTCGCCGCTGCCGGCCCGCTGCTGGCCGCTGAGCTGGACGCACTGGGCAAGGCCCTGGGCGCCCCGGCCCAGCCGATGGCGGCCATCGTTGCCGGCTCCAAGGTGTCGACCAAACTCGACGTACTGAACAGCCTGAGCCAGATCTGCGATCAGTTGATCGTCGGCGGCGGCATTGCCAACACCTTCCTGGCCGCTGCTGGTCACCCGGTCGGCAAGTCGCTGTACGAGCCGGACCTGCTCGACACCGCTCGCGCCATCGCCGCCAAAGTCAGCGTGCCGCTGCCAGTGGACGTAGTGGTTGCCAAGGAATTCGCGGAAAGCGCCGCTGCGACCGTCAAGCTGATCGCTGACGTCGCTGCCGACGACATGATCCTGGACATCGGCCCGCAGACCGCGGCGAACTTCGCCGAACTGCTGAAATCGTCCAAGACCATCCTGTGGAATGGTCCGGTCGGCGTGTTCGAATTCGACCAGTTCGGCAATGGCACCAAAGTGCTGGCCCAGGCCATCGCAGACAGCGCGGCGTTCTCCATTGCCGGCGGTGGCGACACCCTGGCTGCCATCGACAAATATGGCGTGGCCGAGCAGATCTCCTACATTTCTACCGGTGGCGGTGCGTTCCTCGAGTTCGTCGAAGGCAAGGTGTTGCCAGCCGTTGAAGTCCTGGAAAGCCGGGCCAAGGCCTGAGGGTCGCCCGTTTGACCAGGCAAGGGAGTGTTGAAATGGTCAAGACGTTAGCGTTGTTGATCGTCGCAGGTTCGCTGGTGGCGTGCGGGAGTAACCCGAAGGCCACTGCGGAACCGGCGCCGTCCGAGTCGGACAAGGGCTGCTATCAGGCCGACTGGCAGGCCGAAACCAACCCGGTGCTCAACAAGCGTTCCGGGCCGGAAGGCCTGGACAAATACGAGACCCGGACGCCCGCCAAGGAACATGGCTGCCCTTGACGGGTCTGACTCATTACTCAGGGCTGGCAGCGTGCGCCGCCAGTCGAGGGACACGGATGAAAGGTTTTATCGCCGTTACGGCGCTGGCGCTGTTGGCCGGTTGTGCTCAGATAAATCAGTTGAACCCGTTCCAGTCGTCCGCACCTGTGGATAACTGGACCACCTGGACCTGCGACAGCCAGGCCAAAGTGCTGTGGCGCTACACCGACGACAGCCGCAAGGAAGTCGACGTGCGACTGGGCGGTGCCGATCAGGTCTACCGCTTGAAGCAGGAACCGGGTGCATCGGGCTCGCTTTACAGCAATGACATGCTGGCGTTCCACATAAAAGGTGAGGAAGGCCTGGTTTACTGGGTCGCCACCAATGATTTGATCGGCCGTGGCTGTAAGGCTGATTAACACGATTGATTTGACGTACAGAGATCCAAATGTGGGAGCGGGCTTGCTCGCGAAAGCGGTGGATCAGCTTGCATAGATGTTGAATGTTGAGCCGCATTCGCGAGCAAGCCCGCTCCCACAAGGGTTCTATGCAGTTGTTGAGATTTTGGCATCACCCGAATTCGCAGCCCGGGCTCACCCCCGATCTGCAATAACTTGAATAGCCGCCGCCGCTACGGCAGGCTGGCACGATTAACGACCCTCAACCGGGAGAGACACACACAATGGCACTTATCAGCATGCGCCAGATGCTGGACCACGCAGCCGAGTTCGGCTACGGCGTTCCAGCCTTCAACGTCAACAACCTTGAGCAGATGCGCGCCATCATGGAAGCCGCTGACAAGACTGACTCCCCGGTGATCGTCCAGGCTTCGGCCGGTGCTCGCAAATACGCCGGTGCACCGTTCCTGCGTCACCTGATCCTGGCGGCAATCGAAGAGTTCCCGCACATCCCGGTGTGCATGCACCAGGACCACGGCACTAGCCCTGACGTCTGCCAGCGCTCCATTCAACTGGGCTTCAGCTCGGTGATGATGGACGGTTCCCTGGGCGAAGACGGCAAGACCCCGACCGACTACGACTACAACGTGCGCGTCACCCAACAGACCGTGGCCATGGCTCACGCCTGCGGCGTCTCGGTAGAAGGTGAGCTGGGTTGCCTGGGTTCGCTGGAAACCGGTATGGCCGGTGAAGAAGACGGCATCGGCGCCGAAGGCGTTCTGGATCACAGCCAGATGCTGACCGACCCGGAAGAAGCCGCTGACTTCGTAAAACGCACTCAGGTTGATGCCCTGGCCATTGCCATTGGTACCAGCCACGGCGCCTACAAGTTCACCAAGCCGCCTACCGGTGACGTGCTGGCGATCGACCGCATCAAGGAAATCCACAAGCGCATTCCGAACACTCACCTGGTGATGCACGGTTCGTCTTCGGTTCCGCAAGAGTGGCTGGCGATCATCAACCAGTACGGCGGCGACATCAAGGAAACCTACGGCGTACCGGTTGAAGAAATCGTCGAAGGCATCAAGCACGGCGTGCGCAAGGTCAACATCGACACCGACCTGCGCCTGGCATCCACTGGCGCCATGCGTCGCCTGATGGCCACCAACCCGAGCGAATTCGACCCGCGTAAATTCTTCGGCGCCACCGTCACCGCCATGCGCGACGTGTGCATCGCTCGCTACGAAGCTTTCGGTACTGCCGGTAATGCATCGAAGATCAAGGCGATCTCGCTGGAAGGTATGTATCAGCGTTACCTCAAAGGTGAGTTGAACGCTAAGGTCAACTAAGACCCTCAGCGTTTCAGTCGCACAAAAAACCCGCAGAAATGCGGGTTTTTTGTGAGCGCAAATTCAAAAGATCACAGCCACAGTTCCCTGTAGGAGCTGCCGAAGGCTGCGATCTTTTCAACGGTAATGTTATTGATTGTGATCGATATCCAGCTTGCTGAAGGTCACTTTCCCGCCTTCAGTGGTGTACCCGGTATTGTCCTGCACATAGACCCCGGCCTTGAAGTACAGCGGCTTGTCGCGCCAGGTTGTGCTGATTTGCGTATCCCATTGATAGCCTGCCGCGCTGATACCCAAGGCGCCACCGGGGCTTAGGTGAATGAGGTAGTTGAACTCCTGGTCGAGTTTCACCCCTGTCGCAACGATGATCACCCGGCCTGTATCGTCATCGGGATGCATCCGGACCTTGGCGACGATATTGCCGGTGGCGGTACTGGTTTTGTATTGGTACTCGACCTTCACCAGCGGTTTCTGGCTTTGATAGGCATGGATCTGGCCGATGACGATTTTCCCGGAACTCGGCACCTGGTTCACAGCCAGCGTGGCATACAACAAATTGTCGGCATCCGGGTAATACCAGTTTTTCAATGTGCCGTTGCTGTAGGTTTCACGTAATTCGGTGCGCGGATAAATCGCGTTTTCGGTACGGGAGCCGGTCACGGGCGACCAGAAAAACAATGTGCCGGTGTCGGAGTGGAAGTATTGATCCTTGAAACCATCCACCAGCTTGGAGGTTTCGACAGTGTACGGCGGGCTGCCGACGGGGACGCTGAGGTTCCAGGTTGCGAGGTCGATCATGTCGGTTCTTCCGCTTGATTCATGCTGCACGGACGTGCCACTAGCTCTAGACCGCGCCTTTGGGGCGGCCTTTATAAGCGTAGCGAGGTTTTTTGTTAATGCTTGTCTGACGGGTGGTTGACGTCAACATCCTGTCGAAATTCCATCTTTCCCGGTTTTATGGGGCTGAGCCATCGACCGTTAGTCGGCAAAAAGTCACAATGGTGAATGCTGGCTCACTGACACCTTCTGCTTTTGCAGAACCGGGTCTAGAGTGAAGGCACAGTATTTGTCCGGTTTTCACGAGAAACCGGCCTGACGCCCCGCAATTAGAGAAGCAGCATGGAATGCGCGCAACCCACGCCAGTAGACGGCGGCTCAACCCTTTTAGTCGTAGACGATTACCCTGAAAACCTGATCAGCATGCGTGCGTTGTTACAGCGCCAGGGCTGGCGGGTCATTACTGCCACCTCGGGATTCGAGGCCCTCGGCTTGTTGCTGGAGCACGATATCGACCTGGTGCTGCTGGACGTGCAGATGCCGGGCATGGACGGTTATGAAGTGGCGCGCCTGATGCGCGGTAGCCAGCGGACCCGTCTCACGCCGATCATTTTCCTGACCGCCAATGAACAGTCCCAGGACGCGGTTATCAAGGGCTATGCCAGCGGTGCGGTGGATTACCTGTTCAAGCCGTTCGACCCGCAGATCTTCACGCCCAAGGTCCAGGCGTTGCTCGAACACCAGCGCAACCGCCGGGCCTTGCAGCGCTTGAGTCATGATCTGGAATCCGCCCGGGCCTTTAATGCATCGGTGCTGGATAACGCGGCCGAAGGCATTCTGGTATTGGGGGAGGACGGCCTGATTCGTTTTGCCAATCCGGCGATGTCGCGGCTGCTCAATGCCCCGGTGCAGGAACTGCAAGGCAAGGAGTTTCTGGACTATCTGCAAAAGCCCCATATCCCGGTCTGGGCCGATTCCGAGTTTTTCACGGGCTACAAACGTGGCGAAACCTTGCGCCTGCACGATGCCTTGCTGCGTACGACGCGCGGCCAGCAGGTGCCGGTGGCCTTGTCCTGTGCGCCATTGCCTGCCGAGCAACATGCAATGGTAGTGACCGTGCTGGACATGTCGGTGGTGCGCCATCTGCATCAGCAGCTGGAGTTTCAGGCGGTCACCGATCCGCTGACCGGATTGCTCAACCGCCGCGGTTTCTACCAGACCGTAGAGAACCTGCTGTTGCGCGGTGAGCGTACCGACAGTTCCTGGGTCTTGATGTATCTGGACCTCGACGGCTTCAAGCGCGTCAATGATTCGCTCGGCCACGATGCCGGCGATCGGGTGCTGCGCTGGGTCTCCGAACAGTTGAAGGCATGCTTGCGGCCCTTCGACATCCTGGCGCGGATGGGCGGCGATGAATTCACCGCGCTGCTGGATCTGGAGGTCCCCGAGCAAGCGGCGAAGATTGCCGAGAAGCTCATCGAGCGCGTGTCGATCTGTCAGCAGGTCGACGGCCTCGATATCGCCCTGGGTGCCAGCATCGGCATTGCTACGTTCCCCGATTGTGGCGCCAATCTCGACGGGATGCTGCGGGCGGCCGACATCGCCATGTACGAAGCCAAGCGTGCCGGTCGTCAGCAATACCGCTTCTACGATCACGAAATGAACGGTCGGGCGCGCTCGCGGCTGATGCTCGAGGAAAGTGTGCGCACGGCCATCGAGAACCGGGATTTCAACCTGGTGTATCAGCCTCAGGTTGCGATTGCGGACGGGCGGATTCGTGGCTTCGAGGCCTTGCTGCGCTGGCAGCATCCGAGCGTTGGCGACGTGCCGCCGGGGCTGTTTTTGCCATTGCTGGAAGAGGCGCGGCTGATCAGTCGGCTGGGCAGCTGGATCTACCACCGCAGCGCCGGGCAGCGCAAAGCCTGGGAAACCCTGTTCACCGAGGATCTGGTGCTCGGCGTCAGCTTGAGCAGTACGCAGTTCGGCATGCCCAACCTGGTCACCGAACTGCGCCAGGTGCTGGAGCGCCATGGCTTGCAGCCGCGTCATCTGGAGGTCGAGGTCACGGAAGAGGCCTTGATGCATCACCCCGAGGAAACTCGCAAGCAATTACGCCTGTTGCACAATCTGGGCGTACGAGTGGCATTGGATGACTTCGGGGCCGGCCCGTGCTCCCTGTCGCACCTGCGCGACCTGGAGCTGGACACCCTCAAGCTCGACCGGCATTTGATAGCCCGGTTGCCGGACTCGGTACGGGATGCGGCGCTGGTGCGCAGTGTGATCGACTTGTGCAAACAGTTCGGGGTGCTGGTGATTGCCGAAGGGGTGGAAACCGTCGCGCAGTATGAATGGCTGCGGGCCAACGGCTGCGAATATGTGCAAGGCTTCCTGGTGGCCCGACCGATGATGGCCGAGGACGCCGGGGTCTTTGTCCAGCCGTTTGACTGGAGCGCGCTGCCCCGCTGAATTCGCTACACTGGCGACCTTTCAGTGACCTGTATTGCCGCCCCGATGACCGTGTTGAAATATCTCCAGGCCTATCCCGCCACCTTGCAGGATCAGGTGCGCCAGCTGATCGCCGACGGTCGGCTGGGCGATTACCTGAGCCAGCGTTACCCGCAAAAGCACGGAGTGCAGAGCGACAAGGCGCTGTACACCTATGCCCTGGACCTCAAGCAGGAATACCTGCGTAATGCTCCGGCCATCGACAAGGTGCTGTTCGACAACCGCCTTGACCTCACCCACCGTGCCCTTGGCTTGCATACCACGATCTCCCGGGTGCAAGGCGGCAAGCTCAAGGCCAAGAAGGAAATCCGCATCGCTTCGCTGTTCAAGGAAGCGCCTTGCGAGTTTCTGAAAATGATCGTGGTGCATGAGCTGGCGCACTTCAAGGAATCGGACCACAACAAGGCTTTCTACAAACTGTGCGAGCACATGCTGCCGGGGTATCACCAGGTGGAGTTCGATGTGCGGGTGTACCTGACGTGGCGGGATATGCAATAGAAGATCAAGATCAAGAGATCGCAGCCTGCGGCAGCTCCTACAGGGATTGGAGTAGGAGCTGCCGCAGGCTGCGATCTTTTAAGGAGCATCAGATGGACGTGAGCAAGACCAAGAGCAGCTTCTATCGCCGGTTGTATGTGGCGTACCTGATCGACAGCGGACTGGCCAGCAGCGTCCCGGCGCTCACCGAAGTGACCGGCATGCCCCGGCGCACGGCGCAGGACACCATCGCCGCATTGGCGGACCTGGATATCGTCTGTGAATTCGAGCAGGAAGAAGGCGCGCGCAACCATGCGGGGCGCTATCGGATTCGCGAGTGGGGGGCGATTGATCGGGGGTGGATCGAGCGTAATCTGCGGCAGATCAAGGCGGTGCTGGAGTATCCCTGAGATTTGCGTTGCCTGAACGGACGTCATCGCGAGCAGGCTCGCTCCCACAGTTGATTTGAGTTGTGAACACAATCCAGTGTGGGAGCGAGCCTGCTCGCGATAGGGCCCTTAAGAGCGACGCATGCCAATGTGTGGAATGCCATCTTCCACATACTCCTCACCCGCCACGACAAACCCATAGCGCCCGTAATACCCCTGCAAATGCGCCTGGGCCGAAAGGTAGACCGGCAGGCCGGGCCAGTACTTCTCGATCTGTTTCAACGCCTGGTCCATCAGTTCATGCCCCAGGCCCACGCCGCGTGCCTGCGGGGCAATGATCACCCGCCCGATCACCACGTCGCCGCCCTGCGATTGCGGGTCAAGCAACCGCAGGTAGGCCACCAGCTGGTTACCGTCCCAGGCCATCACGTGGCAGGTGTCGCCATCCAGGTCCTGGCCATCGATATCCTGGTAAACGCATTTCTGCTCGACGACGAACACTTGCGCGCGCAGCTGCAAAATGGCGTACAGCTGCTCCTTGCCCAGGTCGCTGTGATGTTTGCAAATCCAATCGACTGTCATGTTTTGATTCCCTGAAAACGTCGTTCCGATACTAAGCGCAGTCACGCCAGAAGTCTTTATGGCGGGAGAATCTGTGACAAAGGCCAAAATGCCATCATTCATTTCTCGCGTGGATGTCTTCTTTGTGTAATCTGGATCGAAGCGCTGTGCTGTGGCTTCGATGAGCTAATGTTGAGTACCCGGGTATCGCCGGATCAGGGGCCTTGGGGTTTTGGCTGAAAACACGTCGGGCAATCGCCCGCTAAGGATTTTCTAGCATGCCGCGATTGCATCGAGCTTTTGCTTTGATTGGATTGCTGTTGCTGGTTCAGGGAGCGGCGGCAGAAAAACTGCGGTTGGTTGCCGATGCCTGGCCACCCTTTACCGATGCCACGCTGGTCAACGGTGGTCTGGCCACGGACATTGTCAGTACCGCGCTCGCCAGGGCCGGCTATGCCAGTGAGTTTGAACAAGTGCCCTGGGCGCGGGCCTTGATGGGGGTGGGCGAGGGCCGATACGACGTGCTGGTCAATGCCTGGTACACCGAGGAGCGTACAAGGCTCGGCCAGTTTTCCGGCGAATACCTGCTCAACCGCGTACGTTTTCTCAAGCGTAAAGACGCGCCCATCGAATTCAATAACCTGCAGCAATTGCACACTTATCCGATTGCCATCGTGCGCGGTTACGCCTATTCGCCCGGGTTCGACAACGATGACTCGTTGCAGAAGGTCCCCGTGCACAGCTTCGCCATGGCCGTGCGTATGGTCGCTGCCGACCGGGTCAAACTGACGCTGGAAGATGAGTACGTCGCCCGCTATTACCTGGCTCGCGAATCACCCAAGGTACGAAACGCCGTGGAATTCCTGCCCAAGGCCTTGAGCGAGAACAGCCTGCATATTCTGGTCAGTCTGAAGAACCCGCAGCATGAGCAGATCGTTGCCGGATTCGACCGGGAGATTGCGGCGATGAAGGCGGATGGCAGTTATGAAAAGTTGATGAAGCAGCATGGGATGTGAGTGGGTTGTGCCAGTTTCTGTGTTGTTGCTGATGGCCTCATCGCGAGCAGGCTCGCTCCCATAGGGGGTTACTGGTGTTCACAAAACTCGTGTCGACTGAAGATCTACCGTGGGAGCGAGCCTGCTCGCGATGAGGCCCGCCTGGACACCACAGATCTCAATCCACACTGGTGTCCTTGATGAGATGCGCCGCCAATGTCCGCAACGGCCCGAGCTGCCGGCAGATCAATGCCAACTGCGTCTGCACCAGCCGCTGGCCTTCATCGATTTCATCCGGCATCTGTTCCAGCTCATTGGCCAGTGCTTCTTCTTCATCGCTCTGGATCGCAATCGAAGCCTTGCTCGCCAGTCCCTGGGCGATCTCGTCGATGCTGGCAGCCAGCTTCACCCCGGCCCCCTCGATCAACTGTTCACGCACGTCTGCCGGCAGTTGGGTTTCCCGGTGCGCACCGAGGCCCGACAGGTAACTGAGCAGCGTGTGCGACAGCACCAGGAAGCGGAAGCCCACGTCCGCTTCTTTTCGGAAATGTCCCGGCTCCATCAGCATATTGGCCAGCGTGGTCGACAGCGCCGCGTCGGCGTTGTGCGCGTTGCGGCGGGCCAGGCGGTAGGCCAGGTCGTCGCTTTTGCCCGCCGCGTACTGCTGCATGATCTGGCGCAGGTAAATGCTGTTGCAGGCCAGGGTGTTGGCCAGCACTTTGTTCAGGCGCCGGCCCTGCCAGTCCGGCAGGAACAGGAACACCGCCAGCCCGGCGATCAGGCTGCCGAGCAGGGTATCGAACAGCCGTGGCAGGAACAGTCCGTAACCGTCACCCACCTGGTTGAAGCAGAACAGCACCATCAAGGTGATTGCCGCCGTCGCCAGGGTGTAGCGGGTGGTGCGGTTGGTAAAGAACACCACCCCGGCAGCAATGGCGAAGCACGACTGAATCAGCGGGTTCGGGAATAGGTCGAACAGCGCCCAGGCCAACGTCAGGCCGATAGCGGTGCCAATGATCCGTTGACCGAGTTTGCGGCGGGTGGCGCCGTAGTTCGGTTGGCAGACGAACAGCGTCGTGAGGATGATCCAGTAGCCCTGGGACGGGTGAATCAAATGCACCATGGCGTAGCCGATGCTCAGGGCCAGGGGCAATCGCAGGGCGTGACGGAACAGCAACGAGGTCGGCGTCAGCTGCGTGCGCAGGCGAACCCACACGTCTTTGAGGTTGCGTGGCGAACGGTCGAGCAAGCTGCTGTCGGTGGCGTCGGCCAGGGCGTCGGGGTTGCTGGCATCGCTGAGCAAGCGGTCGAGGGTGCCGAGGTTGGCCGCCAGTGCCCGCAGCGAACGCAGCAGGCCGCGCCAGGCCGGGTTGCTCTGGATGCGCAGGTGTTCGAGAGAGGCATCCAGATCGCTGAGGGCCTCGGTGAAACTGGCGTCATAGGTGAACGGTTGACGCATCTGGATCGATTCGGCCAGGGCGCGGCAGGCTTTGCCTTGCTGACGCAACAGGCGTTGGCAGCGGAACATGACGTCACTGTGGAAAAACGCTTCTGCGAGTGCGTTGTACGGATAGTGTGAAGAGCTGGCGCGTTCGTGGATGTCCTGGGCGAGGAAGTACAGTTTCAGGTAGCGGCTGACCTTCGACCCCGGGCGCCCGTTGCCGACCCGGTGCAGGATGATTTCCTTGGCGGCATTCAGTGCCGCCACTACCCGGCCGTTCTGCTGGGCAAGTTCCAGCCGCCGGGCTTCCACGTCCATCTGCCGGATCGGCTCGAACAGCGAGGATTTCAGCTTCAGGTAAAAGCCCAGTTCGCGGAACAACCGCGCCAGGCTCTGCTGCACCGGCTGATTGGAAAACAGTGCCTGCCACAACACCGACAGCAGGCCATACCAGGCGGCACCGGCCACCAGCAGCACGGGCTCGTGCCAGACGTCGGTAACCGCTCCGCCACGCTGGTCTACGCCGATCATGGTGTAGACCGACAGGATCAAGGTTGCCGAAGCAATCGCGCCATAGCGCTCGCCGAGGGCGCCGAGCATGGTCAGGCAGAACGCGGCCAGGGCGAAAGCGATGATAAACAGCGAGGGGTAGGGGAAGAGCAGTTCGACGGACAGGGCGGCAACCGCGAAACACACCAGCGTCACCGCCAGCGCGTTGAGACGACCCTGCCAGCTGTCGTCGGTCTCGGCCAGGGCACTGGCAATAATCCCCAGGAACAACGGGATCAGCAGGCCCATTTCGTCCTGATACCAACACAGCGCCATGGTGCCGGTCAGGGCAATGAACACCCGCACGCTGTAGCTGAATTTATCCAGCGCCCAAAGGCGCCGCAGAGACTGACGGAACGAAGTCGATGACATGAAGTGCGAAGGCCTTCCGAGGCAATGACGCTAAATTGAGCCACTAATGACGCCGACGCAATGGCGCCGATCACATCAGACAGCAAAATCTGTTCCTTCCCTGACTGAAACACGATCCCTGTAGGCGCTGCTGCAGGCTGCGATCTTTTGACTTTGCTTTTCAAAAACAGGATCAAAAGATCGCAGCCTGCGGCAGCTCCTACAGATCATCCTCTGTGGATCAGACGTACTGCGCCGCCGCGTAGCCCGAAGCCCACGCCCACTGGAAGTTGAATCCGCCCAGATGCCCGGTGACATCCAGTACTTCGCCGATGAAATACAGCCCCGGGCTTTTCAGCGACTCCATGGTCTTGGACGACACTTCATTGGTGTTGACGCCGCCCAGGGTCACCTCGGCGGTGCGATAACCTTCGGTGCCCGCCGGCACGACTTTCCAGCTCGCCAGTTTCTCGGCGATGTCAGCCAGTTCCGCGTGGGTGTACTGCTTCATCGGTTTGGAGACGAACCAGTTGTCCGCCAGCAGGTTGGCCATCTTCTTGGTGAAGATTTCACCGAGCAGGGTTTTCAGCTCGCTGTTGGGGCGTTCGGCCTGTTGCTGTTGCAGCCAGCCCGGCACGTCGTGATCCGGCATCAGGTTGATCTCGACGGTATCGCCGGACTCCCAGAACGACGAAATCTGCAAGATCGCCGGGCCGCTGAGGCCGCGGTGGGTAAACAGGATGTTCTCGCGGAAGCTCTGGTCGTTGCAGCTCACCAGGCAATCCACCGAGGTACCGGACAACTCGGTGCACAACACCTTGAGCTGATCGGTGATGGTGAATGGCACCAGACCGGCGCGGGTCGGCAGCAGCTCGTGGCCGAACTGCCTGGCCACCTGGTAACCGAAGCCGGTGGCGCCCAGCGTCGGGATCGACAGGCCGCCGGTGGCGATCACCAGGGATTCGCAGGTGATCTGGTCGAGTGTCGTGTCCAGCAGGTAGCCGCTTTCGAGCTTCTCGATGGTCTGGATAGAGGTGTCCAGGTGCAGGTTGACGCCGACCTGGTCGCACTCGTTCAGCAGCATTTCGAGGATGTCGCTGGATTTGTTATCGCAGAAGAGCTGGCCGAGTTTTTTCTCGTGGTACGGCACGCCGTGCTTGGCCACCATGCCGATGAAATCCCACTGGGTGTAACGGGCCAGGGCGGATTTGCAGAAATGCGCGTTCTGCGAGAGAAAATTGCCCGGTTCCGTGTACATGTTGGTGAAATTACAGCGACCACCGCCGGACATCAGGATTTTCTTGCCGGCCTTGTTGGCATGGTCGAGCAGCAGCACCTTGCGCCCGCGCCCGGCGGCAGTCAGCGCACACATCAACCCTGCGGCGCCAGCGCCAATGATCACGACTTCGGTAGAGCGCAAAACGGTGTCCTCAAAAGAAACCTGTAGGAGCTGCCGACGGCTGCGATCTTTTGACTTTGCTTTTCAAAAACAAGATCAAAAGATCGCAGCCTGCGGCAGCTCCTACAGGGTAGGCGGTGTTTTTTACAGGATGCGTACGCGCAACGAACGGCCCTTGATCTTGCCGTCGTTCAAACGCTGCAAGGCCTGCTTGGCGACGCCGCGCTCCACGGCCACATAGGCCTGGAAGTCGAAAATCGCGATCTTGCCGACCTGGGCGCCGGGGATGCCGGCGTCACCGGTCAGTGCGCCAAGAATGTCGCCCGGACGGACCTTGTCCTTGCGGCCGCCAGCGATGCACAGGGTGCTCATCTGCGGCAACAGCGGGCCACCGCCCTTGGAGGTGAGGTTGTCCACCTGATCCCAGGTCAGCGGTGTTTTCTGCAATTGCTCGATGGCTTGCGCCCGCTGCGCTTCGGACGGCGCCACCAGGCTGATCGCCAGGCCTTTCTCACCGGCGCGGCCGGTGCGGCCGACGCGGTGGATGTGGATTTCCGAATCGCGGGCCAGCTCGACGTTGATCACCATGTCCAGGGAGTCGATGTCCAGACCACGGGCCGCGACGTCGGTGGCGACCAGTACCGAAGTACTGCGGTTGGCGAACATCGCCAGCACCTGGTCGCGGTCGCGCTGTTCCAGATCACCGTGCAGGCCAACGGCGGAGATGCCTTTGGCGGTCAGGTGATCGACGGTTTCCTGAACCTGCTGCTTGGTGAAGCAGAAGGCTACGCAGGACGCCGGACGGAAGTGGCCAAGTACCTTGGTCACCGCACTCATGCGGTCATCCGGGGAGATCTCGTAGAAGCGCTGCTCGATCTGCGTGTCGTCGTGGAACGCTTCGGCCTTCACTTGCTGCGGGTTGCGCATGAACTTCGAGGCCAGCTGCTTGATGCCCACCGGGTAGGTCGCGGAGAACAGCAGGGTCTGGCGACGCTCCGGGGCCTGCATGATGATTTCTTCGATGGAGTCGTAGAAACCCATGTCGAGCATGCGGTCGGCTTCGTCGAGGATCAGGGTGTTGAGGCCGTGAAGGACCAGCGAGCCCTTGCGCAGGTGCTGCTGGATGCGCCCCGGCGTGCCGACGATGATGTGCGCGCCATGCTCCAGCGAAGCGATCTGCGGACCGAGGGACACGCCGCCGCACAGGGTCAGGACCTTGATGTTGTCTTCGGCACGGGCCAGGCGACGGATTTCCTTGGCGACCTGGTCGGCCAGTTCGCGGGTCGGGCACAGGATCAGTGCCTGGCAACCGAAGTAACGCGGATTGATCGGGTTCAGCAGGCCGATGCCGAAGGCCGCGGTCTTGCCGCTGCCGGTCTTGGCCTGGGCGATCAGGTCCATCCCTTTGAGGATCACCGGCAAGCTTTGCGCCTGGATCGGCGTCATCTGGGCATAACCGAGGGATTCGAGGTTAGCCAGCATGGCGGCAGACAGCGGCAAAGTATTAAATTCGGTGGCGATGGTGGTCACGGGACTGGCCTGCAAAACAAAATGTCGCGCAGTGTACCAGTCCGATGGCCATTCGCCCTAAGGCTCTATGTGTTCTTCCGGACGCTTGACACGCCGTCCGTCTTGCTTCGAGAGCTGGGAAAAGATGGTCGCGGCCAGCATCGCCATGATTCCAACGGTCACAAAGGTCAGCTGGAACGCGCCCAAAACCGTCTCGACGCCGTCGTTTCCGATCTCCGCCGTGAAGCCGCCGAGCAACGCACCGGCGCAGGCAACCCCCAGACTCAGGGACAATTGCGCGACCACCGACAGCAGGCTGTTGCCGCTGCTGGCGCTGGCGTCGTCGAGGTCGATCAGGGTCACGGTGTTCATCGCGGTGAACTGCAGGGAGTTGATCGCGCCAAGAATCGCCAGCAGGCACAGCAGCAGCCAATACGGCGTCTGCTCGCTGACCAGACCCATGCTCGCCAGCATGATGCCCAATGCCAGGGTGTTGCCGGTCAGCACGATGCGGTACCCCAGACGTTCGATCAGCGGCCGGGCCACCCACTTGGCGATCATCGCCGCAGCGGCCAGCGGCAGCATGCTCATCCCGGCCTGGGACGGCGAGTAGCCCAGCGCCACTTGCAGCAGCAACGGCACCAGAAAAGGCAGGGCGCCGCTGCCGAGACGGGCGAACAGGTTGCCGAGAATGCCCACGGCAAAGGTCCGGGTCTTGAACAGCGACGGTGCGAACAACGGGTTCTCGATATGCCCCGCGCGCAACCAGTACGCCGCCAGGCACGCCATGCCACCGAACAGCAGCAACATCACCCGCAGGTGCGGCAGGTGCAGTTCGCCCAGGCCTTCCATGGCGATGGTGATCAGAATCATTGCTGCGCCGAACAGCACGAAGCCCAGGCTGTCGAAACGGGTGCGTTCCGAGCCGCGCAGGTCCGGGATGAATTTCCACACGGCGTAGCATCCCACCAGCCCCACCGGCAGGTTGATCAGGAAGATCCAGTGCCAGGTCAGGTATTGCACCATCCAGCCGCCCATGGTCGGGCCGATCAAGGGGCCTAGCAGCCCGGGAATGGTGATGAAGCCCATGATCCGTACCAGTTCCGAACGCGGGTAGGCACGCAGTACCACCAGCCGCCCGACCGGCAGCATCAACGCCCCGCCCAGGCCCTGGATCACCCGGGCGCCGATCAGCAGGCTCAGGCTGCTCGACAATGCACAGAGCAACGAGCCGAGACTGAACAGCAGGATTGCACTGAAGAAGATCTTCCTGGTGCCAAAACGGTCGGCGATCCAGCCCGAAGCCGGGATCAGCAAGGCGACCGTGAGCATGTAGGCGATGATCACCCCTTGCATGCGCAATGGGTCCTCGGCCAGGTCGCGGGCCATGGCCGGCAGGGCGGTGTTGAGGATCGTCCCGTCGAGGGACTGCATGAAGAAGGCTATGGCGACGACCCAGGGTATCCAGCGGGCGGTGACAGCGTCGAGAGGCGGGCGGTTGGGCATGGGACCTCTTGTCAGTGTGAATCAGGGAGTCCGCGGTGACTTCTTCGCGAGCAGGCTCGCTCCCACATGGGGGGTGAACATCCTGTGGGAGCGAGCCTGCTCGCGAAGCTTTTAAAGGGTCAGAGTCAACCGGTTGACCAACGCTCCCGGCAACAACGCCGAAGCCGTCGCCCGCTGGCTGTACGTACTCGCCGACAACAACAACTCCCGCTCCGCGGTCAACGCTTCCAGCTGCGAACCGAGCAGGCTGAAGGCGCTGTCATCAAAGCGCATGGTGTTGACCGGTGCTTGAATCTCGCCGTTCTCGACCCAGAACGTGGCAAAGCGGGTCATGCCGGTCAGGCGTGCGGCCGGTTGATCCGAAAAGTTCAGGTACCACAGGTTGCTGATGTACAGCCCCGTACCCAACTGCTTGAGAATGTCCGCGTCAGGCAATGCCCCGGCTTTCATGTTCAGCGCGCTCGGGGATTCACCGCCGCTGGCGCCGTTGGCAGTCAAACCGTATTCCGCGGCGCTGCGCGAACTGACCAGTTGTGCCCCGGCCTTGCCGTTGACGATCAGCCCGAGGTCACTGCGCGGATAACCTTCATCGGAAAACGCCGGGCTGAGTGAGCCGCTGACTTTTTCGTCCAGCGAGACCAGCGGGCTGAACGCGCTGTCGCCACCATAGAGCCTTTGCAGCGGGCTGCTTTTGCTGGCAATCGACTGTGCCGAGAAACCACCCCAGCACAGCATGCCCAAGATTTCTTCCAGCGCCGCCGGTGCCAGGTAAGCGCGGTACTGGCCGGGCGCCAAAGTGCGTAGCGGGCGTCCCAGAAACTCAAGCTGCTCGCGGGCTTGCTCGAAGCGTTTGGCAAAGCCTTCGCTGTTCCAGTCTTGCCCGGCATAGCTGGCCTTTACCGCCTGGCCGTTCTCGTGGAACAGGCTGAAGTCGAAATTGAAACTGTTGGCCTGATGCCAGCCGAAGGCGCCCGAAGAACTGGCAAAACCACGACTGATCGGTCCAGCAGCGTAGAAACCGACAAGATCCAGGCCTTCGGCGGCCTGGGTGATTTGCGCGACCACCTGTTCGGTGTCCGGCAGCGGTTGGGCCTGCACGTTGTTGTTCTGCCAGCCATTGTGGTTGAGCAGCAGATACGGGTCCGGAGGTAGCAGCGGCAAGGTGTCGCGCAGCTGTTGCAGGCCTTCGTTCAAACGTTGCAGATCAACCTGGGGATCGCCGGCCAACGTGATTTGCAGGTCGGCATGGCGGCCTTCGTTGATCAGTTTCAGGCCGATGCTCGCCTGCTGCACCTGACCGGCCTGACGCACCTTGGCGTGGTTGAAACGTATGAAGGCCGAAGATTCGGCGGCGTAGCTGAGGGTGAACTGTTCGGGCTCGTGAAGCGCTGCACGCAGGCTGTTGACCAGCGCCTTGAACGATGCGGACTGGCTGATTGACGGATGCATCAGGCGTCTCCTCCGAATACATCAACGTTGCTGAACACGCAGGCCGGTGATGCGTGGCCGACGCGGATCACCTGGTTCGGCTCGCCCTTGCCGCAATTCGGTGTGCCGAGGACCTTGAAAGTACTGGCATCGCCGACGGCGCTGAGGCTTTTCCAGAACTGCGCGGAGATGCCCCTGTAATTGGGATTCTTTACCACTCCCTTGAGTTCGCCGTTTTCGATCAGTTGGCCCCATTCGCAGCCGAACTGGAATTTATTGCGGGCATCGTCGATCGACCAGGAACGGTTGGTCGACATCAGCACGCCGTGTTCGATACCGCCGATCAACTGCTCGATGGACTGATCGCCCGGCTCGATGTTGAGGTTGGCCATGCGATCGATCGGCGGGCGATTCCAGCCGCAGGCGCGGCTGTTGGCGACGCCGTCCATGCCGGCCCGGAATTGCGACAACGCACCGCCCAGCGGGCGCAGCAACAGGCCTTCGCGGATCAGGAACTGTTTGCTGGCGGGCGTGCCGTCGTCGTCATGGCCATAGCTGGCGAGTTCTTCGGGGATCTCCGGGTCGAAGGTCACGTTGAGCAGGCCGGAGCCATATTGCAGTCGGCCGAAATCCTCGGCTTTGACGAAGCTGGTGCCGGCGTAATTGCGCTCGTCACCCAGAATGCGGTCCAGCTCCAGCGGATGGCCGATGGATTCGTGGATTTGCAGCATCATCTGGTCGGGCATCAGCAGCAGGTCGCGCTTGCCTTGCGGTGTGTTTGGCGCCAGCAGCAGTTGCAGCGCCTGATCAGCCACCTGGGCACCGGCACCGATCAGGCCACAGCGGCTGATGACGTCCGCCGCGCCTTGCTGACCGAAGTTCTCGCGCCCCAGGCTGCGGGTCTGGCTGTCGTTGCCGTCGTAGGCCGTGACGTCCAGGCCAGGGTACACAAAGCGTTGGGCCTGGCGCAGTTCGGCACCGGCGCTGTTGAGGTAAATCTGCTCGACGTGGGTGATGCCGAGGCTGACCTGCCAATTCACCAGCCGCTCGTCCCTGGGCACGGCGGCCGACTCGGTGCCGAGCAGTTGGTAGCAGTCGCTCAGGGACGGGAAGGGCTGGTCGAGGTTCGGCGAAAAGTAATCGGCGCGGTCGCTGGAAACAGCCTGTTCACGCAGGTCCAGCAAGGCGTGGGGCTTGAGTCGACGGGCCTGATGTTCGGCGCGCTCGAGGGCGGCCTGCAGGCCTTGTTGCGACAGATCGTTGGTCGCCGCATAGACCTCGACGCCATTGACCCGCACAGTCAGCATCGCCCCTTCGTCACGGCTCAGGCTCGGCGGTTCGGCGACGTTCTTGCGCACCGACAGGTACTGCCCGGATTCGCGCACATAACGCAGGGAAAAGAATTCAGCACCCGTGCGCAAGGCAGCGAAGCGCTGCTTGAGCTGGGGGTAGAAGTCGAACATTCGTGAACCTCCTGGTTATGGAGTGGCGATGGCGCGGTGCTGCGAGGGGAAGGGGTGAAACGATTGCGTGGCGCTAGATTAGGCCTGCGAGGGGGGGAGGATCAAGGGTGGTGCGGTGTTGGGAGGGATTACTGGGAGGGGCGGGAGATATGTGTTGCTTGGTTAGGCCCCTTCGCGAGCAGGCTCGCTCCCACAAAGGATCTGAGTCGTTCACAGATCCAATGTGGGAGCGAGCCTGCTCGCGAATAGCCTTACCGCGGTGTTATGCCTTAAGCGATCTGGCTCACTTCCCGCACCGGCTTGCCCTTCACCGGCGCTTCACCGGCCACATAGTAAGTGGCTGTGCTGCGCGGCAATGGCTTGCGGCCACGGATCTTGTCGGCGATTTTCTCGGCCATCATGATCGTGGGTGCGTTGAGGTTGCCGGTGGTGATGATCGGCATGATCGAGGCATCGACCACGCGCAGGCCTTGCATGCCATGCACGCGACCTTCGCCATCGACCACGGCCATCTCGTCGGTGCCCATCTTGCACGAGCAGGACGGGTGGAACGCGGTTTCGGCGTGTTCGCGGATGAACTTGTCCAGTTGCTCGTCGGTTTGCACCTCGATGCCCGGACTGATCTCGCGACCGCGGAAGGCGTCCAGCGCCGGCTGTTGCATGATTTCACGGGTCAGGCGGATGCCGTCGCGGAATTCCTGCCAGTCCTGCTCGGTGGCCATGTAGTTGAACAGGATGCTCGGGTGCTGGCGCGGATCCTTGGACTGGGCCTGGATGCGCCCACGGCTTGGCGAACGCATGGAGCCCATGTGCGCCTGGAAGCCGTGCTCTTTCACACCGTTGCTGCCGTTGTAGTTAATCGCTACCGGCAGGAAGTGGTACTGGATGTTCGGCCATTCGAATTCCGGACGGGTGCGGATGAAACCGCCGGCTTCGAACTGGTTGCTGGCGCCGATGCCGGTGCCGTTGAACAGCCACTCGGCACCGATGGCCGGCTGGTTGTGCAACAGCAGCGACGGGTACAGCGAGACTGGCTGGGTGCAAGCGTATTGCAGGTACAACTCAAGGTGATCCTGCAGGTTTTCACCGACGCCCGGCAGATCGTGGACCAACGGAATGTCGAGCTTGTTCAGCAGCTCGGCCGGGCCGACGCCGGAGCGTTGCAGGATCTGCGGCGAAGCGATGGCGCCGGAGCACAGCAGCACTTCCTTGCGTGCCTTGACCTCGACACGCTCTTCCGCCGCGCCCACCAGGTAACGCACACCGACCGCACGCTTGCCTTCGAACAGGATCTTGTCGGTCAGGGCGTGGGTGACGATGGTCAGGGTCGAACGCTTCTTGGCCACGTCCAGGTAACCACGGGCGGTGGAGGCACGACGACCTTTCGGTGTCACGGTGCGATCCATCGGGCCGAAGCCTTCCTGCTGGTAGCCGTTCAAGTCTTCGGTGCGCGGGTAACCGGCCTGCACGCCGGCTTCAACCATGGCGTGGAACAGCGGGTTGTTGCCGGCTTTCGGCGTGGTCACGCTGACCGGGCCGTCGCCACCGTGGTAGTCGTTCGGGCCGATGTCGCGGGTTTCCGCTTTACGGAAATACGGCAGGCAGTCCAGGTACGACCAGTCTTCCAGGCCTGGCAGTTTCGCCCAGCCGTCGTAGTCCATGGCGTTGCCGCGGATGTAGCACATGCCGTTGATCAGCGAAGAACCGCCCAGGCCCTTGCCGCGACCGCACTCCATGCGACGACCGTCCATGTGTGGCTCAGGATCGGTTTCGTAGGCCCAGTTGTAGCGACGGCCTTGCAGCGGGAACGCCAGGGCGGCCGGCATTTGCGTGCGGAAGTCGAAACGGTAGTCCGGGCCACCGGCTTCGAGCAGCAGGACGGTGACGCCGGCGTCTTCGGTCAGACGGGTCGCCAGGGTGTTACCGGCCGAGCCGGCACCGATGATGATGTAGTCGAATTCTTGGGACATTGAATGCACCCTCTTTGAAGTTGGTTCAGGTCAGGCCATGGCGAGTGCTGCGCACTCGATTCGCGAGCAAGCCCGCTCCCACATTTAATCTCTGGTGTACACAGGGTCTGTGTGCGCCGCGGGTCCCTTGTGGGAGCGGGCTTGCCCGCGAAGAGGCCCTCGCAGGCAATACAGGACTCGGGTCTTAGAACACCGAGACGTAATCGCCCAGCTCGACCTGTACCGATTTGATGCGGGTGAAGTTGTTCAGGGAGCTGATGCCGTTCTCACGGCCGACACCCGACTGCTTGTAGCCGCCAACCGGCATCTTCGCGTCGGACTCGCCCCAGGCGTTGATCCAGCAGATACCGGCTTCCAGTTGGTGAATCACGCGGTGCGCGCGGTTCAGGTCGCGGGTGACGATACCGGCGGCCAGGCCGAATTCGGTGTCGTTGGCGCGACGGATCACTTCTTCTTCGGTTTCGTAGGTGAGGATCGCCATCACCGGGCCAAAGATTTCTTCACGGACGATGGTCATGTCGTCGGTGCAGTCGGTGAACACGGTCGGGGCCACGAAGGCGCCTTTGGCGAAGTCGCCGTCGGTCAACCGCTCGCCGCCGCACAATACGCGGGCACCTTCTTCCTTGCCCTTGGCGATGTAGCCCAGCACGCTTTCCATGTGGGCGAAGCTGACCAATGGGCCGAAGTTGGTGTTTTCGTCTTCAGGGTTGCCGACGCGGATGCGCGCAACGCGCTCAACGATCTTGGCTTCGAAAGCGGCTTTCAGATGGGCCGGTACGAACACGCGGGTGCCGTTGGTGCACACCTGACCGGAGCTGTAGAAGTTGGCCATCATCGCGGTGTCGGCAGCACGATCGAGGTCGGCGTCGTCACAGATGATCAGCGGGGACTTGCCGCCCAGTTCCATGGTCACGTCCTTGAGCGAAGAGCTCGAAGCGCTGGCCATGACTTTCTTGCCGGTGTCGGTGCCGCCGGTGAAGGAAACTTTCTCGATACGCGGGTGCTCGGTCAGCCAGGTGCCGACTTCGCGGCCGCTGCCGGTCAGGACGTTGAACACGCCGTTTGGCACGCCGGCTTCGGTGTAGATCTCGGCCAGTTTCAGGGTGGTCAGCGAGGTGACTTCGCTTGGCTTGAAGATCATCGCGTTACCGGCCGCCAGGGCTGGCGCGGATTTCCACAGGGCGATCTGGATCGGGTAGTTCCACGCGCCGATACCGGCCACGACGCCCAGCGGCTCGCGACGGGTGTAGACGAACGAGGTGGTGCGTAGCGGAATCTGCTCGCCTTCGATGGCCGGAACCAGGCCTGCGTAGTACTCCAGCACATCGGCGCCGGTGACGATGTCGACGTAGCGGGTTTCGGAGTACGACTTGCCGGTGTCCAGGGTTTCCAGGGCGGCCAGTTCGTCGTTGCGCTCACGCAGGATTTCCACGGCGCGACGCAGGATGCGCGAACGCTCCATGGCGGTCATGGCGGCCCAGATTTTCTGGCCCTTTTCGGCGCTGACGACGGCGCGCTCGACGTCATCGAAGGTGGCACGTTGTACTTTTGCGAGGACTTCACCGTTAGCCGGGTTGATGGCTTCGAAAGTGGCGTCGCTGCTGGCGTCAGAGTAAGCGCCATCGATGTAGAGTTTTTGCAATTCGAAACGGGCCATAAAGTCCTCGCAAGTGCATCAGTGATTGGCGCGGTCCGGTGGTTGAGCGTTCTGTGTGCTCTAACTCACCTGCTTGGCCAGTTGGAAATCCATGTATTCGTAAGCGATCTGGTGCGCCTGCCCGGTGTCGAAAGCATCTCCCGACAGCGCGCCGCGCAACCACAAACCGTCAATGAGGGCTGCCAGGCCACGGGCTGCACTGCGCGCATCGTCGAGCGGCAGTACGCGGCGGAACTGGCAGCACAGGTTGGAATACAGACGGTGATCGTTGATCCGCTGCAACCTGTGCAAAGACGGGTGGTGCATGCTGGTGGCCCAGAAGGCCAGCCAGGTTTTCATTGCCGGGCCATTGACCTGGCTGGCGTCGAAGTTGCCTTCGATGATCACCTGCAGATGCGCCCGCGGGCTTGCATCTGTCAGCGCCTGACGGCGCGCGGTGACGTTCTCGCTGAGGACACTCATCAGGTACTGCGCCGTGGCAGCGATCAGGCCGTTCTTGTCCTGAAAGTAATGACTGATGATGCCATTCGAGACACCGGCCAAACGGGCGATCAGCGCAATGCTGGCGTCCCCCATTCCGACCTGGTCGACCGCCAGCAATGTGGCTTCGATCAACTGTTGGCGACGGATGGGTTGCATACCGACCTTGGGCATCTTGCACATCTCCTTAGGCCTTCCGGCAGACGTCAAACGACTACCGGCTTGAGGGCCAGTCTATTTTGTTTTGATTGAACGTTCAATCAACAAAGAATAAGATCTGCGACAAATCGTCGCTGCCTTCAGATTTTTCCTACATGTAGCGGCGGAAAAAATGACTTCCGAATCTGCTCGAAACCTACGCGCTGTGGCGCTCAAGGGGTTTCGGGCTTTTTTCGGGGTGTCTTTATATCACCCGCCGGTCGGCTGCCCACTAACCGATTGGTCGGGTAACTCGTTTGCCTTGCGTTCTTCTCTCGCACTGCCCGGAGCATCTGTGCCATGAGTTCTGCCTCGCTAATAAAGACCCCACCGCAGAAGGTGTCGGTCAACGGTTGGGTGTTCTACACCTCTACCGCGTTGATTCTGTTGTTGACCGCCATTCTGATCATCGCCCCGCAAGAGGCCGGCAGAATGCTGGGTACGGCGCAAGCCTGGTTGTCCCGCAGCTTCGGCTGGTACTACATGGTGGTGATTGCCGCCTATCTGATTTTCGTCGTCGGCCTGGCGTTTTCGTCCTACGGCAAACTCAAACTGGGCAGCAAGGATGACACCCCGGACTTCAGCTACGGCGCCTGGGCGGGGATGCTGTTCTCCTCGGGTATCGGCATCTCGTTGTTGTATTTCGGCGCGTCCGAACCGCTGGACCACTACTTCAACCCGCCGGAAGGCGTGGCCGGCAGCAACCTCGCGGCACGTCAGGCAGTACAACTGACGTTTCTGCATTGGGGCCTGCACGGCTGGGCGATTTACGCGCTGGTCGGTTTGGCGGTGGCGTACTTTGCCTACCGTCATAACCAGCCGCTGGCGTTGCGTTCGGCGCTGTATCCGCTGGTGGGTGAGCGCTGGGTCAAGGGTGCGGCCGGTCATGCGGTGGACGGCTTCGGCATGTTCGTGACCCTGCTGGGCCTGGTGACCAACCTGGGGATCGGTTCGCTGCAAGTGTCGTCGGGCCTTGAAAACCTGTTCGGCATGGAGCACAGCAACACCAACCTGCTGATCGTGATCATCGTGATGAGCACCGTGGCGACCATCGCCGCCGTGTCGGGTGTGGAAAACGGCATCCGTCGTCTGTCCAACCTGAACATCGTGCTGTTCAGCGGCCTGCTGATTTTCGTCCTGCTGTTCGGCCCGACCCTGCATCTGCTCAACGGTTTCGTGCAGAACGTCGGCGACTACCTGAACGGCGTGGTGCTGAAGACCTTCGACCTTTACGTGTATGAAGGCGACGCCGAGAAGTCCGACCGCTGGTTGGGCCTGTGGACCCTGTTCTACTGGGCCTGGTGGATTTCCTGGGCACCATTCGTGGGCATGTTCATCGCACGTATTTCCCGTGGTCGCACGGTACGTGAACTGGTGGCCGGTGTACTGCTGATTCCGCTGGGCTTCACCCTGGCGTGGCTGTCGATCTTCGGTAACTCGGCCCTGGACCTGGTGATGAACCATGGGGCGGTGGAGCTTGGAAAAACGGCGCTGGAACAGCCGTCCATGGCGATCTACCAGTTGCTTGAGCATTACCCGGCGTCGAAGGTGGTGATCGGCGTGTCGATCTTTGTCGGTTTCGTGCTGTTCCTGACCCCGGCGGATTCCGGCGCGGTGATGATGGCCAACCTGTCGTGCAAGGGCGGTACCGTCGATGAAGACGCGCCGCACTGGCTGCGGATCTTCTGGTCGGGGGTGATCACCCTGGTGACCATCGGCCTGCTGTTCGCCGGCAACTTCGAAGCCATGCAGACGATGGTGGTACTGGCCGGTCTGCCGTTCTCGGTGGTGCTGGTGTTCTTCATGTTCGGCTTGCACAAGGCCATGCGCCAGGACGTGCAGATTGAACAGGAGCAAGCGGAACTGGCGGCGCGCGGTCGTCGTGGTTTCAGCGAGCGTTTGACCCAACTGGACCTGCAGCCAAGCCAGTCGGTGGTGCAGCGCTTCATGGACAAGCAAGTGAGCCCGGCGCTGGAAGATGCGACGGCGCAAATGCGTGCTCAGGGCCTGAAGGTTCAGACGCTGCTGGGCAAGTCCAAGCGTTGCATGGGCGTGCGCGTCGAGATGGAGGAGGGCAACCCATTTGTCTACGAAGTCAGCCTGGACGGTTACCTGGCCACGCCGACTGAATCGGCACAGTCCGATGAGGCGCGTCAGCGTTTCTATCGCGCCGAGGTTTACCTGCATAACGGTAGCCAGGACTACGACTTGATGGGTTTCACTCAAGATCAGATCACCCGTGACGTGCTCGATCAGTTTGAAAGCCATCGGCAGCTCCTTGGCCGGGTTTACAGCTGAGTTGTGAGGGGCGCGGTGTTTCAGTGATACCGCGTCCAGCTTCAAAAGATCGCAGCCTTCGGCAGCTCCTACACTAGAACGCGATCCCCTGTAGGAGCTGCCGAAGGCTGCGATCTTTTGATCTTTGCTCTTCAAACAAAAACGCCGCGATTCTCTCGCGGCGTTTTTGCATCTGTTGCCTTACCCCAGGTTCTTGCCGAGCAGTGCGTGATACAGCTCGCTGTCGCCCAGAATTCCCACCACCTTGTTGTTGTCATGCAGAACCAGCTTGTTGCCGGTCTGATAACGAATCTGCAGCGCATCGCGCATGCCGATGTTCGAGTCCACCAGGGTTGGTCGACGACCCAGGCCTTCAACGGCCTGACCCGGTATCCAGTTCTGCAAGTCCAGCGCAGACCCGTTCTGGCGAGCGCCCTTGATGGTGTTGCCTTCGGCCAGGTCCAGCCACGAATCACCGCCTGGATCCAGGCACACCGAACCATTGATGCGTTTGCAGTTGTCCAGGGTGCGCATCAGGCTGCGGCCGCACAGTACGTTCAGCGGGTTGGTGTGGGCCACGAAGGTCCGCACGTAATCGTCCGCAGGGTTGAGGACGATCTCTTCCGGTTTGCTGTACTGGATGATCCGGCCGTCTTTCATGATCGCGATACGGGAGCCCAGTTTCAGGGCTTCGTCGAGGTCGTGGCTTACGAACACGATGGTCTTGCTCAGCTTGCGTTGCAGTTCCAGCAGTTCGTCCTGCAGACCCTGGCGGATCAGCGGGTCGAGTGCCGAGAACGGTTCGTCCATCAGCAGGATGTCGGCGTCCATCGCCAGGGCACGGGCCAGGCCCACGCGTTGCTGCATACCACCGGACAGCTCGTTGGGTTTCTTGTTGCGCCACTGGGTCAGGCCCACCAGCTCAAGCTTGTCGTCCACCAGTTTGCGTCGTTCCTTCTCAGGCCGACCCTGCATTTCCAGGCCAAAGCTGATGTTCTCGCGAACGGTCAGCCAAGGCATCAGGGCGAACTTCTGGAACACCATCGCGATGCGTTTGGTACGCATCATTTTCAGCTCGGCCGGGCTGCAGGAGGCGATGTCGATCTGCTTGCCTTCGTGCTCGACGAACAACTTGCCACGGCTGACAGTGTTCAGGCCGTTTATGCAGCGCAACAGGCTGGACTTACCGGAGCCGGACAGGCCCATCAGTACGCAGATTTCACCTTTTTCGATATCCAGGCTGGCTTTTTCAACACCGACGATCTGCCCGGTCTTTTTCAGGATCTCGTTGCGGGTCATGCCCTGATCCAGCAGCTTGAGCGCCTCGCGTGGATCCCTGGAGAAGATAACGTCAACGTTCTCGAAGCGAATAATGCTCATGCGTCACCCCCTACCTTGGCGTCGGGTTGTTTGCAGATACGGTCGAGCATGATCGCCAGCAGTACGATCGCCAGGCCTGCTTCGAAGCCCAGGGCGATATCAGCAGTGTTCAGTGCGTTGACCACCGGTTTGCCCAAACCATCGGCGCCTACCAGTGCTGCGATCACCACCATCGAAAGAGACAGCATGATGCACTGGGTGATGCCTGCCGCGATGCTTGGCATGGCGTGGGGCAGTTCGATTCGCGAGAGCAGCTGACGCCGAGAGCAGCCAAAGGCCTTGCCGGCGTCCATCAGTTCTTCCGGAACATCGCGGATACCCAGGTAGGTCAGGCGAATGGGCGCGGCAATCGCGAACACCACCGTCGAAATCAGGCCCGGGACCACACCCAGACCAAAGAGGGTCAGGGTAGGAATGAGGTACACGAAGGTCGGTACGGTCTGCATCAGATCGAGTACCGGACGCATTAGAGTATAGAACATCGGCTTGTGCGCGGCGACGATGCCCAGGGGCACGCCGATGACCACGCAGACCAGGGTGGCGAACATCACCTGGGCGAGGGTTTCCATGGTTTCCTGCCAGTACCCCAGATTGAGGATCAGCAGAAAGGAGGCAACGACAAACGCGGTCAGGCCCCATTTGCGTTGAATGAAGTGTGCCAGTAGAGCGATCAGGCCGATCAGCACCAGCGGGTTGAACCAGGTCAGCGCAAACGTCACGCCGTGGATCATCGTTTCCAGTGTCACGGCGATTGCGTCGAAGGTGCTGGCGCCGTGTTGCGTCAACCATTCAACGAAGCCCGCGATGTACTGGCCTAGAGGTATTTTCTGATCAATCAGCATGGTAGTGAACGTCCGCATGCAAGGAAATAAACAGCCCGGACGGCGTGAGCCGTCCGGCATAAGCGATTACTGCAGTTTGGCTTTCACGGCCTCCAGGCCAGGTTTACCGTCAATGGTGGTCACGCCAGCGAGCCAGGTATCGAGCACCTGTGGATTCTTTTTAAGCCAGGCCTTGGCGGCCGCGTCAGGCTTCATCTTGTCGTCCAGGATGTTGCCCATCAGTTCGCTTTCCATGTCGACCGTGAACTCCAGGTTTTTCAGCAACTGACCGACGTTGCTGCATTCCTCGGCGTAGCCCTTGCGGGTGTTGGTCGCCACAGTGGCGGCGCCAAAGTCGGGGCCGAAGAAATCGTCGCCGCCGGTCAGGTATTGAATCTTGAAGCGCTTGTTCATCGGGTGCGGCGCCCAGCCCAGGAACACCACGGCGGTGTCGCGTTTCTGCGCACGGTCGACCTGCGACAGCATGCCGGCTTCGCTGGACTCGACGACCTTGAAGCCCGCGTCCTTGAGGCCGAAGGCGTTCTTGTCGATCATCGACTGGATCAGGCGGTTACCGTCGTTGCCAGGCTCGATGCCGTAGATCTTGCCGTCGAGCTCTTTCTTGAATTTGGCGATGTCGGCGAAGTCATGCAGCCCCTTGTCGTACAGCGCTTGAGGGACGGCGAGGGTGTACTTGGCGCCCTTGAGGTTGGTACGCACGGTTTCCACGGTGCCGGCATCGCGGTAGGCCTTGATGTCGTTTTCCATGGTCGGCATCCAGTTCCCCAGGAACACGTCCATGTTCTTGCCGTCGGCCAGCGACTTGTAGGTCACGGGCACGGAAATCATGGTGGTCTTGGTCTTGTAGCCGAGGGCGTTGAGCACGACGCTGGTGGTCGCGGTGGTCGCGGTGATGTCGGTCCAGCCGACATCGGAGAAGTTTACGGTATTGCATTGCGCCGGTTCTGCGGCTTGCGCCAGAACCGGCAGACTAAGCATGGCGGCCAACAACAACGACGGGGAACCTTTCATGGATGGACTCCTTGGTGTTTTTTTTGGCAGTGTTCCGACTGGACCACCGCACTTATAGGTTGCGGTTGGATGGCGTTCTGGAGACAGCTCTACCACGGCGCCTTGCAATCGAGTCGATATGATCATGTACCAGTGAAAATCTGACGCCTACAGGGCGCGTCGTATCCAGTACAGGGATGGTCGCATCCAGTGTCGGTGACGTCGTTTACAGATTTTTTCAGCCCTTTTTTCCCCTCTGAACCGCAAAAAAACGGCGAAAACACGGCGTAAAAGACACGCGGCGTTGGTGGGCATGAGTGCGTCGGTTAGAGACGTCGAACAGCAGGATAAAAGCTTGATGATGCGCTCATCTCGGCGGATTGCAGCTTCAGCGTAGCAGCTCCGTCACCGCGCGCTTTGGCGTGCGCAGTGGGCCCATTCAGGAGTTCGTCAGTCATGGCTATCAGTGTTTTCGACTTGTTCAAAATCGGCATCGGCCCTTCCAGTTCGCACACCGTGGGGCCCATGCGGGCAGCGGCGTTGTTTGTGCAGGGCTTGCGCGAGCGGGGGCTGCTGGAACAGGTGCGGCGTGTCGAAGTCCAGCTGTTTGGCTCGTTGTCGGCCACCGGCATCGGCCACGGCAGCGACAACGCGGTGATCATGGGCCTGATGGGCGAGTGGCCGGATGCGATCGATCCGTCGCAAATCGGCATCCGTATCCAGGCCCTGCGCGAAACCCATGCGCTGTTGCTCGACGGTCGCCTGTCGGTGCCGTTCGTCTGGGCTCGGGACATGCGCCTGATCGACGAAAACCTGCCGTTCCACCCCAACGCCATGACCCTGGTTGTCGAAGGCGATGACGGCGAACTGCATCGCGACACCTACTATTCGGTCGGCGGCGGTTTTGTCGTCGATGAGGCGCAAGCCTCCAGCGGTGTCGTGGATCTGGATCGCACCGTACTTCCTTATGACTTTTCCAGCGCCGCCGAGCTGTTGCAGCTGTGCAAGAAGCACAACCTGCGCGTGGCGGAATTAATGATCGCCAACGAGAAAGTCTGGCGCAGCGAAGAGGAAATCCGCAGCGGCCTGATGAAGCTCTGGCGCGCCATGCAGGATTGCGTCGAGCAGGGCCTGAAACACGAAGGCATCCTGCCCGGCGGGCTGAACGTGCGCCGCCGCGCGGCCAAGCTGCATCGTAGCCTGCAGGAACTGAATAAGCCCAACGTGATCGGCTCGACCTTGAGCGCCATGGAGTGGGTCAACCTGTTCGCCCTGGCGGTCAACGAAGAAAACGCCGCCGGCGGGCGCATGGTCACGGCACCGACCAATGGCGCGGCGGGGATCATTCCAGCGGTGCTGCACTATTTCATGAAATTCAGCGAGGCCGTGACCGACGCCAATGTCGTCGACTACTTCCTCGGTGCGGCGGCGGTGGGCATCCTGTGCAAGAAGAACGCCTCGATCTCTGGTGCCGAGGTCGGTTGCCAGGGCGAAGTCGGTTCGGCCTGCGCCATGGCGGCCGCCGGGCTGGCGGAAATCCTTGGCGCCACGCCAGAGCAACTGTGCAACGCGGCGGAGATCGGTCTTGAACACAACCTCGGCCTGACCTGCGACCCGGTGGGTGGGCTGGTCCAGGTGCCGTGCATCGAGCGCAACGCGATTGCTGCGGTGAAGGCGATCAACGCCGCGCAGATGGCGTTGCGGGGCGATGGCCAGCACTTTATTTCGCTGGACCGGGTGATCCGCACCATGCGCGATACCGGTGCCGACATGCATGACAAATATAAGGAGACATCGCGGGGTGGGTTGGCGGTCAGTGCTGTTGAATGCTGAAACCGAGTTGACCCTGTGGCGAGGGGGCTTGCCCCCGTTGGGTCGCGAAGCGGCCCTAAAACTTTTACGACTGCTTCGCAGCCGAACGGGGGCAAGCCCCCTCGCCACAGCAGACCAGTCAAAACTGCGCGCTAAGTGAACACCCGGATTAAAACGCGCCTCCTTTTAGCGCGTCGCTCACAGATAAATTGTCTTGCCACTTATCGAGGGCCAACCAGCCCTCGACCGCTCGTCACCTGTGCCTGCGGTGACACTCCTTTCCGACGCGGCGCAACGCCGTTCCCACAAGTGCTACCGAATTGCTCACCGCTCGTGAGCCGGCGCGCTTGCCAGTCCTGATGGCCATTTAAATCCCCACGCCTTGCAAGACATATATAGACACATTCCGACGTCGTTTTTAGGAGTTATTGAACGCACATTCAAAAATAGGCATGGCAATTGCTCTGTCATTACAAAGCCCGTCTCCCACGCGAGAACGATGGCAATAAAAAGAGCCTCCGCCTGAGGCCATCACCCGCTTTGTGTGAGGAGATACCGCGATGACGACGTTCAACTCCGGGGCCCAACCCCAGAACCGTGCGCCTCAATCCATCGGCTTTCTGCTGCTGGACAATTTCACGCTGATTTCTCTGGCCTCCGCAGTGGAACCCCTGCGCATGGCCAACCAGTTGTCCGGTCGCGAGCTGTATCGGTGGACTACCCTCACCGTCGATGGCGGTCAGGTCTGGGCCAGTGACGGCCTGCAGATCACCCCCGACGCCTCCATGCACAAAGCCCCGCCAATGGACACAGTCATCGTCTGCGGCGGTATCGGCATCCAGCGCACTGTGACCCGTGAACACGTGTCATGGCTGCAAAGCCAGGCTCGCCAGTCCCGCCGCCTCGGCGCGGTGTGCACCGGCAGCTGGGCCCTGGCCTGCGCCGGCCTGCTCGACGGCTTCGATTGCAGCGTGCACTGGGAATGCCTGGCAGCCATGCAGGAAGCTTTCCCGCGGGTGGCCATGAGCACCCGCCTGTTCACCCTCGACCGTAACCGTTTCACCAGCTCCGGCGGCACCGCGCCGCTGGACATGATGCTGCACCTGATCAGCCGCGATCACGGCCGTGAACTGTCGGCGGCCATTTCGGAAATGTTCGTCTACGAGCGCATCCGCAACGAGCAGGATCACCAGCGTGTGCCGCTCAAGCACATGCTCGGCACGAATCAGCCAAAACTGCAGGAAATCGTTGCGCTGATGGAAGCCAACCTCGAAGAGCCAATCGATCTCGACGAACTGGCCGTCTATGTCGCGGTATCCCGTCGTCAGCTCGAGCGCCTGTTCCAGAAATACCTGCACTGCTCGCCGTCGCGTTACTACCTCAAGCTGCGCCTGATCCGCGCCCGGCAACTGCTCAAGCAAACGCCGATGTCGATCATCGAAGTGGCATCGGTGTGCGGTTTTGTGTCCACGCCGCACTTCTCCAAGTGCTACCGCGAATACTTCGGCATTCCACCGCGTGACGAGCGTGTAGGCTCCAACACTACCCAGCAAGTGGCGATGATGCCGTTGCCGCAAGCCTTGGTGCTGTCGCCGTTGTCCGGGCCGTTGTCGGCGCTGAGCCAGGCGCGTAATGAGTCGACGTTTGCAAGCGTAAGGCTTTAAATCATTGTGGCGAGGGGGCTTGCCCCCGTTGGTCTGCGCAGCAGACCCAAAACCACTCACAGAGTCGTGTCAGTTGGAACACTGTGATTGGATTGCGACCGCTTCGCGGCCGAACGGGGGCAAGCCCCCTCGCCACAGAAAACCCCAAAAGTCCTGATAGTCTAATCTCGAAAATCAGGTGCGATGGCTCTGCTGATACTCCGCCAACGCTGGCAACAACTGCTTATCGATCGCCTGACGCACCGCTGGCAGGATCGTCGCGCTGCTGGTGTACATCTGTTTGACCATGGTCCGCAGGGTCATCGCCCGTACATCGTTCAAACCCCGTACAGCACACTCGCAGGCCTGCTCGGCGGTGGCGCCGGTGGGCACCTCGAATCCCAACGACTTGAGCTGGCCCAACAGGTCTTCCTGGTCTATCAAATCGGCGTGCATCATGACGCAATCCTTCTTCAGGGAACGGTGTCGTGGCTCGATTCTGGTAGGGCCACGCAGTAGCGGCAAGGGCGAATTGTCGCAATGGCCGCAATGGCTATGAACAGGTCGTTTTCGACTAACTTGCCGTGCGCAGGAGTGGGCACACTGGGCTCAGCTCGCTTCACGAAGGTTTGGTCACCCTCGCACGGCGGCTCCTCAACAGTACCCTCTGCCTCGATCCTGTCACGGCTTGATCGGGGCTTTTTTTGGTCGGTTGAAAAGCAAAAGATCGCAGCCTTCGGCAGCTCTGACATGGATCGTGTTTCACCTGTAGGAGCTGCCGAAGGCTGCGATCTTTTAGAAAATTAACGCTGCAACACCAGAATCCGCGACAACAACTCATCCCGGTCGACATAGCAACCCTGGAAGTGCCGCGCCCCGGTGGCGGGGTCGAAGGCGTTGCGGGCGTGCAGGGTGCGGCGGTTGTCGAAGCACCACAGCTCACCGGGATTGAGCCGCTGCATCAGGCGGAACCGGGGTTCGCGCGTCATCGCGATAAAGCGCCGGTAGGCGTGATAGAGCCTGGGCATTTGTTCCACCGAGGTGTCGAACGGTCCGCGCAAAAAGTTCGCCATGCGGATTTCCGATACCTGCCCCAACGTATCCAGGGCGATGATCGGCGCGAGGCAGCGGTAGTCGCTGTGGCGGTCCTTGTTGCGAAACTCTACGGGGATTTCGCAAAGGCTTTTGAATGACTCCGGGTCTTCTCGGCGCAGCGCATCGGCGATGGCAAAACCGTCGACAAAAATGCTTTCGCCGCCCTCTGCGTCATTGACCAGGCAATGCAGGAATTGCAGCCCCGGTTGCAACTCCCGGGTCGGCAAATCGCTGTGCAGCGGCAGGTTGAAAGCGGTGTAGGCGTTGCTGTCGGCGTCGGCTTTGGATTGCACGTTGAACAGCACGCCGAAATTGCTCTCGCGAATAAAGGAAATCCGTTGTGCGATCAGCTTCAGAGAGCCGGGCTCGGTGGGCACGCCACGAACCTGGGTCAGGCCGACATCGCGAACCGCCAGCAGCCATTGCAGCAACGCCTGCTGGTCGTTCATCAGTGCTTGATACTCGAACACCGGCAACTGCAAATCACTGTGCCAGAGCCTGGCTTTCGGCTTGCGCGCCAGGCGTTCGGCGCGGGATTCATCGTCATAGGCGTGGGCGCGCAGCCAGCCGGGATCGAAGCGGCTGGCGTGGCCATCCTGCCAATCCACCGACAGGCAACCATCGGTGTCGATGTGTACGGCATCAGGCATCAGGTCTTGAGCCACATCGACGATTTCCAGCACTTGCTCGCGGGTCACGGTGTAGACGCACTGCGGGCACGGGCAGTTATCCCGCAGCCATTGATGGTGGAAAGGGCTGACGCGAGCGTCGGCCCACTTCACCAGAATCCGGTCCGCCAGTGTCTGCACGCCAGTCAGTGCGCTGATCAACGGATAGGTACGAAAGTCGGCAAATGCAGCGGCGGTGTTCATGGCGATCTCCTTGTTATTTTTTTGGGGGTAATGCGATCACTCGGCCAATGTACCCGGGCGTTGGCAGGTCCGCCTGTTCGGCGACGATGGCTTGCAGCCGATTCAAGGACTGTTCGCTGAACGGGGCCGAGCGCGGTCCGGCGAGATCCACGTGCAGCAGCATCTGCTCGTTGCCTGCAAGTTCCTGGGCATCACCGACCAGATGCAGGCTGTGATAGAGGTGCAGGCGTTTGCTGTCGTGGGCAATGATTTGGGTGTGCACTTCGACTTGGGCGTCGAGTTTCACTTCGTGCAGGTAGTTGAGGTGCAGCTCAAGAGTGAACAACGAGTTGCCGCTGGCTTCCCGACTGTTGCTGTCCAAGCCCAGGCGATCCATCAGGGCATCGGTGGCGTAGCTGAAAATCAGCAGGTAGAAGGCGTCGCGCAGGTGGCCGTTGTAGTCGACCCAGTCGGGGATGATGGTGGTTTGGTAAGTGGTGAGGGTGGGCATGGTTCAGGTTCCGATAATAGTGGTGACTGGGTTACCGCTTTCGCGAGCAAGCCCGCTCCCACATTGGAATGCGTCCCCCTGTGGGAGCGGGCTTGCTCGTGAAGGGGCCAGACCTGCTGGCCTATCAACTTACGTCTACTCGCTGAAGGCCATCCCATGCTTCTCTTTGGTGGTCTTCACCGCCTCCAGCACTGCCAGCAGGCAGTCATCACGATAGCGCTCCAGTGCCGAAATGCTGTGTTTACCCAGTTGATCGCTGGTGCCGTCGACCACGTCGTCGATCAGTTTGTCGGTCAGTTCCGGTGCCGGCAGGTAAGTCCATGGCAACTGCAGCGCCGGGCCGAACTGCGCCATGAAGTGACGCATGCCGGCATCACCACCGGCCAGGGTGTAGGTCAGGAAGGTGCCCATGAACGACCAGCGCAAGCCTGCGCCGAAACGGATCGCATCGTCGATTTCACCGGTAGTCGCCACGCCGTCGTTGACCAGGTGCAGCGCCTCACGCCACAGCGCTTCGAGCAGGCGGTCGGCAATGAACCCCGGCACTTCCTTGCGCACGTGCAACGGGCGCATGCCTAGAGACTCATAGACTTTCATCGCCGCTTGCACGGCTTCGGGCGCGGTGTTTTTACCGCCGACCACTTCGACCAGCGGCAGCAGGTAAACCGGGTTGAACGGGTGACCGACCACGCAGCGCTCCGGGTGGGTGGCACTCTCGTAGAACTCGCTCGGCAGCAGGCCAGAGGTGCTGGAGCCGATCAACGCATTGGGCTTGGCCGCTGCGCTGATTTTGCTGTGCAGTTTCAGTTTCAGCTCAAGGCGTTCCGGGGCACTTTCCTGGATGAAGTCAGCGTCGCGAACGCATTCTTCGATGGTTGCAACAAAGCGCAGGCGATCCTGCGATGCACCGGGCGCCAGTCCTTGTTTCTCCAGTGCGCCCCAGGCGTTGGCGACGCGTTTGCGCAGGGCAGCTTCAGCGCCTGGTGCCGGGTCCCAGGCCACGACGTCCAGGCCATGGGCGAGCGCGCGGGACACCCAGCCGCTGCCGATGACACCGCTGCCCAGGGCGGCGAAGGTTTTGATTTCGGTAATAAAGCTCATGGTCACGTCCTAAAGAGTTCAAAAAAACCTGTGGGAGCGGGCTTTTGTGGCGAGGGGGCTTGCCCCCGTTGGGTCGCGAAGCGGCCCTAAAACCAGCAACTGCGGTGTTTCAGACACACCAAGCTCAATGGTTTACGACTGCTTCGCAGCCGAACGGGGGCAAGCCCCCTCGCCACAAAAGCCCGCTCCCACAGGGTTGGGTGTAAGTTCTATTAACCGCGCTGGGTCAGGCCCATTTTTTTGCGGCCTTCAGCGGGGGTGAGCACGCGGGCACCGAGGCGGCTGAGGATTTCCGTGGCGCGTTCGACCAGTTGGCCGTTGGTCGCCAGCACGCCCTTGTCCAGCCACAGGTTGTCTTCCAGCCCGACTCGCACGTTGCCGCCGAGCAACACCGCTTGTGCCGCCATCGGCATCTGCATGCGACCGATACCGAAGCCGGCCCAGACCGCGTCGGCGGGCAGGTTGTCGACCATGGCCTTCATGGTGGTGGTGTCCGCCGGCGCGCCCCACGGGATGCCCAGGCACAGCTGGAACAACGGGTTGTCGAGCAGGCCTTCCTTGATCATCTGCTTGGCGAACCACAGGTGGCCGGTGTCGAAGATTTCCAGCTCGGCCTTCACGCCCAGCTCTTGAATGCGTTTGGCGCCAGCGCGCAGCTGGGCCGGGGTGGAGACGTAGATGGTGTCGCCGTCACCGAAGTTCAGGGTGCCGCAATCGAGGGTGCAGATTTCCGGCAGCAGTTCTTCGACGTGGGCCAGGCGGGTCAGCGGGCCGACCAGATCGGTGTTCGGGCCGAATTCCATCGGACTTTCGCCGGCACCGATTTCCAGGTCGCCGCCCATGCCGGCAGTGAGGTTGACGATGATGTCCACGTCCGCCTCGCGGATACGCTCCATCACCTCGCGATACAGCGCCACATCACGGCTGAACTTGCCGGTTTGCGGGTCGCGAACATGGCAGTGAACCACGGTGGCACCGGCCTTGGCGGCTTCCACGGCGGCAGCCGCGATCTGTTTTGGGGTGACCGGCACGTGTGGGCTCTTGCTGGTCGTGTCGCCAGCACCGGTGAGTGCGCAGGTGATGATGACGTCGTGGTTCATTGGGCGGTTCCTTACAGGCGAGTTTTTGGTTTTGGCCAGGCGTGGTGGTCCCGTTCGCAGCCCCTTGGGGCTGCGAGACGGTGGTGGGTTCGGGTTTATTTACTGGTCAGTTGCAGGTTTTCAGCGGCTGGTTTGCCATCGAAGGTGGTGACGCCTTCAAGCCAGCGTTTTTTGTCCTGCGGGTGATCCTTGAGCCATTGTTTGGCCGACTCGAAAGCGTCCTTGTGATCCAGCAGTGGCTGCATCATCCGGCTCTCGTCCTCGGCGGTGAACGTCAGGTTGCTCAGCAGGCGACCGATGTTCGGGCATTGCTCGGCGTAGGTCGGCGCGGTGACGGTCCACACGGTTGCCTTGCCTTCGTTCGGGCCGAGGGCGTCGTCGCTGCCGGTGAGGTAGGTCATTTTCACGTTGACGTTCATCGGGTGCGGCGCCCAGCCGAAGAACACCACGGCTTCGTTGCGACGCACGGCGCGGTCCACCGCCGCGAGCATGCCGGCTTCGCTGGACTCGACCAGCTGGAACTTGCCGAGGCCGAACTGGTTCTTGGAGATCATCGCCTTGATCTGGGTGTTGGCGCCCGAGCCCGGCTCGATGCCGTAGATCTTGCCGCCCAGTTCTTTTTCGAATTTGGCGATGTCAGCGAAGGTTTTCAGGCCCTTGTCGGCGAGGTAGGTCGGCACGGCGAGGGTCGCGCGGGCGTCTTGCAGGCTTGGCGCTTCAAGCACCTTGACCTGCTTGGCATCGACGAAGGGGGTGATGGTCTGGGTCATCAGCGGGTTCCAGTAGCCGAGGAACAGGTCCAGACGCTGGTCGCGGATCCCGGCGAAGATGATTTGCTGGGAGGCGCTGGTTTGTTTGGTGCTGTAGCCGAGGCCATCGAGCAATACCTGGGTCATGGCACTGGTGGCGATCACGTCGGTCCAGTTCACTACACCCATGCGCACGTTCTGGCATGCGGCGGGTTCGGCGGCCATGACACTGGCGCTCAGTAACGCGGTACCACTGAGTGCAAGAACACAGCTGCTGATCAGTCGTTTCATTCTCAGGTTCCTCGGCAGTTCGTTTATTGTGAGTTCCGGTGTCTGATGCGCCGGTGATGCCAAGTTACGCAGCAAAGCACCGATGAAGGCGCACTGCGGCGACCAGCTCTTGCACTGCAGCGACCTGTGCTCTTGAAAGCCGCTTGCAACTGGCGTATCAACATCCCTACGCTGCCCGCCCTCTCGTTACCTGGCCTCTTGTTACCTGCTAAGCGAGTGCGCTCCATGTCCCAGGATTTCTACTTCTTGTTGATGCCGGGTTTCTCGGCCATCGGATTTATCTCGGCCATCGAGCCGTTGCGGGTTGCCAATCGCTTTCGTGGCGAACTCTATCGCTGGCATGTGTTGAGCGCGGATGGGGGGGCGGTGCTGGCCAGTAACGGTATGTCGGTCAACGCCGATGCGGCGCTGGAACCGCTGAAGAAGGGCGCGACCTTGTTGGTGGTCGCCGGCTTCGAACCGCTGAAATTCGCCACCCCGGCACTTGAGCATTGGTTGCGCCGACTGGACAACGAAGGCGTGACCCTCGGCGCCATCGACACCGGCAGCTTCATCCTCGCCGAGGCAGGCCTGCTCGACGGCCATCGCCTGACCCTGCACTGGGAAGCCATCGACGCCTTCAAGGAGTCTTATCCACAGCTCAGCGTCACCCAGGAATTGTTCGAGATCGACCGCCGGCGCATCACTTCCGCTGGTGGCACGGCCTCCATCGATTTAATGCTGGATTTGATCGCCCAGGCCCATGGCCCGGAACTGGCGATCCAGGTCAGCGAACAATTCGTGCTCGGCCGCATCCGCCCGCGCAAAGACCACCAACGCATGGAGGTCGCCACGCGCTACGGCATCAGCAACAAGAAGCTGGTGCATGTGATCGGTGAGATGGAACAGCACAGCGAACCGCCGCTCAGTACGCTGGAACTGGCGGAATCGATCAAGGTGACGCGGCGGCAGTTGGAGCGGTTGTTTCGGTTGCACCTGAACGACACGCCGAGCAATTTCTATTTGCGCTTACGCTTGGAAAAAGCGCGGCAGTTGCTGCGGCAGACCGACATGAGCGTGCTGGAGGTGAGCATTGCCTGCGGGTTTGAGTCGCCGTCGTATTTCACCCGCAGTTATCGGGCGAAATATGAGCGGTGCCCGCGGGAGGATCGACGTACCGCTAAAGCGTAAAATCAAAAGATCGCAGCCTTCGGCAGCTCCTACATGGATTCCCTCTGTAGGAGCTGCCGAAGGCTGCGATCTTTAGATATTGGCGGTATTACTTCTTCAACAGCGCCGAACAAGCCGCTTTAAACGCTTCATGCTGATACTTGTTCAGCGTATCCGGCAGCTCGACATTGAATTTCTTGCACTGCGCCGTGATGGTCTGCGGCGACAGCAGCGTCACTTCGCAATTCTCCAGCAACTGGAAAACCCCTTCGATCTTGAACGTGGTCGGACCACCGGCGAATTCGCCCTTTTTGCTGCGCTTCTTGATTGCGATACGGTCGATGGAGTTTTCGCGCACAAACGAAGCGACCTGGGCTGCGAACACTTTGACGTTGGCGGCTTCGTCGTCATCGTCCAGGGCAATTTTCTTGGTGGCGAGCGCGAGATGGCTCAGCGCCTGACCGTCCAGCGTGGCCACGGCGATGATCGCTTCGCTGCCTTTGATTTCGATGCCGCAGACTTTCATGTTCAATCCCATTGGTGATAGAGGTGAGCAGCTTACAGTTCAAGCTGACTGGCGCACGAATCACTCCTGCCCAATCGACTCCAAAAACTCCGACCGCTCATCACTCATCCGCGCAATGCAGTCGTTCTGGGCAATGGTGAACGCCTTGCTGCCACCGGTGGCGGGGAAGGCTTCGACGGCGCAGTCGGCATCGCGGGTCTTCAGCCATTGCTGTTGGGCAGCCTTGAGCTTGGCGGTGATGTCGGCCAGTTGCGACGGGTTTTTGCCGTATTGCGACTGCATGCGGTCGGTCAGGCCCTGGAGGTTTTCCTTGAGCAGGTCTTCGGCGGTGGTTTTGCTGAAGGCCGAGCACTCGAGGGTCTGGACGTCGTTTTCGACTTTATCGCACGGGTTGTCGTCGGACTCCTCCGCTGCGTGTACGCCGGTCGCAATCAGTGCCAAAGCCAGAAGGATGGATTTCATTCAGGTCGCCGCTCTATTCCAGTGATGCAGCGAATTCTGGCCCAAGCCGAAGGCCTTGAACAGGTCGCTGATTGTGCCTGGCGACGACCCTTTGTCGCGGATTGACGCTTTCGGCAAACCCCCTGTCGTTTTTGCACCCGGTCGCCGAGGCACCGAGGCATATGCTGGCCCCAAAGCGCCGGCAGACGATTCGGCGCATGAATCGCTAATAAGGGGACAGCCTGATGAGCCCAGCCGAATTGCACGCCGACAGCATCGTTATCGACGGGCTGATTATTGCCAAGTGGAACCGTGAACTGTTCGAAGACATGCGCAAGGGCGGTTTGACCGCAGCCAACTGCACCGTGTCGGTGTGGGAGGGCTTTCAGGCCACCGTCAACAACATTGCCGCGAGCCAGAAGCTGATCCGCGAGAACAGCGACCTGGTGATGCCGGTGCGTACCACCGCCGACATCCGCAAGGCCAAGGAGCAGGGCAAGACCGGCATCCTTTTCGGCTTCCAGAACGCCCATGCCTATGAAGACCAGATCGGCTATGTCGAGGTGTTCAAGCAGCTCGGCGTGGGCATTGTGCAGATGTGCTACAACACCCAGAACCTGGTGGGCACCGGTTGCTACGAGCGTGATGGCGGCCTGTCGGGCTTCGGTCGCGAAATCGTCGCCGAGATGAACCGCGTTGGCGTGATGTGCGACCTGTCTCACGTTGGCTCCAAGACTTCCGAAGAAGTCATCCTTGAGTCGAAAAAGCCGGTTTGCTACTCCCACTGCCTGCCGTCGGGGCTCAAGGAGCACCCACGCAACAAGTCCGATGAAGAACTCAAGTTCATTGCCGACCACGGCGGCTTTGTCGGCGTCACCATGTTCGCGCCATTCCTCGCCAAGGGTATCGACTCGACCATCGACGACTACGCCGAAGCCATCGAGTACGTGATGAACATCGTCGGCGAAGACGCCATCGGCATCGGCACCGACTTCACCCAGGGCCATGGCCAGGACTTCTTCGAATACCTGACCCACGACAAGGGCTACGCCCGCCGCCTGACCAGCTTCGGCAAGATCATCAACCCGCTGGGCATCCGCACCGTGGGCGAGTTCCCGAACCTGACCGAAACCCTGCTCAAGCGCGGCCACTCCGAGCGAGTGGTGCGCAAGATCATGGGCGAAAACTGGGTAAGCGTCCTCAAGGACGTCTGGGGCGAGTAAGCCACTGCACCTCTGAATCCTTTCCCCCGGCCGCCCGCGCCGGGGGCAACACCAAAATTTTTCTGGAGTTAAGTTTCCATGGCCAAGATCGCCCCGCAATTGCCAATCGAAGTCGACAGCGAGACCGGTGTCTGGACGTCCGACGCCCTGCCGATGCTGTATGTGCCACGGCATTTCTTCGTCAACAACCACATGGGCATCGAGGAAGTGCTGGGCGCTGAAGCCTATGCTGAAATTCTCTACAAGGCCGGCTACAAGTCCGCCTGGCACTGGTGTGAAAAAGAAGCCGAATGCCATGGCCTGGAAGGCGTCGCGGTGTTCGAGCACTACATGAAGCGCCTGTCGCAGCGTGGCTGGGGCCTGTTCAAGATCCAGGACATCGACCTCGACAAAGGCACCGCCAGTGTCAAGCTCGAGCATTCGGCGTTCGTCTATGTGTACGGCAAGGTCGGGCGCAAGGTCGACTACATGTTCACTGGCTGGTTTGCCGGCGCGATGGACCAGATCCTCGCCGCTCGCGGCAGCAAGATCCGCACCGTGGCCGAGCAAGTCTACGGTGGCTCCGAAGAGGGCCACGAAGACGGCTTGTTCATCGTCAAGCCGTTGTAAGTCGAGGAACCCGCCATGGCTTTCGAAGCAATGTTCCAGCCGATCCAGATCGGCAAACTGACCATCCGTAACCGCGTGCTCAGCACCGCGCACGCCGAGGTTTATGCCACCGACGGCGGCATGACCACCGATCGGTACGTCAAGTATTACGAAGAGAAAGCCAAGGGCGGGATCGGCCTGGCGATTTGCGGCGGCTCGTCCGTGGTGGCTATCGACAGCCCGCAGGAATGGTGGAGTTCGGTGAACCTGTCCACCGACCGCATCATTCCGCACTTCCAGAATCTGGCCGATGCCATGCATAAGCACGGCGCCAAGATCATGATCCAGATTACCCACATGGGCCGTCGTTCGCGTTGGGACGGCTTCAACTGGCCGACGCTGATGTCGCCGTCGGGTGTGCGCGAGCCGGTGCACCGTGCCACTTGCAAAACCATCGAGCCGGAAGAAATCTGGCGGGTAATCGGTAACTACGCTCAAGCAGCTCGCCGTGCCAAGGCCGGTGGCCTGGACGGTGTTGAACTGTCGGCGGTGCACCAGCACATGATCGACCAGTTCTGGAGCCCGCGGGTCAACAAGCGTACCGACGAATGGGGCGGCACCTTCGAAGGCCGGATGAAGTTCGGTCTGGAAGTCTTGAAAGCCGTACGCGCCGAGGTCGGTGACGATTTCTGCGTGGGCATGCGCATCTGTGGTGACGAGTTCCACCCGGACGGCCTGTCCCACGAAGACATGAAGCAGATCGCCAAGTATTACGACGATACCGGCATGCTCGACTTCATCGGCGTCGTGGGTTCGGGTTGCGACACCCACAACACCCTGGCCAACGTGATTCCGAACATGAGTTATCCGCCGGAGCCGTTCCTGCACCTGGCGGCCGGCATCAAGGAAGTGGTCAAGGTTCCAGTGCTGCACGCGCAGAACATCAAGGACCCGAACCAGGCCACCCGTATCCTGGAAGGCGGTTACGTCGACATGGTCGGCATGACTCGCGCGCACATCGCCGACCCGCACCTGATCGCCAAGATCAAGATGGGCCAGATCGACCAGATCAAGCAATGCGTCGGTGCCAACTACTGCATCGACCGTCAGTATCAGGGCCTGGATGTGCTGTGCATTCAGAACGCCGCGACTTCTCGTGAATACATGGGCCTGCCGCACATCATCGAAAAAACCACTGGCGTGAAACGCAAGGTGGTGGTGGTCGGTGCCGGTCCTGCCGGGATGGAGGCCGCCCGCGTGGCCGCCGAGCGTGGCCACGACGTGACCCTGTTCGAGAAAAAGGAATTCATCGGCGGGCAGATCACCACCGCATCGAAAGCCCCGCAACGGGACCAGATCGCCGGTATCACCCGCTGGTATCAACTGGAACTGGCACGGTTGAAAGTCGACCTGCGCCTGGGTACCGCGGCTGACGCGCCAACCATCATGGACCTGCGTCCGGACGTGGTAGTGCTGGCTGTCGGCGGTCATCCGTTCATCGAACAGAACGAACACTGGGGCGCGGCTGAAGGCCTGGTGGTCAGCAGCTGGGACATCCTCGATGGCAAGGTTGCACCGGGCAAGAACGTGCTGGTCTACGACACCATTTGCGAATTCACCGGCATGTCGACCGCTGACTTCATCGCGGACAAGGGCAGCCAGGTAGAGATTGTCACCGACGACATCAAGCCGGGCGTGGCCATCGGGGGTACATCGTTCCCGACGTACTACCGCAGCATGTACCCGAAAGAAGTGATCATGACCGGCGACATGATGCTGGAGAAGGTCTACCGCGAAGGCGACAAGCTGGTGGCGGTACTGGAAAACGAATACACCGGTGCCAAAGAGGAGCGGGTGGTTGACCAGGTGGTCGTGGAAAACGGCGTGCGTCCGGACGAAGAAATCTACTACGCGCTGAAGGAAGGCTCGCGCAACAAAGGCCAGATCGACGTCGAAGCCTTGTTCGCGATCAAGCCGCAACCTTGCCTGGAACAGAGCGGCGACGGCTACCTGCTGTTCCGCATCGGCGACTGCGTGGCCCAGCGTAACGTACACGCGGCGATCTATGACGCGCTGCGGTTGTGCAAGGATTTCTAAGAGCTTGTTGATAACCCTTGTAGGAGCGAGCCTGCTCGCGATGGTCGTGAACGATGACGCGGGGAGTCTGACTTAGCGCGACGTTCTCAGGTTTTTCGCGAGCAAGCTCGCTCCTACAAGGAATCGGGCAAGGCATCCAGGTAGTTTGGCCTGCAAGACCCTACGGTCTTTGGGAGCTTCACAATGTTGAACACCCTTCTTCCAATCCTGTTGTTCGCTGCCCTGGGCCTTGGTGTCCTGGGCGCGTTGCGGCGGGTGGCCATGTGGCGCCGGGGCCGGGCTTCGAAAGTCGACCTGATCGGTGGACTGTTCGCCATGCCCAAGCGCTACATGGTCGACTTGCACCATGTGGTGGCGCGGGACAAATACATCGCCAACACCCACGTCGCCACGGCCGGCGGTGCGGTGGCGTCCATCGTACTGGCGATTCTGGTGCACGGTTTCGGCCTGCATAACCGTTTCCTCGGCTATGCGCTGCTGCTGATGACGGCGGTCATGTTCGTCGGCGCGATCTTCGTTTACCTGCGTCGGCGCAATCCGCCGGCGCGCCTGTCGAAAGGCCCGTGGATGCGCCTGCCGAAAAGCCTGCTGGCATTCTCGGCCTCGTTCTTCCTGGTGACCCTGCCGGTGGCGGGCATTCTGCCGGAGAATTTCGGCGGCTGGCTGTTGGCAGCGATTCTCGGGGTTGGCGTGTTGTGGGGCGTGTCGGAACTGTTCTTCGGCATGACCTGGGGCGGGCCGATGAAGCACGCCTTTGCCGGCGCTTTGCACTTGGCCTGGCACCGCCGCGCCGAACGTTTTGGTGGCGGCCGTTCCACCGGTTTGAAGCCGCTGGACCTTAGCGACCTGAGTGCGCCATTGGGCGTGGAAAAACCCAAGGATTTCACCTGGAACCAATTGCTCGGCTTCGACGCCTGCGTGCAGTGCGGTAAATGCGAAGCAGCGTGCCCGGCCTTCGCCGCCGGCCAGCCGCTGAACCCGAAAAAACTGATTCAGGACATGGTCGTCGGCCTGGCCGGTGGCACCGATGCAAAATTCGCTGGCAGCCCATATCCCGGCAAAGCGATTGGCGAGCACGCCGGCAATCCGCATCAACCGATCGTCAACGGTCTGGTGGACGCCGAGACCCTGTGGTCGTGCACAACTTGCCGCGCCTGCGTCGAGGAGTGCCCGATGATGATCGAGCACGTCGATGCCATCGTCGACATGCGCCGTCACCTGACACTGGAAAAAGGCGCGACCCCGAACAAGGGCGCCGAAGTCCTGGAAAACCTGATCGCCACCGACAACCCGGGCGGCTTTGCGCCGGGCGGGCGGATGAACTGGGCGGCAGACTTGAACCTCAACCTGCTCAGCGAAAAGAAATCCACCGACGTGCTGTTCTGGGTCGGCGACGGCGCCTTCGACATGCGCAACCAGCGCACCCTGCGGGCTTTCGTCAAAGTGCTGAAGGCGGCGAAAATCGATTTCGCGGTACTCGGCCTTGAAGAACGCGACAGTGGTGACGTGGCCCGACGCCTGGGCGATGAAGCAACGTTCCAATTGCTGGCCAAGCGCAACATCCAGACCCTGGCCAAGTACAGCTTCAACCGCATCGTCACCTGCGATCCGCACAGTTTCCATGTGCTGAAGAACGAATATGGCGCCTTCGACGGCAACTACCTGGTGCAGCACCACAGCACCTACATGGCGGAAATCATCGATGCTGGCGCGCTGAACCTCGGTCAGCACAAAGGCGACAGCGTGACCTACCACGACCCGTGCTACCTGGGCCGCTACAACGGCGAATACGAGGCGCCGCGCCAGGTACTGCGCGCGCTCGGGATCGAAGTGAAAGAGATGCAACGTTCCGGTTTCCGCTCCCGCTGCTGCGGCGGCGGCGGCGGTGCGCCGATCACCGACATTCCGGGCAAGCAACGCATTCCTGACATGCGCATGGAAGACATCCGCGAAACCGGTGCCGAACTGGTGGCCGTGGGTTGTCCACAGTGCACCGCGATGCTTGAAGGCGTGGTCGAGCCCCGGCCGCTGATCAAGGACATCGCCGAACTGGTGGCCGACGCGTTGCTCGACGACGCCGCGCCCGCCAAGAAACCCGTCAAGCGCGAACCTGCGGAGGCCCACTGATGAGCGACATTATCCGCCGCGACCCTCGGGCCGAATGGATCGCCCGCAACCGTCTGCATCCATTGCACGCGGCCATGCAACCGGCGCAGCACAGTTGGATGGGGCCTAACGGTGTCATCCGTAAGAATCCCCATGGCATTGGCTTTATCGGTCCCAATGGCATCAAGCGCATCGACCGCAGCGGCGCCCAGCAGGGCGGGACGACTAAACGTTCAGCCGCGGTTGAAGTGCAATTGCCATTGCATCAGGTGGCCGCACCGGCGTTTTACATCAGCGTGGTGCCGGACATGGTCGGTGGCCGCTTGAGCAGTCACGACCGCGATTTGCTCGGCCTGGCCCATCAACTGGCCGGCAAGGACGGCGCGGTGCTGGCCGTGGTGTTCGGTGAGCACAAGGAAAACGCTTTTGCCACGGCGGGCGTCGACCGCCTGCTGGTGCTGGAAGGCGAAGCATTCAGCGGTTATGCACCGGAACAACGGGTCCAGGGCCTGCGGGCTGTGGATAACCAGTTCAGCCCGCGCCACTGGTTGTTGCCGGACAGTCGCACCGGTGGCGGGGAACTGGGTCGGCGCTTTGCCGCCGCCCTGGGCGAACGCCCGGCCACACGGGTCTGGCAGGTCAAGGATCAGGAGTGCATCGGCCGCGCTGGTGCTGGTCTGCAAGACCTTGCCCGTCCGCTGGCGCGCTTGATTCTGGCGGCTGCCGAGTGCGCCGAGCCGGTCAGTGAAACCCGTCATGAAGCATTGCCGGTGGAGTTATCCACAACCGTGGCGCGCAGCCTGTCGCGGATCGAAGATCTGGGCGCGGTGGCGGTGGACCCGGCGGCGATTCCGATGGCCGAGGCCGAGTTCATTTTCTCCGGCGGCAACGGGGTCAAGGACTGGGGACTTTTCCACAGGACCGCCGAAGCCCTCGGCGCGACCGAAGGCGCATCCCGGGTGGCGGTGGACGATGGCTTCATGGCCCGCGATCGTCAGGTTGGTGCATCCGGTACCTGGGTGACTGCACGGGTCTATGTGGCCGTGGGGATTTCCGGGGCGATCCAGCACCTGCAGGGCATCGGTGCCTGCGACAAGGTGGTGGCGATCAACCTCGACCCTGGCTGCGACATGATCAAGCGTGCCGACCTCTCGGTGATCGGTGAGAGCGCGGAGATTCTTCAAGCCTTGATCGACGCGGTAGAGGCTTACCGCAACGACGCCAAGCGCGATGCGGCTTAAGGGAAGGAAAGGGTTATGAGCACGAAAATCATCAGCCTGGTGTCCATCGGCGCCCACCCGACGTCCGGTCGGCCGCGTCGCGCGGAACAGGATGCGCGGGCGGTGGAACTGGGCCTGCAACTGGCTGGGGATAACTTGCAGGTGCTGCATGCCGGCGATGTCGCCGAGCCTGCGCTGCGCGCCTACCTGGGCATGGGCCTGGAACAGTTGCATGTGCTTGAGCAGCCCGAGGGGGCCGATGCGCTGCCGGCATTGACCGAGTATCTGCGCGATGCCGGTGCTCAGGTGGTGTTGACCGGCAGCCAGGCGGAAACCGGTGAAGGCTCGGGCATGTTGCCCTTCCTGCTGGCTGAAAGCCTGGGCTGGCCGCTGGTGGTGGGGCTGGCACAGGTCGAGTCCATCGATGGCGGTTCGGCGCTGGTGCTGCAAGCCTTGCCGCGCGGTCAACGTCGTCGGCTGAAGGTGCGCCTGCCGTTTCTGGCAACGGTGGACAACGCCGCGCCCAAGCCTCGCCAGAGCGCGTATGGCCCGGCCCGACGCGGCGTGCTGCAAGCGCAGGACGTTGAAGTCATCGATGATGAGCTGCTCGCGGTCGCCAGCCTGCAACCGGCCAAGCCACGGCCCAAGCGCCTGAAAGTGATCAAGGCCAAGAGCGGCGCCGACCGCATGAAAGCCGCGACGGCCAAGGCCAGTGGTGGAGGCGGGCAGGTGCTCAAAGGTGGGACGGCCCAGGCTGGTGCCGAGGCGATTCTCAAGCTTCTGATTGAAGAAGGTGTAGTTCGCTAGGGCTTGTTGTAGGAGCTGCCGCAGGCTGCGATCTGTTGATCTTGTTTTTAAAGATCAAGGTCAAAAGATCGCAGCCTGCGGCAGCTCCTACACCGGCCAGGCATTGTACGCCCCGGACGACATCGATTTCTCCTGCCAGAACGGCCTGATTGAGCGATGCGGCACGATCACACTGACGGTGAGCTACAGTTTTCTATGCGCTGATCAAGGGTGTGGCACGCTTTCGGGAGTTTTCAGACATTCAGCGCTGACTCATAAAACCCGGTTTTATGACTGGCTTGAATATGAAGACTTTCGCTCTTTTGGCGCTCTTTGCTACGGCCATGTGGGTATCCACAGGCCTGGTGTCTGCCGTCCAGACAAAAGCACCCGTGGCCGATCAGGACTTTTATCAGTGGGTCGAGACCGAACAGGGGCACAACGCGTCCCTGGCTCAACTGCGGCAACAGTGCGACAAGGTACTGGATGCCGATAAGCACCTCGACTGTTCGGTGACGGTCCTGGCCAGAATGCTCGAAGCCAAGGTCGTCAACCAACTCCCCGAATACTATCTGGCGATCAAGGGCAGGCATGCCCGGGCGATAGAGGCCAGCGCCGATCTGAAACCGCTGTTCTCCATGTTCGGCGACAAATCACTGGCTATCCTGGCGATGACTGGCAATTTCTCGGTCAGCGGTTCGGCGCGGCATGAGGTACTGCCGCTGCACCCGTATGCCAACGACTTTTACATCGCGCAGGAAGTGCTGCCGTTTATCGATGTCGGTGCGGCCAACGGTGTCTCGGCGCGTTTTGTGCTGGACACGGGGGCACCGCAAACCCGGGTCAACATCGACACGGCGAAACAGATGGGCATCAGGTTGTTGCCCGATGCTCAGTATCGCTACAGCACGTTTTATGGCGAAAAGGGCCTGGCCGCCAGGCTGGGCATTCTCCGGTCACTCAAAGTCGGCACACGCGAGTTCAGGAATGTCCTGGTGTTTGTCAGCGAGCGGGATAATTTGTTGGGGCTGGACCTGATCAGCAAACTGGGGCGCTTGAAAATCACCAGAAGCGCCCTGGAACTCAATCCTGCGCCTGTCAGGCGCTGCGATGCGTTCATTGCCTTTAGCCGCCAGGATCTCAACCAGCGGCTGGTGGTGGCCGCTCAGTTGGATCGCAGGACAACGCAGGCCATCATCGATACGGGAAATGTCGACTACCTGACGGCCGCGTCACCTGGCAGGCAGGTCAATGCCGTGCAGGCACAGACACCAGGAAGCTCGAACGGTTACACCGGCGACAACAAGCACTTTCAACGCTTCGACGGCGTATTGGTCATGCAAGGCAACATCATGGCTGTCAGCTACAAGTACTACCCGGGCTTCACCATCCCGCCGTCGCTGCTGGACGGGCAATACGTGCCGTCGATATTGCTCGGTTGGCGCGCCTTCAAGGACTTTGAATTGAACCTGGACCTGGCCTCGGGTCGCTCATGCTTCAATAAAGTCTGAACACGGCGGTGTTTACCCACAATCCCTGTTGGTGGTTCTGTGGATAACATGTTCGCCCCTCGCTACGCCCCATGTAAATCAAGCGCTGCAAGGCGTCGTTCAAAAAATGATCAGTCTGGTTCGTGGTTTTTCCAAGCTTTTTCAAGGGGATAAGTGCTGCAGTTAACGCAGACTTGCCCCCAATCTCTGTTGGCGCTTCTGTGGATAAGATGTTTGCTATTGGCTGTAGGCCTTGTAAACAGAGGTGTGCAGGCATTTGATCATAAAATGATCAAAAGGTGGTTTTGCATTGCCGGTTTTCACGCAAACGCTGGATTTTTCAAGGTTTCAGCGGTTTTCCACAGAGCCTTTCAAGTTAACCCCAAAGTCTGTTGGCGCTTCTGTGGATAAGGTGTTTGCCATCCTCTGAACGCCTTGAAGACCGTGGCTTTCAGGCTTTAGATCAAAAAACGAACAGTCCATCCGTAGAAGCAGGCTTCTGGATAAGTCACGGTTTTTCTTTGGTTTTTGTGAAGAGAGTTTCCAGCATATCCACAGTTGTCCCCAATAGCTGTGGGTGGAGATGTGGATAACTTGTTTGCGGAAGGCTGGGAGGTGCGGCGGGCATAGGTCTGAACGAGATAGGTCATATTTCGTACAGTTCTACGAATGACGGGCAAGCCCCCTGTAGGAGCGAGCCTGCTCGCGATGGACGTTAACGATAACGTTGGCAACCTGACACCTGGCGGCGTTCTCAGGCTCATCGCGAGCAAGCTCGCTCCTAGAGGGAGTGGATTTAGCCTTGGACTGGAACGCCTTTGAGGTACGGCGCAGGCTCGGCCCCCAGGTTGCTCAGCAGACGCTCGCTGTACCAGTCCACGAAGTTCACCACGCCGAACTCATAAGTCTTGGAGTACGGGCCAGGCTGGTACGCGGTGGAGTTGATGCCGCGCTGGTTCTCTTCGGCCAGACGACGGTCCTGGTCGTTGGTGGCGTCCCAGACCTGGCGCATGCGCTCCACGTCGTAGTCCACGCCTTCGACCGCATCCTTGTGCACGATCCACTTGGTGGTGACCATGGTTTCCTGGGCGCTGATCGGCCACACGGTGAACACGATGATGTGGTCGCCCATGCAGTGGTTCCAGGAGTGCGGCAGGTGCAGGATGCGCATCGAGCCCAGGTCCGGGTTCTTGATGCGGCCCATCAGCTTGGCGCAGCCTTGTTTGCCGTCCATGGTCATCGACACGGTGCCCTTGAGCAGTGGCATGCGCACGATGCGGTTGCGCAGGCCGAAGCTGGCGTGGGCGTACGGGATCTTCTCGGCTTCCCAGGCGGCGGCGGAGGCGGCCACGTGGTCCTTGAACGCCTGGTCGGCGCGTGGGTCGGTGACGTCGTCCCATTCCAGCAGGGTTTTCAGCAGTTCCGGGTGCGATGCGTTGCAGTGGTAGCACTCGCGGTTGTTCTCTAGCACCAGCTTCCAGTTGGCCTTTTCCATCAAGGTGGTTTGCACCGCCACCTTGGTGTTTTCCATGTCGTACGGTTCCATGTAGTGGTTGAGCGTCGACAGGAAGTCATCGATGGCTGGCGGGTTCTCCGACAGGCTGATGAAGATGTAGCCGCCGGCAGTCTTCACGTTCACCGGTTTGAGGCCGTACTGATTCATGTCGAAGTCGGCGCCCATCTCGGTGCCGGCGAACAGCAGGCGGCCGTCGAGTTCGTAGGTCCATTGGTGGTAGTGGCAAACCAGCTTGGCGACCTTGCCCTTGTCGCTGGTGCACAGGCGTGAGCCACGGTGGCGGCAGACGTTATGGAACGCGTGCACCACGCCTTCGGCGCCACGGATCACGATGATCGGGTTCTTGCCGACCTGCAGGGTCAGGTAGTTGCCCTTGGTAGGGATCTCGCAGGTCATGCCGGCGATCAGCCACTCTTTCTGAAAGATTTCCTGCATGTCGATATCAAACAGGCGCTCGTCGGAGTAAAACGGCTGCGGCAGCGAGAACGTGCGCTCGCGTTCCTGCAGCATCTGCGCGGTGGCCTTGCGTGCGGGTTCCAGCGGATCGCCCAGGCTCAGGGTAGTAGTGACGTCCATCGTTTAATCCTCAAGGCCATCTGCGTGGCCGGCGAAAGTGGCTAATCAGGGTTGCTACGCAAGGTGTAATGGTTGTGTCTTGGTATGGGGCGAGTGTGGGGCCGGCGCTGGCCAGAACCTTATCCATGGGCGACATGGTGCAATCTGTTCCCGACGCGCAAGCCCCGGTCGTTGGGGGCTGGTCGCGATAAGCATGTCAATGTCGCAGATAGGTAAATGGGTGATCCGCGCTATACGCAGAATCGCCAACATGAAGGCCGGCAGTCGGCCGTGGAGATCAGCATGTCCAACAGCTTCCTGAATCCGGTAACCACCCAGACCTGGGCCAATGGTCGGCACATCGTCCGTTGCGTCAAAGTCATCCAGGAAACCTGGGATGTGCGCACCTTTTGCTTCATGGCCGACCAGCCGATCCTGTTCTTCTTCAAGCCGGGGCAGTTTGTCACCCTGGAGCTGGAGATCGAAGGCCAACCGATCATGCGTTCGTACACCATTTCCAGCTCGCCGTCGGTCCCCTACAGCTTTTCGGTGACCATCAAGCGCGTGCCGGGCGGCAAGGTCTCGAACTGGCTGCACGACACCCTGCACGAAGGCCAGGAGCTGGCGGTGCACGGCCCGGTCGGGCTGTTCAATGCCATGGACTTCACCGCGCCGAAGGTGCTCTACCTCAGCGGCGGCGTTGGTATCACGCCGGTCATGTCCATGGCGCGCTGGTTCTACGACACCAACGGCAATGTCGACATGGTGTTTATCCACAGTGCCCGTTCGCCGAAAGACATCATTTACCACCGCGAACTGGAGCACATGGCGTCGCGGATCGAAAACTTCAGCCTGCACCTGATCTGCGAGAAGCACGGCATGGGTGAGCCCTGGGCCGGTTATCGCGGTTACCTGAACCACAGAATGCTTGAATTGATGGCGCCTGACTTCCTCGAGCGCGAAGTATTCTGCTGTGGCCCGACACCCTATATGAATGCGGTCAAGCGCTTGCTCGAAGGCGCAGGTTTCGACATGTCGCGTTACCACGAAGAATCCTTCGGTGCGACCCCGCCAGAGGCGCGCGCCGATGCGGTAGAACATGCAGTACAAGCGGCCGAGGCACCGGAAGTCGATTCGGCGGACCTGCATCAGGTGGAGTTCACCGCCTCCGGAAAGAGCATCCGCGTGGCCCCAGGCGAGACCGTGCATGCGGCGGCGGCCAAGGTTGGCCTGATGATTCCGAAAGCGTGCGGCATGGGCATCTGCGGCACCTGCAAGGTGTTGAAGCTGGGTGGCGAAGTGGAGATGGAGCACAACGGCGGGATCACCGAGGAAGACGAAGCCGAAGGGTTCATTCTGTCGTGCTGCAGCGTGCCGAAGGGCGACGTGCGCATCGAGTTTTAAAGCCGGGGAGTGATGTCAAATTGTGCAGGGGATGAGACTTGTCATCATATACTAAGATTTTATAAAAAAGGCAGTGTTTGAGCGAGTCGTTTGAACACTGCCTGATGCTTTGTAAGCCTCATGAGTTTATTTTTGGTTGATGTTGGAGTTTTCTAGAAAATGTCACTGTTTTGAAGTTACTGTCATAATTTATGAAGTGCTTCTAGATCAAGGGTAAATTTGTCTGGATACAACGCCGTCGAAAATAAATGTACCGTGGTCGACGATGTATCGTTTCTCGAGAACTTCATATAGACGCATGCCATCGCCGCTGCGTAGCTTGTCGCCAGGACGTATCGACAATGCTACAGCGTCTTCGGTAAATAACTGGGCTTGGGTGTCTTCCTGACCTTCAATAATAAGTTTAAAGCCGTTTTTCTTGTTCATGTCGGTGCGCTCTTTTTGGAGGATTGTAGATCTGTTGTTTTGTTACTAACTGCCCAATGACGTTTGGGGGGGTATATTTATTCAGATGCTTCGATTCGTCTACCGTCAAAGTTGACAGTAGACATTCTTCAATCTTTATGCGGCGGCCATCTTTGACTAAACAATCCTTATCAGTTTTCGCCGATAAATAGGTCGGGCATTAGTGGGTCGGTCGTGTCTGGCGCAAACCGATAATGTTCGAACTCTGTCACGCCGTTGTCCCGCAATATTTCCTCATCAATCAACAACCGCCCGGTCAGGCTGCGGTTTATGCTGCTCAGAATCACATGCGCCGCATCCGCCATGATTGCAGGCGTTCGCGCATGCTTGAAGGATTCCTTCGACCCCAGCTGAAACTCGATGGCCGCAGTGGCAATCATCGTCTGTGGCCACAGCGAGTTGACGCTGATGCCGTAATTCCTGAATTCCTCACTCATGCCCAGGGTCAGCATGCTCATGCCGTACTTGGTGACGGTATAGGGGCTGTACTGGGCGAACCACTTGGTGGCCAGGTTCAGCGGCGGAGACAGGTTGAGGATGTGGCCACCGGACTTCTTCAGGTACGGTAGCGCAGCCTGGCTGCACAGCAATACGGCGCGGGTGTTGATCTGGTGCATCAGGTCGAAGCGTTTCAGCTCAAGGTGCTGGACCCCGGTCAGTTTGATCGCGCCGGCGTTGTTGATCAGTGCGTCGATACCGCCGAAATGTTCGTTGGCCTGGGCCAGGGCCGCACGTACGGCATCCTCTTCCCGCACATCCACCTGCAAGGCCAGCGCCTTGCCGCCTGCGGCTTCCACTTCCCGGGCCACGCTGAAAATCGTGCCCGGCAGCTTGGCATGGGGTTCGGCGCTTTTGGCGGCAATCACAATGTTGGCCCCATCGCGTGCGGCCCGTAGGGCTATCTCGCGGCCGATGCCGCGGCTGGCGCCGGTGATGAACAGGGTTTTGCCTTGCAAGGACATGTTGATGCTCCTGATTGTTGTTATGTGAGCGGGTCGGCTCGACAAACAATGTAGACGAAGTCGTTCAGGCGCTGCGGCAAGAGATGTGACTGAATGTGGGCAGGGAAGAGGTGAGCGAAGCTGTGGCGAGGGGGCTTGCCCCGTTGGCCTGCGCAGCAGGCCAATAGCCTGAGCACGCGACCTGGCAGGCAGATCGCATCAGTCGGTTTTACGACGGCTACGCCGCCGAACGGGGGCAAGCCCCCTCGCCACACGGGATCGCGGTTATGCCATGACTTCTCGGATGTCCTTCGCCAGCTCGCGCACGCGCGCTTCTTCGGTATCCCACGAGCACATGAAGCGTGCGCCGCCGTTGCCGATGAAGGTGTAGAAACGCCAGCCCCTGGCGGTCAGGGCAGCGATGGCCGGTTCCGAGAGTTGTAGGAATACGCCATTGGCCTGCACCGGGAACATCAATTCCACGCCAGGAATGTCGCTGACCAGTTCGGCCAGCAATTGGGCACAGCGGTTGGCGTGGTTGGCGTATTTGAGCCAGGCGTCGTTTTCCAGGATGCCGACCCAGGGTGCCGACAGGAAGCGCATCTTTGAAGCAAGCTGCCCGGCCTGTTTGCAGCGGTAATCGAAATCTTCGGCGAGTTTGTGGTTGAAGAACAGAATCGCCTCGCCCACTGCCATGCCGTTCTTGGTGCCGCCGAAGCACAGCACGTCGACGCCGGCCTTCCAGGTCAGGTCGGCCGGGGTGCAGCCGAGGAATGCGCAGGCGTTGGAGAAGCGTGCGCCGTCCATGTGCAGGTTCAGGCCCAGTTCCTTGCAGGTGGCGCTGATGGCGCGGATTTCGTCCGGGGTGTAGACGCTGCCGACTTCGGTGGCCTGGGTCAGGGTTACCACGCGAGGTTTCGGGTAGTGGATGTCCTGGCGCTTGAGCGCGACCTCGCGGATCGATTCCGGGGTCAACTTGCCGTTTTCAGTGCGGGCGATCAGCAGCTTGGAGCCGTTGGAGAAAAATTCCGGGGCGCCGCATTCGTCGGTTTCGACGTGAGCGGTTTCCGAGCAGATCACGCTGTGGTAACTCTGGCACAGCGAGGACAGCGCGAGCGAGTTGGCGGCGGTGCCGTTGAAGGCGAAAAACACTTCGCAGTCGGTTTCGAACAGTTTACGGAAATCGTCGGACGCGCGGGCGGTCCATTCGTCGTCACCGTAGGCGCGCTGGTGGCCGTGGTTGGCCTGTTCCATGGCCGCCCAGGCTTCAGGGCAGATGCCGGAATAGTTGTCGCTGGCGAATTGTTGGCTCTTGTCGGTCATGGCCTGCTTCCGTGGTCGAGATGCCTATGGTGAAGCGTCCCGTGGTCAATGAGGGTGCGCACTGTACCCAAGATCGTCAGGTGGAGCGCACAGGATGTCGCTGTGGGGAAAATACAGTGTCGAAGGGCAATTATGCACGTGACAACGCAGGAGATCATGCACAAGGCCATGCACTTAAAGCAGCGCGACGGGGCACTGGATCTGCTCAAGTGGCTGGCGCTATTGAGCATGGTGCTCGATCACCTGCGATATGTCGGTTATTCCGCCGATTGGTTGTATGTGCCGGGGCGCCTGGCGTTTCCGTGGTTCTGCCTAGCGATGGCGGCCAATCTGGCGCGCGAGCGGACTCCGACGACCGGTGGCCAATGGCGTTATCTGGGTTGGTTGCTGCTGTTTGGCGCGGTGAGTGAAATTCCTTACCGGATGTTCATTCCCCATCCCGACACCTTGAACGTGCTGCCCACCCTTGCCCTGGGTTTGCTGGTGGTTCGTGGCTGGCAGCAGCCGGTGCCTGCATCGCGACTGCTGGCAGCTGGCGCATTGGTGCTGGCGGGCATTTTCTCAGAGCGACTGATGTTCGGATTCTTTGGTGTGTTGTTGCCGTGGGTGATGTTGCTGGTGTTTCGACGACCCTGGTATTTCGGGCTGTTGGCGGGGTTGGTCTGTCTGGCAGCCAATCAATGGCAGGTGCTGTATCACGCGGCACGGCTGGGCAATCACGCGGCCATTCCGGCTATCGCCGCTTGTCTGATTGCGCCATGGCTCGGACTGTTCTTGTTGCGACATGCCAAGGGCGTAAATCCACCACCGATGCGGCGTTGGGCGTATGCGCTCTATCCGGCGCATTTCCTCATTCTTCTGGCCTTGCGTCAGGCTCTGGCCTAACCCCTGTAGGAGCTGCCGCAGGCTGCGATCTTTTGATCTTTTGGAAGGGCGAGGTCAAAAGATCGCAGCCTGCGGCAGCTCCTACAGCGGCATACGTATCCCCGCTGGGCAGTCCATGTCGTAAACGCACCTTTGCGTGGCGCCCGTAGGCATTTGACGACTCCAAGCCAGTCATACCATCGCTACCAAAGGGCACTGCCGAAAAGCCAGTGCCTCACCGAGACGAATGGCGCACCGCCGCCGCTGGGAGAGACGCGATGTTCAGCAAGCAAGACCAGATCCAGGGTTACGACGATGCACTGCTGGCGGCGATGAATGCCGAGGAGCAACGTCAGGAAGATCACATCGAGCTGATCGCGTCGGAGAACTACACCAGCAAGCGCGTGATGCAGGCCCAGGGCAGCGGCCTGACCAACAAATACGCCGAAGGTTACCCGGGCAAGCGCTACTACGGTGGCTGCGAGCACGTCGACAAGGTCGAGGCTCTGGCCATCGAGCGCGCCAAGCAACTGTTCGGCGCCGATTACGCCAACGTCCAGCCGCACTCCGGTTCCTCGGCCAACAGCGCCGTGTACCTGGCCCTGCTGCAAGCCGGCGACACCATTCTCGGCATGAGCCTGGCCCACGGCGGTCACCTGACCCACGGCGCCAAAGTGTCGTCCTCGGGCAAGCTGTACAACGCCGTGCAGTACGGCATCGACACCAAGACCGGTCTGATCGACTACGACGAAGTCGAGCGCCTGGCCGTCGAGTGCAAGCCGAAGATGATCGTTGCCGGTTTCTCGGCCTACTCCAAGACCCTCGACTTCCCGCGCTTCCGCCAGATCGCCGACAAGGTCGGTGCGCTGCTGTTCGTCGACATGGCCCACGTTGCCGGTCTGGTTGCCGCCGGTCTGTACCCGAACCCGCTGCCTTATGCCGACGTGGTCACCACCACGACCCACAAGACCCTGCGCGGTCCGCGTGGCGGTCTGATCCTGTGCAAGGCCAACGAAGAAATCGAGAAGAAGCTCAACGCGGCAGTTTTCCCGGGTGCCCAGGGCGGCCCGCTGATGCACGTGATCGCCGGTAAGGCGGTGTGCTTCAAGGAAGCGCTGGAGCCTGGCTTCAAGGCTTACCAGCAACAAGTGATCGACAACGCCCAGGCCATGGCCGGCGTGTTTATCAAACGCGGCTACGATGTAGTGTCCGGCGGTACCGACAACCACCTGTTCCTGGTCAGCCTGATCCGTCAGGGCCTGACCGGCAAGGACGCGGATGCCGCCCTCGGTCGCGCCCATATCACTGTGAACAAGAACGCTGTGCCGAACGATCCGCAGTCGCCGTTCGTGACCTCCGGCCTGCGCATCGGCACCCCGGCGGTGACCACGCGCGGCTTCAAGGTGGCCCAGTGCGTCACGCTGGCCGGCTGGATCTGCGACATCCTCGACAACCTCGGCGATGCCGATGTCGAAGCCAATGTCGCCGAGCAAGTGGCAGCCTTGTGCGCGGACTTCCCGGTTTATCGCTGAGTGCGGTTTTGGAGTAAATGACTATGCAACGCTACTCGGGCTTCGGCCTCTTCAAACACTCTCTCAGCCACCATGAAAACTGGCAGCGCATGTGGCGCACGCCGACCCCGAAAAAGGTCTACGACGTGGTCATCGTCGGCGGTGGCGGGCATGGCCTGGCCACGGCTTACTACCTGGCCAAGGAGCACGGCATCACCAACGTGGCCGTGGTCGAGAAAGGCTGGCTGGGCGGCGGTAACACCGCGCGCAACACCACCATCGTGCGCTCCAACTACCTGTGGGACGAATCGGCCCACCTGTACGAACACGCGATGAAGCTGTGGGAAGGCCTGTCCCAGGACCTGAACTACAACGTGATGTTCTCCCAGCGTGGCGTCTACAACCTGTGCCATACCCTGCAGGACATCCGTGATTCCGAGCGTCGGGTCAGCGCCAACCGCCTCAACGGCGTGGACGGCGAACTGCTGGATGCCAAACAGGTTGCCGACGAGATCCCGTACCTCGACTGCTCGAAAAACACTCGCTACCCGGTGATGGGCGCAACCGTCCAGCGTCGCGGCGGCGTGGCCCGTCACGATGCCGTGGCCTGGGGCTTTGCCCGGGCCGCCGACGCCCTCGGCGTGGACCTGATCCAGCAGACCGAAGTGATCGGTTTCCGCAAGGAAAACGGCGTGTGCATCGGCGTGGAAACCAACAAGGGCTTCATCGGCGCCAAGCGCGTCGGCGTGGTGACTGCCGGTAACTCCGGGCACATGGCCAAGCTCGCCGGTTTCCGCCTGCCGATCGAATCCCACCCGCTGCAAGCGCTGGTGTCCGAGCCGATCAAGCCGATTATCGACAGCGTGATCATGTCCAACGCCGTGCACGGCTACATCAGCCAGTCCGACAAGGGCGACCTGGTGATCGGCGCCGGTATCGACGGCTACAACGGCTACGGCCAGCGTGGTTCGTACCCGGTGATCGAACACACCATCCAGGCCATCGTCGAGATGTTCCCGGTATTGTCCCGCGTGCGCATGAACCGTCAGTGGGGCGGCATCGTCGATACCACACCGGATGCCTGCCCGATCATTTCGAAAACCCCGGTACCGAACATGTTCTTCAACTGCGGTTGGGGCACCGGTGGCTTCAAGGCCACACCTGGCTCGGGCAACGTGTTTGCCGCGAGCCTGGCCAAGGGTGAAATGCACCCGCTGGCCGCACCTTTCTCCATCGACCGTTTCCACAACGGTGCGTTGATCGATGAACACGGCGCTGCTGCGGTTGCCCACTAACAGGAGAAATCCCGATGTTGCATATCTTCTGTCCTCACTGCGGCGAACTGCGCTCCGAAGAGGAATTCCATGCATCCGGCCAGGCGCACATCCCGCGCCCACTGGATCCGAACAGCTGCACCGACGAGGAGTGGGGCGACTACATGTTCTTCCGCGACAACCCGCGCGGTCTGCACCACGAGCTATGGGATCACGTCGCCGGTTGCCGTCAGTACTTCAACGTCACCCGCGACACCGTGACCTACGAGATTCTCGAGACCTACAAGATCGGCACCAAGCCACAATTCACCGACAAGACCGATAGCCCGAAAGCGGCCAGCACGGCTCTGGGAGAGAAGGTATGAGCCAGATCAATCGCCTGTCCAATGGCGGACGGATCGACCGCAACAAAGTCTTGAGCTTCACCTTCAACGGCCAGAACTACAAAGGCTTCGAAGGCGATTCCCTGGCCGCTGCACTGCTGGCCAACGGCGTCGACATCATCGGTCGCAGCTTCAAGTATTCCCGTCCGCGCGGCATCTTCGCCGCCGGTGCCGAAGAGCCGAACGCGGTGCTGCAGATCGGCGCCACCGAAGCCACGCAGATCCCGAACGTGCGTGCTACGCAACAGGCGCTGTATCAAGGCCTGGTCGCCACCAGCACCAACGGCTGGCCGAGCGTGAACAACGACATGATGGGGATTCTCGGCAAGGTCGGCGGCAAGCTGATGCCGCCGGGTTTCTACTACAAAACCTTCATGTACCCGCAATCGTTCTGGATGACTTACGAGAAGTACATTCGTAAGGCTGCCGGTCTTGGCCGCTCGCCGACCGAGAACGATCCGGACACCTACGACTACATGAACCAGCACTGCGACGTGCTGATCGTGGGCGCTGGCCCTGCTGGCCTGGCGGCTGCACTGGCGGCTGCGCGCAGCGGTGCCCGTGTGATTCTGGCTGACGAACAGGAAGAGTTCGGCGGCAGCCTGCTCGATTCCCGCGAAAGCCTCGACGGCAAGCCGGCGACCGAGTGGGTCGCCAGCGTCATCGACGAACTGAAGAACACCCCGGACGTGCTGCTGTTGCCGCGCGCCACCGTCAATGGCTATCACGACCACAACTTCCTGACCATCCACGAGCGCCTGACCGATCACCTCGGCGACCGCGCACCGATTGGCCAGGTGCGTCAGCGTATTCACCGGGTTCGTGCCAAGCGTGTGGTGCTGGCGACCGGCGCTCACGAGCGTCCACTGGTCTACGGCAACAACGACGTGCCGGGCAACATGCTCGCCGGCGCCATCTCGACCTACGTGCGTCGTTACGGTGTGGCACCGGGCAAGAAGCTGGTGCTGTCGACCAACAACGACCACGCCTACCGCGTTGCCCTGGATTGGCTCGACGCCAGCCTGCAAGTGGTGGCCATCGCCGATGCCCGCAGCAACCCGCGTGGTGCGCTGGTGGAAGAGGCGCGTGCCAAAGGCATCCGCATTCTCACCGGCAGCGCCGTGATCGAGGCTCGTGGCAGCAAGCGCGTGACCGCTGCCCGTGTGGCCGCCATCGACGTCAAGGCCCACGCCGTGACCAGTCCTGGCGAATGGCTTGAATGCGACGTGGTGGCGAGTTCCGGTGGTTACAGCCCGGTGGTTCACCTGGCTTCGCACCTGGGTGGCAAGCCGATCTGGCGTGAAGACATCCTCGGTTTCGTACCGGGCGAAGCACCGCAGAAGCGCGTATGCGTCGGTGGCATCAACGGCGTCTACGGCCTTGGCGATTCTCTGGCTGACGGTTTTGAAGGTGGCGCCCGCGCCGCTGCCGAAGCCGGGTTCCAGACGATTGAAGGTGTGTTGCCAAAAGCCCTGAGCCGTCTCGAAGAGCCGACCCTGGCGCTGTTCCAGGTGCCCCATGAAAAGAACACCGCACGGGCGCCGAAGCAATTCGTCGACTTGCAAAACGACGTCACCGCCGCCGCCATCGAACTGGCGACCCGCGAAGGCTTCGAGTCGGTCGAGCACGTCAAGCGCTACACCGCACTGGGCTTCGGCACCGATCAGGGCAAGCTCGGCAACGTCAACGGCCTGGCCATCGCTGCCCGCTCGCTGAACGTGACCATCCCGCAGATGGGCACCACCATGTTCCGTCCGAACTACACGCCGGTGACTTTCGGCGCCGTGGCCGGTCGTCACTGTGGGCACATCTTCGAGCCGGTGCGTTACACCGCGCTGCATCAATGGCACCTGAAAAACGGCGCCGAGTTCGAAGACGTCGGCCAGTGGAAACGTCCGTGGTACTTCCCGAAATCCGGTGAAGACCTGCATGCCGCGGTCAAGCGCGAATGCAAAGCCGTGCGCGACAGCGTCGGCCTGCTGGATGCTTCGACCCTGGGCAAGATCGATATCCAGGGCCCGGATGCGCGCGAGTTCCTCAACCGCGTCTACACCAACGCCTGGACCAAGCTTGATGTGGGCAAGGCGCGTTACGGCCTGATGTGCAAAGAAGACGGCATGGTGTTCGACGACGGCGTGACGGCCTGCCTGGCCGACAACCATTTCGTCATGACCACCACCACCGGCGGCGCGGCTCGTGTGCTGCAGTGGCTGGAGCTGTACCACCAGACCGAATGGCCGGACATGAAGGTGTACTTCACTTCCGTCACCGACCACTGGGCAACCATGACCCTGTCCGGGCCGAACAGCCGCAAGCTGCTCAGCGAAGTCACCGACATCGACTTGAGCAGCGAAGCCTTCCCGTTCATGACCTGGAAAGAAGGTTTGGTCGGCGGAGTGCCGGCGCGAGTGTTCCGGATTTCGTTTACCGGTGAACTGTCGTACGAAGTCAACGTGCAAGCCGACTATGCAATGGGCGTACTGGAAAAAATCGTCGACGCCGGCAAGAAGTACAACCTGACCCCGTACGGCACCGAAACCATGCACGTACTGCGGGCCGAGAAGGGCTTCATCATCGTCGGTCAGGACACTGACAGCTCGATGACCCCGGACGACCTGAACATGGGCTGGTGTGTCGGTCGCACCAAACCGTTCTCGTGGATCGGCTGGCGCGGCATGAACCGTGAAGACTGCGTGCGTGATCAGCGCAAACAGCTGGTTGGCCTGAAGCCTATCGATCCGAACAAATGGCTGCCGGAAGGTGCGCAACTGGTGTTCAACACCAAGCAAGCCATCCCGATGACCATGGTGGGGCACGTGACTTCCAGTTACCTGCACAACTCCCTGGGCTATTCGTTCGCCATGGGCGTGGTCAAGGGCGGGTTGCAGCGGATGGGCGAGCGAGTGTTCGCACCGCTGGCCGATGGCAGCGTGATCGAGGCGGAAATCGTTTCTTCGGTGTTCTTCGATCCGAAAGGCGAACGCCAGAACGTTTGATGGCTTCAAGACTTGTGAGTGGGCAATGACACCGAGTCGGCCCATTCGCGAGCAAGCCCGCTCCCACAGGGGAATGCGGTCGAATGTGGGAGCGGGCTTGCTCGCGAAGGCGGCGCAACAGCCACCACAAGGGCCGGAACCAACAGAATTCAGAACAGGTGCTTTATGACCGCAGCCAATGTTTACCAACAACGCCCAACCTCCGGGGCCAAGGCCGAGTCGTCCTTGCATCATGCCGACCTCGCCAGCCTGGTGGGCAAGGGTCGCAAGAACGCCGGCGTGACCGTGCGTGAGAAAAAACTCCTCGGCCACCTGACCATTCGTGGCGACGGCCACGATGCCGCGTTCGCCGCCGGTGTGCACAAGGCCCTGGGCATCGAATTGCCGGGCGCACTGAGCGTCATCGTCAAAGGCGAAACCAGCCTGCAGTGGATGGGGCCGGATGAATGGCTGCTGATCGTGCCGACCGGTGAAGAACTGGCCGCCGAGCAAAAACTGCGCAAGGCGCTGGGCGATTTGCACATTGCAATCGTCAACGTCAGCGGCGGCCAGCAACTCCTCGAACTGAGCGGTCCGAACGTGCGCCAGGTGCTGATGAAGTCCACCAGCTACGACGTGCACCCGAACAACTTCCCGGTGGGTAAAGCGGTCGGCACGGTGTTCGCCAAGTCGCAACTGATGATCCGTCACACCGCCGAAGACACCTGGGAACTGCTGATTCGTCGCAGTTTCTCCGATTACTGGTGGCTGTGGTTGCAGGATGCTTCTGCCGAATACGGGCTGAGCGTGCAAGCCTGATCACCACCTTCCTCTGTGGGAGCGAGCCTGCTCGCGATGGACTTGAGGGCGACGCGTTAAATCAGGAAGTACGCGTCATCGTTGACGTCCATCGCGAGCAGGCTCGCTCCCACAGATGGGTGCTTTGTTTACAGATCTCACAGGAGTCACCGCACCATGAGCCGCGCCCCAGACACATGGATTCTGACCGCCGACTGCCCCAGCGTCCTCGGCACCGTGGACGCGGTGACCCGCTTTCTGTTCGAGCAGGGCTGCTACGTCACCGAGCACCACTCTTTCGATGATCGGCTCTCGGGCCGTTTCTTCATTCGTGTGGAATTCCGTCAACCCGACGGTTTCGATGAGCAATCATTCCGCGCGGGGCTCGCTTCACGCGGTGAAGCCTTCGGCATGATCTTCGAACTGACTGAACCGAACTATCGGCCGAAAGTGGTGATCATGGTCTCCAAGGCCGATCACTGCCTCAACGATTTGCTTTATCGCCAGCGCATCGGCCAATTGTCGATGGACGTGGCTGCGGTGGTCTCCAATCATCCGGATCTCAAGCCACTGGCTGACTGGCACCAGATTCCGTACTACCACTTCCCGCTGGACCCGAACGACAAGCCGTCGCAAGAGCGTCAGGTGTGGCAGGTGATCGAAGAGTCCGGTGCTGAGCTGGTGATCCTTGCGCGCTACATGCAAGTGCTGTCGCCAGAGTTGTGCCGCAATCTCGATGGCAAGGCAATCAACATCCACCACTCCCTGCTGCCGGGTTTCAAGGGCGCCAAGCCCTATCACCAGGCCTACAACAAGGGAGTGAAACTGGTGGGCGCCACGGCGCATTACATCAACAACGACCTTGATGAAGGCCCGATCATTGCCCAGGGCGTCGAGGCAGTGGACCACAGCCATTACCCGGAAGACTTGATCGCCAAGGGGCGGGATATCGAAGGGCTGACACTGGCGCGGGCGGTGGGTTATCACATTGAGCGTCGCGTGTTTTTGAATGCGAACAGGACGGTGGTCCTGTAGCGATTTCGATATCGCCAAGATCGCAGCCTTCGGCAGCTCCTACTGGGGTATGCGATCTTTTGATTTACCGAGCACTTAACGCGCTGCCTGCCTGGGCGACGCGGTTCCATAAAAACAACAGCGAGGTGAAAGCATGTCTGGCAATCGTGGTGTGGTGTATCTCGGCGCTGGCAAGGTCGAAGTACAGAAGATTGACTATCCGAAAATGCAGGACCCGCGCGGTCGCAAGATCGAGCACGGGGTCATTCTCAAAGTGGTTTCCACCAACATCTGTGGTTCCGACCAGCACATGGTGCGCGGGCGTACCACGGCGCAAACCGGCCTTGTGTTGGGCCATGAAATCACAGGCGAAGTGATCGAGAAGGGCAGCGACGTCGAGAACCTGAAAATCGGCGACCTGGTGTCCGTACCGTTCAACGTGGCTTGCGGGCGCTGCCGTTCCTGCAAGGAAATGCACACCGGCGTGTGCCTGAGCGTCAACCCGGCCCGCCCGGGCGGTGCTTACGGTTATGTCGACATGGGTGACTGGACCGGTGGCCAGGCGGAATACGCCATGGTGCCGTACGCCGACTTCAACCTGCTGAAACTGCCGGATCGTGACCGGGCCATGGAAAAAATCCGCGACCTGACCTGCCTCTCCGACATCCTGCCGACCGGCTATCACGGTGCCGTGACTGCCGGCGTTGGCCCAGGCAGCACTGTGTACATCGCCGGTGCCGGTCCGGTCGGTCTGGCGGCGGCCGCATCCGCTCGCCTGCTGGGCGCTGCGGTGGTGATCATCGGTGACGTCAACACCGTTCGACTGGCCCATGCCAAAGCCCAGGGCTTCGAGATTGCCGACCTGTCCCTGGACACGCCGCTGCACGAACAGATCGCCGCACTGCTGGGCGAACCGGAAGTTGACTGCGCCATCGACGCCGTCGGCTTCGAAGCCCGTGGCCATGGCCATGACGGCGTGAAACACGAAGCCCCGGCCACCGTGCTCAACTCGCTGATGGGCGTGGTGCGTGTGGCCGGCAAGATCGGCATTCCCGGCCTCTACGTGACCGAAGACCCGGGTGCTGTCGACGCTGCCGCGAAAATGGGCAGCCTGAGCATCCGCTTCGGCCTGGGCTGGGCCAAGTCCCACAGCTTCCACACCGGCCAGACCCCGGTAATGAAGTACAACCGCGCGCTCATGCAAGCGATCATGTGGGACCGTATCAACATCGCCGAAGTGGTGGGTGTTCAGGTGATCAGCCTGGATCAGGCTCCGCAGGGTTATGGCGAGTTTGATGCGGGCGTGCCGAAGAAGTTTGTGATCGATCCGCACAAGATGTTCAGCGCGGCGTAAGCGTCGGGTAAAAAAGGGCGACCGAGGTCGCCCTTTTTTGTGTTCAATGACCTGTTGGGGGCGTGGTCAGGAACTTGTAGTTGAATTCACATTCCTTTTGGACAAGTGACTCGCATTGCGCGAAGTAGTTGACTTTATGGGAGGCGCCGGCCTGTTCTTTAAAGGGCTGAGGCTTCCACTTCGTCCCGTTGACGGGTGCCCACCCATTGAAGGAATACAGTGTCATTCGGGCACCCGCGTCATCGCCGTCACCCTCGTAATCACAGGACACCACATCCCAGTTTCCTTCGGAGCTGACAGTCCGGTAGAGCGCACGTTTGAACACGAAGGTTTCAAGATCTCCTTCCTCGGCCATGGGGTTTTCGCCTACCCAGAGGCGGCCATTCGGGCCGGGAGCGGAATAGCTATAGCCTGGCCCATCTTCCTTTTGTGTGATGCTTTCAGCTGACGGACACACAGCGATTGCTGCCAGGGCGTTAGTTGTGAATACCGACAGTAATACGGCGCTTGCCGCGAGTGTTTTACGTATCATGATGTACTCCTTTACATGGTTTGGAGTAGTCATGTTGGAGGAGGATGGATGCGGTGTGTACTGTCGGTATTGATAGGTTTGCGTGGCGTTTCGAGATAACGGCCAGGGTGATAGTCAGGGAAAGGAAAGGCACAAGGCGCGCTCATGAAGTGCGCTTTGTTCGCGTCAAAGCAAAACCAAAGCACCTTGATAAAGGACGGGGCCAGTCGGTTTCCCGGTCGGTGAGCCACCCTTCGGTTCAAGGCTGACCGCCAGCGCAATCGGCTTGCCGATCAGCGCTGTCTGCGCCTCGCTCAATTCGACTTTGCCTTTGCCGTTCGGCGGAATCACTCCGAGGGAAATCGGTTTGCCGTCCGCCGGTATCGCCCACAATTCCAGGCTGCGATCCGGCCCGATTGCGGCCAATGCCAGTGGCTCGACCTGCAGGTAATCCTCGTGGGCCAGCACGCGCAACGCCGGTTGCGCGTCGGCGCTCACCAGCGTGGCGCTGTAGCGGGCGTCGTCGGGGAGGTAGAGCACACCGAGCGTCACTGCGATCAGTAGCGAGCCAACCGCCGCCGTCACTCGTAGCCAATTCCAGAACGGACGCTTCTCTGGCACGTGCAGCACTTGTGGTTCGATTCGCGCGGTAATGCCTTGCCAGACGCGATCCGGCACCGGCTGCTCCGGCAGGGCATCGGTCAGGCTGACCAGGCTTTCCTGCCACTGTGCCAGTTCTGCGCGCAATGCCGCATCTTCCAGCAACAGCTGTTCGAAACGCCGGCGCGCGGTGGCAGGCATCAGGCCAATGGCATAGTCGGCGGCGAGGGCGCGGCGCAGGGTCGGGGTTCGATAGTTCATGATTCAAGGCACCTGCGCAGGCGTTCCATGCCGCGGCGGATCCAGGACTTCACCGAGCCCAGCGGCGCGGCCAGGTGTTCGGCCAGTTCGGAGCACGACAGTCCCTGGAAATAGGCGACGGTTATCGACTGGCGCTGCATGCCTTCGAGGCTGTCCAGGCAACGGTTCAAGGCGCTGGCTTCACGAGCACTCTCCAGTTGCTCGTGGGCCGATGGGCTTTCATCCACGAGACTCTGTTTTTCGAGGTCGCTCAATGGCCGATCGCGGTGTTTGCGCAACTGGTCGATGGCCTGGTGACGGGTGATGTTGATCATCCAGGTCAGCGGCGCCGACAGATGCGCTTCGTAGCGCGATGCATTGTTCCAGATGCGCACGAAGCTCTCTTGCAACACCTCTTCGGCCAGGTCCGGACGGCCCATGAAGCGCAACGCTACCCCGTGCAGGCGCGGGCCGACACTGCGGTACAGCGTCTCGAAGGCGCGGCGGTCGCCCAGTGAACACTGGGCCAGCAATTGCCTGAGCTGATCGGCATCGGCGATGGGAATGGCGGTTCTCCCGGAAAGCGGGGCAGGTAGCCGGTTGCAGGCAGAGGTTAGTTCACGGCGTGCAGTTGTTCCATTCACGGCGAACACCTCGGGCGGACCGCCGCCCCGATGTGCTGGGGCGGCGGCACGGCTCAGCTTTTCGGCATCAGCACCTTGTCGATGACCTGAATGACCCCATTGGACTGGTACACGTCGTAGGTGGTGATGTCAGCGACGTCGCCCTGTTCATCCTTGATGGTGATGTTGTGCGGACCGTTCATCATGGCCCACAGCTTTCCGCCGGCCACCGTGGTCAGCTCGGCCTTGCCGCCACCAGCCCTGATTTTCTCGGACAGGGTCATCATGTCGAGTTTCCCGGCGACCACGTGGTAGGTGAGGATGTGGGCCAGTGTGGCCTTGTTGGCCGGTTTGAGCAGGGTGTCGACGGTGCCCGCGGGCAGGGCGGTGAAGGCCGAATTGACCGGGGCGAACACGGTGAACGGGCCTTTGCCCTTGAGGGTGTCAACCAGGCCGGCGGCTTTTACTGCGGCGACCAGGGTGGTGTGATCGGCGGAGTTCACTGCGTTATCGACGATGTCCTTGCTCGGCAGCATGCTCTGGCCGCCGACCGTGACGGTGCCGTGGCCCATGTCCGCCGCTTGCACGGTGTTCAGGACGAGTCCGCCACCAAGGGCCAGGGTCAGCAGGCTGGCAATCAATGGCGTTTTGATCGAAGTGCGTTTCATGGTGATGATCCTTGTGATGAGAATCGGCCAGGAGTGTCTGTCCGTACTTGATATACGCAGGCACGGTGGGATTGGATGCAGTGGATCGCTATTTGCCACGACACCGACCCTGTAGGAGCTGCCGGAGGCTGCGATCTTTTGATCTTGATCTTTAAAGATCGCAGCCTCCGGCAGCTCCTACAGGGCCGGGAACAATCCTTGAGGGCGTCAGTCCAATGGGCAGTTTTTCGCCGCCCATTGTCGGGCGGTGTTCATCGAGGATGTCTGAATGAAGATTTCACGCGGTTTTGCACTGGCATCACTCCTGACCCTGGCTGCCAGTCCGGCCTTTGCACAGTTCAACCTGAGCGATGCAGCCAATGTCATTGCCGGCATGAAGGGCGATGACGCGACCGCGACCGCCGCACCGACGCCGCAGACTGCCGATTTGCTGAGCACCCTCAGTGAATTGGACATCACCCCGGAGCAAGCCATCGGCGGCGCCGGGGCGATGCTGGGCCTGGCGAAGAACCAGTTGAGTTCGACCGACTACGCGCAATTGGCCAAAAGCGTGCCGGGCATCGACATGCTCTCGGGCGGCGGTGAGTTGGGCGCGTTGGCGGGGCTGCTTGGCTCCAGCGGCAAAGCGGCAGGGCTGGATAACGCCCTGGGCAACGTCAAGGACACCAACGACCTGAACAACGCCTTCAGTGCCCTGGGCATGGACAGCGGCATGATCGGCCTGTTTACCCCGGTGCTCTTGCAGTACCTCGGTCAGCAAGGAATCGGCGGTACGTTGCTGAGCAGCCTGGGCAACATCTGGGGCGCCGGCACCGGCACCGGTAGCTGATTCAGTAGCGATCGGTGCGCAAGGCGTCGATGCGCCGGTCCTTCTCGATCCAGAGCTGGTTGACCCAGTTCTGGATCTTCTCGCGAAACACCGGATCGTTTTCGTAATCGCCCTGCCACAGCGCCGGGTCGAGCTCGCGGGTCTTGATGTCGATGATGACCCTTGGCAGATTGCCGCTGATCAGGTCCCAGAACCCCGGAATCTTCTGCTGCGGATAAACCACCGTCACATCGAGAACGGCGTCCAGCTGTTCACCCATTGCCGCCAGCACGAATGCCACACCGCCAGCCTTGGGCTTGAGCAGGTGAGTGAATGGCGACTGCTGTTGAGCGCTTTTCGCTGCGGTGAAGCGCGTACCTTCCAGATAGTTGACCACCGTCACCGGCTGGCGCTTGAACAGCTCGCAGGCCTTTTTGGTGATCTCCAGATCCTTGCCCGCCAGCTCCGGGTGTTTGGCCAGGAACGCCTTGCTGTAGCGCTTCATGAACGGGTAGTCCAGCGCCCACCACGCCAGGCCCAGGAAGGGCACCCAGATCAGCTCTTTCTTGAGGAAGAATTTGAAGAACGGCGTGCGCCGGTTCAGCGTCTGGATCAGCGCCGGGATGTCGACCCAGGATTGATGATTGCTGATCACCAGATACGAGGTATCGCGGCGCAGATCTTCACCGCCACGAATGTCCCATTGGGTGGGGATGCAGACGCGGAAAATCAGCTTGTCGATTTCCGACCAGGTTTCGGCGATCCACATCACGGCCCAGGAAGCGAAATCGCGCAAGCGGCCGGGCAGGATCAGCTTGAGCAGGGCAAACACCAGCAATGGCCCGATCAGGACCAGGGTATTGAGCAGAAGCAGCAGGGTCACGAAACAGCCGGTGAGCAGGCGGCGCATAAGTCACTCGTGGAAGCGGTTGGGCGCGCCATGATAAGCAGCTTCGGGCGACAGGCCAAATCGCTATGACGAATGCTTCACCTGGGCGGCGGTAGGCTGGATACCCTCGTCCCTGTAGGAGCTGCCGAAGGCTGCGATCTTTTGACTTTGTCTTGAAGATCAAAAGATCGCAGCCTTCGGCAGCTCCTACAGGGCTTTGATCTTCAAATATCTGCGAACGAATTCAACGGCCACGGTCTAAAATTTCGCTGCCCATCCTTCAAGGAAGCCCTACGTGAAACCGCTCCTCGCACTGCTTTCCCTTCTGGCCCTGCCGGTCATGGCCGCCGAGCCGACCCTTTACGGCCGTTACGAATACATCGCCCTGCCGGAAATCGGCGGGCAGGTCCTCAAGGCGAAAATGGACACCGGCGCCCTGACCGCGTCGCTGTCGGCCAAGGACATCGAAACCTTCAAGCGTGACGGCGAAGACTGGGTGCGTTTCCGCCTGGGCACCAAGGATGCGGGCAACCAGGTCTATGAACACAAGATCGCGCGCATCAGCAAGATCAAGACCCGCTCCGAAGAGGACGAGGAGGACAGCGAGGTCGTCGCGCCGACCAAGCGTCCGGTGGTCGATCTGGAGCTGTGCCTGGGTAACGTCAAGCGCACGGTCGAAGTCAACCTGACAGACCGCAGCAGCTTCAACTATCCGCTGCTGATCGGCGCCAAGGCGTTGCGTGAGTTTGGTGCGGCGGTGAATCCGGCTCGGCGATTTACGGCCGACAAGCCGGACTGCTGATTTTTCGAAGGCTTAAAGCCTGGGCATCGTCGCAATCATCGAAGGCCGCTGGCTCACCTCGAAGTACCACGCCGCCAGTTGCGGATTCGCCGTGCGCCAATCCAGATCCGGGTGGCGCAGGTCCAGGTAACCCAGTGCACAGGCCACGCTGATCGCGGCCACGTCGAAGTGGCAGGTCAGCTCGGCAATCGCGTCTTTTTCTAGCAGGGCCAGGGCGCGGCGGATCTTGTCGCGCTGGCCGTCGAGCCATTCGTCCCAGTGTTTTTCCGGGGCACGCAGGGCGACTTCGTAGCGCACCAGCACGGCCGCGTCCATGATCCCGTCGGCAAGTGAGGCGAGGGTCAGGCGCCGCCAGCGGGCCGAGCCTTCGCGTGGGATCAGCGGGTTCCCGACGTGTTGCTGATCGAGGTAGTCGAGAATGACCCGGCTGTCATGGATGACATTGCCGTCGGCCAGGCGCAGGGCCGGGATTTTGCTCAGGGGGTTGTCGTCGATCAGGGCCGGGTCCGGGGTAACCGGGGTGAGGACGCTGGTCTGCAGCGCCACGCGGTCCTGTTGACCGGTTTCGTGCAGCAGCACCATGACTTTGCGAACAAAGGGAGAGAGCGGGTTGTGGTACAGGGTCATGCTCGGGGCGGACATGGCAGCGTCTCGATCGGTGGCAGAGTCGGGCAGCATAGCGTGTTGGGGCGATTGCTCAAGATGGCAAATACCCCTGTAGGAGCGAGCTTGCTCGCTCCTACAGGGGGTCAGCGGCGTTGCAGGAGGCCGCGCAGGGCCAGCACAGCCGGGATGCCCAGCCCCAACCAGCTCAGTGAATCCCACACACCATCCCCGAGCAATGCGGCGAACAGCCCTGCCGCGCTGAGCACCGCGATGACGGTCGGAATGGCAAAGACCTTCCAGAAATTCGACTGCCGGGGCTTCATGCCACGTTCTCCGCTTTTTCCAGCACAGGCCTGGCAGCCTTGCGCCGCACCACCCACAGATAGACTCCGCTGCCGAGCACAATGATGGTCAGCACATCCAGGGTCGCCCAGAGGATTTGCATCGGCATGCCGCCGTAGTCGCCGAAGTGCAGCGGTTGCGACATGCCCATGGCATCCATGTACCAGGGCCGCTCGGCCACGGCGGTGACTTGCAGGGTGCTGGCGTCGATCAGCACCGGCGTCAGCAGGTGCGAGGTCAGGTGCGTGCTGCCTTTCATGAACACCGCGTAATGGTGCTCGCTGGAAAACCGCGTGCCGGGGAAGGCGATGAAGTCCGGCTGCATGCCCGGTGCGACGTCCTTGGCGATGTCGAGCAGACGGGTGGCCGGCGCCAGTTGCGTCAACGGTGGCGCATCGCGGTACGGCGCGACCATCGCGCTCAGGCTGTCGTTGCGCCAGGCGGCAATGATCAGGTCGGCGCAGGCACTGATCACGCCGGTCACGCCGACCACCAGGGCCCAGGTCAAGGTCACGACGCCAATCAGGTTATGCAGGTCGAGCCAGCGCAGGCGGGTGGATTTGTCCTGGCGCACGGTGGCGAACTTCAGGCGGCGCATGAAGGGCAGGTACAAGACGGTGCCGGAGACGATCGCCACCACGAACAGAATGCCCATGAACGCCAACAGCAGCTTGCCCGGTAAGCCGGCAAACATGTCCACGTGCAGGCGCAGCATGACCATCATGAAACCACCGTTTGCCGACGGCATCTCCAGGGCCTCGCCGGTACGGGCGTCGAGCATGAAGGTGTGGGACGAATTGGGCTCGGTGCCGGCGGTGGGGGCCATGATCGCAATCGCCGCATTGGGCTCGTCGTCCTCGAAGCCGAAATACTGCATGACTTCGCCAGGGCGATGCTTTTCAGCCGCAGCTACCAGCTGCTGCAGATCAAGGCGCGGGGTGTCTGCCGGCATCTGCTTCAGCTCGGCGGCATCACCGAGGAGATGGTCGATCTCGTGATGGAAGATCAGTGGCAGACCGGTCAGTGCCAGCAGCAACAGGAATACCGTGCAAATCAGGCTGGTCCAGGTATGAACAGCGGACCAGCGGCGAATTGTTTTACTTTTCATTTCATGGCCTTCAGAAAAACCAAAGCCGTCCTTTGGGGACGGCTTGGTCATAGGGCGTGTCGGCTCAAACTGTTACCACTTGTACGTTGCACTGGCGACGACACTGCGCTGGTCGCCGTAGTAACAGTAGAAGCTGTCGCAAGTCGAGATGTAGTCCTTGTCGAACAGGTTGGTTGCGTTAACGGCCAGCGAAGCGCCCTTGAGGCTGTTGTCGAGGCGGCCGAGGTCGTAGTGTACCGCGGCGTCGAACACCGTGTAGGCACCGGCCTTGCCCAGCCAGGTGTTGGCCTCGTCGCCATAAGTGTTGCCGGTGTAGCGCGCGCCGGCGCCGATGCCGAAGCCGTCGAGCACGCCGTTGTGCCAGGTGTAGTCGCCCCACACCGATGCTTGCTGGTTAGGCATCAGTTGCAGGCGATTGCCCTTGAACGCGCCGTCTTGCACTTCGGACCTGGCCAGGGTGTAGGCGGCGGTGACCTTGAGGTTTTCGGTCACGTCGGAAACGGCTTCCAGCTCCAGGCCTTTGACTCTCACTTCGCCGGTCTGGCTGGTGACCGTCACGTTGCCCACATTGTTGGTGACGGAAACGTTTTTCTGGGTCAGGTCATACACAGCGGCTGTCAGCAATGTGTTGCTGCCCGGTGGCTGGTACTTGATACCCAGTTCCCACTGCTTGCCTTCGGTTGGCTTGAACGAATCGGTCGGCGAGGCGACGGCATTGCTGGCCGGCTGGAACGATTCGGCGTAGGACAAGTAGGGCACGAAGCCCGAGTCGAACACATAGCTGATCGCCGCGTTGCCGCTGAAGTTCTTGTCGCGCTGGGTGTTGGTGGCATCGCCCTTGTTGAAGAATTTGGTGCCGGTATGCACCCAGTCTTCACGACCGCCGAGGGTCAGGCGCCATTGGTCGAGGGCCATTTGATCCTGGACGTACAGACCGGTCTGGTAGGTCTTCTGGTCATAGTCATAAAACGCCGAGGAGCGTGGTGGACGGGTGATCGGCAAGCCATAGACCGGATCGTTGACGTTGATGGCCGGTGCGCCGCCAAATATCGAGGTGTAGTTGGTGTTGCTGCGCTGGTGGTCCAGGCCGATCAACAGCGTGTGATTAATGTCGCCGGTGGCGAAGTCGGCCTGGAGGTTGTTGTCCACGGCGAACTGGCTGATGTCTTCGTCGACATTGGTCGTGCCGCGCCCGGTGTTGCCTTCATCGTCCACGACAAATCCGATAGAGGGAAAGTAGCTGTTGACGGTCACCGTCTGGAACGACAGGTCTGACTTGGTGTAGCGCAGGTTCTGGCGGAACTGCCAGACATCGTTCAAGCGATGTTCGAAGGCATAACCCAGTGCGTAATAGGTGCGGTCGTAGAAATCGTAGTCCGGATCACCCAGGTTCTTGTGGTGCGAGATCTTGCCGAACGGCATGTCGATCTTGGTGCCCTGAATCGGATAGAACTGGCTGGTAACGCCGGTATCGTCACGGGTGAACTGCGTCAGCAGGGTGAAACGGGTGTCTTCGTCGATGTTCCAGGTCAGGCTTGGCGCAATGTTGTAGCGCTTGTCATCGATATGGTCGATCTGGGTGCCGCCGTCACGCACCACGCCGCTCACGCCATAGAGAAACCGGCCTTCGTCGTCGATCTTGCCGGTGCTGGCGAAGTTGATCTGGCGATGGTTGTCGCTGCCGTACTGCAGCTGGATTTCGCTGCTGGCTTCGGCGCTCGGGCGACGGCTGACCATGTCCAGCAGGCCGCCTGGCGGGGTCTGGCCGTACACGGACGAGGCCGGGCCGCGCAGCAAGGCCAGGCGGTCGAGGTTCCAGGTTTCCTGTTTCGGGTTGGCGTAGACGCCTTTTGGCAGGGGCAGGCCGTCGAGGAATTGAGTCGGCTCGAAACCACGCACCCGCAGCCAGTCAGCGCGGGTGTCGCTGCCGTAGCTGCTGGCGGTGATGCCCGGCAGGTAGCGCACGGCGGCGTCAAGGGTATGCGCGTTGCGGTCGTCCATCTGCTCGCGAGTGACGACCGAAATCGAGCGCGGTACCTCGACCAGCGCGGTATCGGTCTTGGTGCCGGCGGCGGTGCGCTTGGCCACGTAGCCTTGTACCGGGCCCCAGGCGCTTTCAGTTTCTTCCACACCAATCACGCTGGTTGCCGGCAGAGCCATCACGCCCTCGGGCACGGCCACCAGGCTGTAGGTGCCGGCACTGCTTTGTTCCAGTTGCAGCCCGGTGCCACGCAGGGCTTCGCGCAGGGCGCCGGCGGCGTCGAACTGGCCGTTGACGGGTGCCGAGGTTTTGCCTGCCGCCAGGGATGGGTTCAACGACAAGGCCAGGCCGGCCTGGCTGGCGATCTGATTCAGGGTGCTGGCCAGTGGTGCGGCTGGCAGGTTGTAGGCGCGAACGCTTGACGCCTGTTCAGCGGCGACCAGTTGGCTGCTCGCCAAAGGGGTGCAAAGGGCAACGGCGACCGCCAGCAAACTGGGGCGCAACAGGGTGTTCAGCGAACGGGGCATACGGCGGCTCCTGAATGGAAACATTTCTCAATTGCCTGTGTGCCGAACGAGAATCTGAAAGTGATAGGGCTGGATGGAAATAATTTCGATTCAGTTATTCAATAAGCACTGAAGGGTTTCAGGTGTGCGCCTTTGTGGCGAGAGGGCTTGCCCCCGTTGGGTCGCGAAGCGGCCCCCGCGATTTATCAGGTAAACCGCATTTGCGGTTTGGCGACTGCTTCGCAGCCGAGCGGGAGCAAGCTCCCTCGCCACAAAGGGGCTGTGTGCAGGTTCAGGGCTTTGTTTCGGCCTTGGCTATTACCTTCACCCACCATTGCGTGTGCTGTTCGATCTGCACGGGCAGTGTCGGCAGCAGGGCATTGAGCGCCAGGTCGGTGTCACGCAGCGGGAAGCTGCCAGTGATGCGCAGATCGGCCACTTCCGGCGCAACGCCTGTGTAACCGGTTCGATAGCGACCGATTTCATGCACCAGATCTTCCAGCCGCGTGTTGTCCACCACCAGCATGCCGCGGGTCCAGGCATCCGCGCCGAAGTTGACGGCCAGAACCGGGCCCAGGCCGTTATTGCGGATCAACACCTGCTGGCCTTCGCGCAGAATCTGTTCATCCGGGCTGGACTCTGGGTGAACCGCCACCGCCGACTGCAACACACTCAGACGTGTGCCTTCTTCTTCGCGCTTGACCAGAAACCGCGTACCCAGCGCGCGCATGCTGCCTTCACGGGTTTCGACGATGAACGGCCGGGGATCGCCATGACCGGTTTCAACCAGGATCTCGCCTTCCTGAAGCACGATGCGCCGCTGCTGCTCATCGAAGCGCACATCCAGGGCGCTGTGGGTGTTGAGATTGACCAGTGTGCCATCCGTCAGGCGCAGGGTGCGCTGCTCGCCAACAGCGGTGCGCTGGTCGGCCAGCCAGTAATCGATCGGCAGGTAACGTGGCCCGGCAAATAACGCCAGGCCGATCACGGCCACCACGCTCGCCACGCCATTGCCGAGTTTGCGCACCCGTCGGCGGATGCCTTCACGCGATTGCAGCAGGGCAGTGCGAGCCGGGCCACTGGCTGCGCTGAAGCGTTGGTCGAGCATGCCCAATTGGCGCCAGGCGCGGGCGTGCTCTTCGTGGGCAGCGTGCCACTTGGCGAATTCTTCGCGCTCTACCGGGTTGGCGCCGTCCATGGACAACTGCCAGGCAATCGCTGCGTCCAGCACGTTGGCCGATACCGGTTTGGAACCGAGCGGGTTCATGTCGGCTCACCGTACAGCGCGATGTAGCACTGGCGAATGCCCTGGGCCAGGTACTGGCGTACCCGCGGCACCGATACCCCCAGGCGCTCGGCGATTTCTGCGTGGCCAAGACCGTCGAGACGGTTGTAGAGAAACGCCGCCCGGGCCTTGGTGGAAAGTTTGCCGAGTAAACGGTCGATGTTTTTCAGGTCTTCGAGGATCATCTGCTGCTCTTGCGCCGACGGTTGTTCGGCTTCGGGAATCAGCATCAGTTCAGTGAGGTAAGCCTGCTCCAGCGCGGCGCGACGGAAGTAATCGAATAGCAGGCCTTTGGCGATGGCCACCAGGAATGCCCGCGGTTCGCGTGGTTCCTTCAGTTCCTCACGGCCCAGCAAGCGCACAAAAGTGTCCTGGCTCAGGTCTTCGGCCCGCTGTGGGCAGGCGACATTGCGTCGAAGCCAGGCCAATAGCCAACCGCGATGGTCGCGATATAACGCACCGACGAGCTCACTTTGAGGGCTTGGGACTGACGACACGCAGCATCACCGCTTGGGAAGTATTAACTAACGAGAATTGTTCGCGATTGTGGCAGAGGCGCGGGAGGTCCGCAATCGGCGTTGGTCGGGTGGTTTGCCATGCAGGCGAACGGAAACCTGTGGCGAGGGGGCTTGCCCCCGTTCGGCTGCGAAGCAGTCGTAAAATCAGCAAATGCGTTTTAACTGGAAAATGCGGGGGCCGCTTCGCGCCCCAACGGGGGCAAGCCCCCTCGCCACAGGATTACATACAGCTCTAAAAGGACGGCGCTTGTTGCCGCCGCTTCCACTGACTCAAGCGCTGTTGCAAATTCAGCGGGCTATGAATCTGCTGCTGCCGCGCGCGGTTGAACAGTATCAGCGCCAGTTCGGCCGTGGCCAGGGCGTCGGCGCTGGCGTGGTGACGTTCGAAGACTTCGAGCTTGAACCAGTCGATCCAGTCGTCCAGCCCGGCCTCGCGAAAGTGCGCCTGGGGGCATAGCAGTGGTGCAATGTCCGCCACGTCCAGAAACGGATGCTGCAACTTGAAGCCCAGGTGATCTTTCAGCGCACGGCCGAGCATGTGCTGGTCAAACGGCGCGTGGAAGGCCAGTACCGGGCTGTCACCGAGGTATTCCATCAGATCCACCAGCGCTTCTGCGGGATCGCTGCCCGCCGCAATGGCGCTGGGGCCAATGCCGTGGATCAGCACGCTGGGGCCAAGTTTGACTTGCGGATATTGCAAAGTGCGTTCGAACAGTTGGCGAAAGTCGATGGCCCCGTCCTCGATCGCCACCGCGCCAATCGACAACACATGGTCCTTGTTCAGGTTCAGCCCGGTGGTTTCCAGATCGAGCACCACCCAGCGCTGCTCACGCAGGCTGCATTCGCCCAGGGCGGTAGCGGCCGGCAAGCGATCCAGGCGATGTTGCAGGTCGGCGGGCAGGGTGGGGCTCGGCGGGCGCAGCCAGGAAAACAGGCTCATAACTGATACCGCAAGGTCAGGCTGCTCTGCAGGCGTTGGGCCTGACGCAGGGACTCACGCAGGATGCGCCGGTCCAGATGATTGAGGCTGTCGGGATCGACCCGATTCGAGTAGGGAAAATTTTCCCTGGTCTGTAATTGATGTTGCTGCATGCGGGTTTGCTGAATGAAGTGATAGGCCTCTTCGTACGCGGCGCCGTCCAGGGGTTCGATGACCTCTTTGGCGACCAATTGGCGAAAACGCTCCAGCGTGTTATTAGCCTCGATGCCATGGGCCAGGGCCAACAGCCGGGCGCCGTCGACAAATGGGGTCAGCCCCTGAACTTTCAAATCCAGGGTGGCCTTCTCGCCATTTTTGCGCGTCAGCACGAACTCGCGCAAACGCCCTACGGGGGGGCGATTGCGCAGCGCATTCTCGGCCATCATGCGCTGGAACAAACGGTTGTCGCCGACCTGATCGAGAATGCTCCGACGCAACTGCTCGCAGCCTTGCTCGCTGCCCCAGACCACGCGCAAATCGAAATAGATGCTCGAACCCAGCAGGTTCTCCGGGGTGGCCTCGCGGATGAACGCCGCAAAGCGCCGCGCCCATTCGGCCCGGGACAGGCACAGCTCGGGGTTGCCGGCCATGATATTGCCCTTGCACAAGGTGAAGCCGCACAGCGCCAGGCTCTGGTTGATCTGCTGGGCGATGGGCAACAACTTGCCGCGAATCTCGGCGGCATGGGCTGCATCCCTGGCTTCAAACAGAATGCCGTTGTCCTGATCGGTGTGCAGGGTCTGCTCGCGACGGCCTTCACTGCCGAAGCACAGCCAACTGAATGGCACGCCGGGATCACCTTTTTCGGCGAGGGTCAGTTCGATCACCCGGCACACGGTGTGATCGTTGAGCAGGGTGATGATGTGGGTGATCTGCGTCGAAGACGCGCCATGGGCCAGCATGCGCTCGACCAGTTGGCCGATTTCGCCCCGCAGCGCCACCAGGTTTTCCACCTTCTGCGCGTTGCGGATGGTGCGCGCCAGGTGCACCAGGTCGACCCGTTGCAGGGAAAACAGATCGCGCTCGGAAACCACGCCGCACAAGCGTTGGTCCTTGACCAGGCAGACATGGGCGATGTGGCGCTCGGTCATGGCAATCGCCGCGTCGAATGCACTGTGATCCGGCGACAGGAAAAACGGCGCCCGGGTCATGTGCCCTTCGATGGCTTCGTTGAAATCACTGCTGCCGTTGGCCACGGTCTGACGCAGGTCGCGCAGGGTGAAAATCCCCAGTGGCGCCTTGAGTTCATCGACCACCACGATGCTGCCGACCTGTTGTTCGTGCATCAACGTCACGGCTTCGCGCAAGGGCGTCTGCGGGGCGCATGACACCGGGTGGCGCATGGCCAATTCACCCAGTCGGGTATTGAGCGAATATTGGGTGCCGAGGGTTTCCACGGCTTTTTGCTGCACTTGCTGGTTGACCTGATCCAGCAGGCTGCTGACGCAGCGCAGGGCGAAGTTGCGGAAGGTGTCCGATAGCGAAAACAGGCGGATGAACGCCGGCTTGTTCAGTTGTAGGCAAAAGGTGTCTTCGCCGGCCAGGTGCTCGGTACGGGTGGCCCGTTCACCCAGCAACGCCGCGAGGGGAAAACATTCGCCGGTGGTGATCTCGAAGACCGTTTCGGTGCCACCTTTTGCCGTATCCGGACGCTCGCCCACGACCCGACCTTGCTTGACGATATAGAAGTGCTCGACCGGGCCGTCGGCGGGTTTGATGATGCTCTCGCCGGGGGCGTAGAAACGCAGCTGACATTGCTCAACCAGATACGCCAGGTGCGCGTGTTCCATCTGGTTGAACGGCGGGAAGCGCTGAAGGAATTGCAACGTGCCCTGGATGTTCTGCAACACCGCGGTTTTCCCTGCCTGTGTGAAGGCGTCCGCTTTACTCATAACCATTACCGCAGTCTTTTTTGAATTGTTGTAGTCGGATGACTTGGACATGGTCGACCCCTGTAGCCGGGGTGCCCATTGGACGTAAGTCTAGGTAGTCCGTTAGTGCCCTGAAATGTCGGAAGAATCCTACGCAATCGTGCGAAAAAACCTCTCTTCTGCCCTATTGGAAAATTTTCCGACCAGGTGCACATTGATGGTCTGCTTAGCGATGTCTCACCACTGTGCTAGGGAATTGTATTGAACATATAGAGAAAGCCATGTCCGACCACGATATTTTGAGCGACGCCGAGCGCGAAGCGCTGAGTGCCGTCATGCTGGAGCCTGATCTGCCCCTGCAACGGGTGTTGATCGTCGACGACGATAAAGACGCCCGGGAACTGCTGTCAGAGATTCTTGCGTTGGAGGGGATTCGCAGCAGGACAGCAGCCAGTGGCGAAGCGGCACTCAATATCCTGGTGGCTGAGGCAGAAATCAAAAAGCTCTCGATCGGATTACTGATCACCGACCTGCGGATGGGCCATGTAGATGGGTTGGATCTGATCCGTCAGGTACGCGAGTCGGTGCGGGCGGCATTGCCGATCATCATAGTGTCGGGTGACGCCGACGTGAAGGATGCCATTGCGGCGATGCATTTGAATGTGGTGGACTTTCTGCTCAAGCCGATCGATGCCAGTCATTTGCTGGCACTGGTAAAACGCGAATTGGGCATTAAATAACTGACCTCCTGTAATTGTTAATTACAGGTTCGATTTATTTTTGTGGGTTTAACTTGTAATTAAGTTTATCTAATCGGTTTGCGAAAAAGCTACTCACAAATAGCTTATTTTTTCTATCCATAATTCAGCTATCGTTCACTTCCTGAAATCAATGCAGACATTTGTTTGATGTCGTGCCTGGTTTAATAAAATCTGTTATAGCACTCTTCAGGTTGTCAGTTTTGCTCTCCGGTTTTAGCGGTATGTTTATGCCGATGGTTGTGGTGTATTCAGACTTCGGCTAGTTCCTGCGGATAAAATGCTGTCAAGGGTCAGGGCATTGCTCCTCCTGGATTGTGTGGATGTGTATCGCAATGAGGACGATATGATAAAGAAAATGGAGTTTCGCGATCTTGTACTTATTATCGGTGTGACAGTCATGTGGGGTAGTAATTATACGGTAATTGATATCAGTCTTGACGGTATCGATCCGTTCATATTGACAGCGTTGCGTTTTACTTTCTGTGCATTGCCATTGGTGTTCTTCATCCCGAAGCCGAAGGGTATCAGCACTTTTGTAACTATAGTTTACGGTTTGTTGTTTGGTGTCGGAATGTGCTGGCTGATGAACTATGGCATGTTTCTTGGTGTCAGTGCCGGCGTGACATCTTTGCTCTTGCAATTCAGTGCATTTTTTACGGTCATCTGGGGGGTATTGCTGTTTGGGGAGAAAATGACGGGAATACATGTGGCTGGTATTCTCATGGCGTTGCTGGGGCTGATGTTTATTATTCATGTAACGGACGGTTATGCCGAAAGCTTTGGCCTTTTCCTGATACTCCTCGGTGCATTCTTCTGGAGTTTGTGCAATGTGCTAGTCAAGAAAAGCAAGGTGGTTGATGTATTTTCCTTTGTCGTTTGGTCGAGTCTGTATGCAACACCGCCGTTATATCTGATGACTTACTGGGTCAAGGGGGCTGCCCCCTTCCAAACGTTGTTAACGGACATAACTGCTCCGGTGCTGGTATCTGTCCTGTTCCAGGCCTATGTGGCGACAGTATTCGGATATTGGGTGTGGAACCGAATGATTGAGAAATATCCGGCGAGCCTGGTTGCACCGTTGTCAGTGATTGTTCCGATATCGGGTATTTTGACCTCGTGGTATGTACTCGATGAACCCATTGGTGGTGAAAAACTGTTTGCTCTCATCATCACGGTCCTTGGAATTGCCTTGTTCATGAATGCATCGAGAATAGGCCAGCACATCGCTGCCAATGCGTTGCGCTACCGGAGATAGCCCTGCATCTGCAGGAGGCAGAAACAAAAATCCCCCGGTTTTTCAACCGGGGGATTGCTGTGGAGTGAACTGGATTACAACCCGTTCTTTGCTTTGAACTCGCGACGACGACGGTGCAGGACCGGCTCGGTGTAGCCGTTTGGCTGTTTGGTACCTTCGACCACCAGTTCGACCGCCGCCTGGAAGGCGATGTTGCTGTCGAAGTTCGGGGCCAGCGGACGGTACAGCGCGTCCCCGGCGTTCTGCCGGTCAACCACCGGCGCCATGCGCTTGAGGCTTTCCATGACCTGCTCTTCGGTGACGACGCCATGGCGCAGCCAGTTGGCGATGTGCTGGCTGGAAATACGCAGCGTGGCACGGTCTTCCATCAGGCCGACGTCATTGATGTCCGGCACTTTCGAACAACCGACGCCCTGGTCGATCCAGCGCACGACGTAACCGAGAATGCCCTGGCTATTGTTGTCCAGTTCGTTCTTGATCTGTTCGGCGGTCCACTGCGGGTTCACCGCCAGCGGGATGGTCAGGATGTCGTCTACCGAAGCGTGGGCACGTTTGGCCAGTTCGGCCTGACGGGCGAACACGTCGACCTTGTGGTAGTGCAGTGCGTGCAGTGCAGCGGCAGTCGGCGAAGGTACCCAAGCGGTGTTGGCACCGGCCAGCGGGTGAGCGATTTTCTGTTCGAGCATCGCTGCCATCAGGTCCGGCATGGCCCACATGCCTTTACCGATCTGCGCGCGACCTTGCAGTCCGGTGCTCAGACCGATATCGACGTTGGAGTTCTCGTAGGCGCCGATCCATTTTTCCGCCTTCATGTCCGCCTTGCGCACCATCGGGCCGGCTTCCATGGAGGTGTGGATTTCATCGCCGGTGCGGTCGAGGAAACCGGTGTTGATGAACACCACACGCTCGCTCGCCGCCTTGATGCAGGCCTTGAGGTTGATCGTGGTACGACGCTCCTCGTCCATGATCCCGACTTTCAAGGTGTTGCGTGGCAGGCCCAGCACGTCTTCGATACGACCGAACAGCTCGTTGGTGAACGCGGCTTCTTCAGGGCCGTGCATCTTTGGCTTCACGATATAGACCGAGCCGGTGCGGCTGTTCTTGCGTGAGCTGGTGCCGTTGAGGTTGTGGATCGCCGACAGGCAGGTCACCAGGCCATCGAGAATGCCTTCCGGCACTTCGTTGCCCTCTTTGTCGAGGATCGCGTCGATGGTCATCAGGTGACCGACGTTGCGCACGAACAGCAACGAACGACCGTGCAGGCTCAGTTCACTGCCATCGACCGCGGTGTAGGTACGGTCGGCGTTCATGGTGCGGGTAAAGGTCTGGCCGCCCTTGGCGACGGCTTCCGACAGATCGCCCTTCATCAGGCCGAGCCAGTTGCGGTAGATCACCACTTTGTCATCGGCGTCGACGGCGGCAACCGAGTCTTCGCAGTCCATGATGGTGGTCAGTGCGGCTTCCATCAGGATGTCTTTGACGCCGGCCGCGTCCGTCTGGCCGACCGGGGTGCTGGCGTCGACCTGGATTTCGAAATGCAGGCCGTTGTTTTTCAGCAGGATCGCGGTCGGTGCAGCGGCATCGCCCTGGAAGCCGATCAGCTGAGCGTCGTTGCGCAGGCCGGTGTTGCTGCCGCCTTTAAGGGCGACCACCAGTTTGCCGTCGACGATCTTGTAGCCGGTGGAATCGACGTGGGAGCCGGCCGCCAATGGCGCTGCTTCGTCGAGGAAGGCACGGGCGAAGGCGATGACCTTGTCACCGCGCACCTTGTTGTAGCCTTTGCCTTTTTCCGCACCGTTGGCTTCGCTGATGGCGTCGGTGCCGTAGAGCGCGTCGTACAGCGAGCCCCAGCGGGCGTTCGAGGCGTTGAGCGCAAAGCGGGCGTTCATGACCGGCACCACGAGCTGCGGGCCGGCCATACGGGCGATTTCATCATCGACGTTTTGCGTCGTTGCCTGGAAATCGGCCGCTTCTGGCAGCAGATAACCGATGTCTTGCAGGAAGGCTTTATAGGCCACGGCGTCGTGTGGTTGACCAGCACGCGTTTGGTGCCAGCCATCGATACGAGCCTGGAAATCATCGCGTTTGGCGAGTAGGGCTTTGTTCTTCGGCGCCAGGTCATGGATGACCTTGTCGGCACCGGCCCAGAACTTATCGGCGGTGAGGCCGGTACCGGGAATGGCTTCGTTGTTCACGAAGTCGAACAGGACTTTGGCGACCTGCAGGCCACCGACTTGAACGTGTTCAGTCATTGCTTGCCTCACTCTGCTCAGCTATTTCGCTTTTCAGCTCTTCAATTTAACAATGAAGCCTTTGGCCATTTAAACCACAAACCCCTCTGCCAGTACATGCCCATGACGGGCGGCTGGGTTGGGACCAATCAACGGCTTGGGGCCTTGCTGACAGGGCTTTCAGGGTTGCGAACGTGCCGGCGGCAGACATCGATCCAACGTTATGTAGTGCGCGCTGCGGCATACTACATGATGAATTGCGGTTGTGAAAATTAGACTAATTACGTCGTTCTGCGACCCCATGACGCATTGCGGTCACGGCGCGGAACAGGATGTTCTCAAAAAACCAGTAGATTGTTCCAGTTAAATATCAAAACTTGTACACGATTTGTTGGGCCGGTCAGATCGGCGGTGCCTTCATTCGCGAGCAGTCTCGCTCCCACAAAGGCCCGCGCAACCCTTGTGGGAGCGAGCCTGCTCGCGAAGGCGCCTGACCTGTCGGCGCAGGTCCAACCCTTGCCTATACTTGGTTCTCTGCAACAAAAATCATGACCAGAGGGCTGCGCCATGGACCACCTCGTACTCACCGTTTTTGCACCGGACAAGCCCGGGCAAGTCGAGCGCATTGCCCAATGCATTGCCGAGCACGGCGGCAACTGGCTGGAAAGCCGCATGTCGCGCATGGCCGGACAATTCGCCGGCATTCTGCGGGTGGGAGTGCCGGCCGAGGCCTATGACGAATTGGTCGATGCCCTGCAAGGCTTGTCCACCCAGGGCATTCGCGTATTGATCGCCGAAAGCAGCATCGAACAATCCTGCACCTGGAAGCCGATCGCGATGGAACTGGTGGGCAATGATCGCCCGGGGATCGTGCGTGACATCACACGCTTGTTGAACGAGCAGGGGGTGAGTCTGGAACGGTTGGTTACCGAAGTGCGCCCGGCACCGATGAGCAGCGAGCCGTTGTTCCATGCCGAAGCGATTCTTGCCGTTCCGCTGACGCTGTCGCTGGACGTCCTGCAATCACGCCTTGAAACCCTGGCCGACGATCTGATGGTCGAATTGGTGCTGCGCAGTGAGCCCTGATCAGGTTATCCAAGTTAAACGTGCACCGGCTTGTGGATAACCTGTAGAGACACCCCGCCAGGCCACGCCGACCGGGGTTCTTCGGGATCTGATCAAAAAACCAGCAGTTTCAGCCACTTGCGCACAATCAGCGGGGATCACGCTGTGGATAACCTTGGGAAGGAATGGTGCAGGCCACGGAGCTCGTGGCCTGTAGAGGTTTGTATGTTTTTTGATCAGCTGCGGCGACGCAAACTGAGCCACGCATCCACGCTGTAAACCGCCAGACCGGCCCAGATGAACATGAACGCTACCAGGGTGCTGGACGACAGGTGCTCGCCAAACAGCAACACCGCTTGCAGCAGCACCAATGTCGGCGCCAGGTACTGGAGAAAGCCCAGTGTCGTGTAGGGCAAATGCCGTGCAGCCGCGTTGAAGCAGACCAGCGGCACCAGCGTGACCGGTCCGGCTGCCACCAGCCACCAGGCTTCTGACGTGGTCCAGAACTCGGCCTGAGCGCTGTGGGCGGTCGGATTGAACAGCAACCAGACAATGGCAATCGGCACCAGCATCCAGGTTTCCACCACCAGCCCCGGTAGTGCCTTGACCGGCGCCTGCTTGCGAATCAGCCCGTAGAATCCGAAGGTCAGTGCCAGCACCAGCGACACCCACGGCAGGCTGCCGACTTGCCAGACCTGTTGTGCCACACCTACAGCCGCCAGACCGACGGCAATCCACTGCATGCGCCGTAGTCGTTCGCCAAGGATCAGCATGCCCAGCAACACGTTCACCAAGGGGTTGATGTAGTAACCGAGGCTGGCCTCCAGCATGCGGCCGTTGTTCACCGACCAGACGTAGGTCAGCCAGTTGGCCGCGATCAGCGCACCGCTCAGGGCCAGGATCGCCAGGCGTCGGGGGTTCTCCCGCAGCTCGCGCCACCAGCCGGGATGCTTCCATACCATCAGCAACAAGGCGCCGAACAGTGCCGACCACAATACCCGGTGAATGATGATTTCCACGGCGGGCACGCTGGCAATGGCTTTGAAGTAGAGGGGGAAAAGTCCCCAGATGATGTAGGCACTCAGGCCCAGAATGTACCCGCGACGCGGGTTGGCGGCTTGCATGCAGAATCCTTGCTTAGGCAGCTAACAAAGAAGGGATTGTAAGGTGGTTGTATAGATGTGTCGTGTCAGAAAAAAGATCGCAGCCCTGTAGGAGCTGCCGAAGGCTGCGATCTTTTGATTTTCGATTAAAACAGCTTCAACGGCTCTTCATTGAGCGCCGCTAGTTGTTCGCGCAGTGCCAACACCTGATCACCCCAGTAACGCTCGGTGCCGAACCACGGAAAGCTGCGGGGGAACGCCGGATCGTCCCAGCGACGGGCGAGCCACGCGCTGTAGTGCAACAGACGCAGGGCGCGCAAGGGTTCGATGAGCGCCAGTTCACGCGGGTCGAAGTCGTGGAATTCGTTGTAGCCATCCATCAGTTCCGACAACTGGCTCAGGCAATCCTGGCGATCACCGGCGAGCATCATCCAGATGTCCTGTACCGCCGGCCCCATGCGGCAGTCGTCGAGGTCGACGATATGAAACATCTCGTCGCGGCACATCATGTTGCCGGGGTGGCAGTCACCGTGCATGCGGATGTTCTGGTGCGGCGTGTTGCTGTAAGCATCTTCCACACGCTTGAGCAGATCGCGGGCCACCGACTCGTAGGCCGGCAGCAGGCTGCGGGGGATGAAGTTGCCGTCGAGCAACGTGGCCAGCGAGTCATGGCCGAAGTTTTTTACCGCCAGCGCTTCACGGTGCTCGAACGGCCGGGTCGAGCCGACCGCGTGCAGGCGTCCGAGCAGTTGGCCCAGGCGATACAATTGATCGAGGTTGCCCGGCTCCGGTGCGCGGCCGCCGCGGCGGGGGAACAGGGTAAAACGGAAACCGCTGTGTTCGTGCAGGGTTTCACCGTTGTGAATCAACGGCGCCACGACCGGCACCTCGCAATCGGCGAGTTCGGCGGTGAACTGGTGTTCTTCCAGAATCGCTTCGTTGCTCCAGCGTTGCGGCCGGTAGAACTTGGCGATCAGTGGCTCGGCGTCTTCGATGCCGACCTGATAGACGCGGTTCTCGTAGCTGTTGAGCGCCAGGATGCGCGCGTCGCTGAGAAAGCCGATGCTTTCGACGGCATCGAGCACGAGGTCTGGCGTAAGGGTTTCAAACGGGTGGGCCATGCTGACTCCTGCGCGCAGCAGGCTGCTGCGTCCGGCCAGGCATGGTAGCGCAGACGGCAGGGCTTTAGGGGGTGGGCTTGAGATGTGTGGTGTCTGGGCTGACGCCTTCGCGGGCAAGCCCGCTCCCACAGGATTGGCGCTGATTTGGAATCTGCGCATAAGCCTGTGGGAGCGGGCTTGCCCGCGAAGAGGCGGGATCAGGCGCCGACGATCCCGCCATCTTCCCGCGAAATCGCCATCACCGAAGACCGCGGCTTGCCATTGGGCAGATGCTCGGGGAAGGTCGAGCCACCGTTTTCACCCGGGTGCTGGATTCCGACGAACAGGGTTTTCTGGTCCGGCGAGAAGCTGATCCCGGTCACCTCGCAGCCCACCGGCCCGACCATGAAGCGGCGAATCTCGCCGGTCGCCGGATCAGCGCAGAGCATCTGGTTATTGCCCATGCCGGCAAAGTCACCGGTGTTGCTCACATCACCGTCGGTCAGGATCCACAAGCGTCCGGCCTTGTCGAAGCCCAAACCGTCCGGGCTGTTGAACATGTTCTGCGGCGTAATGTTCGACGAGCCGGCCTTTGGCGTCCCGGCATGTGCGGCCGGGTTGCCGGCCACCACAAACAGGTCCCAGGCAAAGGTGTGTGAGGCGTGATCGTCGCGCTCGGTGCGCCAGCGCAGGATCTGGCCGTAGACGTTCTTCTCCCGCGGGTTCGGTCCGCCCGCCGGTTGCCCGTCTTCGCCGCGCTTGGCGTTGTTGGTCAACGTGCAGTAGACCTGGCCATCCTTGGGGCTGACCACGATCCATTCCGGGCGGTCCATGCGCGTGGCTTTCACCACACTGGCGGCGAGACGGGCGTGGATCAGCACCTCAGCCTGATCGGCAAAGCCGCTGCTGGCGTCGATACCGTTTTTGCCGTGGGTCAGTTCGATCCATTCACCCCGGCCCTTCGGGTGATCGGCGTTGCCGTCCCCTGCATCGAAACGCGCCACATAGAGGGTGCCGTGATCGAGAATGTCGCGGTTGGCCTTGGGGTTCTTGTGGTCGATCTTGTCGCGGCTGACAAATTTGTAGATGAACTCGCCGCGCTCATCGTCGCCCATGTACACCACGGCATGGCCATCGCCGGTTTCGGCCAGGGCGGCGTTTTCGTGTTTGAAGCGGCCCAGGGCAGTGCGTTTGACCGGCGTCGACTGTGGATCGAACGGATCGATTTCCACCACCCAGCCGTGACGGTTGAGCTCGTTGGGGTTCTTGGCCAGGTCGAAGCGCTCGTCGTGTTGGTGCCAGTTGATCTCTTTGCTGGTCACCACCGCGCCGTAGCGTTTTTGCGCCGGGTCGAACTTCTGCTCGGCGTTGCTGCTGCCGAAGCAGTCGGTGAAGTTCTCTTCGCAGGTCAGATAGGTGCCCCACGGCGTCTTGCCGTTGGCACAGTTCTGGAAGGTGCCGAGGACGTTCTTGCCGTGGGGATCGGCGCTGGTCTTCAGCAGTGCGTGACCGGCGGCCGGACCGCTCAGGCTGATCGGCGCATTGCCGTGAATCCGGCGGTTGTAGCGCGAGCCCTGGACGAATTGCCATTGGCCATTCTTGCGCTGCACTTCAATCACCGACACACCTTCGCAGGCCAGCGCCTTGCGCACGTCCTCCGCCGATTGCGGCATGCCGCCGTGGGCGTAGAGGTAGCGGTAGTTGGTGTATTCGTTGTTGATCGCCATCAGCGCCCGGTCTTTTTCGCCCGGAAACTCGAACAGACTCATGCCATCGTTGTTGTCGCCGAACTGGGCCTCCTGATGCTCGGCGCTGCCGTTGCCGCTCGGGTCGAACGCCGGGCCGTCCTTGTGCAGGGGCTGGCCCCAACTGATCAGCACCGAGGACTTGTAGCCCGGTGGCAGGGTGATGGAGTCGCTGGTGGCGGCGGCAATGCTGTCAAAGCCCAGCAACTGGCTGTTACCGGCGCTTACGCTGGCGGCCATCACGCTGCGGCTCAGCAGGTTGCCGCCGAGGAACATCGCTGCGCCGCACAGGGCACCTGCGCTGATGAAGCTGCGACGACTGAGGCCGACCATGGTTTCGAGGTCGGTGGACTGGTTTTCTTCTAATAGGCTCATTTCAGGCTCCCTGCGGTTTTGCAGACACCTTAATGATGAGTAATGAACCTTTTGTTGCAGTTTGCTTAAAGCGGTGTACCCAGCAGAACCCTGGAGGGCGAAAACTCCACGCGCACGGGTTTGCCGCAGGTCAGCCCCAATGCCTGCAGATGCGTTGGTTCGTCCAGCGCGCACAGGGTCAGGCCGTTAGGCAGTGTGATGCGCACTTCGCTGGGGCCATCGTCGGCGTCGAGAATTTTCTCGATGGTGCCTTTCAGGCAATTGTTTCCCGGCGTTTCGGCTGAATCGACCTCCAGCACATCGAGCCAGCCGGCCTTGATCAAGGCCACGACTTCGGTGCCGATTTGCAGTTCCAGGCGCTCGGTGCTGTCGTGGGTGATTTGCGCATCGACGATCAAGCCTTCGGCGACTTCGAGGCGAATCAGGTCGTTGCGTCCCTGGGGCTCGATCGTCATCACCTTGCCGTGCAACTGATTGCGCGCGCTGGTGCGCAGCATCAAGCGCCCGAGCAGGTCGAGGTCGCTGGCATCTTCAGCGGCTTCCAGCACCTGGGCCTGCAAGGCTTGCAGCTTCTGGTACAGCCGCAGCACCCGCTCGCCTTCTATGGAGAGACGGGCACCGCCCCCACCCTTGCCGCCAACAATCCGCTCCACCAACGGCTTCTGCGCCAGGTTGTTCAGCTCATCGATGGCATCCCAGGCAGCCTTGTAGCTCAGGCCCGCGCTTTTTGCCGCACGGGTGATCGAGCCTTGCTCGGCGATGTGCTGCAGCAGGGCGATGCGCTGCGGACGGCGGACAATGTGCTGGGACAACAAGGTGGGCAAAGACATGGCAAGTCGCTTTGGGTGGTGGCGATGGGGAGGACGGTGGCGGCTGAAAGCCTGGGAGTCAAGCCACGCCACAATCCTTGTGGGAGCGAGCCTGCTCGCGATGAATTCATCATATTCAACATTGGCGTGTCTGATACACCGTCATCGCGAGCAGGCTCGCTCCCACAGGTTTTGTGCGCTCAGGTCAAACCGCATCGCCGGGCTTGGGCGTGCGGGCCAGGCAATAGACGTCGACCCTCGCGGCACCGGCGTCGATCAACAGCCAGGCCAGGGCCTGGGCCGTGGCACCGGTGGTGAGGACGTCGTCGATCAGGGCCAGGTGCCGGCCTTTGACGGCGGCACCGGGTATCAGGCTGAAAGCGTTGCGCAAATTCTTGCGGCGCGCTTGGGCATTCAAGGCCTGTTGGGCATCGGTGTCCTGGGTTCGCAGCAATAACCGTTCGTCGCAAGGAATGTCCAGAGCGTCACTCAACCAGCGGGCAAGCATCGCCGCCTGGTTGAACCCGCGCTGGCGCAGGCGCCGGTTGGCCAGCGGTACCGGAATCAGCGCATGGGGTCGCTGCAGACCGTCTTCGAAGCGATGTTGGAGGTATTGAGCGAGAAGTTCGGCGAGTAAGCGGCCAAACGGCCACTTAGCGTTGTGTTTGAAGCGGGTGATCAGGCTGTCGACCGGAAAGCTGTAGGTCCAGGGGACAATCACGTGTTCAAAGGCCGGTGGCTGCTTCAGGCAATGGCCGCAGGTCAGGCCCGCGGCCGGGAGCGGCAGGGCGCAGGTATGGCAGTGAGCGCCAAGCCAGGGCAACTCGGTTTCGCAGGCAGTGCAGACCGGGGCGATGCCGTCTGCGGGTTCATCGCACAGCAGACACGACTGTTTGTTTTTTGACCAGATGTAAACCTGTCCTTTGTACTGTGGTTGACAGCGCATCGCTCTTCCTTAAATATGCCGAAACATCTGTGAGGCGGCTGTGACATTCCATGACCCAGCCGCATGCCAAAGCATAATTCAAAGGAAACGCCCATGAGCGCCAGCACCACTGCAACCCTGCGTCATGACTGGTCTTTGGCCGAAGTCAAAGCACTCTTCGTTCAGCCATTCAATGACCTGTTGTTCCAGGCGCAGACGGTGCACCGTGCGCATTTCGACGCCAACCGCGTCCAGGTGTCGACCCTGTTGTCAATCAAGACCGGCGCCTGCCCGGAAGATTGCAAATATTGTCCGCAGTCCGGTCACTACAACACCGGCCTGGAAAAAGAAAAACTGATGGAAGTGCAGAAGGTCCTCGAAGAGGCCGCGCGCGCCAAGGCCATCGGCTCGACCCGCTTCTGCATGGGCGCGGCGTGGAAGCACCCGTCGGCCAAGGACATGCCGTACGTACTGAAGATGGTTGAAGGCGTGAAAGCCCTGGGTCTGGAAACCTGCATGACCCTCGGCCGCCTGGATCAGGAGCAGACCGAGGCGCTGGCCAAGGCCGGCCTCGACTACTACAACCACAACCTCGATACATCGCCGGAGTTCTACGGCAGCATCATCACCACCCGCACCTACAGCGAGCGCCTGCAAACCCTGGCCTATGTGCGTGAGTCGGGGATGAAGATCTGCTCCGGCGGCATCCTCGGCATGGGCGAGTCGCTGGACGACCGCGCCAACCTGCTGATCCAGCTGGCCAACCTGCCGGAGCATCCGGAATCGGTGCCGATCAACATGCTGGTGAAAGTCGCCGGTACGCCGCTGGAAAATGCCGACGACGTCGACCCGTTCGATTTCATCCGCATGCTCGCGGTCGCGCGCATCCTGATGCCGCAATCCCACGTGCGCCTGTCTGCCGGCCGCGAAGCCATGAACGAGCAGATGCAGGCTCTGGCGTTCTTCGCCGGTGCCAACTCGATTTTCTACGGCGAGAAACTGCTGACCACCGCCAACCCGCAGGCCGACAAGGACATGCAACTGTTCGGGCGCTTGGGGATCCTGCCGGAAGCCCGCGAAGAGCACGCCGATGAAGTGCATCAGGCGGTGATCGAGCAGGCGCTGGTGGAGCAGAAGAGCAGCGAGCAGTTCTATAACGCCGCCGTCTGAAATTTGCTCCGGTTCCTCTGAAGGAATGCGAAACCCCCTGTGGGAGCGGGCTTGCTCGCGAAAGCGTCGTGTCAGTCGACATCAATGTTGAATGTCAGACCGCATTCGCGAGCAAGCCCGCTCCCACAGGGGACATGTGTCATTTGAAAGTCGAGGCCTGCATGTCTTTCGATCTCGCCGCACGCCTTGCTGCCCGTCGTGCCGAAAATCTCTACCGCCAGCGTCCGCTGCTCGAAAGTCCGCAGGGGCCGCAAGTGGTGGTTGATGGCCAGCCGTTGCTGGCGTTCTGTAACAATGACTATCTGGGGCTGGCCAATCATCCACAAGTGATCGAAGCCTGGCGTGCCGGCGCTTCGAAGTGGGGGGTGGGCGGCGGCGCCTCACATCTGGTCATCGGCCATAGCGCCCCGCACCATGCCCTGGAAGAAGCCTTGGCCGACCTGACCGGTCGCCCGCGCGCGCTGCTGTTCACCACCGGTTACATGGCCAACCTCGGTGCGGTCACGGCGCTGGTGGGGCAGGGTGATACGGTACTCGAGGACCGGCTCAATCATGCGTCGCTGCTCGACGCGGGGCTGCTGTCCGGCGCGCGGTTCAATCGCTACTTGCACAACGACCCGGTGAGCCTGGCCAAACGCCTGGAAAAAGCCACCGGCAATACCCTGGTGGTTACCGACGGCGTGTTCAGCATGGATGGCGATATCGCCGATTTGCCAGCACTGGCCCGAGAGGCCAAGGCCAAAGGCGCCTGGTTGATGGTCGACGATGCCCATGGTTTTGGACCGCTGGGCGCCAACGGTGGCGGCGTCGTCGAGCATTTCGGTTTGAGCCAGGAAGAGGTTCCGGTGCTGGTCGGCACCCTCGGCAAAGCCTTCGGTACCGCGGGCGCCTTTGTGGCCGGCAGCGAAGAGCTGATCGAAAGTCTGATCCAGTTCGCCCGGCCTTACATCTACACCACCAGCCAGCCACCGGCGCTGGCCTGCGCCACGCTGAAAAGCCTGGAACTGCTGCGCAGCGAACACTGGCGACGCGAGCATTTGCAGGCGCTGATCCGCCAGTTCCGCCAGGGTGCCGGGCAGATCGGCCTGGAACTCATGGACAGCTTCACTCCGATTCAACCGATCATGGTCGGCGATGCCGGGCGCGCGGTGCGTCTATCGCAAATGCTGCGCGAGCGCGGGTTGATGGTGACCGCGATTCGCCCGCCGACTGTGCCTGCTGGCAGCGCCCGATTGCGGGTCACGCTGACGGCAGCCCACAGCGAGGCCCAGGTGCAGCTATTGTTAAACGGACTGGCCGATTGTTTTCAACAACTGCAGCCGGAGCCAAGCCATGCGTGATCGTTTGATTCTGCTGCCCGGCTGGGGCCTTGGCGTTTCACCGCTGGAGCCTTTGGCCGCGGCTTTGCGCGGCCTGGACGAGCACTTGCGCGTCGAGATCGAGCCGTTGCCCGACCTGGAGTCGAGCGATCTTCAAGAGTGGCTCGATGAGCTTGATGCGACGTTGCCGCAAGACGCCTGGCTGGGCGGCTGGTCTTTGGGTGGCATGCTCGCCTGCGAACTGGCGGCCCGGCGTGGCGATCGCTGCTGCGGCGTGTTCACTCTGGCCAGCAACGCGTCCTTTGTCGTTCATGAACACTGGTCAGCCGCCATGCCAACGGAAACCTTCGATGCGTTTCTGGCGGGATGTGCAGCCGATCCGCGCGCGACCTTGAAACGCTTTTCACTGCTCTGTGCCCAAGGCGCCGAAGACCCGCGCGGATTGTCACGGTTGTTGCTCGCTGGCGCACCGAACACTGCCGCGCCAGTGCTGCTGAACGGTCTGCAAGTGCTTGCGCAAGTGGATACGCGACAGGCACTGCAATCGTTCCGCGGTCCGCAACTGCATCTGTTCGCCGGCCTCGACGGGCTGGTGCCGGCGGAGGCGGCGGGCGATTTACTGGCGTTGTTGCCGGACATAGAAATCGGTCTGATTGAGCAGGCCGGTCACGCGTTTCTTCTGGAAGATCCCCACGGTGTGGCGGGGGCGATCCAGGCCTTTTTGCATGAGTCCGGCGATGACTGATTTATCCCTTCCCAACCTGCCCGGCGGCTTGCCCGACAAACGCCAGGTCGCTGCATCTTTCTCCCGCGCGGCGCAAAGCTACGACAGCGTGGCCGAGTTGCAGCGTGATGTCGGCAGCCAATTACTCAGGCGCTTGCCGCAGGATTTTGTACCGCAGCGTTGGCTGGATCTGGGCTGCGGCACCGGGCATTTCAGTCGTGCTTTGGGTGAGCAATTTCCGAGCAGTCACGGTGTGGCGTTGGATATCGCCGAGGGCATGCTCAATCACGCCCGGCCATTGGGCGGTGCCACGCATTTCGTCGCCGGCGATGCCGAGCGCTTGCCACTGCAGGATTCGACCTGCGACCTGATCTTCTCCAGCCTGGCGGTGCAGTGGTGTGCGGATTTCGACTCGGTGCTCAGTGAAGCTTATCGAGTGCTGAAACCGGGTGGCATTTTTGCGTTTGCTAGTCTTTGTACAGGGACGTTGTTTGAACTGCGCGACAGCTGGCGACAGGTCGATGGCATGGTGCACGTCAACCGCTTCCGGGAGTTCGGTGTTTATCAGCAGTTGTGTGCGACCAGTTGCTTGAGGGTGGTCAGTCTGCAAAACCTTGCGCATGTGCTGCATTACCCGGATGTGCGCAGCCTGACCCATGAGCTCAAGGCGCTGGGTGCGCACAATCTCAATCCCGGTCGACCGGGTGGCTTGACCGGCCGGGCGCGGATTCTGGGTTTGATTGAGGCTTATGAGCAGTTTCGTCAGGCCCGAGGCCTGCCGGCGACTTATCAAGTGGTGTACGCCATTTTGGAGAAACCCTTATGAGCGCAGCCTATTTCATCACCGGCACGGATACGGATGTCGGTAAAACCACGGTCGCTGCGGGGCTGCTGCATGCGGCGCGTTCGGCGGGTTTGAGCACGGCGGCGGGCAAGCCGGTCGCTTCCGGTTGCGATGTAACGCCCAAAGGCTTGCGCAACGCCGATGCGCTGGCCTTGTTGGCGGAGTGTTCGCTGCCGCTGACCTACGCACAGGTCAATCCGATGGCCTTCGAACCGGCCATTGCTCCCCATCTGGCGGCACGGGAGGCGGGCGTGGCGTTGACGGTGCAGTCGTTGCTGGCGCCGATGCGGCAGATTCTGGGTCTGCAAGCGGACTTCACCCTGATCGAAGGCGCTGGCGGCTGGCGCGTACCCTTGGCGGATCAGGACAATCTGTCGGACCTGGCCATTGCATTGAGGCTGCCGGTGATCCTGGTGGTCGGCGTGCGCCTGGGGTGTATCAGCCATGCCTTGTTGACCGCCGAAGCGATCGCCCGGGACGGCTTGCAACTGGCGGGATGGGTGGCCAACATCATCGATCCGAAGACCTCGCGGCTGGAAGAAAACCTCGCCACCCTGGCCGAGCGCCTCCCCGCGCCGTGCCTGGGGCGTGTGCCAAAACTCAAGGCCGTGACGGCAGAAGCCGTGGCCGAGCACTTGCAACTGGACCTGTTGGACTGACGTTTGGCAATGCGGGCTTTGCCTATGGCAAGGCACTGTGCCATTGGTGTTTTTGACGGGTGTTTTGCCAGCCACTCTGCTTCAATGGCCGTTGTTGATCCTTTGAAAGGACGAGTTCTCCCATGGAAATCTCAGGAAATACCGCTTTTTATGCCGGTCTGAGCACCCTTCAGTCAGGGCAGAACCGTGTCGATCAAGCCGCCGGGCAGATCGCCAACACCACCCTTGAGCGTTCGCTCACCAGCCAGTCCTCCGAGGCGCAGGTCGATCGTCTGCGATCGGTTGATCGCAGCCGGCAATCGGACCTGGCCAGCAACGTGGTCGAAATGGCCCAAGGCAAGATTCAGGCGGAGCTGGGCGTGAAAGTCGCCAAGGCCGCCGATGAAGTGCTCGGAACATTGATCGATACTTACGCGTGAGCTTCACGTAGCTTTCCAGTTGTGGATGTTCTTTATGTAAAAAGCGCTCAAGTCTCTTTGAGCGTTTTGTTTCGTTTATGAACCTTGGAACTGCTTAACAATCCCAGCGCCAAGGCGTAACCGCTATTATTATTCGCCGTCACTATCAGTCGTTTCGATGTTGGCTGGATGGCGATATCCGAACAGCGCAAAGGCTTTGTTGTCCAGACGAAGCTGTTATCGGGTTGGCCGTTTTGCAGAAAGCGTCTGATTACGCAATCCCGTGCACTAACAACCACAATGCTGCCGTCTGGCTGGGTTTCAAGTGCGACCCACTCAAAGCCTGTGAATTGCTCCTGGGTCAATACCGGCTTGCCACCGTTGAACTCTGGATCGATATGGCCGTCCGCAGTCACCATCAAAAGCAGAGCCCCGCCGTTCGTGTCGTTTACACGGCCTGCACACAGGATTTTATCTTGATAGACAATGAAGCTATTGAGCACGGTATTGTGGCGATCCAAATGCTTGTACAGGAAATAACCCTTGTCACCAAAGGTTAGATCAAGCTCCCCGTCGGCTGTATAGCGTGCCAATAGAAGCTTGTGAGTATTGGTGTCGCCGCCGACGATAATCTTTCCGTTACTCTGAACTTGAACATTCGCGGCATTGACTTGTGCATTGGGAAACACCACATCGATGCTGCCATCCTTCCCGAAGGATGAGTCCAGGGTTCCGTCGCTGTTCAATCTCGTCAACTTGCTGAAATAGTTGGCCGAGTTCGGATCCGGTAATTGATAGGAGCCCGCAATCAGGATTTTTCCGTCGGCCTGCAAGCAGCCATCGGCCATCTTTCGCGGAATTCGTGGGACCGTCGCATTTACGGGTCCATTTGACAAAACGTGACGACCGAAAACCAGATCGGGAGTGCCATTGGCATTGAACCGTGTGATTGCTGGTCGGCTCACTTTGGGTGGGTGTGTTCCGTCACTGGTGAAGGTGCCGATCATGACGATTTTCCCATCAAGCTGTCGCAGTAGCCGAGTCGGACGGGATGCGCCGCTTTCAGCAAAGGTAGAAATCGTGGGTTTACAACCGTCAATTGTGAAGCCTAGCGCATTGGCACGATTGAACTCATAGGAGCCGTCCGCAAGCAAACTAGCCAGGTAGAGGGATTCATCATCCCCTAAAACAACGGCGCATATGTCACTGCGTGTACCGGGTTTCGGGAAGAAATAACCTCTTTCGGGACCGAATGCTGGATCCAGATCTGGATCCCTATTCAGAGCGTTATTAACCTTTTTGGCGTCCATAATTACTTCCTTGAGTTTGGGTTGATCGGAGCGTTTGGCATAAGTGGTGCCTGGCTCCTTATGGAAAGTCAGATCAACTCCGTGAACAACTGTCACAAATACCAGTTCTGTCTGACTTTGCAGGTCTTTGAGGTATCTGCGAGAGCCGCGGGGTCCACAGGGATCCTGTTTCATCCATGCTGGATGGTCAGAAAAACCCGTGGATCAGGGGTAAAGGACGAACGGCAAAAGATCGACGCTTGACAAGATTTCGGCGTAAACGTATGTTTCAAACAACTGTTTGATCGCAACAACAAATCCATGCGGTCGTTCATTCCCGGTTACATCAGCAGAGGTTTATCGCTATGCCTGACTACAAGGCCCCCTTGCGTGATATTCGCTTCGTTCGTGACGAACTGCTCGGCTACGAAGCGCACTATCAGAGCCTTCCGGCTTGTGCCGACGCAACGCCGGACATGGTTGACGCCATTCTTGAGGAAGGCGCCAAGTTTTGTGAGCAGGTACTGGCTCCGCTGAACCGTGTGGGCGACCTCGAAGGCTGCACCTGGAGCGAGTCTGGCGTTAAGACGCCGACTGGCTTCAAGGAAGCCTACAAGCAATTCGTTGAAGGCGGCTGGCCGAGCCTGGCTCATGACGTCGAGCACGGCGGCCAAGGCTTACCGGAATCCCTGGGCCTGGCCATCAGTGAAATGGTCGGCGAGTCCAACTGGTCGTGGGGCATGTACCCGGGCCTGTCGCACGGTGCGATGAACACCATCTCCGAGCACGGCACCCCTGAGCAGCAAGAGGCTTACCTGACCAAGCTGGTTTCCGGCGAATGGACCGGCACCATGTGCCTGACCGAGCCGCACTGCGGCACCGACCTGGGCATGCTGCGCACCAAGGCCGAGCCTCAGGCCGACGGTTCCTACAAAGTCTCCGGCACCAAGATCTTCATTTCGGCCGGTGAACACGACATGGCCGACAACATCGTCCACATCGTACTGGCCCGCCTGCCGGATGCACCGGCTGGCACCAAAGGCATCTCCCTGTTCATCGTGCCGAAGTTCCTGCCCAACGCCGATGGCTCGGTTGGCACGCGTAACGCTGTGTCTTGCGGTTCCCTGGAACACAAGATGGGCATCCACGGCAACGCCACCTGCGTGATGAACTTCGACGGCGCCACCGGTTTCCTGATCGGCCCGGCGAACAAAGGCCTGAACTGCATGTTCACCTTCATGAACACCGCTCGCCTGGGTACCGCGCTGCAAGGCCTGGCCCACGCTGAAGTCGGTTTCCAGGGCGGCCTGAAATACGCTCGCGACCGTCTGCAAATGCGCTCGCTGACTGGCCCTAAAGCGCCGGACAAAGCCGCTGACCCGATCATCGTGCACCCTGATGTACGTCGCATGCTGTTGACCATGAAGGCGTTCGCCGAAGGCAACCGCGCGATGGTTTACTTCACCGCCAAGCAAGTCGACATCGTCAAGTACGGCGTGGACGAAGAAGAGAAGAAGAAAGCCGACGCACTGCTGGCCTTCATGACGCCAATCGCCAAGGCTTTCATGACCGAAGTCGGTTTTGAAGCGGCCAACCACGGCGTGCAGATCTATGGCGGCCACGGCTTCATCGCCGAGTGGGGCATGGAGCAGAACGTTCGCGACAGCCGCATTTCGATGCTGTACGAAGGCACCACCGGTATCCAGGCACTCGACCTGCTGGGCCGTAAAGTGCTGATGACCCAGGGCGAGGCTCTCAAAGGCTTCACCAAGATCGTCCACAAGTTCTGCCAGACCAACGAAGGCAACGAAGCGGTTCAAGAGTTCGTCGCGCCGCTGGCTGCACTGAACAAGGAATGGGGCGAGCTGACCATGAAGGTCGGTATGGCCGCCATGAAGGATCGCGAAGAAGTCGGCGCGGCCTCCGTGGACTACCTGATGTACTCCGGTTACGCCTGCCTGGCCTACTTCTGGGCTGACATGGCGCGTCTGGCTGCCGAGAAACTGGCTGCCGGCACTTCCGAAGAGGCGTTCTACACCGCCAAGCTGCAGACTGCGCGCTTCTACTTCCAGCGCATTCTGCCGCGTACCCGCACTCACGTCGCAACCATGCTGTCGGGCGCCAACAACCTGATGGACATGAAAGAAGAGAACTTCGACCTGGGCTACTAAGCCTTAGGGGATGTTCAAAAGAGCCGCCGCTTCCTCCCGGGAGCGGCGGTTTTTTTTTGCACTAGGGTCAGGCCTTGATCACCATGGCGTCGGATCCAGAGGGCCGACGCCAGTCGGGGAGGTCGCGCCTTCGCCGTTACGTATGAACGGCAGGTGCCAGAAGTCGTTAGGCACCACCGGATCGCCAGGCTTGACGCCCTCCGGAAAGATGAACTCGAACACTGGCGCCACATACTGTCCGGCAACCAGTCCATTGGCGACGGTCAGCCGGCCCGCATTCTGGATGCAACTGTCCACACCGGCCTGGGATAAGGCTTGCTGCGGAACGCAAAGTGACCGTGCAACGACGCGCAAGGTACGTGTCGGCTGGCTAAGTAGCCCAGTAGGCGCTTTGGTCGCACGCAATCTGGCGCGTTGTGGCTGAGGCCCCGTGTTCTGTGTGGTAATACCCCCCGAGGCTCCCAGGCAACTGGTCGCAAGACCCAGTGCAGGGTTGCATTCACCCGTCATCTCATAGGGTGTCACCCAGCGATTGGTTTGTACGCCCGTCGATGGATTGACATCTATCAGGTAAATGTCGACCGGGGTCTTGATGTCGGTGGTCGAGGCCTCAAGGAAAATCCGGTCCTGCGTCTCTTGGGCTACTCCGTTGATGGCCGTTGCGGCCGGGTCGGCCGTACCGATGCCAAATTCCCCGATAGCCAGGTAGCTGGGCTGCGAACCAGGTTGAGTGTAGATCCCGACATTCGCCTCGATCGTGTGTGCAGAGACGAAGTCCGGGAGGCCCGTTGTTGCTGACTTGAACAGAGTACCGGACCAACTGATGAAGTCGCCGACTTCGAAGGGTGCCTGTTGGGTCGGGTCGGGGTCCGTCGCCGTACGTGTCGCATCGCTGAATCTCTTCATGACGTACTGGCTGCAATAGGTTTGCCCCACCGCCGGCCCCGAGAGCTCCCCGCTGGCCGGAGGCGTGACGCCAGCCTGGCTGAAGTTGCGGCAGTTGTTGGTTGTGGTCGGAGTGACCACTTTTGGCCGGTTTTTCTGCGGGCAGAGCGCATCGTCCCCGGAAATCGTGCGCGGCACGCACATTGGGTAGCCGGTGGCGGCATGGATGGTCGGGTTGGCATCATCGACGGAGAAGCGTGGGTCGGGGCTTTGGGCGCGGCCAAAACGTCCGTTCGGGTCGTTGATCTGAATAATCGTGGGTTGCGTCGGGTTCCCGCTGTCGACTTCGAGGTTGCCGTTGGTGTAGTCGATCCGGGTGATGAACCCGCTACCGGCGTTGACGGATTGCTGGGAGACAAAGATCAGCCCGGCAATCGGCTTGTTGGAGACGGTATTGCCTACTACATGGATCTCGAACGAGGGATAGGCCGCCGGAGATTTTCCGAGCGCCAGGGTTCCACCCCTGACGAAGTCAGCCCAGGTCAGGGTATTGGCTGGCATCTGCATAACGGTGTTGCAAGGGACAACAATCGTGACGCCGTTCAGCTGGACGGTCCCCCCGAAGCGACCCGGGTCGCTGGTAGTGGGGCAATTCGTATTGGTGGTGTCCAAGGTCATGTTTTGGATAAAACCGGTAACGTCAAACCCATGAATCGCAGTCGGGTTTGTAAAAATCGGATCGGGCAGTGTGGGTGTCGTGAATGGCGAGGGCAAACCCGGGGGCTTGGCAGTCCCGCCTCCGCCCCCACCGCCACCGCCAGCTCCGTTTTTGGCAAATGCATCTCCACCACCACCAATGACCAGTGCGATGGCGACAGCACTGGCGAGCAGAGCATGGCGACTGAAGATGCCGTTGAGTCGTTTGTGAGGCAGCAGCGGTATCGCGAGCGTTTTTTCGTACAAAGATAAGCTCATGGCTCACTCCAGAATCTTGCAGGACCAATTGTCGGCCAATCGGGATCACAGATCTGCTGATGCGCTTGATCCTGCGCAAGAGAAACGCAAAGCCGTGAGTGTCGAATGGGGCTCGATCCAGCGGATTCAGTGCCTGTGTAAGGTCGGCACTTGCCGTTCGGATGCTTTCACCTGCGTGCGTCGGCCGGTTACGGACGCAAACGCGAGAGACATTTCCTTGAGCCTGAGGGGCACATAGCAGTAGTTGTGCCTGATTGGCACAATTGCTTGTTAGCCAGCAAACATGCGGGCTGCGCTGAAGTTGGTGATATACACATAATTGTATGTTATGTGGTTTACACCAAAGTAGGTGGGGGTATACACCCAAGTTTGGAGTGCTGTGAAAACTGTAGGTAAGTGTATCGCCGCTAGTGGCAGATGAGAAGTGTTGCCTATTAAGTACTACTAAGGTCTTAGGTGTGTAAAGGGAATGTTTAAGAAAGGGTGAGAAAGTAGTCTTGTGTGGGAGGTTTAAATAAAAATAGCTAGCGCAGTGCAACTTGCGCGCGAATGGTTCGTTGTATGTCTGGTGGGTATTTTTATTGGCTGGTGATGCGGAGTTGCAGGTTTTTTAACGTGCCATTTACATCGAGGTGCTTAGAGGAGCAAATACTCTGCCAATTTCGAAAAAAAACGCGTCTGGTGACGCTTTGTCCTTTAAAATATGGCCTTGGAGGTCGTTGTTGATCACCTGTTACTGACTGTCCGGGGAATGTCACCCAATAGTGGGAAAAGTTTAACCAGAACTGAGGGATAGTGCGCAGTTGCTGTAGTTAGTAGAGTTTTTTGATCCGATTAAATTAAAAAATATTGAAATTTTCCTGATGAAATGTTTTGTTGCGTCTAGAGTTTCGTGAAGCGCTACCCAGTGCTGCGAAATATCACTGTTTAAGAATGCCTGAGTCACGAGAGTGCTTTGCCAGTCAGGTCTCGCAATACCCATGTAACTTAAAGTTGGCGTGGTTGTTCGAGCGAACAGCAAGATTCATGGCGATGAGCTCATCTTGTAACAGGGTAACCGCGGAGGCTGACTACTCCGTACTGAATCGGGAACGTCGTCATGTTTAAGTATTTGAGCATCTTCCGAACCACCTGTTTGGCCAGGGCGATGGCGATGACTCTCTTCGTCACCGGCCTGCCTGTCATGAACGTTTGGGCCGCTGACCCGGTAGTGGTCGATCCGCCCGTGCCGGACGTGCCCACTCTGCAATCGCTGCGAGGGCTGCTCCCGCCCGACCCATCGGGAACCGAAGGCGGGCGCAAAGTCGACCTGATGACCGACTACGTGCTCAATCGCTCGGCGGCAGTGCTTCTGGGCAAGGCACTGTTCTGGGACATGGAGATCGGCAGTGACGGTTCCACGGCTTGCGCGTCATGTCACTTCCACGCGGGCGCCGATCACCGCACTACCAACCAGATCAACCCGGGTCAGGCGAACACTAACGCGAACGTCTCGTCGATCTTCAACAAACCGTTCACCGCCTCGGACATTCCGGGGGACGTGCCAAGCTACACCACCAAATCAGGAGGTAAGGGCGGTCCGAACTACCTGCTGAAGAAAGGCGACTTCCCGACCCATGTGCTGGCTGATCCGCTGGATCGCAATTCGGCGATTGTCTATTCGACTGACGATGTGATCGGTTCGCAAGGCGTGTTCGACGCCAACTTCGTCAAGCCTCATCAGTCGCGTTTCGACAGGTGCATCCAGCAACCGGACGGCATCTTCCAGGTGGGAGGGATCAATGTTCGCCGCAGCACCGGACGCAACGCACCCACGGTGATCAACGCCGCGTTCAACGTGCGCAACTTCTGGGATGGCCGGGCCAATAACGTCTTCAACGGCTTCTCACCGTTCGGCAATCGCGACCCTGACGCCGGGATTTTCGTGACCAGCGATCGCAGTGGCGTGGCGACCAAAGTCAGGCTGACGCTCAAGGATGCTTCCGCCGCCTCGCAAGCGGTAGGTCCACCCGGCAGCCCGGTGGAAATGTCCTGCGGCGGGCGTACCTTCGCCGACATCGGCCGGCGCATGCTCGACACCTTGATGCTCAAGCAGCAGCGGATTTCATCCACTGATTCGGTGCTCGGGCCGGTATCCGGTGCCCGCCGCCCGACGTACCGTGAACTGATCAAGAACGCGTTCCAGCCGCGCTTGTGGAATGCCACGCAGCAGGTCTCGCTGGGCGGCGCGCCGTACACCCAGATGGAGGCCAACTTCCCGTTGTTCTTCGGGCTGGCGATTCAGCTGTATGAGTCGACGCTGATATCGGACCAGGCACCGCTGGATGCCTATTTGCAGGGCGATCACACCGCCATGAACAGCCAACAGGTCCAGGGCATGAACCTGTTCCTGGGGAAAGGCAAATGCGTCAATTGTCACGGTGGCGCGGAGTTGACCAACGCCGGCAGCCGCTTGCTGTTCCATCCTCGGGAACGTATCGAACGGATGATCATGGCCGACAACCTGACCACGCTCTATGACAACGGCTTCTACAACACCGGGGTGCGCCCGACCTCGGAAGACCTGGCACTCGGTGGCTCGGATGCGTGGGGTAATCCGTTGTCTTTCACCCGTCAGTACAACACCGTACTGAAGGGCGGCACGATCCCTGATCTACTGGACGTCGATGTGTGCACCTTCGAAGCGCGTTTGAGCCCGGCTATTCCCTGTGATGCGACGCTCAAGCCCAATGTCGATTTCCGCGACGCGGTCGATGGCGCCTTCAAGACGCCAACCCTGCGCAATATCGCGTTGACCGGCCCGTACTTCCACAACGGCAGTCGCGCAACGCTGCAGCAGGTCATGGAGTTCTACAACCGTGGTGGCGATCGGCGTGGAGAGGATGCCAGCAATACCAGTGGCTTCGAGCACCCGGCGGTCAATCAGCACAACGGCTCGAACCTCGACCCGGACATGACCCGGCTGAACCTCACCCCGGATGAAGTGGATGCGCTGGTCAAGTTCATGGAGGTCGGGTTGACCGATCCTCGGGTGGCGTGGGAACGGGCGCCGTTTGACCATCCTTCGCTGGTACTGCCGCAGGGCGAAAAGGGAGATGAAAACTCCGTCGGGCAAAAACCGGCCAGTCCGAAGATCACGACGAGGCAGGCGCAGGATGCGGACTTCCAGCTCAAACCGGTCGGTGCCGAGGGTCGCCCGGCTCTGGAAGGGCCGCTGCAACCGTTCAACAACGACCTGTAACCGTATTTCCCCTTGCGCCACTGGCATCTGATGGATGTCAGTGGCGCCCTTTTACAATTACCTCAGTAATTCACTCAGCAATTCGGGGTTTCTGCCGTTACAGTAGTGGGCACATTGCCATCTATTGATTTGACGGGTCGGAGCTTTACCCTTGCCGCGCTCATCCGCTGTACGTTTCAGTCATTTCCTGCCGTCATTACTGCTGTTGCTGGCGGGGCTTGCGGCTGCTTACATCAAGGATCTGAACGTCTTTTTCACCTCGCTGTTCAACGTGCTGCCCACCCTGGTATTGTTACTCGGCGGCGCCTATTGCGCGGTGTACCGACGCCAGCGTGAACTGTTTCTGATGGTCACGGTGTACATCGCCTACTTCCTGCTCGACACCCAGACCGACTATTACCGCGACAACGGCAAGGTGCGTGACGATGCCGCCGTGATCTTTCACCTGTGTTGCCTGCTGCTGCCATTGTTGTTCGGGGTGTTCGCGGCATGGCAGGAACGCACCCATCTGTTCCAGGACATGGTGGCGCGATTCGCCGTATTGCTGGCGGTCGGCAGCGTGGCGCTGGGACTTGAGCAAAGTTATCCACACGCGCTGCTGATCTGGTTGTCGGAGATTCGCTGGCCCGCGTTGCATGGCGCCTGGATGAGTCTGATCCAGTTGTCCTATCCGGTGTTCATTGCCGTGTTTGTGCTGCTGACCTGGCAATACTGGCGCAACCCGCGACCGCTGCATGCCGCGCAACTGGTGGGATTGCTCGGGTTGTTCTGGATGCTGCCGAAGACCTTCATCCTGCCGTTCACGCTGAACATCATGTGCAGCCAGGTGATGCTGATGATCGCCGCCGCCGTTGCCCACGAAGCCTATCAAATGGCCTTCCGCGACGAACTGACCGGGCTGCCGGGCCGCCGTGCGCTGAATGAACGCATGCAACGGCTGGGGCGCAACTACGTGTTGGCCATGAGCGACGTCGACCATTTCAAGAAATTCAACGACACCCACGGCCACGATGTCGGCGACCAGGTGCTGCGCCTGGTGGCCAGCAAACTGTCGAAAATCGGCGGTGGCGGTAAGGCGTATCGCTATGGCGGTGAGGAATTTGCCCTGGTGTTTGCAGGCAAGACCCTCGAAGAGTGCATGCCGCACCTGGAAGTCATCCGCGAGTCCATCGCCACATACAACATTCAGCTGCGTAATCAGGAAAACCGCCCGCAGGACGACAATCAGGGGCGCCAGCGGCGTTCCGGTGCCGGTGCGTCGAGTGTGTCGGTGACGGTCAGTATCGGCGTTGCCGAACGGATCGATCAGCGCACCCCGGAAGAGGTGCTCAAGTCCGCTGACCAGGCGCTCTACAGCGCCAAGGGCGCCGGGCGCAACTGCGTGATGGCGTTCGGGCAGAACCGTCGCGGCGCCGTACGCATGGACGCCGCTACGGTTGAGTGATGATCGCGCATTCAGCGACTGGACATTGATTGTGGCGTAGTGTCGACGGCAGTAGGTTGGAAAAAACTGCCGACGGAGAATGACCATGCCTGAGTACAAAGCTCCCTTGCGCGACATGCGCTTTCTGATCGATCACGTCTTCGACTTTCACAGTAGCTACGCCGCGCTGGGGGCCAGCGATGCCAGCCCGGACATGGTCAATGCGATCCTCGAAGAAGGCGCGAAGTTCTGCGAAAACGTGCTGTCGCCGCTCAACCGCAGCGGTGATGAAGAAGGCTGCCATTTCGACAACGGCGTGGTCACTACGCCCGCGGGCTTCAAGCAGGCCTTCGCCCAATATGTCGAGGGTGGCTGGCATGGCCTGGCGGCGGACCCGGTCTACGGCGGTCAAGGGTTGCCGATCTCTCTGGGGCTGGTCATCAGCGAGATGGTGGGTTCCAGCAACACCTCGTGGGGCATGTACCCCGGCCTGACCCACGGAGCGATGTCGGCGATCCACGCCCATGGCACCGAGGCGCAAAAACAGACCTATTTGAAGAAGCTCACCGCTGGCCAATGGACCGGCACCATGTGCCTGACGGAAGCCCATTGCGGCACCGACCTGGGCATCATCAAGACCCGTGCCGTGCCAGCGGCCGATGGCAGCTATGCGATCTCCGGCAGCAAGATCTTCATTTCTGCGGGCGAGCACGACATGAGCGCTAACATCATTCACTTGGTGCTCGCCAAATTGCCGGACGCACCGGCCGGAACCAAGGGGATTTCGCTGTTTATCGTGCCCAAGTTCCTGCCCGACGCGATGGGCGAAGCGGGTGAGCGCAACAACGTGTCCTGCGGCTCGATCGAACACAAGATGGGCATCAAGGCCTCGGCCACCTGCGTGCTTAACTTCGATGAGGCCAAGGGCTTTTTGATCGGCGAGCCGAACAAGGGCCTGAATTGCATGTTCACCATGATGAACCACGCGCGGTTGGGCACGGGCATGCAAGGTCTGTGTCTGGGCGAGGCGAGCTTCCAGGGCGCGATCAAATACGCCAACGACCGTTTGCAGATGCGCTCGCTGACCGGCCCGAAAGCGCCGGAAAAAGCCGCCGACCCCATCATCGTGCACCCTGATGTGCGGCGGATGTTGCTGACCATGAAAGCCTTCAACGAAGGCAACCGCGCGCTGACCTACTTCACTGCACAGTTACTCGACATTGCACACCTGAGCCCGGACGAAACGGCGCGCCAGGATGCCGAAGACCTGCTGGCGTTCCTCACGCCGATCTGCAAAGCCTTCATGACCGACACCGGCCTGGAAGTGACCAACCATGGCATGCAGGTGTTTGGCGGCCACGGGTTCATTCGTGAGTGGGGGATGGAGCAACTGGTACGCGACTGCCGCATTGCGCCGATCTACGAAGGCACCAACGGCATTCAGGCACTGGACTTGCTCGGGCGCAAGGTACTCGGCAGCCAGGGCATGCTGTTGCGCGGGTTCACCAAAATCGTCCACAAGTTCTGCGCGGCGAACGCCGGACATCCACAACTGGGCGGGTATGTGGCGCAACTCAATCAACTGAATCAGCAGTGGGGTGAGCTGACCACCAGGGTCGGCATGGCGGCGATGAAAAACCCGGACGAAGTCGGTGCCGCGTCGGTGGACTATCTGATGTACAGCGGTTACATCATCCTCGGCTACCTGTGGTTGCGCATGGCGCTAGTGGCTCAGGCGCAGCTCGATGCTGGCAGCGGTGATGCTGACTTCTGCCGGGGTAAACTGGCGACCAGCGAGTTTTACTTCAAGCGTCTGTTGCCACGCACCACCGCTCATCGGGCGGCCATCGAAGCGGGGAGCGACTGTCTGATGCAACTGCCGGCCGAGATGTTTGCGCTCTGACACATACCCTGTAGGAGCGAGCTTGCTCGCGATGGTCGTGAACGATAACGCGTAAAACCAGATGTCCAGTGGCGCCTAGGGGTTTTTCGCGAGCGGGCTCGCTCCTACAGTTCTATGTTTCGCCTCTCCATATCGCAATGACTAAAAATTACAAAACGGTCATGAGCTGACCCTATGTGTCACAAAAGTTGTTGAGGTACACTCCGACCCAACGAAAACCACTCTTCCTGTGAATCACCTGTATAGATCTTGCGAGGTTTGCCATGGCTGACTACAAAGCGCCCCTGCGCGATATGCGCTTCGTCCTCAATGAAGTTTTCGAGGTCGCCAAACTCTGGGCCGAACTGCCTGCGCTGGCCGAGACCGTCGATGCGGAAACGGTCGAAGCCATCCTGGAAGAAGCCGGCAAAGTCACCAGCAAAAGCATTGCACCGCTGAGCCGTGCCGCGGACGAGGAAGGTTGCCACTGGGCAGACGGTGCCGTCACCACGCCGGCGGGCTTCCCGCAGGCCTATCAGACCTACGCGGAAGGCGGTTGGGTCGGTGTCGGTGGTGATCCGGCCTACGGCGGCATGGGCATGCCCAAAGCCGTTTCGGCTCAGGTCGAAGAGATGGTCAACTCCGCCAGCCTGTCGTTCGGCCTGTATCCGATGCTGACCGCCGGTGCCTGCCTGTCGATCAACGCTCACGCCAGCGAAGAGCTGAAAGCCGCGTACCTGCCGAACATGTACGCTGGCATCTGGGCCGGTTCCATGTGCCTGACCGAGCCACACGCCGGTACTGACCTGGGGATCATTCGCACCAAGGCCGAGCCTCAGGCCGACGGTTCCTACAAGGTCAGCGGCACCAAGATCTTCATCACCGGTGGCGAACACGACCTCACCGAAAACATCATCCACCTGGTGCTGGCCAAGTTGCCGGATGCACCGGCGGGGCCGAAAGGCATTTCGCTGTTCCTGGTGCCGAAGTTCATGGTCAATGCCGACGGCAGCCTTGGCGCGCGCAACCCGGCGAACTGCGGGTCGATCGAACACAAGATGGGCATCCAGGCGTCCGCGACCTGCGTGATGAACTTCGATGAGGCCGTGGGTTACCTGGTTGGCGAGCCGAACAAAGGCCTGGCGGCGATGTTCACCATGATGAACTACGAGCGCCTGGGTGTCGGTATCCAGGGCCTGGCCACAGGCGAGCGCTCGTACCAGAACGCCGTGGAATACGCCCGTGACCGTCTGCAAAGCCGTTCGCCGACTGGCGCGCAGAACAAGGACAAAGTGGCTGACCCGATCATCGTCCACCCGGACGTGCGTCGCATGCTGCTGACCATGAAAGCCTCGAACGAGGGTGGCCGTGCATTCTCCACCTACGTGGCGATGCAACTGGACACCGCCAAGTTCAGCGAAGATGCCGCCACCCGCAAGCGTGCGGAAGACCTGGTGGCCTTGCTGACCCCGGTGGCGAAGGCGTTCCTGACCGATCTCGGTCTGGAAACCACCGTTCACGGCCAGCAGGTGTTCGGCGGCCACGGTTACATCCGCGAGTGGGGCCAGGAGCAACTGGTGCGTGACGTGCGCATCACCCAGATCTACGAAGGCACCAACGGCATTCAGGCGCTGGACCTGGTCGGGCGCAAGATCGTCGGCAGCGGCGGGGCGTTCTACAACCTGTTCGCCGACGAGATTCGTCACTTCACCGCAACGGCCAGCGCTGACCTGGCGGAGTTCACCAAGCCGCTCAATGACGCCGTGACCACCCTCGACGAACTGACCGCGTGGTTGCTGGACCGGGCGAAGAGCAATCCGAACGAAATCGGCGCGGCATCGGTCGAGTACCTGCAGGTCTTCGGCTACGTGGCGTATGCCTACATGTGGGCCCTGATGGCCAAGGCCGCATTGGGCAAGGAAGCGCAAGACGATTTCTACGCCAGCAAACTGGGCACTGCACGTTTCTATTTCGCCCGTCTGTTGCCGCGGATTCACTCGTTGAGCGCGTCGGTCAAGGCCGGTAGCGAATCGTTGTTCCTGCTGGATGCAGGACAATTCTGATGACGTAATGGTTTGTAAGCATTCTCTTACATAACGTGCTGCTGTTCTCCCATAGATGCAAATTGGATCCACAGCTAATCTACTTCTCATGGACGTAGCGCAGGAAGCGCAAAGCAACAACAGGGACACGTAGGATTCTGCCAGGATGGCGGAGTGAAATGGATGTCAGGGAAACAGTCTGCAAAGCCCCGCTTCGGCGGGGTTTTCTTTTGCCCGAAGAAAAGTTTCCTAGCTCAGCCCGTCCAGAGCCTGCGCGCTGTTCAAGCGTTCAGCGGGGCCATTGATTACTTCTTCCAGCAATGTCCGCAGCAAGGCCAGCGAGGCCTGCTGCCGTTGCACATCCCGACACACCAACCCGACTTTCAGTGGTACTCGTGGTTCGCTCAGGGGTTTCCACAGCAATTCGTGGTTGCCATGGGTCTTTTGCGAGCGTCCGGGCAGCACCGTCGCCAGGCGTGTGTGCGGCAGACTGTCGAGGATGCCGGCCATGTTGTTCAGTTCGGCTTGCACCTGTGGGCGACGTCCGAGGTTCGCCAGTTGGGTTTGCCAGATCTGCCGGATTTGAAATTCCTCGCCCAGCAGCAACATCGGCAGCTCGGCGGCCTGGCTCATGGACACCTTCTTGAATTCACGCAGCGGGTGCTCTGCCGGGATGACCAGGGTCAGTTCATCTTCGTACAGCATCACGCCATGCAGGCCAGGCTGGCGGGGCGGCAGGTAGCTGATGCCGATATCCAGAGAACCGTTGAGCAGTCGCCGCTCGATTTCCAGCCCGGTCAGTTCGTAGATCTGCACGACAAGATGCGGCTGCGCCTTGCGCACGCGTTCGAGCATCTGTGGAACGAGGCTGGTATGCACGGTCTGCAATACACCGATGGCCAGGGTGCGCAGCGCCTGACCCTTGAAGTTGCCCAGCGCCTCCCGTGCTCGTTGCAGGCCATCGAGCAAAGGCAGGGCGTGATTGTACAGCGTGTGGGCCGCGAGGGTCGGCAACAGGCGTTTGCTGTTGCGTTCGAACAGACTCACATCGAGGTTTTGCTCGAGGTGCCGGATTTGCTGGGACAGTGCCGGCTGGGAGATCGACAGGCGCTCGGCGGCCCGGCCCACATGGCCTTCTTCATAGACCGCGACGAAATAACGCAGTTGCTTGAAATCCATAAGTAATACTTATCGAAAATGCTGGGAAATCGAAATGGCTGTATGCCTTGTCTGGGCCTAGTCTAACCGCATTCACAGGGCTTACAGGGCCACAGAGCGCGATGAATACCCTTTGCTTCGATGCTGTTTACATAGGTAAGGCAAAAAACCTCATCAGAGGTTTTTTCGGATGAATCTGTTCAGTCTGCGCCGTAGTCCTCCCAGTCTTGATGATCTGGTCATGGACGCCTCTCTCCCTTCCAAAGACAACAGTCTTTCCAGCGAGTACTTGATGCCCGGTATCGAGCGGCCGAAACAGGTGTTTGTGCGCGGCCAGGGCTCATGGTTGTGGGACAGCGATGACCGTGCGTATCTGGATTTCTCCCAGGGCGGTGGGGCCAACAGCCTTGGTCATAGCCCTTCGGTACTGGTCAACGCCATCACTGCCCAGGCTCAATCGCTGATCAATCCGGGTTTCGGCCTGCATAACCGCGGCATGCTCAAACTTGCCGAACATCTGTGTGCCAGCACCGGCAGTGATCAGGCCTACCTGCTCAATACCGGCAGCGAAGCCTGTGAGGCGGCGATAAAGCTGGCGCGCAAATGGGGTCAACAGCATCGCGGCGGTGCGTCGGGAATCATTGTGGCCAACAACGGTAACCATGGCCGTAGCCTGGCGACGATGTCGGCGTCGGACAGTTCGACATTGGCTAACCGATTCGAGCCGCAACTGCCGGGCTTCAGCCATGTCCCGTTCAATGACCTTCCGGCATTGCATGCGGCCGTGGATGAACGGACCGTCGCGATCATGCTCGAACCGATCCAGAGCGAAGCCGGTGTGATCCCGGCCACCGCGCATTACCTCAAGGGCGTCGAACGCCTGTGCCGTGAACTCGGCATTTTGCTGATCTTCGACGAAGTGCAAACCGGCATCGGTCGTTGTGGCACCTTGCTCGCGGAACAGTCCTGCGGGGTCACGGCGGATATCGTCGTGCTCGGCAAAGGTTTGGGCGGCGGCGTGCCATTGGCCGCGCTGCTGGCGCGGGGCAAGGCTTGCTGTTTCGAACCCGGCGAGATGACCGGTACCCATCATGGCAATGCACTGATGACCGCGGCGGGACTTTCGGTGCTCGATACGGTTCAGGACAAGGCTTTCCTCAAGCACGTCGCAGAAGCCGGTCAGCACCTGCGTGAAGGCTTGGGGCGTTTGGCCCATCGTTACGGTCACGGCGAGTTGCGCGGACAAGGGCTGCTGTGGGGGCTGACGCTGTCGGACGACTCCGCTGATGCGGTGGTCAAGGCCTCGCTCTACGAAGGCCTGTTGCTCAACGCCCCGCAACCCGACTGCCTGCGCTTTACCCCTGCGCTGAATGTCAGCAACGCCAACATCGATGAAATGCTCCTGCGCCTGGCGCGCGCCTTCTCCCGAGTACGCACCGCGCAATTGCAGTGCCGCAAAGGGATTGCCGTCTGACTCGACGCGCCCTGCACACATTCCCGAACCGTCTCGCGGTAATACGCACGCCTCACGCCTGACATTTTTGGTGTGGGGCGTTTTTTTGTGGCTGGTTTTTGCCAAAGGCAATTTCGGCTTGAGCGGTTAACCCATCAATGGCTTTCTAGCGTGCATCGGCAGGGAGTGCCGGTGCCAGCGATTGAACCTTGTTTCGTCGTTGGCTTTGAATTCCATACCACTGGGTAGATACCAAATGAGTAAAAAATTCAAAAGTGAGCTATCGGAATCGATCCACGAATCGGCCAGTGCCCTCTATGCCATCGGTGCAATCAGCAAGGCGACCATGCGTGAATTCGATGAGTCTTGTCTTGCAACGGTGCCGAATGCGATTCCCGCTGAGGAGATCAAGGCATTGCGCGAACGCAACAATGTCAGCCAACCGGTGTTTGTGCGCTACCTCAACACCAGTGCTTCCACGGTCAAACAATGGGAAGCAGGGGATAAGCACCCCAGTGGCATGGCGTTGAAGTTGCTGAGTATCGTGCAGAAACACGGTCTGGAAATACTGGCCTGAGGAATCGGGCTGAACCCTGACAAACGGCACCGGTCGATTAGCTGTAGGGCTCGAACGAGTCCACCCAAAACAGGAGCTGCCCCATGGACTTTATTCGCATCATCATCGCCATCCTGTTGCCGCCGCTGGGTGTGTTTTTGCAAGTGGGATTCGGCGGAGCGTTCTGGCTGAATATTCTGCTGACGTTGTGCGGTTACATTCCGGGGATCGTGCATGCTGTTTACATCATCGCCAAGCGCTGAATTTTGCGGCGGCAGGTCGGCCGCCTTCGCGAGCAAGCCCGCTCCCACAGGATTTGTGCAAACCACAGAACCTGTGGGAGCGGGCTTGCCCGCGAAGGGGGCGCCACCGTCTCGGCAATGAGCACAGGCTTCAGTCCACTGAATCCATCACCCGCCGATAAAACAACCACTCCTGCTCCAGCGCATGGGCCTGATTGCCGGCCTTGCGAAAGCCATGGCGTTCTTCCGCGTAGTAATGCGCTTCAACCGCAATGCCGTTGTCCCGCAGCGCCGCGACCATGTCGCGGGTCTGTTGCGGGACGACCACGGCATCCAGTTCTCCCTGAAAGAAGATCATCGGCACGCGGATGTTGCCGGCATGCAGCAGCGGAGTGCGGGCGGCGTAGCGTTCGGCGTCCAGCAGAGGATCGCCGATCAACCAGTCCAGATAGTCGCTTTCGAATTTGTGGGTCGCACGCCCCAGCGCGACTGGGTCACTGACCCCATACAGACTGGCTCCGGCACAGAACACGTTGTGAAACGCCAGGGCGCAAAGTGTTGTGTAGCCGCCGGCGCTGCCGCCGCGAATGAAGGCCTTGTCGCCGTCGATCAGGCTGCGTTCGTTGAGGTAACTGACCACCGCGCAAGCGTCTTCGACATCCACATCACCCCAGCTCAAATGAAGCGCCTGACGATAGGCCCGGCCATAACCGCTGCTGCCGCGATAGTTGAGGTCGGCCACGGCGAAGCCCCGCTGTGTCCAGAACTGGATGCGCGGATCGAGCATCGGGTAGCACGCCGACGTCGGGCCGCCATGGATGAACACCACCAGTGGCGGTTTCGCCTCACCGGTCATTGCCGGGTAGAAGAAGCCGTGTGCTTCGCCTGAGCCACTGGGGTAGCGCAAGGTCTGCGGGCGGCTGATCCGTTCGGGAGGAAGCGGTGCGATGCCGCCTGCCAGCACCTTCACTTGCCGGTTTTGACGATCGATGGCGATGACGGCGGTTGAGCTGACGGGCGACGCTGCAATGCAATAGATGAACTGCCCATCCACGGCGAGATGGCGGAAGCGGCTGTAGTCGCCGGTGAAGTCGGCGCAGGAGTCGCCGACTATGCCCAATCGGCCAAACCCGCCCTCGGTCCAACTGGCCAGATAACTGTCGTCGCCCAGCGGCAACCAGGTACTGCCGCCGAGTTGCCAGGGCGCCGGGCCATGGTCGGCGGCTGCACTTGGCAATGGGCTCAGGCCTTTCCCGGATTCCACCCATGGCTGCCAGTAACCGGCGCGATCCGTCAGGCAGTACAAGCGACCATCGGCATCAAACCGTGGCTGTTGCACAGACTCTTGAGCGCCATCGCCTGCCACACAACGAGCTTCGGCAAACCCGCCATGGGCGAGGCGTTCGGCAACCATCAAGCGGGTTGCTGTCCATGGCTGATCCGGGCGACTCCATTCGATCCAGGCCAGGCGCCGGGCATCAGGGCTCAGCGTCGGTGCCGCGTAAAAATCAGCACCTTCGGCCAGCAGATGGCGTGCGCCACCCAGCAGATCAATCGCCACCAGTCGGTGTTGATCGCAATGCTCCTCGACCGCCAGCACCTGCCCGTTGGCGAACTGCAGATCTCCATAACGGCACTCACCGGACGTCAGCCTCGCGGGCGCATCGCCTTGCAGTGTTTGCCGATACAACTGCTGGTCGGCTTCGTTGACGAAAACGATGCCGTCGTCCGTCAGACAAAACGCGCCACCGCCATATTCGTACACCCGACTGCGTACGCTGAACCCCGGCGGCGTCAGGCATTTCGCTGTGCCGTCACGCCAATGCCAGATCCGGCACGCCGCGTCTTCGGGTCGGTACTCGTTCCAGAACAGGCCGTTTGGACCGACCTGCAGTTCGGCAAAATCGATACCGGCAGCCACGGCTTTGGCCGCGCTGAACGGTTCAGCTTTTGGCGATGAGGCGTGAGTTTCGTTCATTGCGAAAGGCCAGTTGGTCGATGGGCTGGGTCGCGTGTTCGGCTTCTTCGCGAGCCTTGAGGATCACGCCGTGTTGTGGCGACTTGCTGCACACCGGGTCGGCGTTGCTGGCATCACCGGTGAGCATGAACGCCTGGCAGCGGCAGCCGCCGAAGTCTTTTTCTTTCTCGTCACAGGAGCGGCACGGCTCGGGCATCCAGTCATAACCGCGAAAGCGATTGAAGCCGAACGAGTCGTACCAGATGTGCTGCATGCTGTGGTCACGTACGTTGGGAAACTGCACCGGCAGTTGTCGGGCACCGTGACAGGGCAGGGCGGTTCCGTCCGGCGTGACTGTCAGAAAAATACTGCCCCAGCCGTTCATGCAGGCTTTCGGGCGTTCTTCGTAATAGTCCGGGGTGACGAAAATCAGCTTGCACGGATGCCCTTGGGCTTCCAGTTTGGCGCGGTATTCATTGGTGATGCGTTCGGCGCGCAGCAGTTGCTCCTGGGTCGGCAATAGCCCGACGCGATTGAGCTGCGCCCAACCGTAGAACTGGCACGTGGCGAGCTCGACGAAGTCCGCTTCCAGCGCGATGCACAGCTCGATGATGCGGTCGATCTGGTCGATGTTGTGCCGATGGGTGACGAAGTTCAGCACCATCGGATAACCATGGGCCTTCACCGCCCGGGCCATTTCCAGTTTTTGTGCAAAGGCCTTTTTCGAGCCGGCCAGCAGGTTGTTCACCTGCTCGTCGCTGGCCTGGAAACTGATCTGGATGTGATCGAGGCCGGCCTGCTTGAAGTCGCTGATTTTCTGCTCGGTGAGGCCGATGCCGGAGGTGATCAGGTTGGTGTAGAAACCCAGTTTGCGGGCTTCGGTAATCAGCTCGGCGAGGTCCTGGCGCACCAGCGGTTCACCACCGGAAAAGCCCAGTTGCGCTGCGCCCATTTCCCGCGCTTCACGGAACACCTTGATCCACTGTTCGGTGCTCAGCTCTTTGCCCTGTTCGGCGAAATCCAGCGGATTTGAGCAGTACGGGCATTGCAGCGGGCAGCGATAGGTCAGCTCGGCGAGCAGCCATAGCGGCAGGCCGACGTCCGGTTTGGGCGGCACTTGCACTGATGAATCAGGCAAGTTCGATCCAGTGCTGCGCACGGGCCACCTCCATGAATTGCTCGATGTCGTCACCGAGCTCGGGTACGCCGGGGAACTGTTGCTCGAGTTCGGCGATGATCGCCGCGACATCCCGTTCACCGTCAATCAAGCCACCGATCAGTGCGGCACTTTCGTTGAGCTTGATCATGCCTTCCGGGTACAGCAGCACGTGGCCTTTCTGCGCCGGTTCGTACTGGAAGCGGTAGCCGGGACGCCAGGTCGGGGTCTTGCTGCGATCGAAACTCATAAGGTGATTCCTTTGTGCCAGACCCGCTCCCCGGTCACGCTGTGATACGGCGGGCGTTTCAGTTCGTAGGCCATGCTCATGGCATCGAGCATGCTCCAAAGAATGTCCAGTTTGAACTGGAGAATTTCCAGCATGCGCTCCTGGCCTTCGCGGGTGGTGTAGTGCTGCAGCGTGATTGCCAGACCGTGCTCGACATCACGCCGTGCCTGGCCCAGGCGCGTGCGGAAATACGCGTATCCGGCCGGGTCGATCCATGGGTAATGCTGCGGCCAGCTGTCCAGGCGCGATTGGTGGATTTGCGGGGCGAACAGTTCGGTCAGCGAACTGCTGGCGGCCTCCTGCCAACTGGCGCGGCGGGCGAAGTTGACGTAGGCGTCCACGGCGAAGCGCACGCCGGGCAGTACCAGCTCCTGGGAGCGCAACTGGTCCGGGTCGAGGCCGACGGCCTGGCCCAGTCGCAGCCAGGCTTCGATGCCGCCGTCCTCACCGGGCGCGCCGTCGTGGTCGAGCAGGCGCTGAATCCACTCGCGGCGGATCTCGCGGTCGGGGCAATTCGCCAGAATGGCCGCGTCCTTCAGGGGAATGTTCACCTGATAGTAGAAACGGTTGGCGACCCAGCCCTGGATCTGCTCGCGGGTCGCCCGGCCTTCGTACATCGCCACGTGGTAGGGGTGATGGATGTGGTAGTAGGCGCCCTTGGCGCGCAGGGCCGCTTCGAATTCGGCGGGGGACATCGGGGTGTCGGTCATTGCGGTTCTCCGGTGCACAACCGTTGAAATCTTTGGTGTCTGGTCGGACGCCTTCGCGGGCAAGCCCGCTCCCACAGGGATTGTGTACACCACACATCCAATGTGGGAGCGGGCTTGCCCGCGAAGGGGCCATCCGCTACAACACAATACTCATGCCGTCATACGCCACTTCAACCTGGCGCCGATCCAGCTCCGCGCGCTCGGGCGAATCTTCATCGAGAATCGGATTGGTGTTGTTGATGTGGATAAGCACCTTGCGCTGCGTGGGCAGTTGCTCCAGCACTTCGAGCATGCCGCCGGGGCCGTTTTGCGCCAGGTGGCCCATCTCCCGACCGGTGCGGGTGCCTACGCCGCGACGCTGCATTTCATCGTCATCCCACAGCGTGCCGTCGACCAGCAGGCAATCGCTGCCGGCCATGATCTCCAGCAGCGCTGCATCCACCTTGCCCAGACCCGGTGCGTAGAACAGTTTGCCGCCCGTGCCCCGGTCTTCGACGATCAGGCCGATGTTGTCGCCCGGATGCGGGTCGAAGCGGTGCGGCGAGTAGGGCGGTGCGGCACTGCGCAAAGGCAGCGGGGTGAAGCGCAGGTTCGGGCAGGCGGGAATGGTGAAGCTTTGATCGAGCTCGATGCGGTTCCAGTTCAGCCCACCGTTCCAGTGGGTCAGCATGGTGAACAGCGGAAAACCGCTGCTCAGGTCTTCGTGGACCATGTCCGTACACCAGACCTGATGCGGGCAACCCTCGCGCAGCATGAGCAGGCCGGTGGTGTGGTCGATCTGGCTGTCCATCAGGATGATCGCGCCGATCCCGGTATCGCGCAGAGCCCGGCCAGGCTGCATCGGGGCGAAGCCCTGGAGTTGGGCGCGGATGTCCGGGGAGGTGTTGCACAGCACCCAGTTCACGCCGTCATCGGAAATCGCGATGGACGACTGCGTCCGCGCCTTGGCCCGCAGGCTGCCGTCGCGAAAGCCTGCGCAGTTCGCGCAGTTGCAGTTCCACTGGGGGAAGCCGCCGCCGGCGGCGGAACCTAGAATCTGGACAAACATGGACGCTCCATCATTTCAACACTGAAAATAAAACGCCTCGGATAACCGAGGCGTTGTGCTGCACATCTGCCAAAGCAGAGATTAGCGGCTTGCGAAGTACATAGTGACTTCAAAGCCGATACGCAGGTCGGTGTAGGCAGGTTTGGTCCAGGCCATCAATTGAACTCCTTCAGGTAGGTGGGACAGCGCTATCTATAGGTTTAGTCCACCTCAGGTCAGAGATGTTCCAAATAGTTAGGTTGCTATGTTACTCAAAATTTCAAAGAAATTGCCCGTGAAACTTTGAGAAAGCTCCTTACTGCCCCGGTAATGATCATTTTGCCGCTTGCCATGGCGTGCCTGGACTGGTGGAGCTGGCCAGGCAGCGCCAGCCGCCCTCGGCCTGATTCAGGCGTTGGGCCGCCGCCAGTAGAGCGACCCGGTCAATTTGCAAAATGGCCTCGGGCAATTGCGTCAGATAATCCGACGAGCGGCCGCCCAGCTTGCCCTGCCAAAGCAATTCCGCAGCCTGGGCAGTGGGCAAGGCAGACTGGGAAAATTGCTTGGCCAAGGTCTGGCGCCCGGCGATGAACGCGTTGTCGTCGAGGGCATTGATCAGTATTGGCAAACCGCTGAGGAACTGCTCGATGTGTTGCAGCAGATCTGCCGGCACTACGTTCGGTGATTGCACGCCGAACAGTAATCCGGTTGTCCCGTGAATCTGGCGCAGGGCGCTGAACACCGCATAGCCCAGTTGCAACTCCACTCGCAGGCGCTGGTAGAACGGCGTCTGACAGAAGTGCGCAAGCAGACGCCACGCAGCTTCGTCGGCCAACTCCCCGGTCGCGGCAGGGCAAAACAGCAGCAGTGCGTGCTCGCTGGAATCGCTGTCGACAGCGCTCCACAGACGTTGTGACGGGAGGGTTGGCGGCGGGGTCAATTGATTGTCCGGCGTGCCAGGTATACGGCTCAAGGCCAGGCCCATGGCCGCTTGAGTCTGGGCGGACAGGCCAATCGCCAGACCATCCCAGCGTGCACTCGACCAGAGTTGCTGCGCATCGTCCGTGTTCGCGGTGTGCGCAAGGCAGTGATCGGGCAATGCCTTGAGCAGCTGTCGAATGGGCATCAGTGCGACGCTCTCCGGCGCGGCTTGTGAGACGGCAGCGTCAGGTTGTGTCAGCTCTTTCAGCGCATGCTCCAGAACGGTGGGCATCGGCTCCTGCAGTCCGGTCATTTTCAGCAGCCATTCGTTGCCCGAGGCACTGAAGGAAACATCCACACCGGCCTGAAGTGCGTCTTCGCGCAACGATTGCAGGTTATTTTCCAGGCGTGATTGAAGGGCGCTGGCAGGACTCGAGTCTAGACGCCAGCGCAGATAAATCGCACCTTCCGCGCTGTTGTCCGGCAAGGCCTGGCTGAATTGCATCGGCGAACGTTCACGACGGCTGCGCGAGCGATCCTGGGCAAAGGTACGCAGGCCACGGTGGGCGCTGGTCTGGCCACGAATCAATCCGGCATTGGACGCTGGTGCTTCGGTACGCAGGAACGGGTTGGGTGCAGGCAACTGCCATGGGCCGCTGAAGCTATCCACAACGCCGATTTGAGTGAGGATTTGCTTGAGCGCTGTAACGCCTTGGCCAGATAACCCGACTTCGCGTTGTTCGCTGTCCAGCCGGGCCAATTGCAGGGCACTGCTGACCTGTTGCTGGCTCTGGCACAGGGTTGCGTATTCTTCGCGCAGTCGGGTCCAGTCCTGCCGGGCAAAAAAGCTCAGCCAGTCCATAAGGCGTTCGTGAATCCCTGTCGGCAACCCATTGGCCGGCAACGTGAACTCGAGATGCAGCAAGGCTTGACCGGCGAACTGGTACAGCGGCTGGGCTTTCAGGTGATCGGCCAGCCCGCGCTCGCGCAGGTCCGCCGACAAGCCACCGGGTTTTGCCGAACTCAGCCAGTTGCACAAGAATGCCAGCGCCTCGGCGCAAGGCTCGGGCAGCGATTCAAGGGCGAACAGCCAATCCAGTCGCCGTTCTTCAGCCTGTTGATAACTTCTTTTTGAGGTCGACATCAGTGGCACAGGAGCGTGTTGCTCAATGCTTTCTCCCTTGACGATGACGTTACCAAACGCTTCAGCCAGGGTCCTTAGCTCTTCGAGGCTTTGCGGTCCGGCCAGGCTCAACATCATCTGCCCGGTCTGGTAAAACCGCTGATAAAAATCCTGCAGGGCCTGCTGAAACTCGGGCTGCTCTACAGCCAGGGTGGCGCGATTGCCGGCATGAAAACCGCGAAGCGGATGTGCTTCTGACAGTCCGTCGAACAGCGCAAATTGCTGCTGCGCTGCCGCATCCTGCGACCAGGCGACAAACTCCGCCTGCAGCACTTCCCGTTCCCGCTGCTGATCGTCCGGATTCATACGCGGATGGGCGAGCATGTCTGACAGACGCTCCAGCCCACCGGAAAATGCCTGGGGTGGCAGTTCGAAAAAGTAGTCCGTGGTGCGCTCGCTGGTGCGCGCGTTCATCTGGCCGCCATGACTCTGGACGTAGGCCATCAACCCTTGCCCGGCAGGAAAACGCTCAGTGCCCAGAAACAGCAGATGCTCAAGAAAGTGCGCCAGGCCCGGCCACGCCAGCGGCACATCATGGCTGCCCGCGGCGACCCGCAACGCTGCTGCGCAACGCTTCAGATTCGGGGCATGACGCAGCGTCACCCGCAAGCCGTTGGCCAGGGTTTCAGTGTGGGGGCGAGGGTGATTCAGCGCGGGCATGGGCACTTCCAGAACAGTGAAGTGCCAATGCTAGCGGATTAGGACTTGTTCAGCTCGCCGTAAAGCTCGGGACGACGATCGATCAGGTAGCGATTGGCGGCACGGGAATCGACCATCAACTGTCGATCCAGCTCACCGACAATCAGCGATTCATCCAGTCCCGCCTGAGCAATACGGCTGCCATCCGGCGCAGCAATGCTGCTCTGGCCGCAATAGTGGATGTCGCCTTCATGGCCACAGTAGTTGGCGTAAGCCACATAGCATTGGTTCTCGAAGGCGCGGGAGCGCACGGTGACATCGGCGACGAAATCGAACGGGATCATGTTCGCGGTCGGCACCAGAATCAGCTCGGCGCCGCCCAGGGCCAGGCGTCGGGCATTTTCCGGAAACTCCAGGTCGTAGCAGATCAGGAAACCGAGCTTCCAGCCGTTGAGCTCAACGATGGGGAACTCATCCGCACCTGCACTGAACATCGAGTGATCGAGGTCGCCGAACAAGTGCGTCTTGCGGTAGTTACACAGGCGCTCGCCGTTAGAGTCAATCAACTGCACGGCGTTGTAGATCTGCCCGTCCTCGGTGCGCTCGGGATAGCCATACAAGATGGCAATCCCGGTTGCCTTGGCAATGCGTGCGATCTGCTGCGCCGACTCACCGTTGTACACCTCCGCCAACACGCTGACGGCATCGACGCCGATGTTGTAGCCGGTCAGGAACATCTCCGGCAGCACCAGCAGGTCCGCGCCTTTTGCCTCCAGCGCCAGTTGTTGCAGGCGTTGCAGGTTGCCGGCGACATCCAGCGGCAACGGTGGACATTGGTAAAGGGCTACGCGCATTTCGGATTCCTCTTACTCGGGCAGGGCGATCGGTCCGATCTCGTTGAACACATCTCCTGGACCCGGATTCTCGGCGTGAGTTGCACCGCCGAAGTGTTTCATGATGCCCCACACCGCGTTGAGCGAGGTCTGAACCGCGCCTTCAACCCAGGCTGGCGTCCACGAAACGTCGTCGCCAGCGATGAAGATCCCGCGCTGTTCTGCCGGCATGTCGTCTTGCATGAAGTGCGCGTACATGCGCTGGTTGTAGCGGTAGTGACCGGGCAGGGCGCCTTTGAACGCGCCGAGGAAATGCGGGTCGGCTTCCCAGGACACTGTGATCGGATCGCCGATGATCCGCGCGGCGATGTCGACTTTCGGGTAGATCTTCTTCAATGCATCCAGCGCCAGTTTCACGCGCTTTTCCACCGGGTGCGGGAGCATTTTCAGCGCGTCGCTCATCCACGAGTACGACAGGCAAATCACCCCAGGCTTGTCGTCGCCGTTGTCGAAAAGGTAGGTGCCACGGGTCAGGCGATCGGTGAGGGTCATGCTCATCAGGTCGCGGCCGGTTTCCGGATCCTTGTCCTTCCAGAACGGGCGGTCGACCATCACGAAGGTTTTCGACGATTGCATGTAACGGGTGCGGTCCAGGGCCATCCACATCTTTTGCGAGAACAGGGTTTCGTCGCATTCGATCTGGGTGGTCAGCAGCCAGCTCTGGCAGGTGGTCAACACGGCGGCGTATTCGCGGGTGTCGCCCCAGTTGTCGGTTACGGCGAAACGGCCGCCCGGCGCGTGGGCAATCTTCTTCACGCCGGTGCGTGGTGCGCCGCTGTGCAGGGAGCTGAGGCTGGTGCCGGCTGGCCAGTGTGCGCAACGCTCTGGCACATGGCGCCAGATGCCTTGTGGCACCTGTTCCACGCCGCCGACCACCAGGTGCTGGTGATCGTCGCAGTTGGTCATCACCACGCGGAAGATTTCCAGCATCGAATTCGGGAAGTCAGAGTCCCAGCCGCCGGTGCCGAAACCGACCTGGCCAAACACTTCGCGGTGATGGAACGACAGCTTGGCAAAGGCTTTGGACGTGGCGACGAAGTCATAGAAGGTGCGGTCGTCCCACAGCGGCACCAGGGTGTTCCAAAGCTCCTTGAGGCGCGGCACGTCGCGGTCGCGAATGGCTTGCTGGATATCCGAGAACTGCGAACCGGCTTCCAGGGCGTCGGCCCAGGCGTCAGCCACTTCCTGGAACAGTGCAGGAAGGTCCGACAGCTTCTGTGCGTAATGGGTCTGGCCTTCGAGGTCGATGACCGTGCTGCCCGATGCAGGCGTCAGCGGGTTGGGGAACGGTTTGGTTTCCAGGCCGAGCTTGTCGACGTAGTGATAGAACGCGGTGGACGACACCGGAAAGCGCATGCCACCCAGCTCGGCCACGATACCTTCGGCGCCGTTGAATGCCTGGGAGCGCAGACGGCCACCCATTTTCGAGGCTTCGTAGACGACCGGCTTCAAACCCAGCTTCATCAGCTCATACGCGGCCACCAGACCGGCAATCCCGCCGCCGACAATCGCCACTTCGGCCCCGTGATTGTGCTCGGGAATGCTGCCCAGCCCGGCCGGGTGTTCGATCCAGTCGTCGAAGGCGAAGGGAAAATCCGGGCCGAAAATGGTGATTGGTTTTTTACCGTCTGCAGGATGGCGATTGTTCTTGTTCATGGCTGACCTTGCTGGCGACCCGACGCGGAATGCGCATCTGAGTATAGGAAAAGATGCCAGCCATTCTAGAGAGCACAGAACACGTTAATAAGACGCAAAGTGTCGTCGTTTTGCCATTATATTAGTCGATATGACGATGTCGATGTACACACTGTCCATTGTGGGAGCGGGCTTGCCCGCGAAGAGGCCCGACCAGACACCACCAAACCATCGGCACAAACTCAAACCGGCTGCCCCCGATCAATCTTGCTGCTCAAGATGATCGACGTCGTGGTCTTCTCCACCCCATCCACACTGCCAATTTGATCCAGCAACTGATCCAGTTGCTCCGGCGAATCGGTGCGCAACCACGCCACATAATCAAATTCGCCACTCACCGCACACAACTGCTGTACCTGCGCCATCGCGCTCAGGCGGCGCAACACCTCCTTGCCGGAACGCGGTTGCACCGTGATCCCGACATACGCCTGCAACCCGCCATCCACCACCCGCTGCCCGAGGCGCACGCCGTAGCCGGTGATCACCTTGGCCTTTTCCAGCCGCGCCAGGCGCGAGGTGACGGTGGTGCGGGCGATGCCGAGTTGCCGGGCGAGCATGGCCACGCTCTCACGGGCGTTGATCTGCAGGGCGGCAATCAACTGACGGTCGATTTCGTCGAGAACGGGTGGGCGAGTGTCAGGCAAAGGGTTATCTCCAGCGGCATGGATCGGTGCGCAAGCATGTTACAGGCAGATTCTGTACGACGCTCGCGACGGATCCCTGATCTGGCCTGCGTACCGTTCATGACATTTCTGCCTGCGACAAATTGCCATAAGTAACCAGTTAGTACATTATTCCGCCCTTGTCACAAATGGGGAAAATGTCCGACATGAACAATTCTGGGGCTGCCGCCGGCAGCAAATGGTTGCTGGCGGGGCTGGGTGTGCTGATTGCACTGATCGGGCTCGGCCTGGCGGGTGGCGGCGGCTATCTGATTGCGCTGGGTGGCAGCTGGTATTTCCTGCTGATGGGCTTGGCGATGCTGGTGTCCGGCCTGTTGATTGCCCGTCGCAAGCCGCTGGGCGCCTGGCTGTATGGTGTGGCGCTGGTCCTCACCGCGATCTGGGCGGTATGGGATGCCGGTCTTGAATACTGGCCGCTGGTCTCGCGGGTGCTGACCTTCGCCGTGATCGGTCTGGTGGTGGCGCTGATCTATCCGACCCTGGTCCGCGCTTCGGGCGCGACCGGTGGGCGTGGCGCCTACGGTCTGGCCAGCATTCTGGGTGTGGGCGTTGTGGCGACGATGGCCTACATGTTCGTGCCGACCCACGTGGTCAAGGCCTCCGTTGAACCTGCGGTCACGCCGGTCCTGCCGGGCACCGAGCAGAAAGACTGGGCGCACTGGGGCAACACCACCGCCGGCAACCGCTTTGCCGCGCTGGACCAGATCAACAAGGGCAACATCGACAAGTTGCAGGTTGCCTGGACTTTCCGCACCGGTGATATCCCGCAAAGCACCGGTGCCGGCGCCGAAGACCAGAACACCCCGCTGCAAATCGGTGACACGGTCTACACCTGCACCGCCTACGGCAAAGTCTTCGCCCTGGATGCCGACACCGGCACCCAGCGCTGGAAGTTCGACCCGCAAGGCACCGCGCCCAACTGGCAGCGCTGCCGCGGCCTGGGCTATTCCGAAACCCCGGCGTCTTCGGACAATCAGCCAACCGCCTGTACGAAACGTCTGTTTCTGCCGACCGGCGATGCCCGTCTGATCGCCATCAACGCCGACACCGGCAAGCCCTGCGAAGAGTTCGGCAACAAGGGCACCGTCGACCTGACCACTGACATGGGTGAAGTGAAGCCCGGTTATTACCAGCAAACCTCGACCCCGCTGGTCGCAGGGGACGTGGTGATCGTCGGCGGCCGCGTGGCCGACAACTACTCCACCGGCGAACCGCCGGGCGTCGTGCGTGCCTACGACGTGCGTAGCGGTGAACTGGTGTGGGCGTGGGATCCGGGCAATCCGAACACCACTAAACGTCCGCCGGCCGGTGAGACTTACACCCGTGGCACGCCGAACGTGTGGTCGGCCATGTCCTACGACGCCAAGCTCGGTCTGGTCTACCTGCCGACCGGCAACGCAACGCCAGACTTCTTCGGCGGACAACGCACCGAGTTCGACGACAAGTGGAACTCGTCCATCGTCGCCATCGACGTGAAAACCGGTCAGGTGCGCTGGCACTTCCAGACCACTCACCACGACCTGTGGGACTTCGACCTGCCGGCACAGCCGCTGCTGTACGACGTGCCGGACGACAAGGGCGGCACCCAGCCAGCCCTGGCGCAAGTCACCAAGCAGGGCGAGATCTTCCTGCTCAACCGCGAAACCGGCGTGCCGATTGCCCGCGTCGAAGAGCGCCCGGTGCCGCAAGGCAAGGTTCCCGGCGAACGCTACTCACCGACGCAACCGTTCTCGGTCGACATGCCTTCAATCGGCAACAAGACCCTGACCGAATCCGACATGTGGGGCGCCACGCCGTTTGACCAGTTAATGTGCCGCATCCAGTTCAAAGGCATGCGCCACGAAGGCGTCTACACCCCGCCGGGCATGGACCGCGCCCTGCAATTCCCGGGTTCGTTGGGTGGCATGAACTGGGGCAGTGTCTCGGTCGATCCGAACACCAACTACATGTTCGTCAACGACATGCGCCTGGGCCTGGCCAACTACATGATCCCGCGCGACAAGATCAAAGCAGGGGCCAGCGGCATCGAAATGGGCGTGGTGCCGCAGGAAGGCACGCCGTTCGGCGCCATGCGCGAGCGCTTCCTCTCGGCGGTTGGCATTCCGTGCCAGAAGCCACCGTTCGGCACCATGTCCGCTATCGACCTCAAGACTCACAAACTGATGTGGCAAGTCCCAGTCGGCACCGTACAGGACACCGGCCCGCTGGGCATCCGCATGCACCTGCCGATCCCGATCGGCATGCCGACCCTCGGCGCATCGCTCGCCACCCAGTCGGGCCTGCTGTTCTTCGCCGGCACCCAGGACTTCTACCTGCGCGCCTTCGACACCGGCAACGGCAACGAAATCTGGAAATCGCGCCTGCCGGTGGGCAGCCAGTCCGGGCCGATGACCTACGTTTCACCGAAAACCGGCAGGCAGTACATCCTGCTGACGGTGGGCGGTGCGCGTCAGTCGACGGATCGTGGGGATTATGTGATTGCCTACGCTTTGCCCAAATAAGGTGACGTAGGAGCGAGCTTGCTCGTGATGGACGTTAACGATAACGCGTGCTGTCTGAATGGCCGCGGCGCGTTCAAGTCCATCGCGAGCAGGCTCGCTCCTACATGATTGTGCGGGGCGACAGGATGGACAGCGACCGTCACTCGTAGTCGAATGCGAGTACGAAGGATCCGAGGCAATGGACATGACGACGAACCTGCCTGCCGCTGTACGCGACCGCGCATTGCAGATCGCCCATCACGAAATGGGGCACTACGTGGTGGCCCGCGCCCTGGGCTTTGAAACGGGCGGCGTGACCCTGACAGTGACCAGGGATTTGCGCCACCAAGGCGGGGCTTCCATTACCTTGGTGCGCCCCATTTCGTCGATAGATGCCATGAAGGAGCATCTGGAAGCCCGGATGATGGTGCTCCTGGCGGGCGCCATGGCGCAGACACTCCCTTCAAAACCTTCATCCGCAAAACGCGTCGATAAGCCCAAAGCCACCGCCATCCTCAAAGGCGAGCAGGGGGCGGAGCAGGACTACGCAAAAATCAGGGAGCTTCAGCATCTGCTGCGCAATCTCGATTACCCCGATACCGATCCGACGTCGAGCGAGCGCATAACGGCGGAGCTTAAGACGATGACGGATCGGGTGTGGGTTCGGACGCAAAAAATCATCGAGGACCAGGCCGAGACGATTGCCGAATTGGCTGAGGCTCTGGTGGACGGGATGGTTCATGTGGAGCAATGGGGGCGGGCGGCGGATACGTATGAGGTGGTGTTCACCGGGCCGATGCTGGAGCGACTGCGGGCCGTGCAGACCATACCTTCGTGATTTGTCTGGACTGAAGAACCGAAAAATCTGGCCCTATCAGTCCCAAAAAGGGAACGCTCGGTCCCTTATTGGGAGTTTTCAGGCTCTGTTTATTCTATTGATCTACTTGTGCTCTCGTTTGAGCAGGTCTGCGCGTCAGCACCTTCACCACATCATCAATCACCGCTTTGCTCATCGACGTCAGGTAGTGCGCGGCCCAGGCGTGGCGGTCGGAGTCTCGGGCGTAGGCGGCGTCGACGGTCAGGGACTTGGCGAGGTAGAGCAGGTCGGAGGCTTGGGCCAGGGCATCGGCGATGGGAACGTTGCGGCAGACGTGGAACAGTGGTTGGTCCGAGAGATACATGAAGGGGGTGAAGCCGATGGTTTTCAGTTCTGAATGATCAGATGGATTTGCTTTTGTCATGATTTAACTCCTTGGCTTAAAGAGCTGCCTCGTTCGTTTCCAAGCGAATGGGTGGCAGCTGTGCGCAGGTTGGAAACCGGGAGCCAAGGAAACCGGCACGTCCGAAGACGTCCCACGCACAGCTGCCATAACTCTGAATCGCAGCCGTAAAAACGTCTGGAGTCGTGATGGGACTGTTGCGCTTGACTTGACTAGACGGGTTTCCAAGCCCGATCGCTGAATGGTCAGCGACGTCCGGAGACTATCCCGTCGAAGAAAAGCACAACAAGGCGGCAAAGTGCCCAAAAGCAAGATTCGGAGTTTGCCTACAAGGTCCTAAGGCGTCATCCGATATTTCGACACCTTAAGTAAACAAAGCTAAGCAATCAGGCAAAAAACTGAACGCGGCGTTTAGTTTGACGTTTAAGCCCAGGTCGGTCGCACGGCCACCATTGAGTACCAGCACAATAATCAGGGTGGTCGTAAAATGGCTTGACTGTAAAACTTTTCTTATGCGACAAGTGTCCACGTTTTATGGAATGTGGACGGCTGGGGTTTTTGAGTTCATGAAGAGTCAAGATATTTTGCTTCTTTTTAAAATGGCTAGCCTCCACGCGCAGGAGGAGAAGCTATTTGGAAGAATGGAATCGGAGTCAATGGCGGATTTATTTGAAACACTACTGGAACCCAGTGTGAGCCCATCATTGGTGGCTGGCGATCCGATGGCGCGCGCATTGGCTGCTCACAATCCAGATCCTGAAGACACAGTTTATCGCGTGCAGGAGCTTGATACCCCCATGGGTGATGCTGACAAGTGGGAGGGGTGGTCGGACGCGGTTCCGTCCCCCCAAGTGTCAAGCTGGATTGAAAGTTACTCCTTGCGTGCACTCTCGGCATCTCTTGGCCTGAGTAAAAGTGAGGTTTCGAACTCAATGGCACGGTGTCGAGAGGCGGGGTTGCTCACCAACGACTACGACACCTCTCTCCCGAAGGTGAACCGCCGAGAGCTCGTGAAAATCACGGAGCATGCCCTCAAATACTTTTACCCGGTAAAGCTAGGTGCAATTGTTCGCGGCATTCCCACCGGTTTTGCAGCGCCAGCGCTGTCCAAGAACCTCAAAAGCGCTGGTGGGCTCATTCCAGTTTGGCCTGATGCTTTTGGGAGTGAGCGCGGTCAGGCGATTGAACCGCTCTACAAAACCGTTCCACACGCGGTGAAGAAGGACAGGACGCTTTATCATTACTTGGCGCTCGTTGATGCGATCCGCGTTGGTGGACCGAGAGAGTGTGCAGTAGCGGTCAACATACTCAAGGCAGGGATGGGGCTGAAATAAGATGGCATCAAATGCTGACCACAATTACGAGCTGATCGAGTACGTGGCTGAAGGTCTGGGCAAAGATTTATTGGCTGAAGTTGCCTTTGTTGGTGGATGCACGACGGCAATGCTGGTGACCGACACCGCTGTCATGGATGACATCCGATTTACTGATGACGTTGACTTGGTAATCGAGTTGGCTGGTGTAAGTGCCTGGCAACGTCTCACAGAACGCCTGGCGGCCAAAAAATTCAAAATCACAGGGGAGGACGAGGTCAACTGTCGATTTCGTTTCAACGATGTCATCGTCGACGTGATGCCTTCAGATCCGGCTGTTCTCGGCTATGCGAACCGCTGGTTCGTGGAAGGGCTCGCTCAAGCTGTGAAGTTCGCGCTGCCCAGTGGTCTAGAGATACAGATCTTCAAGTCGACTTACTTTCTTGCTACGAAGCTGGAAGCCTTCAGTGGTCGCGGAGACGGCGATCCTTATCACAAGGATGTTGAGGACATCGTTATCCTGATTGATGGACGTCCGGAGTTGTTGGAGGAGGTCCGAGGGGCGGAGACTGAATTGCTGCAGTTCATCGCCAAGGGAGTTGGCGACCTGTTGAGGCTCAATGGTATCGACTATGCGATTCAAAGCTCAGGCTCGGTTCGGGCAAACCCCGCTCGTGGCATGCTCATCCATCAGCGTATGAAGGATCTGAGCCTGCTCGCATGAGATACGAAATCAGATCGGTAAAAGGGCAAGCCCGGGAAGCCAATCATGATTGCGCTGGCGCGGTATTCGATGGCGTCAGGGGCTTGTTTGTTGTCGTGGATGGCACTTCGCAGCCAGGTAGTGGCCAGTTGGCCCATGGATTTGTGCAAGCTGTGATGGAGGCCTATCAGGCCCTTATCAATCAAGGTGTTGAAGATTCTACTCATGGTGCCGTCGAGCTGTTGCTAAGGTCTGTGCTGACAGATTTACACGCCCCCCTTTTTGCTAAGCAGACCGGTACAACAAGCTACTTGGTCGGTGTTGTTTCTCATGGGCAGCTCACCCTTGCATATGAGGGTGACTGCTCATGTGGCTTTGCCGGCGCGGAGGCTGGAATCGAGTGGTTCACACCGCCGCATTGCAAGGCGAACTGGAAGCGTGACCGATCTCATCGGGAGCTGGCGCTTGATCCGGCCCGCAATCTGATTACCCGTTGCTATAGGGCCAACCGTTCCCCGGATCCAGATTTTGTTTTTCGTTCAGTGGCTGCAGGCGAGCGCCTGGTGTTCGCAACGGATGGCTTTTGGGCGGAGCTGACCGATGCTCGACAGGATGGCGTGCTTGCAGCTCCTGCCATTGAAATCACCGATGTAGACGATGATGTGACTTGGATTGATGTGAGGTTGTAAAACATGCGAGTTGGCCGGTTTTTTCATTGGTGCCAGCTGCGTATGAAGTGGGTCGAAGGGCTTGAAATGGAGCTGATGTTATTTCAACTGAAGAGTTCCAGTCGCGCCCACCGACCAGACACGAAAAAGCCGCGTAAAAACGCGGCTTTCTTGTTTGGTGGGCCCACACGGACTTGAACCGTGGACCAAAGGATTATGAGTCCTGACAAATGCCTATCCCAAAATACCCCGAAACGTTGATAGAATATGGCTTAAAGTCCACCTATAGCTAGGCTTTGCCATTCGTTTTTGTTGATCTGCATACCGATCTATTTTGGCCGGATGATTACAAAGTGCTTACAAAGATTCGGGGGTGTTATGGGGCAGAAGAAGCGATTCGGGCTGACAGTCAAGCGCATCAATGACCTGATGCCGCCAGCCGCTGTCGGTGGTCAGGATTTCTACTGGAGCGCCGATCAGGCAGGGTTGGCGGTCCGCGTGACTGCGGGCAAGAAGGCGTTCATCTGGCAAGGCCGCTACCTTGGCAAGGTTGTTCGGATCACCATCGGTGATTGGCCGGGTAAGAGCATTGGCGATGCCGAAAAGGTGGCGCGCACGTTCCAGGCCGAGTTGGACCAAGGCCGCGATCCCCGGCAATTGAAGAAAGACAACGAGGCTGCTGCCGTAGCTGTGGTTGAGCTGGCCCGCCTGGAGACTGTCACGCTAGCCGATGGTTGGGCTGACTACCTTGCCGACCGTCGTTCGCACTGGGGCGATGCTCATTACCAAGACCATGTGCAACTGGCCAAGGCTGGTGGCGAAAAGCGCAAGCGCGGTGCCGGTGAAACGGTTGCCGGTCCGCTGCATTCGCTGATGGGGCTGCCGTTGTCGGCGCTGAGTGGCGAGGCACTGGAGCGCTGGGCAGCCCAGGAGGGCGCAACAAGGCCAACTCGCGCAAGGCTGGCCATGCGTTGCCTCAAGGCATTCCTGCGCTGGGCAGCTGATGAGCCAAAGTATCGGGTCGTGGTGGCTGGCGATCAGGCCATCACCAAGCGCGCCAAAGATCGTTTGGGGCGTGGCGAGGCAAAGCAGGGCTGTCTGCTGAAGGAGCAACTGCCAGCGTGGTTTGCTGCTGTGCGTGGCATCGACAACCCCGTTATCAGTGCCTACTTGCAAACGCTGCTGCTCATTGGTTCGCGCCCAGGTGAGCTGCTGGCCTTGAAGTGGTCGGACATTGATTGGAAGTGGCACAGCCTGACCATCCGCGACAAGGATGCCAGTAAGGGTGGCCGTGACGGCACTAGAACAATTCCGATGACGCCCTATGTCGAACGCCTGCTGAGTGATCTGCCACGGCGCAATCAATGGGTATTCTCAAGCCCTGCCAGCGCAACCGGGCGCATATCCGAAGCAAATAACGCGCTTGAACGCGTCTGTGCTGTTGCCGGTGTGTCGGTAACACCGCATGACCTGCGCCGTTCGTTCGCAAGCCTGTCTGAGTGGCTTGAGTTGCCGTCTGGAGTTGTTGCGCAGATTGGTGGCCACAAGCCAAGCGCGACTCAGGAGCGCCACTACAAGGTGCGTCCGTTGGACCTGCTGCGCCTGCATCATGAGCGGTTCGAGGTGTGGATGCTGGAGCAGGCAGGGGTGCCGATGCCGGTCGTTGATGGCCAGCGCTTGAGGGCTGTGCAGTGACTGACAAACAACAAACCATGGTGGTGCGGCTGGAGGCTATGGCCGCAAGTGTTGAGTTGACGCTGCTCCTTGAGGTTGATGGAACTCTGCTCCCAAAATTTGAGCCTTTCCTGACAATTGGGAGTTTGTACGAGCTGTGGGACTTAATCATGTATCAAATGGGCAGCGGCGCGGTTATTGACCAAGTTGACTGCGAAGCCATGTGTTTGCTTATGAGTTTTTTGATCAGTCAAAAGACCGGGTTACAACTGCTGAAAGTGCTTCAGGAGTATGAGCGTTCGCAAACTCTGGCAGTCGATAAGCTCTTGAGGGCTGAAAGGACGATAGAAAAGCTAGCAAGTACAGACCCTAAGAGCATGACTGAAAGTCTTGAAAGGCAAGGCAGGCGCGCCAAGCAGGCTTTGACGAAAAAAACGTAACGGACACACCCACCTCTGGGGTACTTGTCAAACAGGTAGCGGACACCTCCCCCTAGGGTACTTGTCCGCTACCTTGTGGACCTGAATGTTTTGGTGCGGATAATGATGAACCCGAGAGCCGGACAAATCGGCTAGACATCGGGAGCAGCACATGGACGCCTTTCAAGCCCTGGACGCAATCGACCGTCCAATCCTAACAACGGCTGAGGCCGCGCACTTTCTCAACCGTAAGCAGCAAACCCTACGTAACTGGGCCATTCGCAATGATGGGCCGGTGAAGTGCGTTCGAATTGGCGGTCGTCTTGCGTGGCCAACTGCTGACGTTCGCGCACTTCTTGACGTTGCTCGACCAAACAAATCAGCCGCATAAAAAAGCCGGACGTGGGCGCGTCCGGCGGTGCCAAACACTCCCGCCAAGCAGTGGTAAGCACGCTGATTGTCGCACCCGATCTGGCCTTCGACAAACTATTCGGGGGGCGATCCTCATGGGTATCAAAAATGAACAGCAGGACCATTGCGTGTCGCTCGCTGGCGAGCTGGTTCCTGACAGCAAAATTCATCGATTTCACGCTCCCGGTGATAAGCCAGGACGCGATAGCGGCTGGTACTGGCTCCATCCTACTGGCGACGGCTTTTGCACTTCGTGGCACCCACACAGCACTGTCATTTGGCATGGCTCCAGCCTTCGCAGTGGGAGGGGCTGAGCTATGGCGCGTGCGCGCAATATCAAGCCCGGTTTCTTCATGAATGAGATGTTGGCCGAACTCCCAGCCTTTGACCGTCTGCTTTTTATTGGCCTGTGGTGCCTTGCCGACCGAGAGGGGCGCATCGAGGACCGTCCGAAGCGGATCAAGATGGAGCTGTTTCCCTGTGATGACTACCAAGTAGAGCAGGGGCTTGCGGCGCTGGAACAGGCGGGATTTATCGAGCGATTTACCGTCGCCGATTGGGCGGTCATTGAAGTGTTGAACTTCGCCAAACACCAGAGACCACACAGCACTGAAAAGGACGGCGCACTACCGGACAGGCATGGTGAATTAACAATCCATGTACGCAAAAAGAACGGTTGCGTCACTGGGGATACACGCAAGGTCCACGTTAATCCACCGTCAGATAACTTTAATCCACCGTTAGAAAACGCCCTGATTCACCGATTCACCGATTCACCGATTCACCGATTCACCGATTTCTGATTCCTGATTCCTGATTCCTGATTCCTGATTCCTGATATAGCCCTCGCCCCCGCTTTTGCTTCTGCTCTGCCTGATGATCGAAAGATCATTGACTTTGATCTTTAGGCCCGAGTGGGGCCCCGCTCGCGGGGTCGAGGGCTTGGGGTAAACATCAAGCTGCGCCATGCCTGGGAGATTTGCTGTCAACGACGATTGAGGCTCCGTGAACTTTGGAGGTGTGTATGACAGTTGGCTATGAATGGGCTAGGACAGTGGTTGGTGGCCTTCTGGAGGGATTTGACGGTGATCTTGTTGCAGCGGTGGTCGGCTTGATGGCGCTCGGTTACGGCCAACCGGTGCAGGTACTGCTGCAAGCGCGATGGTCCGATTTCGACTTGCAGGCCGGTTTCTGGTGTGTCGGTGGCGAGGCGTTGCCGCTGACCGCGCCTTACGTGGTGCTGCTGAAGCGCTATCGGCGCTGCTGTGCTGGCCGAGATGATCGCTTGTTCGTGGGGCGTAGTGGCGGATCACTGGGCAAGGCGGAGGCTAACGCTAGGGTGCACGAACTGTTGCGCGAGTTCTTCAACCTGGGCGACCTGTGCGCAATAACACGGCATGTGTGTCATGACCTGGGCGCGGCTGAAGGGAGAGCGCAGCGCCTGCGTGAGTACGCTGACCTCGGCGCGACTGCCGAGCAGGTCGAGGCGTTGAAGTGTGAGATTAACGGTCGCCTGCGCCGTCTGGTGGCGGCTTGGCACGGTGATGTGCTGTGTGTCGCGGCTGAGATGTCGGCGCGGGGTTTTACGCGCTGATTGAGGTCGGAAGGTTTCTTCGCCTCCAGGTCGAAGCCGACGTCGAAGCTGGCTTCACCGACTTCACCGACTTCACCGGCAGGCCGAAGGTGATCGGGTAGGCGTTAGCGTGCGGCGTGGTCCAGATCGGGCTGGCTGCTAGGTTGGTCAATCATGTGGCGAGGTATGCGATGGGTGAGACGCGATATATCGACTTCAGTGATGCAGCGATTCGGGCCGAGGCAAAAGATGAATACGTTCGCGACCTTCGCGACCAGCGCTACCCGGATTTGAGGTTTCGTTTTCTCAAAGATCGACAGCGCGGTGCGTGGTACACGGTGCACGATGGCAAGTGGCAGAAAGTGGCTGATTGGCCGCGTTGTGGCTGCAAGGAAATGGATGCGCGGCTGTCGTCGCTCAAGTTGCTGTGTGCTGGCGGTGTTCACCCTGACGCCATGCTGCGTGCTCTGTATACGGTGGGTGACGTGGTGTCGTGGTATCTGGAGCGGCATTTGAACACGGCCACGATATCCAAGGCGCGCAAGGTCAGTTGCCGGTCGCTTGCCAAAAACTGGCTTTTTCCGCGCCTGTGGGGTGTGCCGGTGGATCAGTTGAACACGGCCACGCTTGACCAGCTATTAATTCAGCCGATGCAAGCGCTGGTAGCCCCGGCCACGGTATGCAATGCCTACCGGGTACTGAGCGCGGGGTTTCGCACGGGCAAGCGGCTGGGGCTGCTGAACGTCAATCCTTTGGCTGACGTCAGGTTCACGGATTTCGGGCTGGGCCGGTTGAGACCGAAGGGGGCGCGGTTGTTTCCGCGTGATGTTGGCCGGCTGATGGATCTGCTGGTTCAGCGTCTGCCGAAGTCGCCAGGGCCTTGTCTGTTGGCGTTGTTGATGCTCTGTCATGGCACGCGGATAGGCGAGACACGGCAGGCGCGCTGGGATCACTTCGACCTGGACGCTGGATGGTGGGTGATTCCGGCTGAATTAACCAAGACGCGAACGCGGCATGAGCTGCCACTGACATCTGCTGTTGTGGCTTTGCTGTGTTGGTACAAGGATCAGCAATCCAGCAGGCCGAGCGTGTATCTGTTTCCGGGTGGTCACGGTCACGCGCTGACGGGGCCGGGGGCATCGTTGGCGATTGCCGGTCTGAGCGCTGGTGACTGGTCAAGCCACGACCTGCGCAAGCTGGCACGGGCCGGATGGCAGCATCTGAACGTCAACTATGTGATTGCCGAGCAACTGCTGAACCATGCGATGCCGGGGTTGACCGAAACGTATGTGCAGGGTGACCTGTTGTCATTGAAGCGGCAGGCGCTGGAGGACTGGCACGGTGTCGGTGCAGGTGGTGTGGATGGGCTGGATTTGTCGCGGCGCTTCGGCTTTATAGTAAATCCGCTCTAATTTTCCTGTTCCTGCCAAGGCGCGTGCTAGATGGGCTGCGCGACTCTAGCTGTGTTTACCCGGTAAAAGTGCGTTTTTTTGTGGGTGAAACGGGGGCGTTGAAGAAAAGAATAGCTACGAGATGTTTTCGGGGTAAGGCGTGAAAGCTTTGATTTAGATGGGGTGCGTGTTTTTGCTGGGTTTGGCTTATCAGTCTGAGGTGTTCGAATGTCATATCCACTGTGACGCGCTCTAGTGCCTGCCTTTGCGGGCTGTGCGTGGACCTGGCGGGTATGGGATCGGTAACAGTGGGCATGCCCAGGGCGCGCTGAAAAGATTTCACAGATCGCATCACGCCCGGTAAATCAGTGGGTTGCAAAGGGATTAGAGGGGGAAAGGCGGGGGGAGAGGCGCCTGCAATTTTTCTGGAACATCGACGCGGCAGGGCACCACCTTCGATCTAGCGCTGGTGGTCATTGTCGGCGACCGATTACTAACGGTGGCTACAGGCAGCAATCGGCCAAATTTTGGAAGCGGGCTGTTGTCACCTCCGTAACAAGGTGGTCTACCCACAACCTGTGAATAAAGTGTGCACCTTGACCGAGTAGAACTAAGAGCAAGCTGTGGATGCCCTTAACACCGGCATCGACCTAAAGCCCGCAGCCAAGTGGCCGGAGAATTCGATGCCATTACAATGAATGCTGGCCTTCTCCTTTTTTAAATGATGCCAATCTGACTGCAAGCATCGAGAAATGGTTTCTTGAGGAAGTTGCAATCGGCATATGGCCGACTCTGCGTTTGCCGCGATAATGTCTTCAGGAAATCAGCTGGCTGCCGCCCATCTTCCTTCCATTCATCTAGAACCTGGGTCAGCCAGTATTTGCCGTCATTTTCTCCGCAGAGCTTAGCTTTGTAGCGTTCCTCAATACCGTACACGTCTTTCCAAGTGTCGATTTCGGCGTTAAGAGCCGCAGGGCCAAACTGTAGATCAATGTCCACCGACTTTAAGTTAGCGATGTCTGAATGCTGCAAGGCCACCTGTAGATCGATGGTATAAGGTGTAGCCGTATATGGGTAGAAAACGGCGCGGCGATGAACTTCCCGGGTCGGATCTTTCGGCGTGTAGGCAAGGTCTTTGCTGGTTTTGTAGCTACTGTTGCAGTGGTGGCAGGCTGGAACGAGATTCTTGAAGTTGATCGAGTTAAATGGATAGAGCACCTTGGGCAGGTAATGGTCATAGGCCTCTCGCTTGCTGTGGTATTCGCCGAGTAGATCGTTGATGCCGCAGAAGGGGCATTTCCCAACTTTGTTGGTGGTCATAAAGACCTGATAGTGATTATCAATGTCACCGATCTTGGCTCGAAGCGCAGCAAGGTCTAACAGCGATTTCGAATACAGCTCCTTGAAAAACGCACCGAGTTGATTGGCAAGGTCCATGTAGGCCACGGCGATGTCGGCGTAACGAGCGAGTTGCACGGTCGGATCGTTGGCGCAAATCTTCTCCAGATCGTTATTTCCCCGATACCAATCCTTGAATTGATCAATTTGCGGTGCTGATAGCAGCGCAAAAAACTCATAGATCGTCTTCACATCTTTGTAAAACGTCTTTCCGCGCTCTGCCGCCTTAGTGGAAAAACCGAACTCGGACATGACAGCCTTGAGATCGGGATTACTCTCGAAAAGATCAGGGTGAAAGACAAGGCCGATTGGCGCTTTGCACCACACATCAAAGAAGATGAAGTCAATGAACTCTTGCATCCTATCCATTTGATGCGGCACATGAGTGTACGGAAACAGCATCAGCGCTGCGCCTCCCCGTCACGTTGCGGCTCGCTGTCGAGAATGGCCTTGATCAACAATACTTTTTCCACCGAGTCGCCGAGCTGCTGGTGAATTTCGGTAATCAATGCCTCTTTGTCTTCGTCGCCCCGTTCAAAACGTGTGCGCAATGCATCCAACAAGTCTTGGGCGTGGCCTCCAATGGTTTCTCGTTTTCCGAAGGTGTTCATAGTGATTTTGTTGATCGACGCGCCCAGCGTGTTGTAGTCCGGCTGACTGATACTAACAGTGCAGGTTGCCTTATCTTTCTCGAACACCAGCACCTTGTCTGGCTTGCTGTCGGAGATCAGGAACGGCGTGTGAGTGGTGATCAGCATTTCCTGCCCCACACTCCCCGCATCGGGCAGGCACTGGCGCAGGCGAGTGATGAAGTTGGCGCGCCAGTTCGGGTTGAGGTGGGTTTCCGGCTCGTCGAGCAGGAACAGGCTGTTGGTTTCTCGGAACAGTAAACACAGGCCGAGGCTGTGCAGCAACTGATGCTCGCCGTCCGACAGCTCCTTCAGCATCATCGAATGCGCTACGCCCTGTTTGCGAAAACGCACAAACTTAAAGCGCATGATGCGCTGGTCGGAGGCCAGCGTTGGCACCGTTTCGCTCACGTAGTGACTGGAGGATTGGTACAGGTCCGTCTTGAGCGCATCACTCACCGGGTACAGATTTAAGGTTAGCAAGACTTGAAAAGCCTGGAACAGCGCCAGTGGCGAACCCTCGAAGTTTTCGCGGAAGGCCTGTTTGGTGGCGTCATCCACCCAGTAGTCGAGCACTAGCGTATCCGAGGCCTCATCTACGTAATGCGATGACGCACAGCGCTTGAGGGCGCTCACCACCAGCGAGGACTTTTCATCGCCCTCCAACAACTGCATGAGGTTCAGCCGGTAGCGGGTGCTGCCCAAGTCATCCACTTCTGCGCGCAAGGCTGGGTTGCTTTTGACAATGTCATCGAGCGACTGACGCTGGTTCAGGTCTTCACTTGCGAAGGTGGTCAGTTGTTCAGGTGCAAGAGGAATGTTACGCCGGATGATGATGCGGAACTCCTGCAGCGCCTCGATACCAACATCCTCGCTGAAGGGCTGCAAGGTAGCCTCGTCCTGAAACAGCAGGTTGCACAGCAAGATGGCCTGACTGAAGCCATTGTCGAGGTAGGCCAGTCGCGTTTCCGGGTGGCCGGGATAGCTCAGTTGCCGAGTTAGTGCATTCCAGTACTCGTCGAACTGTACGAAGCGAAGTTTGAAGAAGGGCAGGCTGAGGATTTCGTTCTCGCCGGACGAGTACCCCAGTACGTACTGGGGAAGCAGGATGTCGGCGTGGCCGCCCTTGAAAACCTCATAGGCATCGGTATCGAATTCGCATTGGTTCTCCCACTGGAGGCGCACGGACTCGCCGGGACTTTTCCATGCCCCGACCTTAGCCCACAACGGGCCATCGGGGCGGAGGTATTCCGATGGCACACGAATCAGGTAATCCAGCTCAAACGCCACCGGCGAAAAATCCTGATCGGCGTTCTGCAATACCTCGGGCAGAAAACTGCGGCGCACACGCAGGATTTCCAGCTGGAAGAAGATCGCCGCCAGCACTTCGAGCAAATTGGATTTGCCACTACCGTTGGGGCCAGCGCAGACGAAGGGTGCGAAGCCTAGGGACTGGGTCAGTTCGTCTTGCAGGCTCCATTCGCTGCGAAAATGATGCTCAAAACCACAGGGCAGGCTGCGAAAACCTGACGGATCGGTGATCTTGAGGCGTAGAAGTTTCATACCTGCACGGCCTTGAGCTGGATGCGGTTGCCTGCGTCATCAAACGCCTGCTTCAGCGTGCCAGCGGCCAGTGCCTTGAACACCCAGGTTTTGATGTATTCGTAGTCGTTGGCGCCCAACTCAAAGTCAGTGTCCGGGTGTAGTTCGGCCAAGCGGTTTTGCGCCGCCATCATAAAGTGCTGTATCGAAAACGGCATGCTGTTCAGCTGGCAGCGATAGGCCTCTAGCCAATAACCGATCAGCGTCGCTCGTGCCTCAGTGTTCCCAAGCGCATCCAGCGGCGTGCCGGTGTCCGGCAGGTTGATGGCAAGGTCTTCTTCGATGTGAGTGTTTAAGGGTTCTGCTGCCACGGCTTTCACTTCCTCAGGTTTAATCCCAGGCAAGGGTACGCGCGACAAATCCAGCTCGCCCTTGAACGCCTGCTGACTCAATGCGCCGTAAAGCGCTTTTAACTCAGTGAAGTGCTGCTTGTATTGGTCTCTGAGCTGATCAATTTTTAAGACAAATTTCGAGAACGACAGCTGCAAATCAGGCGTCGGTTTGATTACGACCAATTTCTTTAGGTCTTTAATATTTACGCGAGGCGCGGCTCCGCCACCGATCAAACCCTGTAGTTTCGCTTTGAAGTGAACAGATTCAAGGAGTGCCCACATGAATTCAGGTGTGTTGGTGGGATTGACTTGAAACAGCATTATTCTTTGTCCGAGACAGATTTTCTCGCCACTAATTATTCTTGCGGCGTTGCCAAGCCTGCCACCTTCGCGCGAGTAAATAATGTCATTTTTCTGCGGGGAATACCTTGCAACACGATCCTCGTAAATATTACCGTCGACGTGGTAAGTCTTCGTCAAATCAAGGTATCCATCGACAATATCACTTGAGCGAACGCAGTAATAGCCCGTGTTCCCTTCGCTGTATTCCGGCGTGCTGTGTGGGCAATCGACCACTAAGCTGCAGAATCCTTCGATAGTGGAGGTTTCCCACCCACGCTCATTCCGCACCGGGTCGCCAAACATCTTCAGAAACATGCTCTTGACCAAGTCGTCGAGGTGCCGCAGGTGTTGTTTGCGTTGGGCGATCAGCCCTTCCACTTTTCCGAGCAGATGGGCTATGCGGATTTGATCATTGCGAAGTGGGACTGGGATTTCGAACTTCTTGAGCGTGTCCTGCGTGATTGCCTTAAAGGTTGAGCCTGTACCCAAAGCGTCGATTTGCTTTTCGTTCGCTTTGAGGTAGTAGTAAAGAAATTTTTCATCAAGCTCTGAAAACGGACGGATTGCTGCAAGGCCACGCCCGATGATCGACTTTTGATTACATATATTGACTGCGCCAACAGGGGCACGAACAGAAATAAGAATGTCGTTTGGTTCAGCTTCTTTTCGCTTCACACTCGTACACCACATACGGACTGTGGGGTACATATCTTTAAAATCTGCCTTACCCTGAAAAAAGGGCAACCCTTGACCAATCGAGTTATAGGTGGATGATTCTGGTGATTGACCTGCAATTATTTTTGCCAGTGAACCGAGTGGTTTAAAAATCATCCCACCATCCCCTTCAACTCAAGCAAATCGCTCACTATGCCGCTTTGTACCTTGGCTAGCTCGGCCTCGTCTACATCACCAACCTCGGCATAAATCAGCCTTTCCAGAATCACGCCCGGCGGGTCGTAGTGTACCTCCTCGAATACATCTGTTTTGTAGCGGGAGAGTGAGAGGTCGAAGTTGTTCTTGTCGTCGGCGATCTCGGCGCGCGACACCATGAAGCATTTCGCCGTTCGGTCGGTGTCGTATGCCGGGTTGCGGGCATGGTACTTGGAGATGATGTCCTGCAGGTCGCCATTGCCTTCCTGCTTGCTGCGCTTGTCGTCCAGGCTGTAGCCGTCAGCGGCCATTTCGTAGAACCAGACGTGCTCGGTGGCGGGCTGGGTGACTTTGTCCTTCGGCCCCCACACCTTGGTAAACAGCAGAATGGCGGTACTGACCCCCGCATAGGGCTTGAACACGCCGCTGGGAAGGGTGATCACGGCTTTTAGGTCGCAGCGCTCCACCAGCAACTGGCGGAGGTTTTTGAAGGCGCTGCCCGAGCCGAACAGCACACCCTGCGGCACGATCACACAAGCGGTGCCGCCTTTTTTCAGCAAGCGGTAGATATTCTCGACAAACAGCAACTCGGTCTTGGTGGTGGCCAACTGTAGGGCTTCATTGATGTCGCCCTTGTCGATGCTGCCGGTAAAGGGCGGGTTGGCCAGCACGATGTCGTATTCGGACTCTTCAAGATAGCTCTTGCTAAGGGTGTCCTTGTAATCGATGTGCGGCTCGTCGATACCATGCATCATCAGGTTCATCAGCCCCAGGCGCACCATGGTGGCGTCAATGTCGTAGCCGTAAAGTGATTCTCGTAGAATGCTCTGGGCTTTTTCAGTAAGGGCTGCGGCGACCGAGGTACGCACGAAGCCGTCCTCATCCGGGACGAGGTCATGCGTGCCTGTTTTGATGGCAAGCTGGGTAACGATGTATTGGTAGGCTCCGAGCAAAAAACCTCCGGAGCCGCAGGCGGGGTCGGCGATCTTGTGGCCCAGCTGCGGCTGCACCAGATCAGCCATGAGCTTAATGATATGGCGCGGAGTGCGGAATTGACCGTTCTTACCTGCGGTGGCGATTTCGGACAGCAACATTTCATAAACATCGCCCTGAATGTCCTGAAAGGACTGGCCGTTCTCGCGCGAGTCGTGTTCCATCACCTCGAAAATTTCGTCGATGGTCTTCACCGCCTCCACCAGCAGTGCCGGCTTGGGGATGATGAAGACGGCATTCTTCATGTGATGGGTGAAATTGGATTCGTCACCGTTCAAGTCTTTGAGAAACGGAAACACCTTGCCATGCACGTGCTGAAGCATCTCTTCGGCCTGCATGCGCTTGAATTCGCCCCAGCGCAGGTTTTGTTTGTTGATACCGTATTGACGGCTATCGTTCGCGAGAATCTCGACCAGCTCTAGAGCACCCTCACGCCCGGTGCGTTTGGTTCGATATTCGGAGGGAACCCAGACGCCGGAAAACTTTGATATGTAAGCCTCGCCAATAAATTCGGCATCTGCTTGGCGTTTAAGGTCCAGCTCGTCCAGTCGCTTCATAAACAGCAAATATGTGATCTGTTCAATCGCAGTAAGCGGGTTGCTGATGCCGCCGCTCCAAAATTTGTTCCAGAGTTGGTCGATCTTACTTTTGAGTTCGGGGTTGTTCTGTAGCATGGGATGCTCTGTCTGATCTTAGGCAGCCAACCGTTTGGTCAGCTGCAGGATTTCGGTGATTTCGGCCGGGCCGAACACGCCACGGATGCCTTGCGGATGGATGACCGTGAAGGGGGCGTTGATCAGGTCTTTCTTCTCCACCTTTTCGCGCTCGATAATGAAGTTCTTCAGCAGATTGAGGAAATCCAGTTGGCGGCCTACAAGGGCGGTGTGGGCACGAATGAACTGGTCAAACGCGGCGCTGACTTCGTCCGGGAAGCTCTGAAGTACCTCGATGCCAAGGATGTGGCGGATGAACTGGATGAAGCGTGCCTTCCGGTTCTTATAGACCTGGCGCAGTAGGTCTTCGGTTATGTGTGGGTGTTCTTCATGCAGCAATTCAGCCAGCTCGTTGGCCTCAAGCACGCTTATCTGCTCGCCGTTCTTGATCCTTTGCAGCACCGGGTTGTTCTCGGTGAGCTCGGTAATCAGGTTTTCGACCATTTCGCGGTAGCGGGTGATGCTCACGGCCTCGTGCTGCGGGCCGAACTCCACCCGTTCTTTTTTATGTAGTTCATCGACCAGATCCAGATGAGTTTGCTCTTGGTCAGTGTTTTTCTCGCGGAATTTCATCAGCGGACCCAGCTTGGCGATAATGTCATCTAAGGCGTCTTCGTTGGCCTTGGCCCAGTAGTAGCTGGTTTGCGCGGCGCGGATCAGGGCTTCTTCCTGCTTCACGAAGCTAACCGAAAGCGGCAGTTCGCTGATCTGCTCGACGATGCCTTCCTTGAGGGTTTCGGCTTGCCCCTTGTCTTCGTTCAGCACGGCCAGCGAGTACTCGAGAAGGTCACGCTCAAAGCGCATGGCCTTGAAATCTGCCTCCGACACTGTGCGAAACAACGGCTTGATTTCAGCACGCAAGAATTCGAGTTTCTGGTGAGAGAGGTTGATCCAGAAATTTTCCTGATCCAGTGTCGCCAGTGTGGCTGCGGCCTCTTTGATGACGACAGACGATTGGGGCAGCATGGCGATCTGGGTTCGCAGCTTTGTCACTTCACGTGCGGCAGTATCGACAACGCCGCAATCGTTGGCTTTCTCGATCTTGTCGAGTCGCAGGCCCACCAACCGCACAGGAAGCGGCAACTGGGATTTGAGTTCTTTGCCCTTGGGGTTGAGCTTGAAGTATTCGAAGTTGTCCCAGCAATCAAGAATCAGGAACACGTCTTTTTCAAGGCACCAGGGTTTGGGTTTGCTGGTTTCCAGCAGGCGCGTACCGCGCCCGACCATTTGCCAAAACTTGGTATAGGAGTACACCGGTTTGGCGAAGACGAGGTTGACGATCTCGCGCACGTCAATGCCGGTGTCTAGCATGTCGACGCTGATGGCGATGCGTGGCATGTCGTTGTTTGTGAACTGGTCGAGCAGGCCGCCTTTACCGTAGACGCGCGGATCATCCGACACCAGCACTTTAGCCAGTTCGCCGTTATATTGCGGATAAAGCTTGTCGAAGATTTCTTCCATACGCCGGGCGTGTGCCTTGGTGGCGCAAAAAAAGATGGTTTTCCCGGGCAGGACGCCATTGGCGTCCTTGATGGCGTCTTCCATGAATTCGCGAACTATCAGGGTGTTGGTGCCCTTGTTGATCACTTGTTTCTCGAGCTGAGAGCCTTCGAAGTTTATTTCTTCAACCTCTTTACCTTGCATAATCAGCTTTTTCTGGTCCTCCAGCGAGATGGTGCGCTTGCTGATGCCTTCCATCTGGAACTTGGTCTGAATTTTCATGACCTGGAAGTTGCAGAGGTAGGGAGGGATGTTGTTCACGGCCTCTTCAAAGGTGTAAGCAAAAGTCGGCAGACCGTCTTCGCAATGGAAAAGCTGGAAGGTGTTGTGGTCGATGATGTCAGTCGGCGTGGCGGTCAAACCCAGGGTGATGGTTTTGAAGTAGTCGAGCACTTCTCCAAAGGTGTTGTAGATGGAGCGATGGCTCTCATCAACGATGATGAAGTCGAAGAAGTGCGGCGACAATTGCTGCGTATCGCCCCGAATGATGTTAAGCATCGTCGGATAGGTGGCGACATACACGCGGCGATCTTTGGCGATGAGCGTTTCGCCTACGCGAGGCCAGCGTGGTTCGTTGGGCATGTGTTCCTTGAAGGCGGCCAGAGCCTGGTTACGCAAGGCAATGCGGTCGACTAGGAACAGCACCTTTTCGGTATGGCTTGCGCGCATCAAGGCGTCGACCATGGCGATGCAGGTGCGTGTCTTGCCTGTGCCAGTGGCCATTACCAGTAGGAAATCGCGCTTTTTTTGCTCGATGCCTTCGAGCACCGAACGAATCGCACGGATTTGGTAATCCCGCCCGGCAATCGAGGTGTTGATGAACTCTAGCGTCAGCGGTTTGCGGTTGCGGCGGATGTAGGCGAAGCGCTCCAGATCGTCGCGCGTGGGAAAACCGACGACCTTGCGCGGCGGGGCGTTTTCAAGATCCCAGAAGTAGGTCGAGTGGCCGTTGGTGTAGAAACAGAACGGTAATTCCCCGCTTAACTGCTTCTGGATATTGTAACAATACTGTTTGGCCTGCTCACGGCCGATGGCGGCGTCACGGCTGGTTTTCTTGGCTTCAATGACGGCCAGCGGTTTGCGGTCTTTGCCCAATAGGACGTAGTCGCTGAATTGATGGCCTTCGTAGGGCGAACGCGGTTCGGCCACACCTTCGGGTAAGGCGGTCAGAATGTCGAACTCTTCGATGACTTGGGTGGGATCTTTGACGTTCCAGCCAGACAAGGCGAGTTGCTGGTCGATCAGGTCCGCTCGCGTTTGTGCCTCAGATTTGGTCATGAGTTACCGTCCTCCCTGTCGGCCGTGCTGTGCTTGTAGCTGGTTCTATCACCAGCCGCCCGCCCGTTGCGCTGGCAAAGGTGATGCAGTTTTTGGTAATTTTGTTCCAGTCTACCGTCTTGCCGGTCAGCACCCGTAAGGATGTCTGGTCGAGTTGCTGTCGTCCCTGACTCACGCGATCCTTCTCCCGGCGTGCTTCATATTTGTTCTCCCTTCACTCTCCAGCTCGTCGTTGGCCCGGCCTGTGCGTACGCGACTTTATCACCAACGACGAAGTAGTGCGTAAGCAGCGTAGGAGTGGGGATCATCGGGTCCGTAGTCAACTCTCTATCAAGCTGGAGTGTCGGTCCCGAGTTGTGGCAATCGGCCAAAAGCTGAACGGTCAATGCATCGCGCGGTAGCTCTAACTCGACCGCACAAGTCCGGCAAGCCTGGTCAGTGAGTTGGGCTTTTTTGCTGGATGCTTACAAAGTGCTTACAAAGTCGTCAGAAACAAAAAAGGTCAATCGCAATGATTGACCTAACTTGTTGATTTTATTGGTGGGCCCACACGGACTTGAACCGTGGACCAAAGGATTATGAGTCCTCTGCTCTAACCAACTGAGCTATAGGCCCTCAGTAGGTCGCGGATTATAGCGACGGTTTCGCGGCTGTGCTATCCGAAAAAGCCATTACGGTTGTACGAAGAAACGTCGCGGCGAATTCGTCGGGGGGCAAGGGCAGGCTGACGATGTAGCCCTGGATCTGTTCGCAGCCCTCGGCGGCGAGGAATTGCTGTTGCGCTTGGGTCTCGACGCCTTCGGCAATCACGGTGAATTGCATGCTGCGTCCGAGGGCGATGATGGCGCGTACGATCGCCGCGTCGTGGGGATCGTCCGGCAGGCCGCGGACGAAGGACTGGTCGATCTTGAGGATGTCCAGCGGCAGGCGCTTGAGGTAGCTCAGGGACGAGTAGCCGGTGCCGAAGTCATCGATGGCCAGTTGCACGCCCAGATGTTTGAGTTGATGCAGCACCGCCAGCGCTTCTTCGGCCTGGCTCATGATGAAGTTTTCGGTGATTTCCAGTTGCAGGAATCCGGGGTTGAGGCCGTTGTCCTTGAGTAACTGCTCGATACGACCCAGCAGGTTGGGTTGGCGCAATTGGGCGCCGGCAAGGTTGACCGACAGCGGGCCGGGGCTTTCGTACAGGCGGTGCCATTCGGCCATCTGCCGGCAGGCGGTTTCCAGGACCCAGTCACCGATTTGCAGGATCATGCCGTTTTCTTCAGCCAGCGGGATGAAGTGTTCTCGCGGCACGTCGCCAAAGGTCGGGTGGCGCCAGCGGATCAGGGCTTCGGCGCCGACCAGACTGTAGTCGTCGAGGCTGATTTTCGGTTGGTAGCACAGGTGCAATTCGTTGCGCTCGATGGCGCGGCGCAGTTCGTGTTCCAGCGCCACGCGTTCGCTGGCCTGGGCGGTGAGGTCGCGGGTGTAGCTTTCGACGCGGTTGCGGCCCTTGGCCTTGGAGCGGTACATCGCCGCGTCGGCGTTCTTGATCAGCGTGGCAACGTCGCAGCCATCCTTGGGATAGAGGCTGGTGCCGATGCTGGAGCTGATGAAAAACTCGTGTTCGCCGGCCTGGAACGGCGCGGCGAAACAATTGAGCAGCTTGGTGGCGATGTTGTCGGCATCACTGGATTGTTGCAGGCCCGGCAGTAGGATAATGAACTCGTCACCGCCCAGGCGTGCCACGGTGTCGATGTCACGCAACTGCTCCTTGAGGCGTGCGGCAATACCCTTGAGCAGCAGGTCGCCCACCGGGTGGCCGAGGCTGTCGTTGATGTGCTTGAAGCGGTCAAGGTCGAGGAACAGCACGGCGCCCTGGCCGCCGTTTTCCTGCTGGTTGTTGAGTGCCGTCAGCAAGCGGCTTTCGAACAGCGTGCGGTTCGGCAGGCCGGTCAGCGGGTCGTGGTGCGCCTGGTAGTCGAGCTTGGCCTGGGCATGCTTGAGGCTGGAGATGTCGGCGAATACCGCGACAAAGTGGGTGATGAACTTGTCACGGTTGCGCACGGCGCTGATGGTCAGCCAGCTCGGGTACAGCTCGCCATTTTTGCGCCGATTGGAAATCTCGCCCTGCCAATGACCTTCGGCAGTCAATTGATGCCACATGGCCGCGTAGAACGCGCTGTCATGCAAGCCCGAAGCGAGCAGCCGTGGCGTGTGGCCCAGCGCTTCGCTTTCGCTGTAACCGGTGATTTCGGTGAAGGCACGGTTGACCGCACTGATGTGCTGTTGGGTATCGGTGATCAATACGCCTTCGGCGGTGCTTTCGAACACGGTCGCGGCTTGTTGCAGTTTTTCCTGCATCAGGTGCCGCTCGGTGATGTCCCGGGCGATGGTCAGCATGCAGTCGTCATCGCCGATCGGCAGCGGACGGCTGGACACTTCACAAAGGCGGATCTGCCCGTCGCTGCGGCGGATATGGCAACTGAAGTCGCGGACAAAACCGTCCCGATGCAGCAGGTCGAGCATTTGTTTGCGTTCATTGAGATTGACCCAGATCCCCAGGTCCAGCACCGAACGATCCACCGACATGGCGCTGTTGAATCCGGTGATGCGACTGAAACCCTCGTTGACCTCCATCAGCAAGCCGTCACTTTGCCGCGACAGCAGCAGGCCGTCGGGGGACGCATGGAAAGCCTTGGCGAACTTCTCTTCGGACGTTTGCAGTTGTTGCTGGGTTTCCTTGAGCTGGGTGATGTCCCGCACCACGACCACCAGCGCCGGTGTCATGTCGAGGTCGAACGGTTCGGCGGAGATCAGCCCGGTGAACACCTGGCCGTTGCTGCGACGAAAGGGCATTTCCAGGTTGCGGATGCTGCCGGCCTGCAAGCGTTGCAACAGACCCGGACCAACGCCGGGAATCCCCCAGATGTTCAGATCGGTGGCGGTCAGTCCAATGACGTCCTCGGCCTTGAGGCCGATCTGTTCTTCGAACGCTTCGTTGACCTCCAGCAGGCAACCGTCGCTCAGGCGGGCGATCACCAGAATGTCAGGGCATTGCTGGAACACGGAAGCGAATTTCTGTTCCGACAGGCGCAGCGCTTCTTCGGTGCGCTTGGCGTCGGTGATGTCGATCATCAACCCGCGCATCACCGGCTCATGCCCATGCTCGATCAGGCTGACGATGTCGCGCACCCACAGGCAGCGCCCGTCGGCGGTAATCACCCGGTAATCGAGGCGGTGATCGCGTCCGGCCAGCACTTCGTGATCGCAGAAAGTCTGGGCACGAATCAGGTCGGCGGGGTGAATGATGTTGCGCCAGAAGCCCGGAATCAGCCAATGGGAGAGGGGATAGCCAAGAAGATCTTCGGCGTGGGGCGATACATAGCTGTAGGTGTAGTCGGTGACCCTTGCCTCCCAGGCGATGGCCGACAGGCTCTCTACCAGGCCGCGATAGTGGTACTCGCTGCTGCGCAGTTCCTGTTCAAGATCGACCCGGCGGGCGATTTCCGAACTCAAGCGGCGGTTGATGCGAATAACCGCCGCCAGCACCAGGGTCAGCAGCAGCAATCCGGGCAGGCCATACACCAGCAGGTCATTCCAGAAAGTTCGATGATCAATGACGTTACCGACCCAATGCTCCTGAATGGCGCTGATTTCGGCGGGGCTCATGTCCGCCAGGACTTTGTCGAGAATGCCGACGAGAATTGCGTTGTTGCGGGGTACGGCCATGGCCAGTTGATAGCGATAGGGGGTTTCACCGCTGACATACAGCCCATCGAGCTTGAGTTGGCGCAGGCTCCAGACGCTGGACGCCAGATCGCCCACCACCGCATCCACTGCACCTGTGGCCAGCGCCTGTAACGCCGAGCTGACGTTCGGCATCGCCACTAGGTTCAGGTCGGGATTGTGGGTGCGCAGCAGTTCGTGGGGGGCATAGTTTTCCACCACGGCGATTTTCAGGCCATACAGGTCTTGCAGGTTGTGTGGTTGGGCGCCCCTGACATGGGCCAGGATGACGATCGGAAAATCCAGATAGGGGCGGGTGAACGACAGGTATTTCTGGCGTTCCGGGGTCGACATGATGCCCGGAAGCAGGTCGATTTTGCCCTTTTTGGCTTGTTCCAGGACGGCGGTCCAGCTCACCGGCTCAATGGGCGTGAGTCGGGTTTTCAGCCTTTGGCGAATGACCTCGATGTAATCCGCGGCAAGGCCCTGGTAGCGGCCCTCATCGTCGCGAAACTCGAAGGGCGGCCACGATGCATCGACACCCAGGCGCAAGTCCGGGTGAGCCGCCAGCCAGCTACGTTCATCCTCAGTTAGAGTCAGCGCGCCAGCCGTTGCGGTCCAGGTCATCAGCGACAGCAAAAAAAGCACGGTCGGCAGTCTGGGCATAACGGTCTCGTTATGGCTCTGGGGAATGTTTCGAGTGTAGACGGGCTACAGGGCGGAGGGGAGGTGTGGAGATATTAATCTGCCATAAAACAAAACCCCCGGCCTGGGCCGGGGGTTTTGTGATTACTCGTCGAGGAAGGAGCGTAGATGCTCGCTTCTCGTCGGGTGGCGCAGCTTGCGCAACGCCTTGGCTTCGATCTGACGAATCCGCTCACGGGTCACGTCAAACTGCTTACCAACCTCTTCGAGGGTGTGGTCGGTATTCATGTCGATACCGAAGCGCATGCGCAGTACCTTGGCTTCACGGGCAGTGAGGCCGGACAGCACTTCGCGAGTCGCTTCTTTAAGGCTCTCAACGGTTGCAACATCGATTGGCGACTGCATGGTCGAGTCTTCGATGAAGTCACCCAGATGGGAGTCTTCGTCATCACCGATCGGCGTTTCCATGGAGATCGGCTCTTTAGCGATCTTCAATACCTTGCGGATCTTGTCCTCAGGCATTTCCATGCGTTCGCCCAGCTCTTCCGGGGTCGGTTCGCGACCCATTTCCTGCAGCATCTGCCGGGAAATGCGGTTGAGCTTGTTGATCGTCTCGATCATGTGCACCGGAATACGGATGGTGCGGGCCTGGTCGGCGATCGAGCGAGTGATCGCCTGACGGATCCACCAGGTGGCATAAGTCGAGAACTTGTAGCCGCGGCGGTATTCGAACTTGTCTACCGCTTTCATCAAGCCGATGTTGCCTTCCTGGATCAGATCGAGGAATTGCAGGCCGCGGTTGGTGTACTTCTTGGCGATCGAGATCACCAGACGCAAGTTGGCTTCAACCATCTCTTTCTTCGCGCGGCGGGCCTTGGCCTCACCGATCGACATGCGACGGTTGATGTCCTTGATCTCGGCGATGGTCAAACCGGTTTCGGTTTCCAGCGCGGTCAGCTTCTGCTGGCAACGGACGATGTCCGGCTGCAGACGACCAATGGCTTCAGCGTATTTGCTTTTGCCTTTGGCCAGGGCGTCACTCCAGCTTTCGTCGACTTCGTTGCCCGGGAACTGGCGCAGGAAGTCTGCACGCGGCATGCGCGCATCACGAACGCAGAGCTGCATGATTGCACGCTCTTGCTGACGCAGGCGATCCAGGGCACTGCGAACACGCTCGACCAGGGCTTCGAATTGCTTCGGTACCAGTTTGATCGGCATGAACAGGTCGGCCAGGGCCAGCAACTCGGCAATCGCTGCCTTGTTGTGACGACCGTGCTTTTTCAGCGCCTTGCGGGTGATTTCCATCTGATCGGCCACAGCGCCAAAACGCTGGGCGGCGATGATCGGATCCGGACCGCTTTCGGCTTCTTCCTCGTCATCCGAGGCTTCACCGTCTTCGTCGTCGGTGTCGTCATCCGCCTTGACGGCTTTCGCGTCAATCGGTGGCGGCACTTCTGCCGCAGGCGGCGCGATGCCGTCGTCCGGGTCGATATAACCGCTCAGGACGTCGGACAGGCGGCCACCTTCGGTGGTGACGCGGGTGTACTCGGAGAGAATATGATCAACCGTGCCAGGGAAGTGCGCGATGGCGCTCATCACCTCACGGATGCCCTCTTCAATACGCTTGGCGATTTCAATTTCGCCTTCACGCGTGAGGAGCTCCACCGTACCCATTTCGCGCATGTACATGCGCACCGGGTCGGTAGTGCGACCAATGTCGGTCTCGACCGCAGCCAACGCTGCAGCGGCCTCTTCGGCTGCGGCTTCGTCGGTATCGGCGTCGGCCAGCATAAGGGAATCCTTATCTGGCGCAACCTCGAATACGTTGATCCCCATGTCATTGATCATGCGGATGATGTCTTCCACCTGTTCCGGATCTGAAATATCCTCCGGCAGGTGGTCGTTGACCTCCGCGTAAGTCAGGTAGCCCTGCTCACGACCAAGTGTGATCAACTCTTTGATACGAGACTGCTGTTGCGCTTTTCCGGACATAACACCCTATCCACTGAAGGTCTTGGCGGGCAAAAAACAAGCCGAGGATTATACCTGAGCTATGACCTCACGCGCCAGTTGAGGTCGGGTTTGATGCGGAAACATTGCGACTTAAAAGGTCGCGCAGTTGGTTTTTCTCTTCGGTGCTCAATTCACTTTGACGTGCTTTTCGAAGAAGTTGTTCCAGGTTTCGCTCGCGTTGGCGGGCTGACAAGCTAGTAATGGTGTCGAAAAACTGTTGTTCAAGGTTATCTCCATCAATCAGCCATTCCTTTTCCGCCAGGGCTTTGAGCAAGCGGCCCTGCTCTGTGCCGTGCCAGCGGGCAATCAGCTGAATTGAGTTTAGCTTGGGATTCTTCTGCACGGCCTCGAGCAGCGCCACCAGCAATTGTGTGTTGGTGTGATCCTCGGCGGCGAAGTGCCCGGCATCCTCGACTTTCTCGGCCAGTTGCGGGTGATGCAGCAGCGTGCGCAAGGCGGCGAGGGTCGGCGGTTCTACGGCGGCGGGCACACGTGGCGCGCGGGGTTGATCGCGATCACCGCCCCGTTTGCCATTCTTGTCCCACGGCTTCTTGTCCCATTTCTTGCCTCCTGCACCGGGTTTCTTTGGCGTCCATTCCTGCTGCGGCACATACATGTCCTGTGCCTGCGGCTGATGATAGTCGCTGTAGTCGGGCATCGCGTCGTAATCGATGCCCGGATCGTAGGCCGGCGGTGCTTCCTGCGGGGCGCTTTGTGCCAGCTGGCTCACCGCTTCGCCGCTCAGGCCGGTGATTTCGCTCAGGCGCTGACGCATCAGGGTGCGCAGGTTGGCGCCAGGGACTTTGTCGATCAGCGGTGCGGCGAGGGTGGCCATGTGGGCCTTGCCCTCGAGCGAGCGCGGGTCGGCTTCTTCCGTCAATTGCTGGAAAAAGTAATCGGCCAGAGGTTGTGCATGCTGGTTGATTCGTGCGCGGAAGGCGTCGGTGCCTTCGGAGCGGACCAGGGTGTCCGGATCCTCGCCCTCGGGCAGGAACAGAAAACGTGCACGACGACCGTCCTGCAGGCTCGAAAGTGTCGCCTCCAGTGCCCGCCATGCCGCATTGCGACCGGCCTGATCGCCGTCGAAGCAGAACAGCACGCTGGGCACGACGCGAAACAGCCGCTTGAGGTGCTCTTCGCTGGTGGCGGTCCCCAGGGTCGCGACGGCATTGCGCAGGCCTTGCTGGGCCAGGGCGATGACGTCCATGTAGCCCTCGACGACGATGATCTCGTCGAGGTTGCGGTTGGTCTTGCGCGCTTCGTACAGGCCGTAGAGTTCCTGGCCCTTGTGGAATACTGGGGTTTCCGGGGAGTTGAGGTACTTCGGCTTGTCGTCGCCCAATACCCGGCCGCCAAAGGCGATGACGCGCCCGCGGCTGTCGCGGATCGGGAACATCACGCGGTCGCGGAAGCGGTCGTAACGTTTGCCGCTTTCGGCGTTTTCGATCAGCAGGCCGGCATCGATCATGGCTTTTTGTTGCAGGGTATCGCTGCTCAAGTGCTTGAACAGGTTGTCCCAGCCAGGCGGTGCAAAGCCCAGGCCGAAGTCCCGGGCGATTTCGCCGGTCAGCCCGCGACCTTTCAGGTAGTCCACGGCGGCCTTGCGCGATGGATGGCTTTTCAAGGCCTGGCGATAAAAGTCGGCGGCGGCGCTGAGCAGCGGATACAGCGGCGAATCGGTCGGCTGCCGTGGCTTGTGCGGGCGGCCGCTTTCTTCGCGGGGGATTTCCATGCCAGCGGCTTTGGCCAGTTCTTCGACCGCCTGGACGAAATCCAGGTTGTCGTGGTCCATGATGAAGCCGAGGGCGTTGCCGCCAGCGCCGCAGCCGAAGCAGTAATAGAACTGCTTGTCGGGGCTGACGCTGAACGAGGGCGTTTTTTCCTTGTGGAACGGGCAGCAGGCGGTGTGGTTCTTGCCGGCCTTTTTCAATTGCAGGCGCGAGCTGACCACGTCGACGATGTCGGTGCGGTTCAGAAGGTCGTCAATGAAGCTCTGGGGAATTAGCCCGGCCATGGCGTTCTCGTCATCTGCGCTGAAAGGAGCCCGAAACGTACGGCGACCGAACGCGGGCGTTGATTGAAGCGCGCAAAGTGTGCGGCTCGACCAGTGTCGTCTGCGTAATCGCTGTCGGGAAGTGTATCTGCCGAAAATCCACTGACGTTAATGCCAATCAGTATTCGGCTGTTTGAATGTGTTGCGCTGAATCCGCTGCGGCCAAACACAGGCCTCGGATAGCTCATCATTCGGCACGCAAGCAGGTGCCTTGGGCTGATCGTCGTGAGAGGAATCAGTGGGTGTGCTCGTCAGTAGCCTTGAAAGGCTCGTCAGAAAAGACGTGCACCGCTGGCAAAAGAGCCAGGTCTGACGCGGTGAAGCAGATTTGTCTCGGTCGCGTCTGCGGCTTTGACAGTGAAGCATCAAGCGTTTTACGCAAATGCCATAAGCCCGGCTGAGGGCCGGGCTTGGCAGAAGCTTGCTACGGTCGTCTGCGTATTAGTACAGACGAACGGCGCGGCGCTGTTCGCGCTGAACTTTCTTGGCGTGACGCTTAACAGCAGCAGCTGCTTTGCGCTTACGCTCAGAAGTTGGCTTCTCGTAAAATTCGCGGCTACGAACTTCAGCCAGTACACCGGCTTTTTCGCAGGAGCGCTTGAAACGACGCAGAGCTACGTCGAAGGGTTCGTTCTCTTTTACTTTGACGGCTGGCATCCAGAGCTACCTTCATTCATTACCGGGGTCAACATCCTCGCGGCAAAAGAGCACTTGAAGACGTCGGTTTTTAAGGGTTGCGGATGTTAACCCCTCATCGCTCGGAATGCAAAGCCTCTGATCGAAAACCGCTGGTCGGGGCATCCCGCGACGACTATTATGCGCGCCTTCGAATTCAGCCTAAACAAGGCGCAAACCCATGCTAGTACTGGGATTAGAAACCTCCTGCGACGAAACCGGCGTCGCATTGTATGACAGTGAGCGCGGGCTGTTGGCCGATGCGCTTTTCAGTCAGATCGACCTGCACCGCGCCTATGGTGGCGTGGTGCCGGAGCTGGCCTCGCGCGATCACGTCAAACGCATGCTGCCCTTGATTCGTCAGGTGTTGGCCGAGGCCGACTGCGTGCCGACCGAGATCGACGCCATCGCCTATACCGCGGGTCCTGGCCTGGTCGGCGCCTTGTTGGTGGGGGCTTCCTGCGCCCAGGCGCTGGCCTTTGCCTGGGGCATTCCGGCCCTCGGCGTACACCACATGGAAGGTCACTTGCTGGCACCGATGCTGGAGTCGCAACCGCCGGAGTTCCCGTTCGTCGCTTTGTTGGTCTCCGGTGGTCATACGCAACTGGTTCAGGTCGACGGAATTGGTCAGTACACGCTCCTGGGCGAGACCCTGGATGATGCGGCCGGCGAAGCTTTCGACAAGACGGCCAAAATGATGGGCCTCAATTATCCGGGCGGACCGGAGATCGCTCGCCTTGCAGAGCGGGGTGTTGCAGGGCGTTTCGTCTTCCCGCGTCCGATGTGCGACCGGCCGGGCCTGGATTTCAGCTTCAGTGGCCTGAAAACCTTTGCGTTGAATACCTGGCAACAATGCGTCAGTGCCGGGGACGACGGCGAGCAAGCCCAATGCGACATCGCACTGGCGTTCCAGCAGGCCGTGGTGGAGACTTTGACCATCAAGTGCAAGCGTGCCCTTAAAGCCGCCGGCATGAAGCGCCTGGTGATCGCCGGGGGCGTCAGTGCCAACAAGGCGTTGCGCACTTCTCTGGAGAAAATGCTCGGCGATATGAAGGGCGATGTGTTTTATGCCCGTCCGCAGTTCTGTACCGATAACGGCGCGATGATCGCCTTTGCCGGCTGCCAGCGCTTGCAGGCCGGTCAGCAGGAAAGCCTGGTGATCAGCGTGCAGGCACGCTGGCCGATGGAGCAGTTGTCGGCGTTGTGATGAGCGGCGCTCATGTCCGGCCGCTAGAAATGCCGTTCGCGCCCGGCAAACAGGTCGCGTAGATTGCCGCGATGGCGCCAGACGATCAGCCCGGTGAGCGCGCTCATGGGCAGCAGGGCCGCCGGTTCTTGCCAGGCCAGCAAAGGCAGGGTCAGCGGCGTGGCGATCAGGGCGGCCAGGGAGCTGGTGCGGGTCAGGTAGAACGTCAGGAGCCAGGCGCAGACCGCCAGGAGGGCGGCGGGCGGGTACAGTCCCAGCAACATGCCGGCAGCGGTGGCGACACCCTTGCCGCCGCGAAAGCGGAAGTACAGCGGAAACAGATGGCCGATGACGGCATAGACGCCGATCCAGGCTTGCTCCTGCTGCGAAAGGCCCGCAAGGCGCGCTATCAGTACCGGCAGCAAGCCTTTGCAAAGGTCGCCGACCAGGGTCAGGATGGCGAGTTTCTTGCCGGCCAGGCGCAACATGTTGGTGGCGCCGGCATTACCCGAGCCACTCATTCGCGGATCGGGGTTACCGGTCAGGCGGCTGAGCAAAATGGCAAAGGACAGAGAGCCGAGCAGGTAGGCGAGGATCGCCAATAACCAAAACATGCTAACTATTCCGGGCGAGGAAGCCCTGATTCTAACGGCGCATTGCGCCCTTGTCGTGTAGCGGAGAGAAGTGCTTGGACAGAGTGTTTATCGAGGGCCTGGAAGTCGACACGGTGATTGGTGCCTACGACTGGGAGCGAGGCATCCGACAGTGCTTGCGTCTTGACCTGAGCTTCGCCTGGGATAATCGCCCGGCCGCAGCCGGTGATGACCTGACCCTGGCGCTCGACTACGCCAGTGTCTCCTCGCGCATTCAGGCGTTTGCCGAGCATTCCCAGTATCAGCTGGTCGAGACTTTTGCCGAGCGTCTGGTTGAAGTGCTGATGAGCGAGTTCAAGATCACCTGGGTGCGTCTGAAGTTGACTAAGCCCGGCGCGGTCCCGGCTGCCACCGGTGGTGTGGGCGTGGAGATCGAGCGCGGATGTCGCTGACTCAGGTGTACCTCGGGCTCGGTAGCAATATCGAGCGTGAAACCCATTTGCGGGCGGGGCTCGATGCATTGGCGGCGTTCCTTGTCGATATCCGCTGTTCGGCAGTGTTCGAAAGCCAGCCGGTGGGCATCAAGAGCGGTCCGTTCTTTAATTTCGTGGTGTCGGCGTATACCGATCTGCCACTGATGGAGCTTGATCGTCGGCTGAAGTTCATTGAGGCGGATAACGGTCGTTACGCACCGGATCGCCGAGGTTTGCCGCTGGATATCGACGTGTTGTTGTTCGGAGACCTGGTGGGCAACTTCGATGGCCTGATCTTGCCGCGGGCAGAAATCCTGAAAAATGCTTTTGTTCTGTGGCCGTTGTCGTTGATCGCGCCGGATAGACTGCATCCAGGTGTAGGCAAAAGTTTTGCGACTTTGTGGGGCGAAGCTCAGATCGATCAGGTCTTGGCGCCGGTGGCATTCGAGTGGCGCGGCGAACAGCTGACCCCTTCGAATTTGTTGTAAGGCAAAAGATCGCAGCCTTCGGCAGCTCCTACAGAGGATTGATGTGCACCCTGTAGGAGCTGCCGAAGGCTGCGATCTTTTGATCTTGCCTAGACTTGTTCCTTGTAGGCCTTCAATGCCTTGAGCCGCTCACGCTTGATCGCCTCGCCCAACTCTGGTCCCTTGAAACCCTTCTCCAGCAGCGGCTGCACCGCAATACTGCGTGCCGCAGTCGCCGCCCCTCGCAGATAATCCGCCTGTGGATAACTTCTCTGCTCCAGCCCTTCGCGTCCGCGCGCATCCATCTCGCATGCCGCGATGAACTCCTCGAACCGATGTGGCCGGCGGTAAATGTCGAAGCTTTGCAACAGTTCCAGCAATGTCGATGGCTTCAGCTCAAGGGCGCGATGCCCGTGGGTGTGGTACTCGCCTACCAGCATTGCCAGTTCCTGGCAGTCTCTCGGCGCCTTGAAGCGTTCGTTGACCGCTTTGATCAGCTTCAGGCCTTTGAACTCATGGGCAATGTGCCGCGGCCACTCCTCCTCTGGCGTCAGGCCCTTGCCCAGGTCGTGCAGCAGGCAGGCCCAGCGCACGGTCAGTGGCTGCTTGTGCAGTGCTGCTTGCTCCAACACGCTCAGGGTATGTGCGCCAGTATCGATTTCCGGGTGATGGGCCGGGGGCTGCGGGACGCCGAACAGTGCGTCGACTTCCGGCATCAGCACCTTGAGTGCGCCGCATGCGCGCAACACTTCGATAAACACCTGTGGCTGATCTTCCATCAGGGCGCGGGAGATTTCCTTCCAGCTGCGCTCGGGCGTCAGCGCCTCAAGCTCGCCTGACTCGCTGAGTTGACGCATCAGTTCCAGGGTTTCCGGGGCAACGGTAAAACCCAGTGCGGCATATCGTGCAGCAAAGCGGGCAACGCGCAGGACCCTGAGCGGATCCTCGGCAAACGCCGGGGAAACATGGCGCAGCAGGCGCGCTTCGAGATCGCGCTGGCCGTGGTAGGGGTCGGTCAGGTTCTGCTGATCGTCTTCGGCCATGGCGTTGATGGTCAGGTCGCGACGGATCAGGTCTTCTTCAAGGGTGACTTCAGGGCTGGCGTGAAACGTGAACCCGCCGTAACCGCGCCCGCTTTTGCGCTCGGTGCGGGCGAGGGCGTATTCCTCGCCGCTTTTTGGATGAAGGAACACCGGGAAATCCGCACCCACCGGGCGAAAGCCCTTGGCGAGCATTTCTTCGGTGGTGGCGCCGACCACGACCCAGTCGATATCGGTGACCGGTATACCCAGCAGGCGATCACGTACCGCGCCGCCGACTTTATAAATACGCATAAAAAACCTCCGTTAGCTCGACAGGATAACCCTTGCATCGAGCTTTCGGAGGCACAAAGCGGATCAAAGATGGATGACAGCCAGGTCCAGTCGACCGTAATCACCTTCACTGTGCTCGTTTCGGGGCGGCACATGGTGGGTTTTCATCACGGTGTCCCCTTGCAGGGTTTCCAGGTGAATGTCGAAACCCCAGAGACGGTGCAGGTGTTTGAGCACTTCTTCGGTCGAGTCGCCCAGCGGTTTGCGGTCGTGTTGCTGGTGACGCAGGGTCAGGGAACGGTCGCCACGCCGGTCGATGCTGTAGATCTGCACGTTAGGCTCGCGATTGCCCAGGTTGTACTGTGCCGCGAGGGTTTCACGGATGATGCGGTAGCCGCCTTCGTCGTGAATGGCAGGCACCAGCAGGTCGTCCTTCTGGTCGTCATCGAGAATGCTGAACAGCTTCAGGTCGCGGATCACCTTGGGCGACAGGTACTGCAGGATGAAGCTCTCATCCTTGAAGCTGCTCATGGCGAACTTGATGGCTGCCAGCCAGTCGGTACCGGCGATGTCAGGGAACCAGCGGCGATCTTCTTCCGTGGGTTCTTCGCACATGCGACGGATGTCACGGTACATCGCAAACCCCAGGGCGTAGGGATTGATGCCGCTGTAGTAAGGGCTGTCAAAGCCCGGCTGGAACACCACACTGGTGTGGGACGTCAGGAACTCCATCATGAAGCCGTCGGTGACCAGGCCCTCGTCGTACAGATCGTTCATCAGGGTGTAGTGCCAGAAGGTGGCCCAACCTTCGTTCATCACCTGGGTCTGGCGCTGTGGATAAAAATACTGGGCGATCTTGCGCACGATGCGCACGATTTCCCGCTGCCATGGTTCCAGCAGCGGCGCATGTTTTTCGATGAAATACAGGATGTTTTCCTGAGGTTCGGCGGGAAAGCGTGCGTTGTCCTTGTCGCTGTACTTGTCCGCGCCTTTGGGAATGGTGCGCCACAGATCGTTGATCTGTTTCTGCAAATGCTCTTCCCGGTCCTTTTGCCGGCGGCGCTCTTCTTCCGCGGAAATCGGATAGGGGCGTTTGTAGCGGTCGACGCCATAGTTCATCAGCGCATGGCAGGAGTCGAGCAGGTCCTCGACTGCGTCGATGCCGTGGCGCTCCTCGCATTGCATGATGTACTGCTTGGCAAACACCAGGTAATCGATGATCGAGCTGGCGTCGGTCCAGGTGCGGAACAGGTAATTGCCTTTGAAAAAGCTGTTGTGCCCGTAGCAGGCATGGGCCACCACCAGCGCCTGCATGCAGATGGTGTTTTCTTCCATCAGGTAGGCGATGCACGGGTCGGAGTTGATCACGATCTCGTACGCCAGGCCCATCTGACCGCGGGTGTAGGATTTTTCAGTGCTGAGGAAGTGCTTGCCGTAGGACCAGTGGTGATAACCCAGAGGCATGCCGACGGAGGCATAGGCATCCATCATCTGTTCAGCGGTGATCACTTCGATCTGGTTAGGGTACGTATCGAGGGCGTAACCCGCCGCAATGCGACTGATTTCGCGGTCGTACGCCTGGATCAGCTCGAACGTCCATTCGGAGCCGGTGGAAATGGGTTGGCGCTTCTGCTCTTTGGCGGTCATGTCACTAACCTGCGCTGGAAGAGTTCACGGAAGACCGGATAGATATCCCCGGCCGAGACCAGTTGTTGCTGGGCAAACGTATCGGAAAAGGCTTCGGCGATGCGCTCGTATTCGAACCAAAGGGCCTGGTGTTCGCGCGGGGTGATCTCAACGTAAGTGTAGTACTGCACGAATGGCATGATCTGGTTGATCAGGATGTCGCGGCATATCGGAGAGTCGTCGTTCCAGTTGTCGCCATCGGAGGCCTGGGCGGCGTAGATGTTCCACTCGTTACTCGGGTAGCGTTCGGCCATGATCTCCTGCATCAGTTTCAGGGCGCTGGAAACGATGGTGCCGCCGGTTTCCCGGGAGTAGAAAAACTCTTCTTCATCCACTTCGCGGGCACTGGTGTGATGGCGGATGAACACGACGTCGATCTTGTCGTAGTTACGCTTGAGAAACAGGTACAGCAGGATAAAGAAGCGCTTGGCGATGTCCTTGGTCGCCTGGGTCATCGAGCCGGACACGTCCATCAGGCAGAACATCACGGCCTTGGAGCTGGGGTTGGGTTGCTTGATAAGCAGGTTGTACTTGAGGTCGAACGTGTCGAGAAACGGTACGCGGTGAATGCGCGCGCTGAGTCTTTCGATTTCAGCTTCGATTTCCTGAATATCGCCGAAGTTGTCTGGTTCTTCCTGCTTGAGTCGCAGAAGTTCTTCCTTGGCTTCGCGCAGTTTTGCGCGGCTGCTGCCGGACAGGGCGATCCGCCGGGCGTGGGCTGAGCGCAGGGTGCGGATGATGTTGATCCGCGACGGGTTGCCCTCGTTGCTGATCCCTGCCCGTACGGTCTTGAAGGTGTCGGTGCCGGTCAGGTTGCGTTTGACCAGGTTGGGCAGTTCCAGATCCTCGAACATGAATTCGAGGAACTCTTCCTGGGTGATCTGGAAGACGAATTCGTCCATCCCTTCGCCGGAATTGCCAGCCTTGCCGGGGCCTCGGCCACCACCGCCTCCCGGTGGGCGGGCGATATGTTCGCCACTGGTGAACTCCTTGTTGCCCGGGTGCACGACCGTCTGCTTGCCACCGCGCCCGTGGTGAAGCACCGGCTCGTCGATGTCGCGGCCGGGAATGCTGATTTGTTCGCCGTGTTCCATATCGGTAATGGAGCGCCGGCTGACCGCCTCTTCGACAGCCTTTTTAATGTGATCACGGTAGCGCCGTAGAAACCGCTGGCGGTTCACCGTGCTCTTGTTCTTGCCATTGAGACGTCGGTCGATCACATAGCTCATGACTGCTCCTTAGAAGCTGTCCTGAAAGGGGCGAGCGGTGATACAGCATCGAACCGAGAGCCGAGGGATATTGAACGCTCCCCCAAGCGCCTTGGATGCTGCCTGAACTCGCTACCGACTTTCGAACACCTTCCAGAGGCCTGTGTAACAGAAAAAGCGCACACAGGTCTCTGGCTGACGACAACCGGTCTGACCGGCAGCGGGTTATTGTGATTTTCTGACCCGCAGGTACCACTCGGACAGCAGTCGTACCTGTTTGTCGGTGTAGCCCCGCTCGACCATCCGTGTGACGAAGTCGTTGTGTTTTTGCTGATCCTCCTTGCTGGCCTTGGCGTTGAAGCTGATGACCGGAAGCAGGTCCTCGGTGTTGGAGAACATTTTCTTCTCGATGACCACCCGCAGTTTTTCGTAGCTGAGCCAGGTCGGGTTCTTGCCGTTGTTGTTGGCCCGGGCACGCAGGACGAAGTTGACGATTTCGTTGCGGAAATCCTTCGGATTGCTGATGCCGGCCGGTTTTTCGATTTTCTCCAGTTCTTCGTTCAGGGCTACGCGGTTGAGGATTTCGCCGGTTTCCGGGTCGCGGTATTCCTGGTCCTGGATCCAGAAGTCGGCGTACAGCACGTAGCGATCGAAGATGTTCTGGCCGTACTCGCTGTAGGACTCGAGGTAGGCAGTCTGGATCTCCTTGCCGATGAATTCGATGTAGCGCGGTGCCAAGTACTCCTTGAGGAAGCGCAGATAGCGTTCGCGGGTCTCGGCCTGGAACTGTTCCTGTTCGATCTGTTGTTCCAGCACATAGAGCAGATGTACCGGGTTGGCGGCAATTTCGTGCGGATCGAAGTTGAACACCTTCGACAGGATCTTGAACGCGAAGCGGGTCGAGAGGCCGTTCATGCCTTCGTCGACACCGGCGTTGTCACGGTATTCCTGGATCGACTTGGCTTTCGGATCGGTGTCCTTGAGGTTCTCGCCGTCGTACACGCGCATCTTCGAATAGATGTTGGAGTTTTCCGGCTCTTTAAGGCGTGAGAGCACGGTGAACTGGGCCAGCATCTTCAGGGTGTCCGGCGCGCAATGCGCCTTGGCCAGCGAACTGTTGAACAGCAGCTTGTCGTAGATCTTCACTTCGTCACTGACCCGCAGGCAGTACGGCACTTTGACGATGTAGATCCGGTCGATGAAGGCTTCGTTGTTCTTGTTGTTGCGGAAGGTGTGCCACTCCGATTCGTTGGAGTGCGCCAGCAGGATCCCGGTGAACGGAATCGCACCAAGGCCTTCGGTACTGTTGTAGTTGCCTTCCTGGGTGGCGGTCAGCAACGGGTGCAGCACCTTGATCGGTGCCTTGAACATTTCGACGAATTCCATCAGGCCCTGGTTGGCCCGGCAGAGGGCGCCCGAATAGCTGTAGGCGTCGGCGTCGTTTTGTGGGAACTCCTCCAGTTTGCGGATATCGACCTTGCCCACCAGTGCCGAAATGTCCTGGTTGTTTTCGTCACCAGGCTCGGTCTTGGCCACGGCGATCTGGTTGAGGATTGACGGGTAGAGTTTCACTACGCGGAACTGACTGATGTCGCCACCGAATTCGGCCAGGCGCTTGGTCGCCCATGGCGACATGATGGTGTTGAGGTAGCGCCGTGGAATGCCAAAGTCTTCCTCGAGGATCGCTCCATCTTCAGTGGAGTTGAACAGACCCAGGGGCGATTCGAAAACCGGCGAGCCCTTGATCGCGTAGAAGGGCACTTTTTCCATCAGCTGCTTGAGCTTCTCGGCCAGGGACGATTTACCGCCACCGACAGGACCGAGCAGGTACAGGATCTGTTTCTTCTCTTCCAGGCCTTGAGCGGCGTGGCGGAAATACGACACGATCTGGTCGATGCATTCTTCCATCCCGTGGAAGTCTTCAAAGGCCGGATAGCGGCGGATGACCTTGTTGGAGAAGATGCGCGAAAGCCTCGAGTTGGTCGAGGTGTCGAGCAGTTCCGGTTCACCGATGGCCAGCAGTAGACGCTCGGCGGCGGAAACGTAGGCGCTGCGGTCTTTTTTGCACAGCTCAAGATACTCTTGCAGTGAGAGTTCTTCCTGGCGTGTGGACTCGAAGCGTTGTTGGAAGTGGCTAAAGATACTCATGACGTCACCTCGCTCGATACGTGGAGCCGACGCCGGATCACTCAGTCGATGCTGGCAGCAACCGAACAGGCGATTGCTGTTTACCCCCCAGAACTCTCCCGGAGCTGACGACTCCGAAAGCTACTCCCGATGACCCGTGCGCCGGTGTACCGGCTCTCCCCTGTTTTGGATGGCCTGGGCTTAAGGATAGTTGGGAATTCGAGAGGTAAAGGCGAGATACGTAATTAGTTGTGGCAGACCGTTCGTCTGCCACCGCGCTAGCCCGCGGGAGCCGGGGCCTGCAACGTTACAAAAAAATTATTCGGACGTGCCTTGCGCCGTTTCCGTCGGATAGGTCGTACGCCACAACTCGAATCCGCCATCCATGCTGTAGACGTCGGAGAAGCCCTGGCTGATCAGGTAGGCGGCCGCACCCTGGCTGGAATTGCCGTGATAGCAGACCACTACGGTCGGCGCATCGAGGTCGGCGCCCTGGATGAAAGCGTGCAGGGAATGATTGTCCAGATGCTTCGAGCCTGCGATATGCAGGGCGGCAAAAGTGGCCGGGTCGCGGACGTCGACCACCACTGCGCCTTGTTCGCGCAGGACCTGGGCCTGTTCCGGGGGGATACGTCTGAATTCGCTCATGGCGGGCTCCTGTGGCTCGGCAGAATGGGCAGTCTAGCGCGGTGCGCTGGCTGGCGATGTGTGGAGAATGGATGAGGCGACTGGCGGTACGGCATGGCCGTGTTCGTCGCATTTGCAGGACAGGCGCTCAAAGCTGTCGACGTTCATCAGGGTCAGGGCACCGCCCCAGACACAGCCGGTGTCGAGGGCCGAGATGCCAGGCTCATTGATATTGCCTTCCAGTGCAGCCCAGTGACCGAAGATGATCATAAGGCCCTTGGTCTTGCGCTCCTTGTGCTGGAACCAGGGTTTGTAGCCTGGTGGTGCGGTATCGAGGCCCTCCTTGCTCTTGAGGTCGAGTTTGCCTTCGGCGGTGCAAAAACGCATGCGGGTGAAATAGTTGGTGATCACCCGCAGGCGCGTCACGCCTTTGAGGTCATTGTCCCATTTCGCTGGATCGTTGCCGTACATGCCATCGAGGTAGGGCGGCAGCAGGTTGTCGTCACGCAAGGCGGTCTCGACTTCGGCGGCACACTTCAAGGCTTTGCGCAGCGACCACTGGGGTGGAATGCCGGCATGGACCAATGCCACGTTGCGCTGTTCGTCGTAGTGCATGAGCTTTTGCTGGCGCAGCCATTCGAGCAGTTCGGCGCTATCCGGCGCTTCAATGATCTCGTGCAGGGTATCGGCCTTCTTCAGGCGTTCGATGTTGCGTCCGGCCGCCAGCAGGTGCAGATCGTGGTTGCCGAGCACGCACACCAGCGATTCGCGGATGCTATAGAGGAAGCGCAGGGTTTCCAGCGACTGCGGGCCCCGATTGACCAGGTCGCCCACCAGCCACAGGCGATCGCGTTGAGGGTCGAACGCCACTTGTTTGAGCAGGCACTGCAGGGCCTGAAGGCAGCCTTGCAGGTCGCCGACAGCGTAGGTTGCCATCAGTGCAGGGCTCCGGGCACCGCCAGGCGGAAGGGCGCGATGATGGCATCGAAATGTTTGCCGTCGTCGGAAAGCATCTGATAGGTGCCTTGCATGGTGCCGACCTTGGTGGTCATCACCGTGCCACTGCTGTAGGTGTGGCTCTTGCCCGGGTCGATCAGCGGCTGCTGGCCTACCACGCCTGCGCCGCGGACTTCTTCGACATGCCCGTCACCATCGGTGATGACCCAGTGCCGTGAAAGCAGTTTGGCGGGCATTTCGCCATTGTTTTGCACGGTAATGGTGTAGGCGAAGGCAAAGCGGTCGTGCTCGGGTTGCGATTGTTCTGCCAGATAGCGGGTGACGACGCTGACGTCGACCTGATAACGAGGATCGGACATGCAAGGGGCCTTAAAAACGAAGCGGGACGCGGGGCGTAGCTGATAGGGTTCAGTCTAGGCCAAGTATCGGGTAGTAGACCAGAGTGGCGTCCTACCCGATAGCGCTCATCGCCTGTCAGTTCGCGGTTGGCTTTTGTGGCGCTTGCTCGCTGAGCTTGTCAGCCAGGCGCACGAAGGCGGCCAGGTCGAGCTGCTCGGGACGCAGGCTGCCATCGACGCCGGCGGCTTCGATTTCGGCATTGCTCAGTAGCAGCTTGAGGGTGTTGCGCAGGGTCTTGCGGCGCTGGTTGAACGCTTCGCGCACGACGCGCTCCAGCAGGCGGTGATCCTTGGCCGGGTGTGGCAGTACAGCGTGGGGCACCAGGCGCACGATGGCCGAATCGACTTTCGGTGGCGGGTTGAACGCGCCCGGGCCGACGTTGAACAGGTGCTCGACCCGGCAATGGTACTGAACCATGATCGACAGACGGCCCCAGTCACCACCACCCGGACCGGCAGCCAGGCGCTCGACCACTTCCTTTTGCAGCATGAAGTGCATGTCGCGGATCAGGTGCGAGTTGTGCAGCAGGTGAAAAATCAGCGGCGTGGAGATGTTGTACGGCAGGTTGCCGACCACTCGCAGGCTGCCTGGCGCGGCATTCAGGCTGTTGAAGTCGAATTTCAGCGCATCGCCCTGATGCAGGTTGAAGTTGCTCTTGCCGGCAAACTGCTGGTTGAGGATCGGGATCAAGTCCTTGTCCAGTTCCACCACGTCGAGTTGCGCGCCGCTGCTGAGCAGGCCTTGGGTCAGTGCGCCCTGGCCCGGGCCGATTTCCAGCAGGCGGTCTTCTGCCTTGGCATGAATGGAACGCAGGATGCGGTCGATAACGCCGGCATCGTGCAGGAAGTTCTGGCCAAAGCGTTTGCGCGCCTTGTGTTGGTAGTGCTCGGTCATAAACGGGTCTCGGCCATCTGGTAGGCGGTTTCCAGGGCGACTTGCAGGCTGCCGGTGTCGATCTTGCCGCTGCCGGCCAGATCCAGGGCGGTGCCGTGGTCGACCGAGGTACGGATGATCGGCAAGCCGAGGGTCACGTTGACTGCCGCGCCGAAGCCTTTGTACTTCAGCACCGGCAGGCCCTGGTCGTGGTACATCGCCAGCACCGCATCGCAGTGCTCCAGATATTTGGGGGTAAACAGAGTGTCGGCGGGCAGGGGGCCGCGAAGGTCCATGCCCTCGCCGCGCAGGCGCTCTAATGTGGGTTCGATGATATCGATTTCTTCATGGCCCAGGTGCCCGCCTTCACCGGCATGCGGGTTGAGCCCGCAGACCAGGATGCGCGGCCGGGCGATGCCGAACTTGTTTTGCAGGTCGGCGTGCAGGATTCGTGTGACGCGCTCCAGACGCTCCGGCGTGATCGCATCGGCAATCTCGCGAAGGGGCAGGTGAGTGGTCACGAGGGCCACGCGCAAGCCACGAGTGGCCAGCATCATCACCACTTGCGCGGTGTGGGTCAGGTCGGCAAGGAATTCCGTGTGCCCGGAAAAGGCGATGCCGGATTCGTTGATGACGCCTTTGTGCACCGGCGCGGTAATCATGCCGGCAAAATCCCCGCTCAGGCAGCCTTGGCCGGCCCGGGTCAGGGTTTCCAGGACGAACGCAGCGTTGGCCTTGTCCAGTTGTCCGGCGGTGACCTTGGCGCTGAGCGGTGTGTCCCAGACATACAGGCTGTTGGCTGGCGCGGGTGCATCCGGCCAGTTGTCCGGGGTGACCGGCAGCAAGTCGACCGCCACGCCCAGTTGCGCGGCCCGCTCGATGAGCAGGTCGCGGCTGGTAATGGCAATCAGGGGATGGGGCTGGGCTTGCGAGGCGAGCAGCAGGCACAGGTCGGGACCTATGCCGGCTGGTTCACCGGGTGTCAGCGCGAAACGTTGGGGTTTCACTGCGCTGCCTGGTCGGCGCCAGGGAGTTTGATTTCCACGTACGCTTCGTCACGAATCTGACGCAGCCAGGTTTGCAGCTCTTCGTCGTATTTGCGGTTACGCAAAACGGTCATGGCTTGCTGCTCGCGAGCCTGGCTGGTGCTGTCGGTGGCGCGACGGCCAAGGACTTCCAGGACATGCCAGCCGTATTGAGTCTGGAACGGCTTGGACAGCTGACCTTGCGGGGTCTTGGCCATCACTTCGCGGAACTCGGGCACCAGCGCGTTCGGGTCGATCCAGTTCAGGTCGCCACCGTTGAGGGCGGAACCCGGGTCTTCCGAGTAGCTTTTCGCCAGCTCACCGAAGTCTTCGCCAGCCTCGATACGGCTGTAAAGCGATTCTGCCAGGGCCTTGGTTTTCGCTTCGTCGCGGATCGGGCTCGGCTTGACCAGGATGTGGCGCACATGCACTTCATCGCGCATCTGGGTCTCGCCACCACGCTTGTCGAGGATCTTCAGGATGATGAAGCCGCCCGGGGTGCGCATTGGCTGGGTGACATCACCCACCGGCATGGTACTCAGCATGCGATCGAATGGCGGAGGCAATTGAGCGGCTTTACGCCAGCCCATGTCACCACCTTCCAGAGCGGTTTCGCTGGCGGATTTGGCGATTGCCAACTGACTGAAGTCAGCGCCTTGCTTGAGCTGCTGGTAAATCGCATCGGCCTGTTTGGCGGCACTCTGAATCGCTTCGGAGTTGGCGCTTTCCGGCGTAGGAATCAGGATGTTGGCCAGGTGGAATTCTTCGGACAGCTGCATTTTGCCCAAGTCAGACGCCAGGAAGTTCTTCACTTCCTGTTCGGAGACCTGAATGCGTTCAGCGACCCGACGCTGGCGCACGCGGCTGATGACCATTTCGCGGCGAATCTGCTCGCGTGCGTCTTCATAGGACAGACCGTCGCGAGTCAGGGCTGCGCGGAACTGCTCGATCGACATGTTGTTGCGCTGGGCAATGGTGCCCACGGCCTGGTTCAACTCTTCATCGGTAATACGGATGCCGGAACGCTCGCCGATCTGCAATTGCAGGTTTTCGACGATCAGGCGCTCAAGTACCTGCTGCTCCAGCACGCTGGACGGCGGCACGGCAGAACCACGCTTGGCAATGGTTTGCTGAACTTCATGAACGCGCCGGTCCAGTTGGCTCTGCATGACCACGTCGTTGTCGACGATGGCCACCACTTTATCGATGGACTGCACGGCGGCACTGGCCGCCGTACTCAGGAACAGCGCGCCCAGCATCAGCGGGCGCAGACAATCAGAAAGCTTGGTCTTCACGTTCACGATAACCTTGAATGCCTTTGTCGAGGAAGCTCTCTGCCTTGGCGCCGGTGAGGCCGCCGAGTCCCTTCAGAACAATTTGGAGGAAGACGCCATGGTCGCCTTTTTCGTTTTCCGGTTCTTGCTGGCTGAACTCGTCGTAATCAACGAAGTAACGGTTGATCAGGCGCAGTTTCCAGCAGCAGCTGTCGTACTCGAAGCCACCGAAGGCTTCCAGGGTACGGTTGCGGTTGTAGTCATACTGCCAGCGGCTGATAGCGCTCCATTGCGGCACGATCGGCCAGATCACCGAGAAGTCGTGCTGTTCGATCTTGTAGTAGTCCTTCACGAAGCCAGGCTGGCCAGGGGAGCCGTAGTCACCGCCGAACTGCCATTGACCGGTGTTCTGGTTGTAGATCACCTGGTCGTTACGATAGCGATAGCCAAGGTTGACGATCTTGTTCGGGTTGTCCTCAGGCTGGTAGTGGAACATCGCGCTGCCCGAGCGAGGGCTGCGGCTGTCCGGGTCCCAGTTGTAGTCGGCCGTGGTGCGCCAGTCGCGGTTCCAGCGGTATTCGTATTCCAGTGCATAAGGCGAAACATTCGAATGTGCATCGGCGCGGAGTTTTGGATCGACGCCCGGCAACTGGACTTCGCGGTCCTTGAAGTACAGGGCCTGGCCGACGCTGATGCGTTGGCGTTCGAAACCGTCGTCTTCGATCCAGCGGTTGGTCACGCCCAACGACAGCTTGTTCTCGTCGCCGACACGGTCGGAGCCAGAGAAGCGGTTGTCACGGAACAGCGACGCATAGCTGAAGGTGTATTCGCTGGTATCGAATACCGGGATGTCTAATTGGTCGACCTCAGGCACGTACAGGTAGAACAGGCGTGGCTCGAGGGTCTGGCGATAGTTCTTGCCAAACCATTGGGTATTGCGATCGAAGTACAGGCCGCTGTCGATGCTGGCGATCGGCACGCCGCGGTTCTGGTTGCTGTCGAACTGACCATTGAAATTTTCAGTCCCGTTTGCAGCTGCGTTTTGATTCTGCTGCACGATTTGACTTTTACCAGTACTGTCCAGATCCAGTTGGTACTGGGTGTACTGGTACTTGAGCTTCGGTGTCAGGAAGCCGTAAGTCGTGTTCATCGGCAGGCTCATGGCGGGCGCGAGATTCAGGCGGTCGCCATTGGCGCGAGCCAGACCTTGAACGTTTTCATCAAGGCGTTTACTGCCGACGCCATCTTCGTCAAAGTAGGTCCCGCTCAGCAGATCCCGGTCAAACCGCACGAGCTCGGTGTTGTACGTGAAATTCAGGCCTTCCGGATGATAAGGCAGCATGCCATCGAGGGTGAGCTGCGGCAGGCGGTCGTACGGCGTAATGTTCGATACGCTTGCCAGTTGGTATGCCTGGGCGTTCGCGCGAGCGGTATAGCCCTCGCCGCGATAGGTCACGGAACCTTGCTGGTTTACGAAGTCAGCACTTTTCACACCGATCTGGTCGGTCTGCAGATCCTGGAAGTAATACGGATCGCTGATCTTGGTGTAATCGACTTGCGTAAACACTCGGGAGTCGAGACCACCATTGTGCTGCCAGTTGTACATGTAGCGGGTTTTTTCGGCGTCGGACTGCTTGTCGCGTTCGTCGCTTTCGTCGTTGAGGTACGCCGCACCGAACTGGCCTTCGCTGGACTTGGTCAGGTAGCGGAATTCGCCTTCCATCAACAGGCCGTGCTTTTCCATGTAGCGCGGGTACAACGTGGCATCGTAGTTCGGGGCCAGGTTGAAGTAGTACGGGGTGACCAGCATGAAGCCGGTATCGGTGCCGGTGCCGATGGTCGGCGGCAGGAAGCCGGACTGACGACGGTCGTCGATCGGGAAATAGATGTACGGCGTGTACAGGACCGGAATGTCCTTGACCCGCAGTGTCACGTTGGTCGCCGTACCGAAACCGGTGGCCGGGTTCAGGGTGATGTTGTTGCCCTTGAGCTGCCAGGCGTTGCTGTTCGGTTCGCACGTGGTGTACGTACCATCCTTGAGGCGGATGATCGCGTTCTCGGCGCGTTTGGCGTACAGCGCATTACCGCGGATGCGTGATTTGTGCATCACGTATTCGGCGTTGTCGACCTTGGCTTCACCGGTGTCGAGCTGCACGTCGGCGTGGTCGCCGACGATCAAGGCGCCGTTGTCGCGAATGCGCACGTTGCCATTCAGGTCGCCACGGCTCTCGGCCTGATACAGGTTGGCTTCATCGGCTTCGACCTGCATGCTGCCCTGGCGCATGACGACGTCGCCGGCCAGGGTTGCTACCTGCTCATCCTGCTTATAGCGGGAGGCTTTTGCGCCGATAAAGGTAGGTGCGTCACTTTTATCCGTCTTGTCATTCATGCCAGGACGAATCGGTTCGATATAGGAACCAGAGCAATAAGGACCGGTTTCAGCCAATTGTGCGGCGGTGAGCTGCTCGCGGGGAACCCAGTCGAGGTGACTGTAGTCTTCGCTACGCGACTTCAGGCCACGGCCTTTGGATTCGGTGACCAGCACCGGCTTGGCGCCAGTGTCTTCACTGGAACCATTTTCGGCCGGGGCTTCGCCGGTGGCGGAAACTGCGCTGCCGTCATGGACGGGACGCGGTGGCAATGCAGCCGCCGGCGTCTTTGGTGCGCAGTCCCAGGAACCCGAAGCAGAGACTGAGCAGTCAAACTGTTCCGCGGCGACCACGTAGGAAGTGGCAAGGGGTTGCAGCGCCAGCAAACTGCCGGTAACCAACAACGGAAATTTTTTACGAAACGCGGGGGATTTCAATGCCATCTTATTAGTCCGGGCTTCCTGCGTGCCATCTGCCCGCGGTGTGGGCCGCACGCCTCTCGATGGTCTGAAAAAGATGCTGGATAATAAAGCATGACCCGCTTGACGGCTAGCGCCGTCGGAGACCCTTGCAATGCCTGATCAAGATGTACGCTTGCAACACCTGAAAGTTTGGCTCGATGAACAATTGGCGACCCTTTTTGCCGAGCAGGGTTGGGGCGTCGTACCCCCGGCCACGTTGACCGCGGCCAGCAGCGACGCGAGTTTCCGGCGGTATTTCCGCTGGGAAGGCGATGGCAGAAGTTTCATCGTGATGGACGCGCCACCGCCCCAGGAGAACTGCAAACCCTTCGTGGATATCGCCTTTTTGCTGGCGAAATCCGGAATAAATGTACCGAAAATTTATGCCGAAGACCTGGAGCGCGGGTTTCTTTTGCTCAATGACCTGGGCAACAAGACCTATCTTGACGTCATCGGCAGCGAAAACGCCGACGATTTGTTCAAGGATGCCCTGCAGGCGTTGCTGGCTTTCCAGCAGTTGCCGATGGTTGCACCGTTGCCGAGTTATGACGTGGCATTACTGCGTCGCGAACTGGAACTGTTCCCCGAGTGGTACGTGAAGCGTGAATTGGGCATCGAATTCGACGCGGCGCAGCAAGTGTTCTGGCAGCAAGTCAGCGATCTGTTGATCGACAGCGCCCTGGCACAACCAAAAGTCCTGGTGCATCGCGACTACATGCCGCGCAACCTGATGCTCAGCGAACCCAACCCCGGCGTGCTGGATTTCCAGGATGCGGTATATGGCCCGGTGACCTACGACGTGACCTGCCTGTTCAAGGACGCCTTCCTCAGTTGGCCCGAGGAGCGTGTACACGGCTGGCTCGAAAGCTACTGGCAGCAGGCGGGCACCCTCGGTATTCCGGTTCAGCCCGAGTTCGAGGACTTTCTGCGTGCCAGCGACTTGATGGGCGTGCAACGTCACCTGAAAGTCATCGGTATTTTCGCGCGCATCTGTCATCGCGACGGCAAACCGCGTTATCTGGGCGATGTGCCGCGTTTCTTTGCCTATATAGAGGCTGTGATCGCTCGCCGCCCCGAACTGGCCGAGCTGGATGTGCTGCTGGCCAGCCTGCGTGTCGGAGTGAAAGCATGAAGGCAATGATTCTGGCCGCGGGCAAAGGCGAGCGCATGCGCCCGCTGACCCTGACCACGCCCAAACCGTTGGTGCGTGCCGGCGGCGTGCCGCTGATCGAGTATCACCTGCGGGCGCTGGCTGCCGCCGGGTTCACCGATATCGTGATCAATCACGCCTGGCTCGGTCAGCAGATCGAAGACTATCTGGGCGATGGTTCGCGCTATGGCGTGAGCATTCAGTACTCGGCGGAGGGTGACCCCCTGGAAACCGGCGGCGGAATTTTCCGCGCCTTGCCGTTATTGGGAGATGAAGCCTTTGTGGTGGTCAACGGCGATATCTGGACTGATTACGACTTCAGTGTGCTGCACCAACCCATCAACGGCCTGGCGCACCTGGTGCTGGCCAGCAACCCGCCGCATCATCCGGCCGGGGACTTCAGCCTGGTCGGAAGCCAGGTGCACGACGGTCAACCGCAGGCTCCCACCCTGACCTACAGCGGCATCGCCGTGTTGCATCCGCACTTGTTCGACGGTTGCACCGCAGGGGCCTTCAAACTGGCGCCGCTGTTGCGCAAAGCCATGGCTGACGGGCTGGTGACCGGCGAGCAATTGAGGGGGCACTGGGTCGATGTCGGTACTCACGAGCGTCTGGCCGAAGTTGAAACATTAATAGAAGCGAGCCGCTGACATGCTGTGGCCAGGGACTCTGATCGGAGCCGGAGCGGGCTTTGCCATAGCCAGCATTCCGGGGGCCATGCTCGGCGCGTTGTTGGGGCAGGCGCTGGATCGGCGCTTGCACCTGCAGAGCTGGGGGCATTTGCGGGAAAAACTGGGCGGCCGTCCGGTGCTGCGCAACGATGAATTGCTGTTTGTCCTGCTGGGACGCCTGGCCAAGTGCGACGGCCAGGTGGTGGCCGGGCACATCGAACAGGCCCGTGCGGAAATGCGCTCGCTGGATATGTCCGGGCCGGCTCAGCGCCGTGCAATTGCCGCGTTCAACCGTGGCAAGTCGGGTCGCGATCGGCTACGCGGTTATCTGCGTCGCCTGAGTGCTCAGCCCCATGCGGCGGAGGGCGTGTTACGCGCCTGCTGGCGAATGGTCTGGGCCGATGGTCGTGCCGGTAGCGGTGAGCGTGAGTTGATCCGCCAGTGGGGTCAGTGGCTGGGCTGGACGCCGCATCAGGTGCAGGCATTGGCCCACGATTACGAGCCGCAGAAGCGGCCATTGGGCGGCAGCGTGCCAAGCTATCAGGACGCCTTGAAGCTGTTGGGGGTGTCGGCCACCACTGAGCCGGCGCAGATCAAGCGTGCTTACCGGCGCCTGCTCAGTCGCCATCATCCGGACAAGATTGCTGGCAGTGGCGCGACGGCGACGCAGGTGCGTGAGGCCACCGAGCGAACGCGTGAACTGCATAGTGCCTATACGCTGATTCGGGAGCGGCGGGACTTTCGCTAGCCCGGAAAACTTGCGTCGCCAGTGATACCGCTATCGCGAGCAAGCTCGCTCCCACAGGTTTGATGTCGTCCGCCATTTCGTGATCGACATAAAGCCTGTGGGAGCGTGGCTTGCCCGCGATGAAGGCGACACAGTCTGTCAGTCTGTCGCAGGCTGTGGATTCAACCAACCCCGCACCCGCCGGAACAATTGCTCCTGTTCGGCCTTGCTATCGGGCAAGGCCTTGAGTGCGACCTGGCTGAACGTCGAGGATTTCAAGCGTTTGCTGGCCTGCAGGCGTTCCAGTGCGGCGTTGCGGTCCAGCGCTTTGTCTTTATAGTAGATATCGGCGGTCGGCAGTTTCAGGGGCGGGGTCAGTTCCGCCAGCTCGGGCTTCGCTGCCACCGGTGTGCGAGTGGCGACCATGACCAGCTTCTCGACTTGCGATGGCTGCTTTTCGCTCAGGTAGCGCGCCGCCCAATAGGCACCCGTGCCATGCCCCAGCACCACGATGCTGCGGGCGCTTTGTTGTTCGGCAAACGCAATCGCGGCGTCGATCCGGGCAAAGATGCGCTCGGAATCTGCCTTGGACTGCTCCTCAGCGGTTTCGGCAATGGGCTTGTCGGCCACATCGGCCTCGCCACCGGCCACCTGTTCGATCGGGGCGGCGGTGGTCGAGTCCTTGCTGCCGGCTTCGGGGGCCTTGGGTGCCGGCGTTGCCTCCACGATTCGTGGCGCAACGGCATCGCTTTGCAGGTCCGGCAAGGTGATACTCAGGCTACTCCACTCGGCGTCCGGCAATTTGCGCCGCAAAGGACCAACTGCTTGCGGCCAGTCAACGGTTTCCCCGGCGCCCGGGATGATAATCACCGCACCTTTGGGTTCAGCGGTATTAGCCGGTTTCCACAAGGCCAGAAACGTCCCGGTACCCGCTTGCAGTTGTTGCTGTTCCTGAGCCGGGATTTTTCGCTCAAGTGCAGCCGCTTCTTCCTGGCTGCGCTCAGGCAGCGGCTGACGTTCGAGTGGTTTTTCTTCGGCGGACTTTTCTGCTGCGGCAGGCGCCGGTTCGGCCGCCTCCACGGAAAAAACGCAAGGCAGGATCAGCGACATGCACAATGCTGGCAGTGCCAGGCGGTAGACAGGGGGCATTGGATATTCCAGGCCAGAAGATGTTCCGGCAGCCTAATGGGTTGGTCAGTATTTGTCAGTGTGTGAGAGTTCAATGATGCGTTTTCGCTGCCTGTGGGTTATCGGCTGTTTGTGGTTTCCCTTGATGGGTTGGGCGGCAGTCGTGCCCCCGGCGCACGTTGCCCAGCTGACCCCGAAACAACAGCACTGGCTGACGCAGCAGGGCGAGTTACGGGTCGGACTGGTGTTGCAGGCACCCTATGCGCAATACGATCGCCGCTTGCAGCGTCTGTCCGGGGTGAATGTCGACTTGATGAAGCGGTTGGCAAAGACCCTCGACGTCGAGTTGAGCTGGCGCAACTTTCCCGACCTTGAACAACTGGAAGCTGCCGCACGCGAAGGCGAAATCGACATCGCCCCGGGACTGACCCAGACACCCGGCGGGCTGCGCCTCTGGCAATTCTCCGACCCCTACATGCGGGTGCCGCAACTGGTGGTCAGCGACCAGAAAAGCGCCGGGGCGATCGAACTGGAAAAACTCGACAGCCAGACCCGCGTCGCCGTGCGCATGCCCAGCGCGATCGCCGATTACCTGCACGGCAACTATCCACACCTGAATCTGCAGGGCGTGCCGATGGAGCGCCAGGCATTGCAGTTAGTGACGGGCCAGCAGGCGGCTTATGCGGTGGTCGATGAAGCGCAATTGGGGCGCCTCTCCGTCGAGCCGGAGTTTGCCGGGTTGGTGGTAGTCGGGGATGTCGGCCTGCCGCAACTGTTGCGGGTAGCCACGCGTCGAGACAAGCCGGAACTGGCGGGTATCGTCGAAAGCGCATTGCGGGCGATCCCGGCCAAGGATCTGGAGCAACTGCACAATCAATGGCTGCAGCCCAAGTATCCACGCCTCACCGAGTCGCCGGGGTTCTGGCAAAATCTCTGCCTGTTGCTGACCGTGCTGGCGTTGAGTTGCGTGGCCATCGTGTTCTGGCAGCGTCGCCAGCAGCACAGCCTGGAACAACGCCTGATGGCTGCACAGGAAGACATTGCCTTGCGTGCCGCCAGCGAAGAGGCGTTGCGGCTGACCCAGTTTTCCATCGATCAAAGCACCGTCGGCATCCTCTGGGTCAACTGGGACAGCCACGTGCGCTACGCCAATCGTGCGGCGGAAAGCATGCTCGGCTATCCAGCCGGCGCGATCATCGATCGGCCCTTGATCGATTTCGAACCCGGCCTGCACATGGATCGTTGGCTCAATCTGTGGAAGCGCGCCCGGGCCAGTGAAGAGGGCCCGCAAAGCTTCGAAACCAACTGCGTGCGCGCCGACGGCAGCATACTGCCGGCTGATGTTTCGTTGAGTTTTCTGCGTTTTCGCGATGGCGAATACCTGGTGGTTTACCTCAACGACGTCACCGAGCGGCGCCGCGCCCTGGCGGCCTTGCAGGAAAGCGAGGCGCGGCTGCAAGGCATCGCCGCCAACGTTCCGGGGCTGGTTTTCCGACTGGAGCGGGCACCGGTGACCGGCCAGATCGACTTTGCCTACATCAGTGAGGGCAGCGAAAGCCTGGTGGGTTATTCACCGGCCACACTGGCGCATCGCGACAAAGGCCTGCGCAGTCTGGTGCATCCGGATGACAAGGCGAGTTATCACCAGACCCAGGACCATGCGCTGGATACCGACAGCGACTGGTCGTGGCAAGGGCGAATTCTCACGCGTCAGGGCGAGCAGCGCTGGGCGGAAATCAAGGCCATCACCCGCCGGCTGGAAGACGGCGCCTATGTCTGGGACGGCATCGTCTGGGACATCAGCGAGAGCAAGCGCATCGAGCTTGAGCTGGCCAGCTCCCGGGAACAACTGCGTGAGTTGTCCGCGCACCTGGAGAGCGTGCGTGAAGAAGAAAAAGCGCGCATCGCCCGGGAAGTTCACGATGAACTGGGGCAGATGCTGACCGTGCTCAAGCTGGAAACCTCCATGTGCGAACTGGCTTACGCGCAACTTGATCCGGGCCTTAACGAGCGCCTGGGCAGCATGAAACGCCTGATCGCTCAGCTCTTTCAGTTGGTTCGCGACGTGGCGACGGCCTTGCGCCCGCCGATTCTCGATGCCGGCATTGCCTCGGCCATCGAATGGCAGGCCCGACGATTCGAGTCGCGTACGCAGATTCCGTGTCTGGTGCAGGTGCCGGACAATCTGCCGGTGCTCAGCGATGCCAAGGCCATCGGCCTGTTCCGGATCCTTCAGGAAGCACTGACCAATGTCATGCGCCATGCCCAGGCGCATACTGTTGAACTGACACTGGCACTGGAAGGCGATGTGTTGTGTCTGACAGTCGCCGATGATGGCGTAGGATTTGTTGCTGCGCCTGGCAGGCCAACGTCCTTTGGGATCGTCGGAATGCGTGAGCGGGTGTTGATCATGGGGGGGGAGTTGTCCCTTGAGAGTGAGCCGGGTGAAGGCACGACCCTGAGTGTGAAAGTGCCATTGGATGTTGCCTGAATAAGTTGTGTTGTCTGTACTGACGCCTTCGCGGGCAAGCCCGCTCCCACAGTGGGTCTAGGGCGGTCACAAAATCCCTTGTGGGAGCGGGCTTGCTCGCGAATGATCTTGAATCTGGAGAAGAACGTGATCCGTGTACTGGTAGCCGAAGACCACACCATTGTCCGCGAAGGCATCAAGCAGTTGATTGGCCTGGCCAAGGACTTGCTGGTGGTGGGGGAGGCGAGCAATGGCGAGCAGTTGCTCGACACCTTGCGTCATGTGCCCTGCGAAGTGGTGCTGCTGGACATCTCCATGCCGGGCGTCAATGGCCTGGAGGCCATTCCGCGGATTCGCGCCCTGAACAATCCGCCGGCGATCCTGGTGTTGTCGATGCACGACGAAGCGCAGATGGCCGCCCGGGCGCTGAAAGTCGGGGCCGCCGGTTATGCAACCAAGGACAGCGATCCGGCACTGTTGCTGACGGCCATTCGCAAAGTGGCGTCAGGCGGGCGTTATATCGACCCGGAACTGGCCGACCGTATGGTCTTCGAGGTCGGTCTTACCGACTCGAGGCCATTGCATTCGTTGCTCTCCGAGCGCGAGTTTTCCGTGTTCGAACGCCTGGCCCAAGGCGCGAACGTCAACGACATTGCCCAGCAACTGGCACTGAGCAGCAAGACCATCAGCACCCATAAGGCGCGGCTGATGCAGAAGCTCAACATCACCTCGCTGGCGGAGCTGGTGAAGTACGCGATGGAGCACAAGCTGCTCTAAAGCACACCAATGTACCTGTGGGAGCGGGCTTGCTCGCGAAAACGGAGTATCAGGCCCGGATTTGTCGACTGACACACCGCTTTCGCGAGCAAGCCCGCTCCCACAGGTCCGGTGGTAGCATGTCCATTTGCGACATCCTGCAAATCCGCTTTTGCCTTTGCTTGAAGCTCGCAGCTGACCCCTCGCCCCTGCGTTTGCCAAAACGCGCCATCCTTGTAGGGCAATCCCTACCCCCAACCTTCCATCCGGCTGAGGCGAATCTCTCTTGCCCCCCGATTTGCGTGGTCCCCAGCGTCCACTAGGCTTAACCCCACAGCAGTCATCAATAACAAAGGTGTGGGTATGAGCCAGGTCGATTCAAGCGCAGGGGCCAATGATGTTCTGGTCAGCTTTCGTGGAGTGCAGAAGAGCTACGACGGCGAGAACCTGATCGTCAAAGACCTCAACCTGGACATTCGCAAAGGCGAATTCCTCACGTTGCTCGGGCCGTCCGGCTCCGGCAAGACCACCAGCCTGATGATGCTCGCCGGCTTCGAAACGCCGACCGCAGGCGAAATCCTGTTGGCCGGGCGCGCCATCAACAACGTGCCGCCGCACAAGCGCGACATCGGCATGGTGTTTCAGAACTACGCCTTGTTCCCGCACATGACGGTGGCCGAGAACCTGGCATTCCCGCTGACCGTACGCGGGATGAACAAGAGCGACGTCAGTGCCCGGGTCAAGCGCGTGCTGAGCATGGTCCAGCTCGACAGCTTCGCCCAGCGTTACCCGGCGCAGCTCTCCGGTGGTCAGCAACAGCGTGTGGCCTTGGCCCGGGCGCTGGTGTTCGAGCCGCAACTGGTACTGATGGACGAACCCCTCGGCGCACTCGACAAACAACTGCGTGAACACATGCAGATGGAAATCAAGCACCTGCACCAGCGCCTGGGCGTCACCGTGGTCTACGTGACCCACGATCAGGGCGAAGCCCTGACCATGTCCGACCGTGTGGCGGTGTTCCATCAGGGCGAAATCCAGCAGATCGCGCCGCCGCGCACCCTCTACGAAGAGCCGAAAAATACCTTCGTCGCCAACTTCATCGGCGAGAACAACCGCCTCAATGGCCGCCTGCACAGCCAAACCGGCGACCGTTGCATTGTGGAGCTCGGGCGCGGTGAGAAGGTGGAAGCCCTGGCGGTCAACGTTGGCCAGACCGGCGAGCCGGTGACCCTGTCCATTCGTCCGGAGCGAGTGAGCCTCAACGGCTCCAGCGACCAATGCGTCAACCGCTTCTCCGGGCGGGTCGAGGAATTCATCTATCTGGGCGACCACGTCCGGGTGCGCATGGAAGTCTGCGGCAAGACCGACTTCTTCGTGAAACAACCGATTGCCGAGCTTGATCCCTCGCTCGCCGTCGGCGACGTGGTACCGCTTGGCTGGCAGGTCGAGCACGTGCGCGCGCTTGATCCCCTTCTAGAGGCGAACTGATCGCCCCGGCAATACCAACACCAACCCTGCACGTGGAGAGAACAATAAATGTTGAGATCCCTGAAATTCACCGCTTTGGCACTGGGCATGATGGGCGCGGCACACGCAATGGCGGCCGGCCCTGACCTGACCGTGGTGTCCTTTGGCGGGGCGAACAAGGCGGCTCAGGTCAAAGCCTTCTACGCACCGTGGGAAGCGGCAGGCAACGGCAAGATCGTGGCCGGCGAGTACAACGGCGAAATGGCCAAGGTCAAGGCCATGGTCGACACCAAGAGCGTGTCCTGGGATCTGGTGGAGGTTGAGTCGCCGGAACTGTCCCGTGGTTGCGACGAAGACATGTTCGAACAGCTTGATCCGAAGTTGTTCGGCAAGACCGAAGACTACGTCAAGGGCGCCATCCAGCCGTGCGGCGTGGGTTTCTTCGTGTGGTCGACCGTGCTGGCCTACAACGCCGACAAGCTGAAAACCGCACCGACCAGTTGGGTGGACTTCTGGGACACCAAGCAGTTCCCGGGCAAGCGTGGCCTGCGTAAAGGCGCCAAGTACACCCTGGAATTCGCACTGATGGCCGACGGCGTTGCGCCGAAGGACGTCTACAAAGTGCTGGCCGGCAAAGACGGTCAGGACCGCGCGTTCAAGAAGCTCGATGAACTCAAGCCGAACATCCAGTGGTGGGAAGCCGGTGCACAACCGCCGCAATACCTTGCTTCCGGTGACGTGGTCATGAGTTCGGCCTACAACGGCCGGATCGCTGCCGTGCAGAAAGAAAGCAACCTGAAAGTCGTGTGGAACGGTGGCATCTACGACTTCGACGCATGGGCCATTCCAAAAGGTCTGGATGCCAAGCGTGCTGAAGCAGCGAAGAAGTTCATCGCCTTCTCGGTAATGCCACAGCAGCAGAAGACCTACTCGGAAAACATCGCCTACGGCCCGGCCAACACCCAAGCCGTACCGTTGCTGGCCAAGGATGTCCTGAAGGACATGCCGACCACCCCGGAAAACATCGCCAACCAGGTGCAGATCGACGTCAGCTTCTGGGCTGACAACGGCGAGCAACTGGAACAGCGCTTCAACGCCTGGGCGGCCAAGTAAGACCGCACCGCGGGCTTACGCTGTAGGAGCGAGCTTGCTCGCGAAGACGTCAGTACATTCAACATCGTTGTCGACTGACACTTCGCCTTCGCGAGCAAGCCCGCTCCCACATTTGAACAGAGTGTTTTAAACGATCGAGGTGGTTCTCCGCCTCTGTACGATCAAAGATTCCCGGAGTACGTCATGGCTATCGCCGTTCCCCTGAACGAGGGCACCAGCCCCACCTTGAAGCAGCGGCTCAAGCACGCCGAGCGGGTCAACCGCTGGAAGGCCCAGGCGTTGATCGCGCCGCTGGTGCTGTTTCTGTTGCTGGTGTTCCTGGTGCCGATCGTGGCGCTGCTCTACAAAAGTGTTGGCAACCCGGAAGTGGTCGGCGGCATGCCGCGCACCGTGACTGCCATCGCCAGCTGGGACGGCCGCGGCCTGCCCGCTGAACCGGTTTACAAAGCGGCGGCCGAAGACCTCGCCGAAGCCCGCAAGAACCAGACCCTGGGCGATCTGTCCAAGCGCCTGAACATGGAGCTGGCCGGCTACCGCAGCCTGCTGACCAAAACCGCCCGCGCCTTGCCGCTCGCCACCGAGCCGGCCTCTTATAAGGAAGCGCTGGAAGGCCTCGATGAGCGCTGGGGCGACCCGGCCTACTGGCAAGCGGTGCGCCGCAACACCAGCAGCATCACCCCGTATTACCTGCTGGCGGCTGTCGATCATCGCATCGACGACCTCGGCGAAATCGCCCCGGCCACCCCGGACCAGGCGATCTACCTCGACATCTTTGCCCGCACTTTCTGGATGGGTCTGATCATCACCGTGATCTGCCTGGTGCTGGCGTATCCACTGGCTTACCTGCTGGCCAATCTGCCGTCGCGCCAGAGCAACCTGCTGATGATTCTGGTGCTTTTGCCGTTCTGGACCTCGATCCTGGTACGGGTCGCGGCGTGGATCGTGTTGCTGCAGTCGGGCGGCCTGATCAACAGCGGCCTGATGGCCATGGGCATCATCGACAAGCCGATCGAACTGGTGTTCAACCGCGTCGGTGTCTACATCTCCATGGTGCACATCCTGCTGCCGTTCATGATCCTGCCGATCTACAGCGTGATGAAAGGCATCTCGCCGACTTACATGCGCGCCGCGATTTCCCTCGGCTGCCATCCGTTCGCCAGTTTCTGGCGGGTGTACTTCCCGCAGACCTATGCCGGTGTCGGCGCCGGTTGCCTGTTGGTGTTCATCCTCGCCATCGGCTACTACATCACCCCGGCATTGCTGGGCAGCCCGAACGATCAGATGGTCAGCTACTTCGTCGCCTTCTACACCAACACCAGCATCAACTGGGGCATGGCGACCGCACTCGGTGGGCTGCTGTTGCTCGCAACGGTCGTGCTTTATCTGATTTACAGCTGGCTGGTGGGCGCGAGCCGCCTGCGCCTGAGCTAAGGGGAGAACGAAATGCTGAGTCCTTACATGTCGCCCATCGAACGGGTGTGGTTCTACAGCTTGCGGATTCTCTGCGGCTTGATTCTGTTGTTCCTGATCCTGCCGGTGCTGGTGATCATTCCGCTGTCGTTCAACTCCGGCAGTTTCCTGGTGTACCCGCTGCAAGGTTTCTCACTGCAGTGGTACCACGATTTCTTCGCCTCGGCGGAGTGGATGCGCGCCCTGAAGAACAGCATCATCGTCGCCCCGGCGGCCACGGTGCTGGCCATGGTCTTCGGTACATTGGCGGCGATCGGCCTGACCCGCGGCGACTTCCCCGGCAAGGCGCTGGTGATGGCGCTGGTGATTTCGCCGATGGTGGTGCCGGTGGTGATCATCGGTGTGGCCAGTTACCTGTTCTTCGCTCCGCTGGGGCTGGGTAACAGTTTCTTCTCGCTGATCGTGGTGCATGCGGTGTTGGGTGTGCCGTTTGTGATCATCACCGTGTCGGCGACCTTGCAGGGGTTCAACCACAATCTGGTGCGAGCTGCAGCGAGCCTGGGCGCTTCGCCGCTGACCACGTTCCGCCGGGTGACCTTGCCGCTGATCGCGCCGGGCGTGATCTCGGGGGCGCTGTTCGCCTTCGCGACGTCGTTCGATGAGGTGGTGGTGACGCTGTTCCTCGCCGGCCCTGAACAAGCGACCCTGCCACGGCAGATGTTCAGCGGCATCCGCGAAAACCTCAGCCCGACCATCGCCGCCGCCGCGACGCTGCTGATTGCCTTCTCGGTGATCCTGTTGCTGACCCTTGAATGGCTGCGTGGGCGTAGCGAGAAACTGCGGACCGCGCAGGTCTGAAGCCACGCCCCGATCACCTGTAGGAGCGAGCCTGCTCGCGATGGTCGTCAACGATAACGCTGGAAGCCTGACACCCAGCGGCGTTTTCAAGTCCATCGCGAGCAAGCTCGCTCCTACATGGGTTCTCCAGAGTCTGTTCGGACATTCATGGCCTGAATGCCAGACAAACCCCAATCCCCAGCTACTATTGTGCCCAGCTCCCCTACCTATAAGAGGCTGCGCACATGAGTCTTTCCTCTTTCAAGATCGCTCACAAACTGATCACCGGCGCAGGTGCCATCGAGCAGCTGTCCGCCGAGCTGACGCGTCTGGACATTGATAATCCGCTGATCGTCACCGATGCCGCCCTGGTCAAGTCCGGTACGGTAGAGCTGGCACTGGCGCAGTTGGGCGAACGCAGCTACGAGATTTTCGACCGGGTGCTGCCGGACCCGGAAATCGCTATTGTCGAAGATTGCATGCAGGTGTACCGCGACGGTGGGCATGACGGCCTGATCGGCCTGGGCGGCGGCAGTGCCATCGACATCGCCAAGAGCGTGGCGGCCTATGCCGGATACCACGGTGCGCTGGAGGATCTGTTCGGTATCGATCAGGTCCCGCGCAAAGGCCCGCCGTTGATCGCTATCCCGACCACGGCCGGCACCGGTTCGGAAGTGACCAACGTCGCCATCCTTTCCGACAAGGTCGCGCAACTGAAAAAGGGCATCGTCAGCGACTACCTGTTGCCGGACGTGGCGCTGGTCAGTCCGCAAATGACCCTGACCTGTCCGCGCAGCGTCACGGCGGCCAGCGGCGTCGATGCGCTGGTGCATGCCATCGAATCCTATCTGTCGGTCAATGCCTCGCCGATTACCGATGCCCTGGCCATTGGCGCCATCAAGTTGATCGCCAAGGCCCTGCCCAAGGCCTACGCCAACCCGTCGAACCTGCAAGCCCGGGAAGACATGGCCACCGCCAGCCTGATGGCCGGCATGGCGTTCGGGAATGCCGGGGTCGGCGCGGTGCATGCGCTGGCGTATCCGCTGGGCGGACGTTTCAACATTGCCCATGGCGTGAGCAATGCCTTGCTACTGCCCCATGTCATGACCTGGAACAAGATGGCCTGCATCGAACGGATGCAGGATATCGCCGAGGCCATGGGCGTGAAGACCGCTCATCTGAGTGTCAACGAAGCGGCTGACAAAGCCGTGCAAGCCATGACCGAGCTGTGTGCCGCTGTGGAAATTCCCCAGGGCCTGCGCAGTTTCGGCGTACCCGAGGACGCCATCGCGTCCATGGCCGTGGAAGCGGCGGGGATCGAGCGCCTGATGCGCAATAACCCGCGCAAGTTGAGTGCCGTCGATATCGAGAAGATCTATCGCGCGGCGTACTAGAGACTCTGCCATTGATGAATGATGGCAAGGTCCAATCATCGCGCTCACGGTGCGCGCGTCAAAGCATGAGGTATACAATGCGCGCCATCGTGATTCTGCTCAGAAAAGGTGCGTCATGCAGCCCTTCGTAATTGCTCCGTCGATTCTCTCCGCCGACTTCGCCCGCCTGGGTGAAGAAGTGGACAATGTCCTGGCCGCCGGCGCCGACTTCGTGCACTTCGATGTCATGGACAATCACTACGTACCGAACCTGACCATCGGCCCGATGGTCTGCTCGGCACTGCGCAAGTACGGCGTGACCGCGCCGATCGACGCGCACCTGATGGTCAGCCCGGTGGACCGCATCGTCGGCGACTTCATCGAAGCCGGTGCGACCTACATTACCTTCCACCCGGAAGCCACCCAGCACGTCGACCGCTCCCTGCAACTGATCCGTGAAGGCGGCTGCAAGTCGGGCCTGGTGTTCAACCCGGCGACCCCGCTGGACGTACTCAAGTACGTGATGGACAAGGTCGACATGATCCTGCTGATGAGCGTCAACCCGGGCTTCGGCGGGCAGAAGTTCATCCCCGGCACCCTCGACAAACTGCGTGAAGCGCGGGCCTTGATCGATGCTTCGGGCCGTGACATTCGCCTGGAAATCGACGGCGGCGTGAACGTCAACAACATTCGCGAAATCGCTGCGGCCGGTGCTGACACCTTCGTCGCCGGCTCGGCCATCTTCAATGCGCCGAACTATCAGGAAGTCATCGACAAGATGCGCTCCGAACTGGCGCTGGCTCGCCCATGAGTGGCTTTGAGCAGCTGTTCCCGGGGCAATTGCCACGGCTGGTGATGTTCGATCTGGACGGCACGTTGATCGATTCGGTCCCGGACCTGGCAGTGGCTGTGGACAAGATGCTGCTCAATCTCGGTCGCCAACCCGCGGGCCTGGAAGCGGTACGCGAATGGGTCGGCAATGGCGCGCCGGTTCTGGTGCGTCGCGCGCTGGCCGGCGGCATCGATCATTCGGCGGTCGATAACGCCGAGGCCGAACGGGCGTTGGAGTATTTCATGCAAGCCTATGGCGAGAGCCATGAGCTGACGGTGGTTTACCCCGGCGTGCGCGATACCCTCAAATGGCTGCAAAAGCAGGGTGTCGAGATGGCGCTGATCACCAACAAGCCGGAGCGTTTCGTCGCGCCGCTGCTGGATCAGATGAAGATCGGCCGTTATTTCCGCTGGATCATCGGCGGCGACACCCTGCCACAGAAAAAACCCGATCCGGCCGCGCTGTTTTTCGTGATGAAAATGGCCAACATTCCGGCTTCGCAGTCGTTGTTCGTCGGCGATTCACGCAGCGATGTGCTGGCGGCGAAAGCGGCGGGGGTCAAGTGTGTGGCCCTGAGCTACGGCTATAACCATGGGCGGCCGATCGCCGAAGAATCGCCGGCGCTGGTGATCGACGACCTGCGCAAACTAATTCCCGGTTGCCTGGATCCGGCCGCTGAGATAACGTTGGCCGACGCTGTCAAACCCCCTTCTGGAAACGCCATCGTGGTGGTCACTCGCAAACTCTGGATGAAAGTCATCAAGGCCCTGGCCCGCTGGCGTTGGCGCGCCTGACTTGATCCTGGCCGGTTTCCGGCGCGTTTGCATACCTGACTGTTCGACCCTCAAGCCACGAGGCACCTCATGATCCGCGAAGAATTCCTGCGTTTGGCCGCTGCCGGCTACAACCGCATTCCGCTTGCCTGCGAAACCCTGGCCGACTTCGACACGCCGCTGTCGATCTACCTGAAGCTGGCCGACGAGCCCAATTCCTACTTGCTGGAGTCCGTACAGGGCGGCGAGAAGTGGGGCCGTTACTCGATCATCGGCTTGCCATGCCGCACTGTGCTGCGGGTTCATGACCATCACGTCAGCGTGACCGTCGACGGCGTCGAGACCGAAAGCCACGACGTGGAAGACCCGCTGGCCTTCGTCGAAACCTTCAAGGCCCGCTACAACGTGCCGACCATCGCCGGCCTGCCGCGTTTCAACGGCGGCCTGGTGGGCTACTTCGGTTATGACTGCGTGCGTTACGTGGAGAAGCGTCTGGGCAAGTGCCCGAACCCGGATCCGCTTGGCGTACCGGACATTCTGCTGATGGTCTCCGACGCCGTCGTGGTGTTCGACAACCTCGCCGGCAAGATGCACGCCATCGTGCTGGCCGACCCGGCGCAGGAAGATGCCTTCGAGCAGGGCCAGGCACGCCTGGAAGAACTGCTGGAAAAACTCCGTCAACCAATCACCCCGCGCCGTGGCCTGGACTTCAGCCAGCAACAATCGGCCGACCCGGTATTCCGCTCCAGCTTCACCCAGGACGATTACGAAAAAGCGGTCGATACCATCAAGGAATACATCCTGGCCGGTGACTGCATGCAGGTCGTGCCGTCCCAGCGCATGTCGATCGACTTCAAGGCCGCGCCGATCGATCTGTACCGCGCGCTGCGCTGCTTCAACCCGACGCCTTACATGTACTTCTTCAATTTTGGCGACTTCCACGTCGTCGGCAGTTCGCCGGAAGTGCTGGTGCGGGTCGAAGACAACCTGATTACCGTGCGCCCGATTGCCGGCACCCGCCCACGCGGGGCCAATGAAGAAGCTGATCTGGCGCTGGAAAAAGACCTGCTGTCGGACGACAAGGAAATCGCCGAACACTTGATGCTGATCGACCTTGGTCGCAACGACACCGGTCGCGTCTCGGAAATCGGCTCGGTGAAGCTCACCGAGAAAATGGTCATCGAGCGTTATTCCAACGTGATGCACATCGTGTCCAACGTTACCGGGCAACTAAAGGCCGGGCTGACGGCAATGGACGCGCTGCGGGCGATTCTGCCGGCGGGCACCTTGTCTGGCGCACCGAAGATTCGCGCGATGGAAATCATCGACGAACTGGAGCCGGTCAAGCGTGGCGTCTACGGCGGTGCGGTCGGTTACTTCGCCTGGAACGGCAACATGGACACCGCGATTGCGATCCGCACGGCGGTGATCAAGAACGGCGAGCTGCACGTGCAGGCCGGTGGCGGCATCGTCGCCGACTCGGTGCCGGCATTGGAATGGGAAGAAACCCTGAACAAGCGCCGCGCAATGTTCCGTGCCGTGGCCCTGGCCGAACAAACCCCGAACACCTGAGTTCACCGCTAGCCCTGTGGCGAGGGCGCTTTTGTGGCGAGGGAGCTTGCTCCCGCTGGCCTGCGACGCAGGCCCCAACGACGACTGCTTCGCAGCCGAACGCGAGCAAGCTCGCTCGCCACAATAAGTGTTCAGCATAAAAAAACGCGGCGCCTGTAAGGGCGCCGCGTTTTTATTGCCGGCACATCAGAAGTCCAGCGCAACACCTACGTTGATGCCTTGTTGGGTGAAGTCGTCGTCCCTGCGAATGTTGTAGCTGGCGCGCAATGCCAGGTCGCGGGTGAGGTTGTGGCTCACCCCCAGGTTCACACGCTGCAAGTGGCTTTGCGGGGTGTAGCCTTCCAGCGTGAACTGGTTGTTCGGCAAGCTGTTGAGGTTGATGCCCACGTCCTGGGTATCGTCGTTGTACTCACGCTCGATTGCCGCCTCGCCGAACACCTGGGTTTGCGGAGTGATCTGGTATTTGCCCTGCAGGCCAGCCCCCAGGCGTCGGGAAATCACTTCCTGATCGGCAAAGGTCAGCGCCGTGGAATCGTTGCCGTCCTCCGAGTAGCCGTCGACTTTCGCCTTGGAGAAATCAGCGCTGATAAACGGCGACACGTGCCAAGGGCTGCTGGCATGTTGTGCAATGTCGTAACCCAGGCGAGCGCTGAAGGCTTCGATGTAGCCGCTGGTATCGCCTTTTTCACTGCGTTCGTTGGCACCCAGCTGGAACTTGCGCTTGAGGCTGTCGTAATCCAGATGGCCGGCCGTCAACGCCACGTCAGCCCAGACACGGTTTTGCTGGTATTGGGCGAATGCCGTGCCCAGGTAAGAGTTGAGCTTGTAGTCGGAATCGTTGCTGCCGGCTTCGAGTTTCTGGTTATAGAAACCCGCCGCCAGGCCGACGCGCCAGGCATCATCGATGCGGTAGCTGCCTCCGATGTTCAGGTTGGCTCCGTTGCCGTCGGCACTGACCGCGCTGTCCTGACTGTCAAAGTCCTGATGCTGTCCGCCGCCAGAAACAATGGCTCGCCATTGGCCGACGCCCTGCCAGTTTTGCCAATCGGCCAGCCACTGGTTGCGCAATTCATCCTGATGCGCGCGCAGGGTGCCCTGGGCCATTTCCGGCAGTAACGTCAGCTCCCACGGTGCTGCCAACAGGGAGTACGCGTAGTCGGCAATCAGTCGCTGCCCGGCTTCTGTGGGATGCACGGAGTCGTTGTAGATCAGTTTGGTCGGGTCCGGCGTGGCGCTGTTGATGCCGTAACGGGCATTCTCGGTACACCCATTGCCGCTGAAGCAGGTGGCGATGAGGTTCTGGTCGGTGGCCAGGCCAAACTGCGCCGGGTTGGCGAACGTCTCTTTGAGCAGTACCGGAATGTTGAGCGGGATGACTTCGGCATTGATGTTCTGCAGTCGGCTGACCAATTCATTATTGAACTGGGCGCTGAGTTGGGACGTGAACGCTTGCAGCGGGGTGCCGTTGAACGCCGGGGTAAAGCCGATATCGGGCAGCAACCAGACCATGACGTATTTGGCGCCGGCGGTTTGCAGTGTCTGCACGCTGTCGGCCAGTCGGTCGGCGGCGGCACTGGCCTGGGGCAGGCTGGTGACGCGACCTTGCAGGAAGTCGTTGCCGCCACCCGACAGGTAATACAGCGCATTCGGGTCGGCACGGAAGTTGTTCGATGGCAGGTAGCCGGCACGGGTGCGTTCGCCGGTGGCGGAAACGCTGGTGATCGAATCCAGGATCTGATCCGTGCGGTAACCGCCGACGGCCCAGTTGTTGCCATCGGGCTGGCCATTGTTGGCACGCACCGCCGAAGATGATGACGCAGTCTGGTCCGCCGAGAACCCGAGTTTTCCACCCAGTATCTGCGTGGAGTTGAGCGAGCGGACTTCGCCGCTGCCATCCAGATACACCGGCCCCGTCCGGTTGGTAAAGCGCTGCGTCGCCCCGGCAGGGCCGCCGGTGTCGGCAAAGGTCCCGGCGTCGTTTAGGCTGTCCCCGAAGACCACGAAATTTGTATAAGGATTGGGTGCGGCGTTCGCCTGGGCGCATGCCATCGCGAGCAAGCATCCTGCGAGCGGTACAAACAACGACTGTTTGATCATGAGCAAGTCCGTTTATTTATTGTTGTAGTGAACGAAACGACAGTACCAAAAACGTTCGGCCTTTTGCCATCTGTCGCGAAGCCTTTGATAGTTTCGCGGGCAGTAGCCCCGGCGATATTGCACGCTCTGCCCAGCTAAGTTACTGTGCCGGGACGTACGAACGAGACCTTCCCCGTGTTGATCATCAGTAAACTCCTGGATCAAGTCATCAAGGCACACGCCCGCTGGCGTTGGCGCGCCTGAATTCTTTTGCCGGCCTCGCCGGACCTGTACCGCTTCGCCTTCTTTACCTGTTTGAAATGCCGCTTTGCTGGCGCTCCTCCAGCACCTGACAAAGCGCAGCGCTCTGCGGGTCAATCATTCGAAGGCCATTTTTAAAGTCAGTGAATTCAAGAGGTTATTAACGCCATGTTGCTGATGATCGATAACTACGACTCCTTTACCTACAACGTTGTGCAGTACCTGGGCGAGCTCGGTTCCCAGGTCAAAGTCGTGCGCAACGATGAACTGACCATCGCTGAAATCGAAGCCCTCAATCCTGAGCGCATCGTTGTGTCCCCCGGTCCTTGCACCCCGACCGAAGCCGGCATCTCGATTGAAGCGATCAAGCATTTCGCCGGCAAACTGCCGATTCTTGGCGTCTGCCTGGGTCACCAGTCCATCGGCCAGGCCTTTGGCGGCGATGTGGTGCGCGCCCGCCAAGTGATGCACGGTAAGACTAGCCCGGTATTTCACGAGGACAAGGGTGTATTCGCAGGCCTGAACCGTCCACTGACGGTGACCCGCTATCATTCATTGATCGTCAAGCGCGAAACCCTGCCCGATTGCCTGGAGCTGACGGCCTGGACACAGCTTGAAGACGGCTCGGTCGACGAGATCATGGGCCTGCGCCACAAGACCCTGAACATCGAAGGCGTACAGTTTCACCCGGAATCGATTCTCACCGAGCAGGGCCACGAACTGTTCGCCAACTTCCTCAAACAAACCGGCGGCACGCGCTAAGGACTTATCATGAACATCAAGACAGCCCTGAGCCGTATCGTTGATCACCTCGACCTCAGCACCGATGAAATGCGCGATGTGATGCGCGAAATCATGACCGGGCAATGCACGGACGCACAGATCGGTGCGTTCATGATGGCCATGCGCATGAAGAGCGAAAGCATCGACGAAATCGTCGGCGCGGTGTCGGTGATGCGCGAACTGGCGGACAAGGTCGAACTCAAGACCCTCGACGGTGTAGTCGATGTAGTGGGCACCGGCGGCGACGGCGCCAATATCTTCAACGTGTCGACCGCTTCCGCTTTCGTGGTTGCCGCTGCTGGCTGCACCGTGGCCAAGCATGGCAACCGTGCGGTGTCGGGCAAGAGCGGCAGCGCCGATCTGCTGGAGGCGGCCGGCATCTACCTGAACCTGACGCCGGTGCAAGTGGCGCGCTGCATTGACAACGTTGGTATTGGTTTCATGTTTGCCCAGACTCATCACTCTGCGATGAAATACGCCGCCAGCCCGCGTCGTGATCTTGGCTTGCGCACTTTGTTCAACATGCTCGGCCCGCTTACGAATCCGGCCGGTGTGAAGCATCAGGTGGTGGGCGTATTCACCCAGGCCTTGTGCCGGCCGCTGGCGGAAGTGCTGCAGCGCCTGGGCAGCAAGCATGTGCTGGTGGTGCATTCGAAGGATGGCCTGGACGAATTCAGCCTGGCCGCACCGACGTTTGTCGCTGAGCTGAAGGATGATCAGATCACCGAGTATTGGGTCGAGCCGGAAGACCTGGGCATGAAGAGTCAGAGCCTGCATGGTCTGGCCGTGGAAAGCCCGGCGGCGTCCCTGGAGCTGATTCGCGATGCCCTGGGCAAGCGCAAGACCGAGAACGGTCAAAAAGCGGCCGAGATGATCATGCTCAATGCCGGTGCCGCCCTGTATGCGGCCGACCATGCCAGCAGTTTGAAAGAGGGAGTTGCACTTGCGCACGATGCGCTGCACACCGGCCTCGCTCGAGAAAAGCTAGAGGAATTGGGTGCATTTACCGCGGTATTCAAAGTGGAGAATGAAGGATGAGTGTACCGACGGTTCTGGAAAAGATTCTGGCGCGCAAAGTTGAGGAAGTGGCCGAGCGCAGCGCTCGCGTCAGCCTCGCCGAGCTGGAAAACCTGGCCAGGATGGCCGATGCACCTCGTGGTTTTGCCAAGGCATTGCTGGCTCAGGCCAAGCTGAAGCAACCGGCAGTCATTGCTGAAATCAAGAAGGCTTCGCCGAGCAAAGGCGTGATCCGCGAGAACTTCGTTCCCGCCGATATCGCCAGAAGCTACGAGAAGGGCGGCGCGACCTGCCTGTCGGTACTCACCGACATCGACTACTTCCAGGGCGCCGACGCGTACCTGCAGCAGGCCCGCGCGGCGTGCCAGCTGCCGGTGATCCGCAAGGACTTCATGATCGATCCCTACCAGATCGTCGAAGCCCGTGCCCTGGGTGCCGATTGCGTGCTGTTGATCGTGTCGGCGCTGGATGACGTGAAAATGGCCGAACTGGCAGCCGTGGCCAAAAGCGTCAACCTTGATGTGCTGGTGGAAGTCCACGACGGCGATGAATTGGAACGGGCCTTGAAAACCCTCGATACTCCGCTGGTTGGCGTGAACAACCGCAACCTGCACACCTTCGATGTCAGCCTGGAAACCACCCTCGACCTGTTGCCGCGTATTCCGCGCGATCGACTGGTCATCACCGAGAGCGGCATTCTCAACCGCGCCGATGTCGAACTGATGGAAATCAGCGACGTCTACGCGTTCCTGGTCGGCGAAGCGTTCATGCGCGCCGAAAGCCCGGGTACCGAGTTGCAGCGTCTGTTCTTCCCCGAGCGTGGCGTTCCAGTCAGCGGCTCGACCCTCGACTAAACACATCTTCATAGGCAAACCGCTTCCCCTGTGGGAGCGAGCTTGCCCGCGAAGAGACCCGCAAATCCCCTAGAGACCTCAGGTCTGTCGGAGCCTTCCATGTCGCTGCCAACCTCCCTGACCATCGAAGCCGGCCTGCAAGCCGAACAAAATCTGTTGGCCTCGGTTTGTGCAGGCGACGCGGAGTTCGGCCTGTTGTTCTGGCAGCCGAGTGATCAGGCATTGGTCATGCCGCGCCGCTTGAATCGCTTGCCGGGTTTCGAGGCTGCCTGTGAAGTGTCGGCGGCGGCCGGTTGGCCGGTGCTGCTGCGCGATACCGGCGGCGAACCGGTTCCACAATCCGCCACTACGATCAATATCGCCCTGGTTTACGCGCCACCACGCAGCGAAGGTGATTTGAACCGCATCGAAACCGGTTACCGGCGCCTCTGCGACCCCATCTGCCAGTTGCTGGATGAATTGGGTGGCTCGTCGTCCCTGGGCGAAATCGACGGTGCGTTCTGCGATGGCCGCTTCAACGTCAATCTCGACGGGCGCAAAATGGTTGGCACCGCCCAGCGCTGGCGCCAGAGCCAGGGTGGTCAGCGTCCGGTGGGCCTGGTGCACGGTGCGATGTTGATGGATGACGACCGAGCGTCAATGGTCGCCGCGGTCAATCGCTTCAACGAGGCCTGTGGTCTGGAACAACGAGTACGCGCCGAAAGCCACATCGCATTGCATGAGAAGTTCACGGCGCCCGATGCACTGGCGCGCCTCGACGAACTCTATCGATTGATGCTGGCACAGATGTTCGGCGGCTAGGTTTTCGAGCTTATCGCGTACCGAAGACCACCATGGTCTTGCCTTTGACGTCCACCAGGTTGCGTTCTTCCAGATCCTTGAGCACGCGCCCGACCATCTCCCGGGAACAACCGACAATCCGCCCGATTTCCTGACGGGTCACCTTGATTTGCATGCCATCGGGGTGGGTCATGGCGTCTGGCTGTTTGCACAGCTCCAGCAGGCAGCGGGCAACGCGGCCGGTCACGTCAAAAAATGCCAGGTCACCGACCTTACGCGTGGTGTTGCGCAGGCGCTGTGCGATTTGTCCGCTGAGGACGTAAAGAATGTCCGGGTCCTGCTGGGACAACTCGCGGAATTTTGCGTAGCTGATTTCCGCGACTTCGCATTCGACCTTGGCCCGCACCCAGGCACTGCGCTCCTGCTCCAGGCCGGCTTGCTCAAACAGGCCCAACTCACCGAAAAAATCCCCGGCGTTCAGGTAGGAAATGATCATTTCCCGTCCGTCATCATCCTCGATCAGGATGGTGACTGAGCCTTTGATGATGAAGAACAGCGTTTCCGAGCGGTCACCGGCACAAATGATGTTGCTCTTGGCCTGATAGCGGCGGCGCTGGCAATGCATCAACAGCTTGTCGAGGTTCTTGAGCTTGGGGTTGGGGGCAATAGCAACCATGGTTGTATCCCGAAAAGACTGCACGGTATGGTTTTTATAAATAGCGAACGCAGGAGTGAGGCTGGCCATGCGCCATTGAATTGGCGTCAGCTTACCAGACACCTCCTGAAGTATTCGAGCATTTACCTACAAGGCAGTGGGATATGTCCTAGGACGGCGGGCGCTGTCAATCTCGGGGGCTGTGCTAAGCTGGCGACCCTTTTTTATACAGTGGAGTCTTGGCGATGAAGGCACGCATCCAATGGGCTGGCGAAGCCATGTTCCTCGGCGAATCCGGTAGCGGTCATGTCGTGGTCATGGACGGTCCGCCCGAGGCCGGCGGACGTAACTTGGGTGTCCGGCCGATGGAAATGCTGCTGCTGGGTGTCGGCGGTTGCAGCAATTTCGACGTGGTCAGCATCCTCAAGAAGTCCCGCCAGGCCGTCGAGAGCTGCGAAGCCTTCCTCGAAGCCGAGCGCGCGACCGAAGATCCAAAGGTTTTCACCAAGATCCACATGCACTTCGTGGTCAAGGGCCGCGGGCTGAAAGAGGCCCAGGTCAAACGCGCCATTGAATTGTCTGCCGAGAAGTATTGCTCGGCCTCGATCATGCTCGGCGCGGCTGGCGTGGCAATTACTCACGACTACGAGATCATCGAGCTCGGTTGAATCGACATTCAACTATCATAAAAGCAGTGCAGACTCTGGCGAACACAAGCTGACGTCTGCATAATGCGCCACTTTTTTCAGGGTAGTGGCCCGTCAGCCGACAGGCCTCGCACCCGAACAGACAACCAAAATCGCCATCGCGAAGAGGTGTTAACCGTCCTACGCAGGTGCGTTGTTCGCATCTGACGGGCATGCTTGATCACGCGGCCGGGCCGCAAACACATAGAGAGTTTTTAACGGTGAAAAGCAAACTCAAGCTCCACGGGTTCAATAACCTGACAAAGACCTTGAGCTTCAACATCTATGACATCTGCTACGCGGAAACCCCGCAAGACCAGCAGGCTTACGTCGAGTACATCAATAAAGAGTACAACGCGAAACGCCTGACGCAGATCCTCACGGAAGTTGTCGATATCATTGGTGCCAACATCCTGAACATTGCCAGTCAGGACTATGAGCCGCAGGGCGCCAGCGTCACGATTCTGATCTCCGAAGAGCCGGTAACCCCGACCGACAGTCAGATAGAAGAGTCTCCGGGCCCGCTGCCCGAAATCATTCTGGCCCACCTCGACAAGAGCCACATCACGGTGCACACCTACCCGGAAATCCATCCGGTCAGCGGTATTGCAACCTTCCGTGTGGACATCGACGTGTCGACTTGCGGGGTCATTTCACCGCTTAAAGCGCTCAACTTCCTGATTCACCAGTTCGATTCGGACATCGTGACCGTGGACTACCGTGTGCGCGGCTTCACCCGTGACGTTGAGGGCAAAAAGCACTTCATCGACCACGAGATCAACTCGATCCAGAACTACCTCTCCGATGACACTCGCGACGCGTACCAGATGACCGACGTGAACGTGTACCAGGAAAACCTGTTCCACACCAAAATGCTGCTGAAGAACTTCGAGCTGGATAACTACCTGTTCGGTGACGCCACCAGCAACCTGTCCTCTGAGCAACGTGCCCAGGTGACCGAGCGGGTGAAACACGAAATGCTCGAAATCTTCTACGCGCGCAACATGGCGTAAGGTTCTCGAGCACAAAAAAGGCGACTTCCTTGCGGTAGTCGCCTTTTTTATTGCCGAAGTGCAGCCCTGTGGGAGCGGGCTTGCCCGCGAAGAGGCCCTCACAGGCGACCGGGAAATCAGATCCGGTAAGTACTCTTGGTCATCACCTTGGCCATCAGACTCATCCCGAACTTCACCGGCGCCGGAAAGCGGAACCCGCCAGCCTCCAGCGCGCTTTCGGCATGCTGTTCTTCATCGATACGCATCTGCTCAAGAATCGCCCGGGATTTCTCATCCTCGGCCGGCAATTGCTCCAGGTGTTCGTTCAGGTGCTTGCACACCTGGTCTTCCGTTGCCGCCACGAAGCCCAGGCTGACTTTGTCGCTGATCAGGCCGGCCACGGCGCCAATTCCGAACGACATGCCATAAAACAGCGGATTGAGGATGCTGGTGTGGCTGCCCAGTTGATGGAGGCGTTGTTCGCACCAGACCAGATGATCGATTTCTTCTTCGGCGGCATGTTCCATGGCGGCACGCACCTGCGGCAGTCTGGCGGTCAGCGCCTGCCCCTGATACAGCGCCTGGGCGCAGACTTCGCCGGTATGGTTGATGCGCATCAGGCCGGCAACGTGGCGCGTGTCTTCGTCGCTCATTTTTGCATCGGGCTGCACGATGGCCGGCGACGGACGGTACGGCTGGCCGCTGAAGGGCAGCAGGGTGCGCATCGCGGCATCGGCTTGCAGCAGAAGGCGGTCAATGGGCGAGTAGTGACGTTGGGTAGTCATGCTGACCTCCGGGGGGAATTTCGGCGGCCAGTTTAACCCAATCGGCCGGGGATGGTTTGCGCTGGGTCAAAAGCGAAAAAAGATCGCAGCCTTCGGCAGCTCCTGCAGAGATCGGTGTAGGAGCTGCCGAAGGCTGCGATCTTTGAGGGCTTGGCGAATCAGCCCGGCGGCCAGTGCATCTGGCGCTGACCCAGCACGTGCATATGAATGTGGTAGACGGTTTGCCCGCCTTCTTCATTGCAGTTCATGACAACGCGGAAACCTTTTTCGCAGCCCAGTTCCAGGGCCAGGCGCTGGGCGGTGAACAGAATGTGTCCAGCCAGTGCCTTGTCGTCCTCCGTCAGATCGTTCAGGGTGCGAACCGGCTTCTTCGGGATCACCAGGAAATGTACCGGTGCCTGTGGGGAAATGTCGTGGAAGGCCAGTACCTGGTCGTCCTCGTAAATGATATTCGCCGGGATTTCCCGGTTGATGATCTTGGTGAACAGAGTATCCACAGCTGTTTTCTCCGTTGTTTGGGCTGGCCTGAGTGTACTCATCGCGTATGCCAGCGCCCAGCCTTTTACCTTGAATGGGGATCAGCGCGGGCAGTAGACCTTGTTAACCATGCCGGCGATTGTGCGCGTCAGCCAGCGTGAGCCGAGCCTTGGCAGGAAGGCGAACCAGCGGTTGCGCCGCCCCGGAATAATGATCGCTTGATTCTTTTCCAGGGCGCGCACGGTGTAGAGCGCCACTTCCTCGGGGCTCATCAACAGTTTGCTGTTGGTCAGTTTGTCGCTGTCGAGTTGCGCGGTACGGAAGAACGCTGTGCGGGTCGGACCTGGGCAGAGCACCGAAACCTTGATCGCGCACTTTTTCAGCTCGACGCGCAATCCCTCGGAAAAGTGCAGCACATAGGCCTTGCTGGCGTAATAGGTGCTCATCCACGGTCCCGGTTGAAACGCTGCCACCGAGGCCACATTCAGAATCTGCCCGCCACCTTGCAGGGCCATGCTGTTGCCGATGGCATGGCACAGGCGGGTGAGGGCGAGGATGTTCACTTCGATCAGGTCTTGCTCGGTCATCCAGTCCTGGGCCAGAAACGGGCCGCATGTACCGATGCCGGCGCAATTGACCAACAGGTCGATCTGCCGATCGCCTTCTTCCAGCTCCAGCAGGAATCCGGACAGGCGCAACGGTTCGCCCAGGTCACAGGCACGGAACAGCACTTCCACGCCGAATCTTTGGGTCAATTCAATCGCAATGCTTTCCAGCTGATCACGTTGTCGGGCCACCAGAATCAGGCTGCGGCCGCGCCGGGCCAGCGCTTCGGCCATTGCCAGGCCGATGCCGCTGGAGGCGCCAGTGATCAGAGCGTAACGGGTCATGCAGTTCTCCATCGCAACAGCTCCGCGCCGCGACGCAGGTGTCACGGGCCAGGAGCGCTGTTCATTCTTTCGCAGAGTCTACAGGGGGCTGGGCCTCTTCGGCTGCATCGTCGGCGGAATTTGGCACCGGTTCGACCTCGACGTCGATTTCATCGGTGGTGACCGAACTGCTGTCGTAGCTGCTCTGGGCGGCGTTTTCGTATTCTTCCTGTATCGCCGAGAGACCACCGGCCAGGGAGCCGACCAGGATCAGAGCGATGACGACCAGCCACAGCGAAGACAATACTTTGACCGCGGTACTGTTCGGCGGAGGCGGTGGACCGTAGCGGTTGGCCAGTTCGTTGCCCGGTACAACCATGGTCACGAACGGAAAGAAAGTGCCCACAAACGGCACCAGGTTCAGCAACCACAGCCAGCCGGACCAGCCGACATCGTGCAATCGTTGAACGGTGATCTGGATGCTGACGAAGGCAAATCCGACAAACAGGATCAGGGCCAGCAAGCCGCCCAGGATCAGGCCGGCGGTTGAGTCCGCACCGATGAGGGCCAGAGCGACCAATGCAAACACCCCGCAAACAGCCATCAACACCAGTGTCAGCACCAGCGTCCAGGCGAGGTAACGCAAGCGACCGATACGGCCATCGAAACTGAATGGCTTGAGCGTGGCGAATTCCGCCACGGCTTCGCCGACGGGCGCGCGAGGCGGAGCGTAAGGAGACTGCGGTTCTGCCAAGGCCGCCTGGCTGCCGGCCGGGGTATGGTCATGCACGTCGGCGAGGTTCAACTCGATCGGTGTTTCGGCTTCGATGCGCGCGTCGATACCGGTCTTGCTCAGTGCCTGGAGATAGGTCTGGGCATCGGCCTGCGACAGGTTGCGTTTGAGCGCTACCGGGCGCCCGGTGAACAAACGCTCGATGGCCGTGACATCGCTTTTGAACAAATCGGCGAGATTGAGCTTTGCCGTGGTGATGTCGACACCAGGCAGCAAGGCACCTTCGAAGATGATCTTGAAACGATTTTCGCCCATGTGCGAGGCATCCTTGTCGCGAGAGGTTGAAAGAAGAAGGTTATTCCAGGGTGAGTGTAAGGCCAGCCGGGCTGGGCTGGCCAAGATTTACTGTCAGCGCGGCCAGCGTTTTGGCAGCTGGGCGGCATGCTCCAGGGCCTGGCGGTACTCGGCATCGAGACGTGCAATCAACTGCTCGACACTCGGCAAGTCCTCGATTTCTCCCACGCCCTGGCCTGCAGACCAAACGGTTTTCCAGGCTTTGGCCTCATCGCTCACAGGTTTGAGCTTGGAACCGAAGTTGATCTCGCCCTTGCCCTGCAACGCGGCCATGTCGAAACCGGCGGCTTCCAGGCTCTGGCGCATGAAACTCGCGGGGACACCTGACACGGCTGGCGTATGGATGATGTCTGCGGCTTTGGATGTCAGCAGCATTTCTTTGTAGGCGTCGGGCGCGTGACTTTCGGTCGTGCCGATAAACCGAGTGCCAAAGTAGGCCAGATCCGCGCCGAGCAATTGCGCGGCAAGAATTTCATGCCCGTGGTTCAGGCAGCCGGCCAGCAGCAGGGTCTTGTCGAAGAACTGGCGGATTTCGGCAATCAGCGAGAACGGGCTCCAGGTCCCGGCGTGTCCGCCGGCCCCGGCAGCCACGGCGATCAATCCATCCACGCCGGCTTCGGCCGCTTTCTCGGCATGACGACGTGTCGTCACATCATGGAACACCAGGCCGCCGTAGCTGTGCACCGCATCGACCAGTTCTTTGACGGCGCCGAGGCTGGTGATCACGATCGGCACTTTGTGCTCTACACAGATCTCCAGGTCCGCCTGCAAGCGGGGATTGCTGTTATGCACGATCAGGTTCACGGCATAAGGCGCGGGGTTTTCCATTGTCGCCAGTCCGGCTTCGATCTCTTCCAGCCAGGCCTTGAAGCCGCTGCTTTCGCGCTGGTTCAGCGCCGGGAAGCTGCCGACCACGCCCTGACGACAACAGGCGAGTACCAATTGCGGATTGGAAATCAGGAACATCGGCGCAGCCACCACAGGCAGGCGCAAACGTTGTTCGAGCAGAGCGGGCAGCGACATTGGAAGTACCCCGGTGAGTTGTGTCTATTGGGTTTAGAACGGCCGAACGACGACCAGAATTACGATTGCCAGCAATATCAGAACCGGAACCTCATTGAACCAGCGATAAAAGACATGGCTGCGGGTGTTTTCGCCACGGGCAAAACGTTTTACCTGGGCGCCGCACATGTGGTGATAGCCGATCAGCAACACGACCAGGGTCAGTTTGGCGTGTATCCAGCCACCCTGGCTGAAGATGCCTGGATTGAGGTAGATGAGCCAGCCGCCAAAGATCAGCGTGGCGATCATCGCCGGGCCCATGATGCCCCGGTACAGCTTGCGCTCCATGACGCTGAAGCGTTCCTTGCTGATCGTGTCTTCGCTTTGAGCGTGATAAACGAACAGTCGTGGCAGGTAGAACAGGCCGGCAAACCAGCAGACGACGCTGACGATATGAAGCGCTTTGATCCACAGATAGAGCATTTTTGGTTATTCCAGGTTCACGGTAGTCTGAATAGTAGAGGCTTGAGCGTCCGCACGTCACCTTGACGGTTGTCGCAGGGGCGCGCGGCCCCTATTATCGACGGCTTTCCAGTGGGTTCGTTGAGGGCAGGTTTATGGTCAAGGTCGGTATCGTCGGCGGCACGGGTTACACCGGTGTCGAACTGCTGCGTCTGTTGGCGCAACATCCGCAAGCTGAGGTGGTTGTCATCACTTCCCGATCCGAGGCTGGCCTGGCCGTAGCCGACATGTACCCGAACCTGCGAGGCCATTACGACGGCCTGGCGTTCAGCGTTCCGGACATCAAGACCCTGGGCGCCTGCGATGTGGTGTTCTTCGCCACGCCGCACGGTGTTGCCCATGCCCTGGCGGGCGAACTGCTGGCGGCCGGGACCAAGGTCATCGACCTGTCGGCCGACTTCCGTCTGCAAGACGCCGATGAATGGGCCAAGTGGTACGGCCAGCCGCACGGTGCACCGGAGTTGTTGGACGAAGCGGTCTACGGCTTGCCGGAAGTCAATCGCGAGCAGATCAAGAAAGCGCGCCTGATTGCCGTGCCGGGCTGCTACCCAACTGCAACGCAATTGGGTTTCCTGCCATTGCTCGAAGCCGGCCTGGCCGATGCTGCGCATCTGATTGCTGACTGCAAATCCGGTGTCAGCGGTGCCGGTCGTGGTGCTTCCGTAGGTTCGCTGTACTCCGAGACGTCGGAAAGCATGAAGGCCTATGCCGTCAAAGGTCACCGTCATTTGCCGGAAATCCGCCAGGGGTTGCGTCGTGCAGCAGGCAAAGACGTCGGGCTGACCTTCGTTCCGCACCTGACACCGATGATTCGTGGCATTCACTCGACGCTCTACGCCACTGTTGTCGATCGCTCGGTGGACCTGCAGGCGTTGTTTGAAAAGCGTTATGCCAATGAACCGTTCGTCGATGTCATGCCGGCCGGCAGCCATCCGGAGACGCGTAGCGTGCGGGGTGCCAACGTTTGCCGTATTGCCGTGCATCGCCCTCAGGACGGTGATCTGGTGGTGGTGCTGTCGGTGATCGACAACCTGGTCAAGGGGGCGTCGGGTCAGGCCGTGCAGAACATGAACATTCTGTTCGGGCTGGATGAGCGTCTGGGTCTCTCCCACGCCGGCATGCTGCCGTAAGGTTTATCGCGTACAGCAAAAGGCCCGTCTGACGGGCCTTTTTGCATTTCGGGCCGGCGATCGGAATGGTTGATATACCATAACAATAGTTGACCGCTTTTCTAGGAGAAGCGGATAATGCGCGTCATCACGCAATATGACGGCGTAACGCCGGGAGATAGTCAGCATGAGCGTCGAATCCTTCACCCCCACGGCTTTGCAATTCACCCACGGTGCCGCGCACAAGGTGAAGAGCCTGGTCGATGAAGAGGGGAATGATCGCTTGAAGCTGCGCGTATTCGTTACGGGCGGCGGTTGTTCAGGTTTTCAGTACGGTTTCACTTTCGATGAGGAAGTGGCCGATGACGACACCATCGTCGAACGCGAAGGCGTGAGCCTGGTGGTCGATCCGATGAGCTTCCAGTATCTGGCCGGTGCCGAGGTGGACTACCAGGAAGGTCTGGAAGGTTCGCGTTTCGTCATCAAGAACCCGAATGCGACCACCACCTGTGGCTGCGGGTCTTCGTTCTCGATCTGATCAGCGCGCCTGTTTCACAGAACGCCGCACGGCCTCAGGGTCTTGCGGCGTTTTGCTGTGTGGAGGATTTATGCGGGGTAGATGGCGCCGAGTACGCGTAATCCACGGGCACCGGTAACGCTCGGACGATTGGCCGCGATGCCTTCGAGGCAGCAATGAGCCAGCCATGCGAAGGCCATGGCTTCGACCCAGTCGGGGTCTACACCGTATGTCGCGGTGCTGCTGACACTGGCGTTTGGCAGCAGGCCGGCCAGGCGGTTCATCAAGGCCGTGTTGTGGGCGCCGCCGCCGCAGACCAGCAGTTCCTGCGTGTTTGCCTGGGCGCTTTGCAGTGATTCGATGATGGTCAGTGCGGTCAGTTCAAGCAGCGTCGCCTGAACATCCTCGGCGCGGAAGGTTGGCAGCTGGGCCAGATGCCGCGTCAGCCATGGCAGGTTGAACACTTCCCGCCCGGTACTCTTCGGGCCTTTGGTCACAAAGAACGGGTCACTCAGTAGCGCATTCAACAGCACCGGTTGAATGTTGCCGCTGGCAGCCCATTGGCCGTCACGGTCAAAGTGGTCGCCGCGTTGCTGATGGATCCAGGCGTCCAGCAGCACGTTGCCCGGGCCGCAGTCGAAACCGGCGACTGGCTTGCCGGGCTCGATAAGGCTGAGATTGCTGAAGCCGCCTACGTTCAGTACTGCACGGTTCCCGATCCGCTCTTCAAACAAGGCTTCGTGAAAGGCGGGAACCAGCGGTGCACCTTGTCCCCCGGCAGCGACATCGCGGCTGCGGAAGTCGCTGACCACGGTGATGCCGGTCAGCTCCGTCAGCAGGGCCGGGTTGCCAATTTGCACGGTGAAGCCGCGTGCCGGTTCATGGCGGATGGTCTGGCCATGGCTGCCAATGGCACGAATGTCGTCAGGCTTCAGTTGCTGTTGAGCGAGGAGGGTGTGAATCCCTTGCGCTGCCAGTTTCACCCAGTTCTGCTGGGCAATGGCGGAGCGGGCGATTTCGTCCGGGCCGCTGGCGCACAAGCCGAGCAGCTCGGCGCGCAGGGGGGCGGGCATCGGGATGTAGTGGGAGGCGATCAGCCTGATCGCCGGGGCTTGCTCGATCAGCGCGATATCCAGGCCATCAAGGCTGGTCCCGGACATCACACCTATATAGAGCGCCATGACTTAACGCTTGCTCGAAGCCAGCATCGTGGCTTTTTCCTGATCCATGCGCGCCATCAGAGGCTGGCTTTGGGCGAGGAAGCGTGCGCGTTCGGCCTTGGCAATCGGATCGGCCATCGGCAGCTTCTGGCCCAACGGGTCGACGTGCACACCATTGACCTGGAACTCGTAGTGCAGGTGCGGGCCGGTGGAGAGGCCAGTGGTGCCGATATAGCCAATCACCTGGCCCTGCTTCACCGTGCCGCCAGTTTTCACGCCTTTGGCGAAGCCTTGCATGTGGCCGTAGAGCGTGGTGTAGGTATTGCCGTGCTGGAGAACGACGGTATTGCCGTAGCCACCACGACGACCGGCCAGCAAGACCTTGCCATCACCGGCTGCCTTGATCGGCGTGCCGCGTGGTGCTGCGTAGTCGACGCCTTTGTGGGCGCGGATCTTGTTCAGGATCGGGTGTTTGCGGCCCATGGAAAATTTCGAGCTGATGCGGGCGAAGTCCACTGGCGTGCGGATGAACGCCTTGCGCATGCTGTTGCCGTCAGCGGTGTAGTAGCTGCTGTTGCCTTGTTTGTTGGTGTAGCGAACGGCGGTGTAGGTCTTGCCGCGGTTGGTAAAGCGTGCCGACAGGATCGGGCCATTACCGACGGCCTTGCCGTTGACCACTTTCTGCTCGTAGATCACGTCGAATTCGTCGCCCTGGCGAATGTCCTGAGCGAAGTCCACGTCGTAGCCAAACACACTGGCCATGTCCATGGTCAGGCTGTGGGACAGGCCCGCTCGGGCCGCAGACTGCGACAGCGAGCTGTTGATCACGCCGTGAACATAGGCGGAGCGCACGGTCGGTTTCGCAGTGATGCGATTGAACGTGTAGCCCTTGTCGTTCCTGGTCAGGCTGATGCTTTCGACGTCGTTGAGCTTGCTGTGCAAGTTGGTCAACTGGCCGTCAGGGCTCAGTTCGAATTCAAGTTTTTGGCCACGCTTGAGCTGGCTGAACTGCTTGGCCTGCTTGTCGCTGGCCAGTATTTCATGCACCGAAGTGGCTGGAAGCCCGACTTTCTCGAACAGCGTGGAGAGGGTATCGCCTTTGGCGACGATCACTTCCCTGTGGCTTGCCGGCTTCTTTTCTTCAACTTCAACGACCGGCGCCGGTTCGGCTTGAGCGGCTTCCTGGGTGTCTTCGGCGCTGTTGTCGATCTGCGCGAAGGGGGATGTTGCGGGTTCATTTGTGGCTTGAACGACTTCTGCAGCGTCTTGATCTTGTGTCAGTTGTTCAGCAGGACTTTCCAGTTCAAGACTCAGGGTCGTTTTTTTGGCTTCAACATCGCTGGAAGGGAATACCAGGAGCGCCAGGCTGAGAAGGGCGGCGATTCCACTTGCGGCGAGCAGGTGGGTCTTCGGGTAAAGCGGCGGCGCTTTAGACGATTCGTTGGTCATAAGTGATTTTGACTTTGAAAAAGATGAATTGGAAAAGATGAATGACATGATGAAGATGAAATAACTGTATAAAATATAACCAAATCATCTCTGAAGCAAGTCCGTAGGTGCCCTGCCTGCGGATTGGCGTCCGTGCGCCGGGCAAACCTTGTATTTGACGCGCGATCTTGTATGGTTGGTTCCCTTTGAATCTGAGCCTTGCGGGTCTGTTATGAAGTCGGTTGAAGAGCAGCTAGCGCTGATCAAACGTGGTGCGGAAGAACTGTTGGTCGAGTCCGAGCTGATTGAAAAGCTCAAGCGTGGCCAGCCGCTGCGTATTAAGGCAGGCTTCGATCCAACGGCTCCGGACCTGCACCTGGGTCACACCGTGCTTATTAATAAGCTGCGTCAGTTCCAGGAACTGGGGCATCAGGTGATCTTCCTGATTGGTGACTTCACCGGGATGATCGGTGATCCGAGCGGCAAGAGTGCTACACGTCCGCCGCTCACTCGCGAGCAGGTCCTCGAGAACGCCGAGACCTACAAGACTCAGGTCTTCAAGATTCTGGACCCGGCAAAAACCGAAGTGGCCTTCAACTCCACCTGGATGGATCAGATGGGGCCGGCCGACTTCATTCGCCTGACTTCGCAGTACACCGTGGCTCGCATGCTCGAACGCGATGACTTCGACAAGCGCTACACGACCAATCAGCCAATCGCCATTCACGAGTTCCTGTATCCGCTGGTTCAGGGTTACGACTCGGTAGCTCTGCGGGCAGACGTCGAGCTCGGAGGTACCGATCAGAAGTTCAACCTGCTGATGGGGCGTGAGCTGCAGCGTGGTTATGGTCAGGAGGCTCAGTGCATCTTGACCATGCCGCTGCTTGAGGGGCTGGATGGCGTGAAGAAGATGTCCAAGTCCTTGGGCAACTACGTCGGCATCCAGGAAGCGCCGGGTGTGATGTACAGCAAGCTGGTTTCCATTCCGGATGCGCTGATGTGGCGCTACTTCGAATTGCTCAGCTTCCGCTCCATGGATGAGATCAATGCGTTCCGCGCTGATGTGGAGGCGGGTGCCAACCCGCGCGACATCAAGATCAAGCTGGCTGAGGAGATCGTTGCGCGTTTCCATGGTGAAGAGGCTGCTGCCAACGCTCATCGTGCTGCCGGTAATCGAATGAAGGATGGCGAGCTGCCGGACGATCTGCCAGAGATCGAGTTGACAGCTGCCGAGGATATGCCGATTGCTGCCGTCCTTAATAAGGCGGGCCTGGTGAAGAACTCGGCAATGGCGCGCGATCTTCTCGGCTCGGGTGGCGTGCGTATAGATGGTGAGGTGGTTGATCGCACCTTTATATACGCAGTGGGTGCGACCCATGTTTGCCAGGCCGGCAAGAAGGCATTTGCGCGTATTACGCTCAAAGCTGAATAAGGTTGAAATTAAGTGTTGACGGCGAATTTTAGAGGCCTATAATTCGCCCCACTTCCGGCGCAGTCGAAACGGAAAACTCCTTGATAAACAAAGAGTTACGCAGTTTTCGACAGCAGGTTGCTTCAGGTCATCGAAGCCGAAAGGAAGTTGAAAAAGAGGTGTTGACAGCAGCGAGTAACGCTGTAGAATTCGCCTCCCGCTGACGAGAGATCGAAAGCGCAAGTGGTTGAAGTTGTTAAGGAATCCTTGAAAACTTCTGAAAAGAATCACTTGACAGCAAATGAGGCTGCTGTAGAATGCGCGCCTCGGTTGAGACGAAAGATCTTAACCAACCGCTCTTTAACAACTGAATCAAGCAATTCGTGTGGGTGCTTGTGGAGTCAGGCTGCTAGTCAACAGATTATCAGCATCACAAGTTACTCCGCGAGAAATCAAAGATGTAACCAACGATTGCTGAGCCAAGTTTAGGGTTTTCTCAAAACCCAAAGATGTTTGAACTGAAGAGTTTGATC
>NZ_JAHUWE010000020.1:0-81781 GCF_019219225.1 Pseudomonas sp. PDM32
ACCGACTGCTGGTACATGGCCTTGTAGGTCGCCTCGTCGGTCAGGGTGTTGGCCAGAACCTCGGGACGAACGGGATACAGGGAAGCCGCACTCATCTTTCTTACCTCGGTGGAATAGTTGTTTTTGTGATCTGTTACGGGTTTGCAGCTCAAGCATTCGGGCAAATGCAACATTCAAATCCGGAAGCGACTGAGTAGTTTGTCTTGCTGGCCGACGTGCTCCACCATGGCTGAGCATTGGCGAGCCTGCTTGTCCGCGCTGCCGGAGACTTCAATACTGATGTCGCGGATATTGGTGGTGTTGCGGTTGATTTCTTCGGTCGTGGCGCTTTGCTCTTCAGCCGCCGCGGCAATCTGCAGGTTCATGTCATTGATGCGGTAAATGGCCTCGCGTATGCGTTCGAGGGTGTCATTGGCGGCATTGGCATCCCCGGCCGTCCTGCTGGCCGTGTCGCGGCTCTGCTGCATACGTGCCTGGGCATGTTTTACCCCGGTCTGCAGCTGGTCGATCATCTCGCGTATTTCCTGGGTGGATTGCTGGGTGCGCGAGGCCAGGGAGCGCACCTCATCGGCCACGACCGCAAACCCGCGTCCCGATTCACCGGCACGGGCTGCCTCGATGGCGGCATTGAGGGCGAGCAGATTGGTCTGGTCGGCGATGCTGGTGATGACCGCCACAATCGATTCAATGCGTTGACTGAGGGTGGACAAGTCATTGATCGCATGGCCGGTGGCGTCCATCTCCTCGGCCAAGCGCTTGATGGCCCCGGTAGACCGGGAAACCAGAGCGACGCCATCGGCGGTTTCTTCGTTAGCGGCAATCGCCGCTTCGGCAGCGGTTTGCGCGTTGCGCGCGACGTCTTCGGCGGTCGAGGCCATCTCGGTCATGGCGGTGGCCAGTTGATCCAGTTCCTGCAACTGCACCTGTATGCGGCTGGCGGCCTGATCCGCCTCGCACGAGGTCGCGGTGGTGCTCTCGCGGACCTGTTGCGAGCTGTTTTTCACGTCGCCGATGAGTGCTTTGAGGTTGTGCAGGAACTGGTTGAACTCCCCGGCGACCAGGGCAATTTCATCATTGCCGATCACCGGCAGCTGGCGGGTCAGGTCGCCTTCACCGCGATTGATGTCTGCCAGCGAGTCCTTCAGTTGTTCCAGCGGCCGCAGCAGTCGCCTGACCAGCAGGCCCAACACCAACAGGCTGAGCAGCACGCCCAGGCCGGTACCGATCACGGCTCGCCAACTCAGGGTATGGGCGGCGGCCATGACGATGTCCTGGTCCAGGACCACGCCGATGTACCAATCCATGCCCTTGAGATCGGAGAGGGGGATGAAGGACACCAGGAGGGATTTCCCGCCGCTGCGCACCTCTTGAAGTTGACCGTCGAGGGGCAGGGCGCTCCCGGCAAAAAGCTGACTGTAGGGCTTGCCGTTCAGTTCGGCGTCCGGGTGGGAAATGATGTTGCCGCTTTTACTGAGCAGGAACGCATAACCGGCTCCGCCGAAATCCAGGGTATTGATGGCATCGGCCACTGTGGTCAGGCGGATGTCGCCGCCAAACACCCCGAGCAACTGTCCCGCATCGCTGATCCGGGCGACGGCCGAGATCAGGATTTCACCCGTGGTGGAGTCCTTGTAGGGTTCGGTCAGGACGGCTTGGTTGCCGGTCTTTCCCGTCGCGTACCAGGGACGGGTGCGACCGTCATAGTCGGGTTTCGGATTCCACGCCGCCGTGTTCTTGATGGGTTTTCCATCTGACTCAAGGGCGCCGAACACCAGCTTGAATTCGTCTTTCAGAATGGGCGAGTCGATGATGCGCTGGGTCGCTTGCACACTGTATTGGCGATCGATCGCCTGGGAGGCCAGGTCCATCAGATGAAGCTTGCCGTTCAGCCAGTTCTCGATCTGACGTGCCACCGCACTGCTCGATTCGGCAATGCTCGCCTCGACCTGGTGACGCAAAATGCTACGGATCTGCTCTACCTGAACCAGCGATAGAAGACTGGTGGTTACCAACAGCACACAAGCAGCCACAAGGCTCACCTTGTAACGGATTTTCATCGAGGGCTCCAAAGGGGCGATCAAGGGGAGCAGAGCATCCAGCCCTGTAGGAGCTGCCGCAGGCTGCGATCTTTTGAACAGGCAATGGGAGCCACCGACAAGCAAAGATCAAAAGATCGCAGCCTGCGGCAGCTCCTACATTTCCGGGTTTTAGAAGAAGCCCAACGGATTGATGTCGTAGCTCACCAGCAGGTTTTTGGTCTGCTGATAGTGGTCGAGCATCATCTTGTGGGTTTCACGGCCGACGCCGGACTTCTTGTAGCCGCCGAACGCGGCGTGTGCCGGGTACAGGTGGTAGCAGTTGGTCCATACACGACCGGCCTTGATCGCCCGGCCCATGCGGTAGGCGCGGTTGATGTCGCGGGTCCAGAGGCCGGCGCCGAGGCCGAACTCGGTGTCGTTGGCGATGGCCAGGGCTTCGGCTTCGTCCTTGAAGGTGGTGATGCTCACCACCGGACCGAAGATTTCTTCCTGGAACACGCGCATCTTGTTGGTGCCCTTGAGCAGCGTCGGCTGGATGTAATACCCGCTCGCCAGGTTGCCCTCGAGTTTTTCCACCTTGCCGCCGGTCAGCAACTCGGCACCTTCGCCCTTGGCGATTTCCAGGTACGAAAGGATCTTGTCGAATTGCTGCTCGGACGCCTGGGCGCCGACCATGGTGTCGGTGTCCAGCGGGTCGCCGCGTTTGATTTGCAGGACCTTCTTCATCACCACCTGCATGAATTCGTCGTAGATCGACTCCTGCACCAGGGCGCGGGACGGGCAGGTGCAGACTTCGCCCTGGTTGAAGAACGCCAGCACCAGGCCTTCGGCGGCTTTCTCGATGAAGGACGGTTCGGCCTTCATGATGTCTTCGAAGAAGATGTTCGGCGACTTGCCACCCAGCTCCACGGTGGACGGAATGATGTTTTCGGCGGCGCATTTCATGATGTGCGAGCCGACCGGGGTCGAGCCGGTGAAAGCAATCTTGGCGATGCGTTTGCTGGTGGCCAGGGCTTCGCCGGCTTCTTTGCCGAAGCCTTGCACGATGTTCAGCACGCCCGGTGGCAGCAGGTCGCCGATCAGTTCGACCAGCACGGTGATGCCCAGCGGGGTTTGCTCGGCGGGTTTGAGCACCACGCAGTTACCGGCAGCCAGGGCCGGGGCGAGTTTCCAGGCGGCCATCAGGATCGGGAAGTTCCACGGGATGATCTGCCCGACCACGCCCAACGGCTCATGGAAGTGATAGGCCGCAGTGTTTTCGTTGATTTCAGCTGAGCTGCCTTCCTGCGCGCGGATGCAACCGGCGTAGTAGCGGAAGTGGTCCACGGCCAGCGGGATGTCGGCGTTCAACGTTTCACGCACGGCCTTGCCGTTGTCCCAGGTTTCAGTGATGGCCAGCAGTTCGAGGTTCTGCTCGATGCGGTCGGCGATTTTCAACAGCGCCAGGGAGCGGTCCTGCACCGAGGTCTTGCCCCAGGCATCGGCAGCGGCGTGGGCAGCGTCCAGAGCCTTGTCGATGTCTTCGGCCGTGGAGCGGGGAAATTCGGCAATCGGTTGGCCATTCACCGGTGAGGTGGTGGTGAAGTACTGACCTTTGACCGGTGCGACGAATTCGCCGCCGATGTAGTTGCCGTAGCGGGACTTGAAGGAAACGATGGCACCGGGAGTGCCTGGGTGGGCGTAGTTCATGATCGGGTTCTCTTGTTGTTTTGGGGTGTGACCGCCCACAGGACGGTCACTGTCAGGTGCGCAAGCCGTGCAGGGTCAGGAGTCCTGAGGGGTTTCGCCACGAGCCAGGCGTGCATTGATGTCTTCAATGACGGCCGGTAGATCGACGATGGTGTCGATCAGGTAGTGCGGGCGCGAACCTTCGAACATCCGGGTGATGCGGGCGCGCTCTTCGGCCAGCTTGTCCGAAGGCAAGTTCCTGAACTGGTCATAGGTCAGCCCCAGTGCGTTGCCGGAGCAGGTCAATGCGACCGTCCACATACCGGCACTGCGGCCTTCAAGGATGCCTGGCCAGGTGTCGTCGACCTTGACGCAGGCGGCCACATCGCTGATGCCCAGAGCGATCACGTTGGCCAGGGCCTGGGCCGGGTGCGGGCGGCCATTGGGTACTTCGTCAGTGGCCACGACGTGGTCGGCGACGTAGCCGTTCTTGCGCGCCAGCTCGACGACTTTCTCCATGACCACCGCCGGGTAACCCGAGCACGAACCGATTTTCAGACCCTTGTCGCGCAAGGCATCGATCGTATCCAGCGCACCGGGAATCAGCGCCGAGTGCAGGGCGATCTTCTCGATCTGCAAGGGCATGAAGCGCTCATAGAGGGCAGTGACATCGTCATCCGTCGGCAGGCGTCCGAAGGCTGCCTGGTAACGTGCGGCGATCTGCGGCTCGTTGCACAACGTGCGGATGTGGTCCCACTTGCCCATGCCCATCGGACCCCGGGCTTCTGCCAGGGAGACCGCTACGCCAAACTCGGCGAAGGCTTCGACAAAAATCTGCGTGGGGGCAAAGGAACCGAAATCAACGACGGTGCCCGCCCAGTCCAGAACCACGGCTTGCAGTTGGGAAGGTTGTTTGTATTGCATGATGATTGCTCCAGGGAAAGGTGAGTGGGTAGTACGAATTCAAGGCGTGGTGCCGACAATGACCGGTTGTACCGGGGTCGATACCAGCAGCGGGTTTTCCAGTGTTTTCGGCCGGCTGTTCCAGAAGGGCACCAGCATCAGGCTGGCCAGGAGTGCGGCGCCGGTGAACACCAGGAACACGGTGATGGTGTCGAAGTAGCCTGGCAGCAGGCCGCCAAGGACCGCACCGATCGAACCACAGCCGTTGACGAAGCCCGCGGCGGAAGCAGCCCCGTCCTTGCTGCCGAAGTCGATGGCCGCCGAGCCGCTGATCATCGAGTCCGGCCCGTAAAGCGTCAGGCCCATCATGAACAGCAGGCCGACCACCATGTACAGGCTGCCGCTTTGCATGGCGGGAACGAACAGTCCAAGGCAGACAGTGAGGACCACCAGGCTGAGCACGCAGGCCGGTATGCGACGAGCGCCGAAGTATTTGTCTGAGGCGATACCGATGAGGATGGGGCCTACCAGACCTGCCAGCTCAAACGAGGTGGGGACGATGGCGGACGCGACCTTGCCGATCTCGGGCATGCGTTCGTAGATGATCACCGGACCCCACAGCAGGATGGCGTAGCGCGCGGGCTTGAGCATGAAATAGGCCAGGCCGAGAATCAGCACGGTGCGATTTTTCATCACGGTCCGTATACCGGCCCACATGCTTTCGCGGGGAACCACGACGTTGCTGACCGGTTCGATCTCGATTTCGACAGCAGGCAGGCCTACGTCTTCCGGACGGTTGCGTTGCAGTAAATAGAACAACACCGCCACCACCAGCACGACAACGGCACTGCTGATGAACGCGATGCGCCAGTCGTGATAGGCCTGATAGGCCCACCAGCCGGCAAACGGCGTGGCCACCAGACCGCCAAAGGCGTACGAGGTGCTCCAGTAACCGAGTACGCGGCCACGCTCACTGGTACTGAAGAAACTCCCGACGTTCTTGCACAGGCCCGACCAACCGGTGGATTGGGCGAGACCCTGGACCAGCATGCAGGAGACGAAGATCGGTAGCGTGGCGTAGGTCCCCATCAGGAGCGCCGCCGCCGCCGAAATGACCAGGCCGCTGAGAACGACCACCCTTGGGCCGAACCGGTCGGAGAAGTTGCCCCACAGGAACTGGCCCACGGCGTAGGCCGTCAGGTAGAGGGCGTCGAGGTTGGCCATCATGGCCTTTTCGAGCATGAAGTTCGGGTCTTCGCCGATACCCAGCTTGGCCACGGAGAACGCTTTGCGGGTGAAGTAGAAGGCGGCATACGCCACCCAGGTAATCAGGAAAATCTGCACGCGCCAACGCTGGAGGGATTTCCAGCCGGTTGCGAGGGGGCTTGTCGTGTTGTTCATGGTGTACTGATCCCGTATGTGGTGCCAGACAGCGCAAATTGGTCGGTTTTTGTTTTTGTTTTCGGTGCACAAGTCTGTCCATTCGCACGACATCGACAGATGAACATGCGAATGGCATCAGGCTTTGATTCATGAATTACGCGATCGCTGACTCCTGCCCGGCGCTGCCGAGCGGTACGTCATCGAATCCATGGTTTAAAAAAAGATCCCTGCCCAAAGGCGCTACCCATTGCACCTTCGCTCGAATCGGCAGAGACCTTTAAAGGGGTCGATCAGGCCGCGGGCTTGAACATGTCCACGTCCATGGCGACCAGGCTGTCCGCGATAGCGCGGAGCAACTGGTGGACGATGTATTCGTCGATCTGGCCGATGCAGCCGATGCGGAAACTCTCGGCAACGGTCAACTTGCCGGGGTAGATGATGAACTGGCGGGCCTTGAGTTCTTCGTAGAAGCGCGTGAAATCGAAGTTGGGATGTTCAGGGCTGAAGAACGTGGTGATGATCGGCGACAGCCAACGGTCTTCCAGCAGCGTCTTGAAACCCAGTTCGCGCATGCCGGCAACCAGCACGTCGCGGTTGCGGGTGTAGCGCGCCAACCGGCCGTGTACGCCACCTTCGTCGCTGTGCTGCTCCAGTGCCTTGTGGAACGCCACCACACTGTGGGTCGGCGGAGTGAAGCGCCATTGGCCGGTGCGTTCCATGTAGGCCCATTGCTCGAAGAGATCGAGGGACAGCGAGTTGGCGCGGCCTTTGGCGGCTTCCAGCACGGAGCGGCGGATGATCACGAAACCGAAGCCCGGGATACCCTCGATACACTTGTTGGCGGAGGACACCACCACGTCGAAGGCTATGTCCTTCACCGTCAGCGGCACGGCGCCGAAGGAGCTCATGGCATCGATGATCAGGCTCTTGCCGTGGGCCTTCACGACATCGGCGATTTCACGCAGCGGGTTGAGGATGCCGGAGCTGGTTTCGCAATGGACGACGAAGACGTTGGTGACGTCGGGGTTGGCCTTGAGCAGGGCGTCCACTTCTTCGGGCTGGGGCGGCAGGTAATCGCCCTTGTCCAGGGTAATGAACGCGCGACCGAGGTACTCAAGGGTCTTGGTGGCGCGCTGGCCGTAGGCGCCGTTCATCAGCACCAGGGCTTTGCCGTCACGGGGGATGGCGGTGGCCAACGCGGCCTCCACCGAGTAGCTGCCGCTGCCTTGCAGTGGCACGCAGGCGAAGCTGTCATCCTCTACGCCGGCCATGCCCAGCAGTTTCTGGCGAACTTCAGCGGTGACCTGATTGAAGGCACCGTCCCATGATCCCCAGTCACGCAGCATGGCTTCCTTGGTGGCTTTGGAGGTGGTCAGCGGGCCCGGGGTCAGCAGGTAGGGTTCACCCAGGGCTGGGGTTGCCAGTGGCTGGGTAGTCGGGAATTCGGCTTTGGTCATGATCTTCTCCGGCGGTGTTGTTTTTGTGGGGGAGTGATGCATGGGTTGATAAAAACATCTGGCATCAAATAACTGAAATCGATTTATCACATGTCACAAACAAGCTGAGCTTATAACTGAGGTAGCACGCGGCCTGAGCCTGGAGGGTTCATCAGCAGCAGGCATTCAAAGGCAGCAGAAAAACCCCGCGCGGTGCATGACCGGGCGGGGTTTTCTGTTCGTTAGCGTGAAATTTCGCTTCGGGGCGGGGGCGCTTATCCCTTGTCCGCCTTGCCGGCGGCCGCGGCAAATTTCGCCAGGCGCACGTCAAGTCGACGGGGAGGTCGGTTGTGGTCTTCGGCGTGCTCCTTGCGGCGAATGGCGTTACGCACCATCAATGAACCCAGGTAGCGGACCGGCTCCGGTGGAAAATGCCCAAGCGGACCTTGCACCAGCGGCGAGCGCGTCCAGGGGTTGTCCACCCCGAGCACCAGCGACGACAGGATCTGCCCACCCATATGGCACGGACCCACGCCGCTGCCGGAATAGCCGAAACCGTAGAAGACGTTGCCGCTCGCGCCCATGCGGCCGAAGAAAGGCAGGCCGGTGACCGAGCGATCGGAAGGGCCGTTCCAGGTAGCGGCGATACCAACGTCGGCAAAGTCCGGAAAGAACTCTGTCAACGTGTTGCGCAACAGCCCTGCGTAGGGCGATGGCTGGTCGAACACCGGCAGGATGCGACCGCCGTAGGCAAAGGTGTTGCCCCCTTTGCCGAGCATGATCCGGCCGTCCGGGGTGTTGTGGTAGTAGTGCACGAAAATCCGCGAGTCGAGCACGGTGACTCCGCTGGTCAGGCCGATCCGCTCGAGCAAGTCCGGTCGCGGCTCGGTGATGATCATGTCGCTGGAGACAATGGCCACCGACCGCGAGAACTGTGGAAAGGCGCGGGCCATCCAGGCGTTCATCGCCAGCACGACCCGGTCGCAGGTCACTTTGCCGTTTGGCGTATTGACGCTGGCGGGCATGCCTTCTTCCAGGCCGGTCATCGGCGTGCCCTCGTAAATGCGCACGCCCAGTTCCAGTGCCACCCGGCGCAGCCCACGGACCAGCTTGCCCGGTTGCACACTGGCAGCCGCCGGCGAGAACCAGCCCTCGATGTGCCGGGCCGAGCCGGCCATGCGTTGCACGTCAGGTAGCGCACATTTGGCGAAAGAGTTGATGCCATGGCGCTCCAGCGCCGCGATCACCCCGTCGGTCGAGCCGACCTGGGCGCGGTTGGTCGCCGTGTAGAGCGTGCCGTCGAGACGGTAATCGGCATCCACCGCGTACTTTTCGCAAAAGGTGCCGATGGCGTAGATGCTCTGCTCCGATTCCTTGACCAGGCGTATCGCCTCCTTGACGCCGAACAAGCGCTCCAGGGTGAAGTACTTGGCCGACCATGACAGCGCGCAGCCGCCATTGCGCCCGCTGGCACCGGCACCGCAGATGTCGGCTTCGACGATGACCACGTCCAGCTCGGGATTCTGTTCCTTGAGCATGATGGCGGTCCACAGACCGGTATAGCCACCGCCGACGATGCAGACGTCGGCGCGGGTGTTCTGTTGCAGCGCAGGGCAGGGCGCAGCGGGTTGATTTTTCAGGGCCTGGTCCAGCCAGTAGGGGCGCATGGGGTCATCTCCGTTGGATCGGTTCGAGGCAGGGTTTTGGACGCAATCAGCCGCACGCGGCGACCACGATCATTTCCACGCGCCAACCGGGGTCGATCAGCTGCGCCAGGGTGCAAGCGCGTGTGGGGGCATGGCCTTCAGGGAAAAACTCATCCCAGACCCGGTTCAGCCCTTCATAGTCTTCGCGATGGGCGAGCAGGATGCGCACCGAAAGCACCCGCTCGCGGTGGCTGCCGGCACTGAGCAAAAGCTGCTCGATAGCGGCCAGCACCTCGCGCGTCTGTGCCTCGATATCGCCACTGAGATCGGTGGCAACCTGGCCACCGATGTACAGATGGTTGTCGTAGCGAACCATGTCCGAACGGCGTTTTGTTGCAGAGAAACGTTCGATTTCCATAGAGCAATCCTGGTGAGTACGAGGGGAAGCACTTGTGAAAATCATGCTTGCAGTTCACTGTTCATAAATAAAATCGATTTATCGTATGAACGAATAAGTTGAACCTATAGCAAGGTGCACCAATGACGATTTCCCATACCCAACTCAAGGCGTTTCACGCCGTCGCCATGAATGGCAGCTTCACCCGCGCGGCCGAGCAACTCTGCCTGTCGCAACCTGCGGTATCCGACCAGGTGCGCAAGCTCGAGGATTATTACGGGGTGATGGTGTTCTACCGCGACAAGCGCCTGGTGCGCCTGACGGAGGTGGGCGAGCGGCTGTTCGGCCTGACCCAGCGCCTGTTCGATATCAGTGTCGATGCCCACGACATGCTCACGGACTACCGCACCCTGTCGACCGGGACCCTGAACCTTGCCGTGGATGCGCCGGTGCACGTCCTGCCCTATGTCTCACGCTTCTGCAGCCGTTACCCCGGTATCGATGTGAAGATCGAAACCGCCAATACCGATGAGGTCCTGCAGCGGTTGTTCAGTCACCAGGCCGACATCGCCCTGCTGGGGCGCAACATCGAAGACGACCGCTTGATGACACTGCACTTGCGCAGCGATCCCATGCTGGCCTTCGTCGCCCAGGACCACCCCTGGGCGCAACGCGAGTCCATCTGCCTGGCCGACCTGCACGACACGCCCATGGTCCTGCGCGAGCAGGGCTCGGTCACGCGCTTATCCCTGGAAGAAGAGATGGCTGCGGCGGGCCTGCACATCCGCAAGGCCATCGAAGTGGAGGGGCGTGAAGCCGCGCGCGAGGCGGTGGCGATCGGCATGGGCGTCGGGGTCGTCTCGGCCGCCGAACTGGGCTCGGATTCACGGCTTCGCGGCTTGCCGATCGTTGACTGTCAGCGGCATTTCACCGAGACATTGGTGTGCCTGCGCGCGCAGAGCACGCGGCGTATCTTGACGACCTTTTTCGACATGGTTCGAGAAGGCCCGGTCGAGTGAGGTTCAGCGTTCCAGCCATCCCCGGCGCGAGGGATGGCTGCGCGAAGGACGCTACTTGACCGCTTCAACCTCATAATTCACATAACCGAACTCATTGCTGCGAGCCGCCACGTACTTGCCGTTCTGCTCGAATACCGTGGCCTCGAAAGGTGTGCCGCCGAGTGTTGTCACCAGATGCCCGTCCTTGATTTCATACTTGGCCGGTACGCCGAACTGACCACCATGCAGTATGTTCAGGTATTCCCCCTGTGCGGGCGCCTTGCCATCGACGCTGGCGACCAGGCGTTGGCCGTCGGTGCCATAGACGATTTCGAATGTCTGGCCGGTGACGGTGTTGCGCACCTTGATGGTTTTGCCCACCACGAAGGTTTGCAATTGCTCGTTGGTGAGCGCTTTGGCGCCTTCGGTTTTCAGTTGATCGATGGTTTTGCCGGCAGCGACAGTCTTGCTGTCCTCGGCTGTCGGTGTGTACCAGATCGGTGAGGTCCACGCGCGCTCCTGGACGGTGGGCGAGACGTCGGCCGGTGGCGGTACTTGCAGCTTGGCTGCGTCATAGGTGCTCCAGCGCGGGGTCGGGATCTGTAGCGCGCGGGCGTAGTAGAACGCGTGCTGGGCCGGATCGAAGTCCGGATCGACCCAGACTTTTTTCAGCTCGGTGGCACCGATGGTATTGGTGTAGGTCGCCTTGGACACATCGACTGTCGAGCCCACTGGAGGGACTTTGCCGGTGACCGGATCCGGTTGGCGATCACCGGCCCAGGCGACGTCGTAGATCTTCTCGAAGGTCTGGCCGTTTTTGGTCCAGCCCTTGATGATCTGGATGCGGTCGAGGTTGCCATCGTCGGCATCCTTGACCGCCCAAACCACGAAGGACGGTGCCTGTTTACCCGGTTTTGCCGGCAAGTCGCCACCCATGGGAACGCCCTTGGCGTAGGCGGCATGCACCCAGTCTTTTTCGTTCCACAGACTGCTGTCGAAGCCCCAGCCACCAAACATGCGCACGGGAATGCGCACGCCGCTGGTGCCGTAGACCTCTTTACGCTTCATCGCATCGAAGATCGATTCACGGGTGTTTTCTTCCGCCCAGACGCCGGCCAGGCCGGAGGTGCTGGTTTGCAAGGCGACCATGCCCGAGTTGTCTTTGCCAGAGAGGCGCGCGGCCGGGGTGCTGTCAGTAAATCCGTGGGAGCCGAAGTTGTTGCTCTGCAAATAGGGAATCACTCCGTTGTGCGAATCGCTGGCACCGACTACGCCCATTTTATAGGGGTTGTACCCACGGGTTTCCTGCATGGCCATGCCATTTTGCCAGGCCTGCCTGATGTAGCTGCCATTGATTTTCGACGTACTGTTGTCGATGCCAAGCAGGAAACTCATGATTTCATAATTGGCAAATTCGTCGGTTGGCGACAGTTCGGGGTGGGTTTCGGAAGTGCCCTTGACCTGGTGGATTTCGGTGAGGGATTCATTGCGCATCCGCGCTTCTGCCCAGGCGGCATCGATGGGCCGCCCACGGTCATCGACGTCCACCGGAAACATCAGGCCGTTGCTGAGGTTGGCGTTGTGGGAGATCGCCAGTATTTCGTTGCCCTTTTTCCGTTGATCGTCCATCCAGCTCCACAAGTCCTCGGGTTTGTTCGAGTCGAGGGCCGTGAAGGGCAGGTCCGGCACCTTCTTCGAGTCGCGGAAAAACACGTTGCGGTGCATGTTCTGGTTGTTCGGTGCCGAGGTCCATTCATAGGCGACGAAGGTGGTGAACTTGCCGGGCTTGTAGTACTTGTCGGCGATGGCGATGTTCTGCTGCCAGATGTTGCCGGCCACCTTCGGATCAATCAGTTCCTTGATGGGGTCGTTCAAGCTGCCGGCGATCCACTTGAACACCCGGTTGAAATCCGCCGGCGTCTTGACCATCAGTTTTTGCGCGATGGGCAGTTTGCTGAAGTCTGACTTCGGATCGTTGGCCAGGGCGATCACGCCGACGTATTCCGAATGATCGGTCACGCCATGAAAATCCAGCGGTCGACCTTTGAGCTGCACTTCAAACCCCATCGGATGCTTGACTGGCATGCCAAGCGAGTATTGGTAGGCCTGCTCGGGATCGACCTGATGGTTGCCGATCAGGTAGGCATCGATCGACCAGGAGCTGTGCGAGTGCGTCTGGCCAAAGTAAACCTCGCGGTCCGGATTGCCCTCTGCCCATGCCAATGTGCTGACAGTGAGCACGGCGCAACCGAGCAGTGACGGCGTGGTGAGGTGTGTTGGTGTTTTCATATTCCACGTCTCCGGAATACGGCAGTGACAGGGTGAAGTTCAGGCCCAGAAACTCGAGACTCGTTCGAAAAACCAGAAGGCCGCCAGGGTTCCCAACCCGTAGGCAGCCATCGGTCGGGCATACAGGAGCGCGGACCGTGGCAGCCGACAACGCAGCAACAGCGCTCGCAGGCACAGCACGGCGGCGACGAACATCAACTGGCCGATCTCGACGCCGACATTGAACGTGAACAGCGCCAGCGGCAGGTCGCGCTGGGGCAAGCCGATCTGCGCCAGCGCACCGGCAAAACCAAAGCCGTGCAACAGGCCAAAACAGAACGCCACCACCCATGGCCATTGGATGGTGAAGCTGACGTCGCCCCGGTTCTTGCGGACGATTTCCACCGCCAGCAACAGGATGCTCAGGGCAATCGTCGCCTCCACAGGCGGGCCGGGAAGCTGCACCGCCCCCAATGCGGCGAGCGCCAGGGTGATGGAGTGGGCGAGGGTGAACGCGGTGATGGTCTTCACCAGCATCCAGCCATTACCCACCAGCAGCAGGAGACCGAAGACGAACAGCAAGTGATCGAAGCCCCCGAGGATGTGCTGGACGCCATGGATCAGAAACGCACCGGCCACCGAGAACATTCCCGGCGTGGTAGCGATTTCTATCCAGGGTTGCGCGGGGTGGACTAGGGTGGTGGTCAGGCTGCCGTCCAGGCGCGAGACACGCACCAGCACATCGGTGATGCTCGCTTGCAGGCCGACAAACTCGATGCGCTGCCCGACCAGGCCGGCGGGACCGGCTTCAATGCCCCGGCGTTCGATCAACGAGTCGTTCAGTTGGCTTTCCACCGGGTCAACGACAGTACGCACACCTTCGGCAAACCGCAGCGCAATCGGCAAGCGCATGCCTGACAGCACCGGTGTGCGCCACAGTACGTCATAGCGCCCGGCAGCCGTTTCGTTGAGTTCCAGGTACGCGGGGCGCGACTCATGGGCCATGGCGCTCAATGCCATGAACCCGAGCAGCAACAACAGCCAGACCCTGCGCCTCATCACGGCCGCTCCGTCTGGATAGCGGCAACGTCAGCGGCGGAAGCAGGCATCATCACCACGACTTCATAGCGTGCTTTGAGTGCATCGAAATTCGCGCGTTTCGATTCGCTGCGTTGCTCGGACAACCAATCGGACTTGACCTGCTGGGCCACGGTTTCGAAAGCCGGTGCCGGTGGCTTGGCCAGCGTATCGATCCACACCAGATGCCAGCCGAAACCTGATTCCACAGGCCCCACCCAACGTCCCGGCGTTTGCTGGAACAACGAAAGGGCGAACTTTGAACCGAAGACCCGCGCCACTTGATCCTGTGATTGCTCCGTGTAGGCGTTTTTAAACATGAACGCATCGCCTTCAGCGCTGTTCCTGTCAGTCAGCCCTCCCAGCGCGGCCTGAGCCTGGGCCTGTGCATCCGCGCCGCGTTTGTCCAGGGCGAAGAACACATGATGAAAGCTCGCCAGGGGGGGCGGGGCATATTGGTCTTGATGCTGGTTGTACCAGGTCTCAAGTACACCGGGTGCCGGTTCGCGAAGTGAAGCGACATCTTCGGCGAGGAAATCCATTTTTTGCGCCAGTCGGCGGCGAATGATGGTGTCGTCTTTGTCCAGGCCAAGTTTCAGTGCTTCGCGATAGAGGATTTCCTCTTTCACATAGTCATCAATCAGGGCCTGCAACTGTTGTTCCGAGGCGGGGCGTTGCCAACGTGCCAGCCAGGAAATCGCGAGCCGCTGAACAACTTCAGGGGTAATCTCGATGCGTTGCGGATCTTGATTGACCGTTGAAGGGTGCAAACCGCCGTACAGTACGAAGAGTGCAAAACCGGCAACTAAGAAGTGCAGTAACGGCTGACGCAGGCATCGCTTGATTAACGAAATTCGAGACTCTTTCGCTTCGCAGACGCTCAAGTTCATGACTTATTGCCCCACGCTATTCTCGAATGGTTTTCGAAACAGAGTGGAGTATTGCTGCTGGGCCGGAACTTTCCACCGAGGTTAATCACGATAAGCACTAGGCATTAGTCGTAATCGGATTAATCCATTTCCCGGGGCCGTGCAGTCTTGCGCCTGTAAAACTCGGGATGAATACCAGAAACCCCAAGCCGAAGAGCGATCCCTGACAGATCTGTTCTTCCTTTACATCGGGCGCAAGATCAGGCAGTCGCCAGTGCTCAGGCTGGAGTCCGGAGTTGCCTTGGCTTGCCTGGCCCCTGTTTGCGGCGCTTGCCCACCACTTTTGTGGTCACCTGTCTGGCCGCCTCACTCATTTCTTCATAGGAGTCCAGCAGGCAGCGCGCGAGAAAATCCGGATCGGAAACGATGTTCGGTGAGCTGGTCAATGAAATAAACATCTTCCCGCAGTAGCTGGTCGGGTTCCAGATCAGTGACATGCCATCGGCCAACGGGCCCATGCCGCCCCAGTGCACCAGCTTCGCCCCGAGCAGGTAGAGCTCAGTGTTGGGACCGGGGACGTTGGTCACCATGCAGTTGTGCAGCAAGACCGGGCCCTTGCCGCCCCCGCCGGTCAGTGTCGCCAGGCGGCCGGCCAGGCCCAGCGTCGCCGGTGGGGTGAACTTCTGCAGATTCGTCAGTTCATGGGCGCCAATCGCATTCTGGATCGCCTTGCATTCCGCCGTGGCGAGTTGTACCGCCTGAAGACGCTCAAGCGGGTCTTCCATGTCAGTACCCAACGGGAACCTGAGGATTGAAATCGTATTGGTCGTGCGCTCGGCCCCTGCCTGGCGCGTATTGACGGGCGCCATGCTCACCAGGGATTTTTCCGGCAGTTCGTCTTTTGCCTGCAAATAGCGGCGCATCGCGCCGCCGATCATTGCAAGCACCGCGTCGTTGATCGTCGCCCCCGGCACCGTGCCTTTGATCTGTTTCACGGTGGCCAGGTCCAGTGTCACCGAGTCCCAGACACGTTTGGCCGACACGTTCGCGTTGAATCGCGTGCGCGGTACGCCATCCTCCGATGACCACAAAGACTGAGCCAGCCTGCGCAGGCCGAACGTGGCGAGTTTGGGTAGCACGCGCGTCAAAGGCGCGGCCATGCGCGCGGAAGCCGAAACATCGTCGATGACCATACGGGTGAGGGCGTCGCCGAACAGGCGCTGGCCGAGCAGCGGCAGGTGCTGGCCGCGGAGCGCGAACGGGTGGCGGCGGTCGAAGATCTGGCGCGTCAGGACGCCGCACTGGCGCGGCAACAATCCGCTGCGGCGCAGGCGGCGCAACAAGTCAGCGAAACCCGTTTGGCAGACCTAGAGTTGCTGCTCGAGCAGCGTGCGGCGCAGATTCAAGATCTGCAGCAGCAGCGTGAGGGCCTATTGCGTGAACGACACGAGGCCCACCAGCAGAACCTGACATTGCAGCAGGAGCTGCAGGAGTTGCGGCTCAAGGCCGAGCAGGAGCGCGTCGCACAGGAGAGCTACGTCCGTGGGGTCGAAGATCGTGCGCACCGTGAGGTCGACCTTGCTCGGGAGGAGGGCAAGCGCAGGACTGCCCAAGTAAAGGAGGCAGGCCACCAACTTGAGCAGTTGCAGCAGAGGATTGAGGGAGTTCAGGTCGCGCTGAGTCAAGCACAACAATACGCCGCTGCACAGCAGGCGCGGGGCGATACGCTGGAGCAGCAGTTAGTGCAACTGCGCTCGTCAACGGTCAGCGACCGCAAGACACGCACAAGGAAAAAGCCTGAACCAAAGCAAGCAAAGTAAGGACGCGAGGCTGAGGCTGCAGCATAAGCGCCTACTTCATTGCCATGCAATCAACCACGTCGCATGCGCAACGGTAATCATTCGATCATCGAGGCTGCCCGGCACCTGGCGAACGCTTGTGGCGCCTCATTGCACGTGATCAGCGTTTACGACAGCGCCGCTCCCGGTCACGGCAACCTGTCTCAGTACGACGCCTGCAAACCTAGGGACTGCGTCGGGCTGGCAAATTACCACCCGGCCGACTGCAGACGGGAAGAGCCTTATTGCTATGACGGTTTATCAGCGAGTCGAATAATGAGTTCGCGATGGAGAGGGTGATGGCGTATGTGGGGCGGGTGAGATCTGAGTTTCTGGCGCTGTTGAGGTCTGTAGATCCAGAGGGATGGGAGCAAGCAAAGAATCTTTCCGGGAAGACGTCGTGAGCTTCCTGGTCTCAAGGCCCCATATCACTTAAAACAGTTCATGAGCATCTGCGTTGCATCTTCGTCCGGACATCGAGGCTTGCGCGCGGACCGCCTAAATACAACAGGATGGTCTCGACAGCAAACAGAAAATAAGTTGTTGCCACTCCTTAGACTGGCTGTTCAAAGTGGCAGGTGCATCCTTGAAGTCTTCTTCCAATTCCATATGCCATGCCAGCATTCGGGAGAGTTCCAGCAAAGCCTAGGCCTGCACCAGGCAAGCTGACAGCGATGGCGATGGCGATGGCGAGGGGGCAGATTAAAAGCCAATTCGAAGGCCTGTTAGACGAGCGTATTCAGCAAACCCACAACGTCTCCAGGCGCGAGCTTGAAAGCCTGAGCTATGGTGAAAGTAAGTTAGCACTAATTTGCCCGTGAATCGTTAAAAGTCTGGCAGACTTCCATGGCTTGCTCGTCATGTTCTTTTTTCGTAATTTTTGATAGATAGGCTCGTGCTGAATTTAGTATTTTCTCATTTTCAGGGTTTAATATCTGATATTTTGCTAATGCACGTCCAGCCGACACGAAGATCCGATGAGCTTCATCCGTAAGCAGAAAATCTGTAATGCTGTCGTTTTCCTTTTGAAATACCTCAAATGCATGATCAAGTTTATTTTTTTGAGTTAGCTGGTTAGGCGTATCTTCCTCATAAGTTCTAGGGTATTTGCTCCTCTTCAGTCTCTCACCAATACCTCCATAGGCCGGATCTCGTTGTAGGTAGATGACACGATCAACTTGAGTCATTGCGAGCATCCCCGCACACATGGCACATGGCTCTAGTGTTGTATAGACGCTATATCCTTTGATGTACTTTCCTACACCCGGGCATTTTAAGAAGCCCTGCATCAGACGAACCTCTCCATGCTGCGTGGCGTCGTCGTCCTTTCTTATGGTGTTTCTTGCCCAAAATACTGGCCTGTTTGAGTTGTCTACGAGAATCGAACCTATATTGTGGCCCCGACCGTTAACGCCTGTTTGCCAATCTCTTTCGACCATGGCCATTGCCAGAAGGGAAAAGATTTCATCTTTCTCCATCTTGGCTGTAACACTGCCCCTCCTTAATAAATCACATGACGGAATGTCGGCTCTGGTTTTTTTTTCGCCATCATATTCTGCTCGCTCCGCGTAAGCGTATTGATGAGGCCGTCCAGGTACATGAAAGAAAGATTTGCATGTTAGCGATGCTTCGGCTGTGTCGTAGGAAATTGATAGTAGGGATATCAAGAGTGCGAGGAGGCTTTTCAATTTAGTTGTCTTAATGATGATTGTTGGGACGAATAGACATCGATAGCACCTAAACTCGACTTGCTCGGCACGGCAAGCGTGCACGGTTGATCGAACAGACAACTCTTAAGGGTGCCGCAGTACCACATCGACGAAGTTTTTCAGTAAAAGATAAAAAGCCCCCAGGGCCGGGGGCATAAAGGTGCTTAACGTGGTGCAACCTGGCCAGTTTCAATCACGGTGTTTTTTTTGTCTGCAAGAAATTTCTTAAAATGTCTCCGGGGCAAGCTGCGCAGAAAAATAGATTGCTGGAGATTAAGAAATTTCTTGCATACCAAGGCGGTTCGAGCAGGTGATAATCGCACTCTTGGAGATAACAGCGGCCCGAACCTAGCTATATTTAGGGCTTAATTGGTCGTAGTGTGAAGGTATAAGCCGTGGTGTATTTTTTCTGCGCGGGTAACTTTCGCTGAGCGGGATAAGTTGGCCTTGAATAAAACTACTTAAACTATAGAGGTGTTGCGTTGCGCTCACTTAATGTGCTGGTTCTTGAAGATCACGCGTTCCAGTTAATGGCCTTACACAAGATGCTAAATGCCATTCAGGTCTTCAATGTGCTGACGGCGGACAGTGTGGAGGTCGCCCAGCAAGCACTAGCCAATCGAGGAGCGGTCGATATTGCCATTTGCGATTTGCAGATGGACGGCCAAGATGGCCTCGACATGATACGGTTTTTGGCCAAATACCGCTTGGCTCGTGCGCTAATCATCCTGAGTAGCAATGACCAAAGCATACTTGACGGTGCGGCCCATTTCGCCCGATCACAGGGGATTTTAGTGCTTGGTAGTTTGTGCAAACCCATGTCGCTTGAAGCGTTGTGCCAGTTGCTGGAGACTTATCAGAATCTTGTTGCTCAAGACGCTCAATCACTACCACTGAAGCAGATATCACAGCGGTTTTCATTGGAAGAGTTACATCAGGTTGCTCCCGGTCAGCGCATCAGTGGCGCGGGTATGTTTGAGCAATGGGTTGCCTATTACCAGCCCAAAGTGAGTCTTGAGGGGCAGCTGGCAGGTGTGGAAGCGTTGGTCCGTTGGCAACATCCTAGCCATGGGTTGATGTCACCCGGTCAATTCATGGGCGCAGTGGAGAGTGCCGGACTGATTGAACCGTTAACCTGGCGGATGCTGGAACTGGCATTGACGTTGTCCTCGCGAGTGCTGCGCGAGCGCGGTGAACGCCTGCCAGTATCGGTCAATATCCCACCGTCGATGATCGAGCGGGATGATTTTGCTCGGCAAGTATTGGCGCTGTTGGGGCGCTTCGGGCTACCTGCCAACGTGCTCACGTTGGAGATTGTCGAAAACCCGTCGTTGCAGACTACGGCTGCACACCTGGAAGGTCTATTGCGCTTACGCATGCAGGGCTGCCATCTGTCGATTGATGACTTTGGCACCGGCGCCTCGAACATTCAGCGTTTGCTGCAACTACCATTTTCCGAGTTGAAAATTCCAGCAGAGTTCGTGCGTGGCATTGGCGACGATGGACGCAAGGCCTCAGTGGTCGCCGGGGCTCTGTTTATGGCGCAAAAAATGGCCTTGAGCGTGGTGGTCGAAGGTGTGGAAACAGCGTGTGACTATCGAGCCTTGCAGAAATTGGGAGGGCCAACCGTACAAGGGTATTTCATTGCGCGCCCCATGAGTGAGGTCGACCTGTTGTGTTGGATTGAAGAGCGCACCAAACTCGGCGGCCTAGTTAAGGCTGTTTAAGCATGCGCATGGCATCAAACTCTAGTCCAAACACCCGTTCGTGCAGGTCAGGATTTTTCTTGCAGACACAAACACTGCGTACGTGGAACCTGAATACGTAATTTCCCTCGCTTGGGATTAACCATATTCTCAAGTATTCAGTGCTTCAACTTTCATTGTGAGAAACAAAGTAATGGCATTGCTTTTGCGTAGTTGGCCATGGGGTATTTGAGTGCTTCTGGTCGCTGAGAGCAATTTAGCTACCATCATCCGAGGCCTTTCAAGATGAGTGCACGATGTTACTACTCATCGGCGGTTAGTCTTTCAAGAGTGTTTAAGTTTATGAAATTGTCGATGTTTTTTATGTCCTGATCGGGCTGCTATTTTTCAAGAGCACGTTATTATTGGCTCAAGGGAACTCCCAATACAGATTGTCTTCAGGTGATGTTTTACGTATCGATGTAGTGGGTGAGCAGGACCTGAGCTTTAATGATCTTCGATTAACTGACGCGGGCAGTCTTACTTATCCCTTTATTGGAGAGATCAATGCGCAGGGCAAGACTGCAGCGCAGATCGAGAAGCTGATTGCCGACAAATTGCGTGGTGACTACCTGGTCGACCCAAGGGGGTCGGTTAGTTTGCCGCGCTACCGGCAGTTTTTTATCAGCGGCGAAGTACGCAGCCCGGGCGTTTACCCCTATCAGGCTGGGCTGACACTGAGGCGTGCTGTCGCCCTCGCGGGCGGCCTGACCAAGCGTGGCTCCGAAAGTCGAATGACCATCGGTCGAGATCAGGGCCCGGTCACGCAAACGCATAAAGGCTCGTTCGACTCACCACTTTTGCCGGGAGACGCCGTCACCATTGCTCGGGGTGTCTTTTAGCAATCACGGTAACGGCGCGTGTTTTCGTCCTCAGTATTAAAAAAATTTCAAGGTGAGATTTATATGCAAAGTAACGTTCTTTCACGCAAGCCGAATCCCTCGGGTCTTGAAATATCTGATGAGATTGATCTATTCAAGCTCTGGAAAGCCCTCTGGCGGCGTAAGTGGGCCATTGTTGGTTTTACGATGCTGCCCAGCCTGTTAGTCGGCCTTTCCCTATTGACGGTTACACCGACCTATAGGGCTGAGACAACCGTTCTGATCGAGGGTAAGCCTTCATCGGTTGGCTCTATCGAACATGTTTACAGCAGGGATACCGTAAGTAGCGAATACCTGCCCACCCAACTTGAACTCTTCAGGTCCCGGGCTTTGGCCGAACGCGTGGTTCGTCAACTGAACCTGGTCGCCCATCCCGAGTTTGTCGCGAAGGAACAGGAGGGGACATTTGCCTTTCTGAAGAAACTGCTCAGTGCGCTCGACATTCGCAAACTTGTTCCGAGCGGAGCAGCGCTTGAGCCACCGACACCTGAAGAGCTTGAGGTACTTCGGTTTGATGAAGTGACGCGGGCATTCATGACTCGCATCAAGGTTATACGCAAAGGCAACAGCACGCTGGTGAAGGTGCAGGTCGAAATGAGCGATCCGCACATGGCGGCAAAAGCTGCCAACGCCTTGGCCAAGGAATTGATCGAGAGCCAAATGGAGGCGGCTGTAGAGGTCTCTGCCGGGGCCAGCGCCTGGATGAATGGCCGGTTGGTGAGCCTACGCGAGCAACTCAAAGTCTCGGAAGAACGTCTGCAGCGTTATCGGGAGGTGGAGAATTTGGTCGATGTAGGTGGTGTGTCGACGATCAGCGCGACGGAACTGGCGCGCACCGGTGACCGGTTGATCGATGCCCGGCTCAAGTATGCGGAAGCCGAAAGCCAATATCGCCAGGTTCAGGCCAATCGTGGCAACTGGGAAAAGCTGGCAGCTGTTCCGGCAGTGCTCGGTCATCCACTGATTCAGCAACTCAAGGCAGATGAGACCAAGGCGCGGGCCAAGGTTGAGGAGCGTTCCAAGCGCTACGGAGCGCAACATCCGCAGATGGAAGCTGTGCGCGCCGAATTGTATACAGCCTCCGCCAACCTGCACGGGCAGATCGTGCAAGTGGTAGCAGGTATCGAGCGTAACTACCAGCTTGCGGTTGCCAACCAAAAGACCCTGCAAGCGTCATTCAACCGCGTTCAGTCACAGCAACAGAGCGTCTCTCGCAAGGAATTCAAATTGCGTGAGCTAAAGAGTGAGGTGGACGCCAATCGCTCGCTGTATAACGCCTTCGCCAATCGTTTGAAGGAAACTGCGGCCACTTCCGACCTGGATATCGTCAGCGTGCGTATCGTTGACCCAGCGATCGTACCGACGATGCCAGTGGGGCAACGTAAAGTCCTGGTCGTGACCCTCACCGCAATGTTGTGCCTCATCCTGGCGGCCGCATTAACACTCTTGTTCGAGGCATTGAACAACACCTTCAAAAGTGCGGATCAGGTCGAAGAGCAGTTGAACATCCCGGTACTCGGCGTTGCTCCGCGGTTGTCCACAAAGCTTGGCTGCGAGTTGTGGCAACTTTACAGTCGAGAGCTGGATCGGCGCTTCAGCGAGTCTATCCGGACAATGCGTACCGGCATCGTGCTTGGCGATCTCAAGCAACCGCACAAGGTTCTACTGGTCACGTCATCCATACCTGGCGAAGGCAAGACTACTGTGTCTACTAACCTTGCATGCGCCCTGGGGCAGATGGAGAAAGTATTGCTGATTGATGCAGACTTGCGCCGTCCCATGCTAGCGAAGCATTTTCAGTTGCCCATTGGTTCGCCGGGGCTGGCTAACTTGCTCGCCGGCACTGCTTCTCTGGACGATTGCATTCAGCAGGCTGACGGGGTGGATGTATTGGCAGCGGGCACCGTGCCACCTAACCCGCAGGAGCTGCTGGCGTCTCCCTTGTTTTCCCAGCTACTGGAACAACTGAGTGAACGCTATCAACGCATTGTTATTGATACTCCGCCATGCCTCGCCGTCAGCGATGCGCTGTTGATGTCCACACTGGCGGACTTTGTACTCTATGTCGTCAAGTCCGATGCGACCGCGGTACCTCTCGTCCACAAAGGAATTGGCCAGTTGTTACAAGGCAATGCACCGGTCAAAGGCATTGTGCTCAACCAGGTCGATGTTACGGCAGCGGGTTCCAAGGGTGGCCGTTACGACGGTTACTACGACTACTACAGCTATAGCGACAGTCCCACCTGATGATCGACCTACATAATCACATGCTCCCGGGTCTGGATGATGGCTCGATTGACCTTGAAGGCGCGCTGGATCTGGCGCGCATGGCGGTGGCAGACGGTATAAAAACAATCGTATGCACACCTCATATGCACCCCGGCCGCCACGACAACAGCGTCTCAGGAATTCAAGCCGCGTGTGCCCGAATGAAAGTTGCACTGTTTGAAGCCGACATTGCCTTGCGCATTGCCGCTGCCGCAGAAGTACGATTCGGCGACCACCTGCCGGCAGCAATTGAGTCGCAATCATTGCCCTTTATGGGAGAGTGGGAAGGTAGGAGGGTGGTCCTGCTTGAGTTTCCCCATGGACAAATCCCGTATGCCGCAGAGCATCTGATCGATTGGCTGTTGGCTCATGGCATCGTTGCGATGATCGCGCACCCTGAACGCAACAAGGCTGTGATGCGAAATCCGGCGAAGCTCAGGCCGTTTGTTGCACGAGGGTGTTTGTTGCAGGTGACCGGAGCCTCCCTGACAGGGTATTTTGGTCAGCAGGTTCAGTCAGTTGCCCGTGACTTGCTGGAGCAAGGAGTCGTGCACGTACTGGCAAGTGATGGTCACAACGTGCGGCACCGTCCTGCAGTTCTCGCTCAAGCACATCAATGCGCTGCACAGCTTATTGGAGACCGCAAGGCCTATGCCCTGGTGCATGATACTCCGTGGGAAATAGCGCAGGGGCTTTTTGCATAGTTGGGCGATAAGCAGGCTGTCTGGGCCTCCTCTCGGCGCAAGCCCGCTTCTATTGATCTGTGGTTGGCGCCTTTTCCTCCTGTAGCAGGATCAACAGGCTTTGCATGCAGCTGGCGATTGCATCTGCCGCGGCCTTCAGCGCCTCAGTACCCACATTGTCTCGGCAGGCTATTTCCATATTGGTGCAACTGATATTGAGCGCTTCATATTTCAGTATCAGTGCACTGCCCTTGATCTGATGGGCGAGCTTGGCTATTCCGTTGGTGTCACGTTGATCGAGTAACTTTTGCAGTTCAAGCAGGTTGTTCGCGGTACTGCGCTCCAACTCTGACCAGAGGGCTTGCATCGCCGTCTCGTCTGCAACAGCCAAGCGCATCAGGTGGGCGTGAAGTTGATCACCTGACAATTCGCCATCATTGAACCCATCGTTATACTCGTTGCAGAGCGCCAGCAATCTGTTGCTCAAGGTGCTCAGGCTAATGGGTTTGAACAGGCAGTCATCCATCCCGGCATCCAGGCAATTTTGCCGTTCCTCAGGTACTGCGTTGGCAGTGAAGCCCAGCAGGAGGCAGCCAGGTTCGTTTCTTTGCTGTTCCTGCTGACGTATGTTTCGTGCCAGTTCATACCCGTCCATGTTGGGCATATTGCAGTCGGTGATGATCACATCGAAGGGAGCTTCGTGCCATAGCTTCAGTGCTTCGACACCATCGCAGGCTTCGCTGACATGATGGCCCAGGTAGCTCAGTTGGCGGATAAGCAGGATACGATTGGCCATGTAGTCATCGACAATCAGGATGTTCAGCGGGCAATCGGCAGCCAGTACTTCTGGCGTCTGCTGTTGCGAGGCCAAAGCCTCGACATGGAGAGCGTTCTGAAGCGGCAGATCGATCCTGACTGTGATCAGGGTACCCACACCCTCCTGGCTGATCAGCTTGAGTGTTCCCCCCATCATTTCTACCAATGCCCGACTGATGACCAGGCCAAGACCCGAGCCGCTGTCAGACAGCTGTTGAGCGTTCTTAACCTGGGAGAAAGGCCTGAACAGGCGTTGTTGGTCGGCGACAGAAATACCAATGCCGCTGTCCTCGACCTTGACTTCCAGGCTCAAGGTTCGTTCTGTGGGATGAAGGGTCGCGCTTGCCGAAAGGTTGACCGAGCCTTGGGCGGTGAACTTGATTGCGTTGCTCAGCAGGTTGGCCAACACTTGCTTGAAGCTCGCGGGGTCGATGAGTACAGGCTGGTCGACCGAAGGGTCGATATGAGTGACCAGCTGCAGTGATTTCTGTGTTGCCGGGCCATCGAAAATACGCACGATCGACATCAGCAGGTCGCGCAGGTTTGCCGGCTGAGGGGTCAGGCTGAGTTGTCCCGCCTCAATGCGCGCGATATCAAGTATGTCGCCGATCAGATCGAGCAGCCCTTGTGCGGCTTCCGAGGCGACATCGATGGCTGCCCGGTCAAATTGGCCTTGCTCGGCGGTTTTTGACGCCATTTCCAGCATCCCAATCACCGCATTCAGAGGTGTGCGGATTTCATGGCTCATGGTGGCAAGGAAGGTCGTTTTCGCCCGGCTGGCGTTATCGGCGTCATTCTTGGCAGCGTGCAATTGTTGGATCAGGTCCTGGCGTTCACTCACATCGAGCCAACCACCAATCAGCCCTTTGACGGCACCATCGCTTGCTCGATAGGGCAGCATCCAGTGATAGATCGTGAGTGTCTCGCCACAGGGAAGTCTGAGCAGGCGATCTTCGAATCTTGGCTCGCCAGAGGCCATCACTTCAAAAAAGCTTTTATTGTATTCAGCGGCCTGGGCTGGATCGAGTAGCAGGCTTTGTTCGACGGTCGTGCCCTCGAGGGGCGCGCCGTCGCTGACGCTGAAGGTATCGAGGTAGGCTTTGTTGCACAGTAACAAGCGCGCATCGCGGTCCCTGGCATAGATCGGGTGCGGGGTGCCATTGAGTAACACTCGCTCGAACTCGAGTTTGTCGTTGAGTGCGCGCTCGGCGAGTTTGCGCTTGGACACTTCGCGCTTCAACGAAGTGATCCACACTAATATGCCCAACAATAGCAATACAGCTACAACCAGGCCTTGATAGATGGTTTCACGGTGTCGGGTCCAGTAGCTGTCTTCGACGACAACTGCGCGGCGCCACCGATTGGTGATCTCATCCATTTCCTCGGGTGAGATACTCAGCAATGATTTATTGAGTATCGACAACAGCTCGGGGGCTTCTTTGCTGACAGCGAAGGCGACCTGGCCTGCTTTGGTGCCGGTGGTCGAGGCTATCTTGAGTGCGTCCGGGTAGGTCCTGGCGATGATGTAGCGCGCACTGATCAACGAACTGAGGGTTGCATCCGCTTTTCCTTGAACGACCATGGCGAATGCTTCATTTAGATTGTTGGCTGGCACAAGCTGTACGTGCGGATATTTACGTGCAAGCAGCGACAAGTTGACGTTGCCATAGACCACGGCCAGTTTCTTGCCTGCCAGCTCTTCAAGGTTATGAGGCGCGTCAGATCTGGCGCGTGTCACAAGCACCAGCGGTGTAGCCAGGTACGGGCGACTGAAGTTGACCAGCTTTTCCCGGTCTGGGCTTTGTGTCAGCGAAGCGACAATATCGAACCTGCCGGCGTTGAGTTCGGAAATCATTTGGTTGACCGAGGATCCGCGGCCAGTTTCAAAGCGCAGGCCGGTTCTCTGGCTGATCTTCTTCAGTACATCAACTGTCAATCCCTTGGAATGACCATATTCATCGACGAAGGAGAAGGGCAAGTAGTCTTCGTTGAACAAAACTTTCAACTGGCCATGCTGTGTCAGCCATTCTTGTTCTTCAACACTGAACTTGATCGAGTTGCGCCCCGAAATACTGACACCGCCTGCTTGCCAGCGCTGGACTATGGCGATGCGTTCGCTGGAGGGAATGGCTTCAAGCGCCTGGTCAACTACGCGTTTAAGTTGCGCGTTTGAACGCAGCAGCGCAAAAGAGAAGTTGTTGGCTTCCAGCCTTGAGAAGTCAGTCATCTGAACAGTGCTCAGGTAACTTTTATTGATCAGGTAATTGGCAGTAACCGTATCGCCCAAATATACGTCAGCATCGCCGAACGCGACCGCACCGATGGCATTGAGTATGGAGGGGTAGAGCACGATCTGCGCTTGGGGATAAAAACCCTGCACGGTCGCTAAAGGCAGGTAATGGTAAAGCATCGCAATTTTTTTGCCAGCCAGACTCTCGTCAGTTGCGCCATCATCTTCAATACGCGTGATGATAGTGGGTTGGTCGAGCATGTAAGTCGCCGAGAGCATAAGCTGCGGATCCGCTGCTTCATAGGCGTTGGCCGATCCGATCAGGTCAATGTCGCGGCGCTTGAGCGCCTCAATCAGTGTGGTGCGGTCTGGAAAGCTGACTATCTCGACCCGGACCTTGAGAAGCTGCCCAAGTAGCGCGGAATAGTCGGCGGTTATACCCTCGAATTCTTTTGTATGGGTAGTGATATCGAGAGGAGGGTAGTCAGGATCGGATATGCCAATGCGCAAGGTGGCTTTTTTCGCTAACCACTGGGTGTCACTTTGGTTGAGAGAGAACTTATCAGAGTCAATAACCGAGCGACCAATAACTTTCAATACAATCGGGTTGTTGTTGGCTGAGGCATAATTGAATACGGCGCAGGAAAAAATTAATATCCAAACATACTTCATACTTTTTCCTTGCTGATGCCCGCTGCCAGACGTTTGCTTTTATAGATACTGATAAGCGCCCGTGTTAAAGCGGCTGATATCTCAATGCCTCCATGGTACACTCCCTATCACCTTATAGAAAGCAAGGGTTAGCGACGTGGCGTACAAAATTCTTGTGGTAGATGACCATCCGCTTATTAGGTTGGCGTTGCGTGCAGTGGTGATCCAGGCGGGGCATGAAGTGGTGGCTGAGGCGGAAAACGGTGTAGACGCCATCAGTCTTGTTCGCCAGCACAATCCACATATTGTCGTCCTTGATGTGACGATGCCCAAGCTCGATGGAATTGCGGTCATCGACCGGATCAAAAGGCTCGAGTTGCCAGCGAGAGTTATTATCCTTACCTCGTTAGCGTCGGAATACTACGCGCAGCGCTGTATCAAGGCGGGGGCGTCAGGATTTATAACAAAGACGGATGACTTGGGCGCTGTTTCCGAAGCTATCAAGTCGGTCATGAAAGGGGAAATTTATTACCCTGACGAAGTCAACGTTTCTACCCGTAAAAGCGACATGCTGGTGGGTGAGATGGAAATGATCGGCATGCTCTCTGATCGCGAGCTTTCGGTGTTGCAGCAGCTTTCAAGAGGCATGAGTAACAAGGCGATTGCTGAAAACCTCATGCTCAGCAGCAAGACGGTCAGCTGCTATAAAGCCCGCTTGATTGACAAGCTGGGTGTCAAGTCTGTGGTCGATCTTGCTGACCTCGCCCGGCGCAACAAGTTGATCTGACTTGGGCGCACGTCCTCACGGATGGCTGAGCTTTCGTGTTCTGACCATCCGATAAAGTCTAAAGCGCCGCGCTTTAGGCCGCGCGCAAGGCGCGACCGTGTAGATCAAGCATCTCACTCCCATGCCAATCCGTGCAGCTTAAGACTTTTCTTGCAGACGCCAGCACTGCTCTCCTAGAAACTGAACCTGTCGCTTCCAAACAGAAAACTATATGTCCTGGCTTTGGTAAAGGGAGTTGCCGATATCTTGACTTGCCATGGTTTTATGGTGAGTGATTCGCTGACGAATGCTCAAGACAAGGCTTAAAAAAGATGTTTATTTTTCTGTTTTGGGGCACGCATTAGATTGGGTGTCAAAGCATGTCTGCCGATTAATCTTATATATGGTCAATCCATGAAATTAAAAACACTGATAACTACTGCCGTCACTACTGTTTTGAGTGCTGCAATTGTTTTGCCGGCCCAAGCATCAGATGGCACCATCAGCTTCTCCGGTTCAATCACGGCTACTACCTGCACCATCACCGTCACCGGTGGCGGTGCCGCCGCTGGTGCTACTGCCACTGTAAACATGCAGGCTGGCAAAGTGGCTGATCTGGATGCCGCTGGCAAGACCGCCGGCAGCACTGACTTCAACGTCAATCTGAGCAGCTGTACGGTTGCTAATGGCCTTACTCAGGGTGTGGCGGTAAATTTCGAGTCGGGCGCTAACGTCAATGCAAACGGGCACTTGTCCAACACTGGCACTGCAACTGGTGTTGATCTAGCGATCTACCCGCGGGGCAGTACCACTGCGCTTAAGCTTGGTGACGCCCCCGTCAGCTCTACCCGAAACATAGCTGGGGGCAGCGTTTCTCTGCCTTATACCGTCAAATACCTTAGAACCGCTGGAGCGGTTGCCGCGGGCACCGTGCGTTCCAACGTAACCTACTCCATCGCCTATTTCTAAGCCATATGCCGGTGGCCCCCATGGCCCACCGGCTACCAGCTAATATTTACATATGCTAGGAGATAAGCGATGCGCCCCCTCAAGTCTTCTCGGTGGTTGCTTTCTGGATTGCCCCTGCTGGCTAGCCTTTATATTACACAGGTCCAGGCTGCCATTGTGATCAGCGGTACCCGGGTGATCTATTCCTCCGACCAGAAGGAAGTCAGTGTCAAGCTCGATAATGGCGGACAGGCTCCTCTTCTGGTTCAGTCCTGGGTTGATGATGGTGATAAGCGCAGCACGCCGGATACTTCCACGGCGCCATTCATCCTGACCCCTCCTATTGCCCGGGTCAATGCAGGTCAGGGGCAGACCCTGCGGATACGCCTGACTGCCCAGCAAATGCTGCCGCAGGATAAGGAATCATTATTCTGGTTGAACGTACTGGAAGTTCCACCTTCTGCCGAGGATGGGCAAAACAAACTCAACATAGTCTTTCGCAACCGGATCAAGCTGTTTTATCGGCCGGTCGGTTTAAAGGAAGATATGGAACAGGCTGCCGGGAAAATGCAATGGCGGCTGAAGAAAAACGTTGGCGGTTGGGCCCTCGAAGGGGCTAATGCCACGCCATATTTTCTGACATGGAGCACAATCAAAGTGGGCGACGCCAGTGCTGATTTGAACTTGGAAAACAGCATGTTCGCGCCGGGCGAGCACAAAACGTTGCCACTCAAAGGCGCCTATTCCCCATCGGGTAGCAGCCGGATTGAAGGTGGCGTAATAAATGATTATGGCGGCATCAGTAAACTTGAGTTCCCTATTTTGTTCTAGTGGAACCTCTCAATGGTTACATTTGATCCGCTAAGTATCTCACTCTTATCATTAGCCTGTTGCTTCGCGTAAACGCTCATAGTCTGCAAGTTCGAAAGTAATTCCAATTAATTTATCGAGGCATTTGTCTTTGTGCGGTTTTCTCGATGGCGTAATAAAAAGTCCTCGGGGGTGTTGATGTTAATAAGACTGAAATCCCGAGTGCGAAGTGTGCGTAACAACTACGGGCGTGGGAACACTAGCAGTGGTGCTCGATGCGTTAATGTTTTTTGTTTGAAATCGTTGGCGGTTGCGACCCTGATGGGCAGCTTTGTCCTGAGCTCCTTTGTTCGAGCGGAAGCACTCGACAGCACCGAAAGCGAATTCGCCAATTTTGACAGCAAGATGTTGATGGGTGCGAGCTCCGGTTTGCTTGATGTCGAGCGCTACAGTCGTGGAAGTCCGGTCGAAACAGGCACCTACAGTGTTGACCTGAGTATCAACGGCACGCCTGCTGGGCGCTTCGATATCGCATTTATTCCTGGCGAGACACCACACCAGGCCAAGCCCGAGCTGTCACTGGAGCTGCTGGATCAACTCGGGGTCGATACCGACAAATTACAAGCGAGCGCAGGTACTGACGCCACCTCTCAGGATCTGTTCAGCCGCGTCGCCAATGCAACCTATCGCTACGACAGTGCCGATCAGCGTCTTGAGTTAAGCGTACCGCAAGTCGCAATGCTCAACCGTCCACGTGGTTATGTCAGCCCCCAGCGTTGGGACAGGGGTGTTAACGCCGCATTCGTCAATTACAGCGCCAACGCCTACCGAAGCAGTAGTCAGAACAGTCAGGGCAGCACTGCATATGCCAATTTCCACGCTGGCCTCAATCTGGGCATCTGGCGTTTGCGCCAGCGTTCGGCGCTGAACTGGAACAACGAAACTGGCAAAGCCTACCAGGCCGTTACCAGCTACGCGCAGCGAGATATCGATTCCCTCGGCTCGGAATTAACAGTGGGTGATGTGTTCAGCGATGGCGAAATGTACGATTCGGTTGCGACGCGTGGTGTGCAGCTAGCCACTGACGATCGTATGTTGCCAGACTCGCTACGAGGCTATGCCCCCGTTGTTCGTGGCGTGGCCGCCACCAATGCGCAGGTCACAGTGCGTCAGAATGGTTTCATCATCCAGCAAACCTCCGTCGCACCCGGAGCCTTTGAAATCACCGATTTGAACCCAGCCAGCCAAAGCGGTGATCTGGAAGTCACAGTGACTGAAGCCGATGGGCAGGAAAAGCAGTTTATCGTGCCGTTCTCGTCGGTCAGTCGTTCCCTGCGCGAAGGGGCTTCACGCTACACGGCAACTGTTGGCCAGGCTCGCAACCTGTCTTACGGTAGTACGCCCACGGTTGCCCAGGTTACCTACCAGCGAGGCCTTAGCAATCTGGTGACCGGCTATGTCGGCATGTCAGCCTCCGAGGGCTATGGTGCTGCAGTACTGGGCGGTGTGTTGAACAGCGAATACGGCGCTATAGGTGCAGACATTACTGCCTCGAAAACCGAGTTGGCGAGCAAGGCCTTCGCGGGGCAATCGGCGCGGGTCACTTACAATAAAGTACTTCAAAACACAGGTACCAATTTCACGTTGGCCGCGTATCGCTATTCCACTGAAGGTTATTTCGGTGTACGCGATGCACTTAATGCTCGCGACCAGTTGCAGCAAAAAGGCGGCAACCATACGAATGCCTTTCGTCATGCTCGTAGCAGAGCTCAATTGAACGTCAGCCAACGCATTAACGATAGATCGCGCCTTTATCTCAATGCCTCGGTGCAGAATTATTGGAACAGTCCGGATAGTGACAAGCAGTTTCAGTCAGGTTATAGCCAGACGTTCAACTGGGGCTCTGCCGGTGTCAGCGCCTCGCGCACCAAGGATATGTATGGGGGCAGTTCCACCCAATACATGGTCAACTTCTCCATGCCCCTTGGCGCGGCAGGCTCTCCGAATCGCGCTCATTTGAGTACGAGTGCCACCTCCAACAGCGATGGCAGCGCCGACTTGCAAAGTACGTTGAGTGGAACCCGCGGAGAAGACCAAACCCTGGGGTATGGCATTTCAGCAAGCATGAATCGTCCCGGCAGCGGTAAGAATTCACGTACTACCGGCGCTAATGCCCAGCTCCGAACGTCGGCGGCTGACCTGAGCGCTTCGCTCAGTAAGGGTAGCGACTTCCAGCAGATCTCACTGGGGGGGAGTGGCTCGGTGGTCGTCCATCCGGCCGGTATTACCTTCGGTCAACCGCTGGGTGACACCATTGCCATCGTTCATGCCCCTGATGCGGCTGGTGCGACGTTGGACAATGCCACGGGCGTGAAACTCGATCGCAATGGCCAGGCAGTCGTGTCGTATTTGACGCCTTACCGGGTAAACACCCTAGGAATCGATCCTAAGGGTCTTTCCGATGATGTTGAATTGCAAAGCACCAGTCAGGAAGTGGTGCCGCGCAGTGGCTCGGTGGTCATGGCCCGGTTCAAGACCGTCACGGGGCGGGCATTACTGATCAATGCCCGGCAGACCGATGGAAAGCCTTTGCCTTTCGGGGCCAATGTCTATGACTCGGACGGTCGGACGGTGGGCGTGGTCGGACAGGGCGGGCAGATATTTGCCCGCCTCGGCAGCGACCAGGGCAGGTTATGGGTCAGCCCCCATGGCAAGGAGTCAAGTCGGTGCAGTATGACTTATCACCTCAAGCCGAGGGAGAAGGAGCATGCGAATGCGGAACTGGCGCGGATCGATTTGCCGTGTCGTGGATAGGGCCTAGTTTTGGGGGATTTTCCTGAAGAGTGGAGCGATCGGATTGTACTGGATGGCAAAAAACAAGTTAATGAGTGAATGCGTAGAGGTAGGTCCATTATGCCAGCCTGCAATCAGAGAGGCATCAATAGGTGCGTTATGATGAAAACATTAAAGATAAAATCGATCAATTCAATAGTGTTTGTTTTTTTGATGCAACTGGCAATTGAAATTAGCGCTCCAAGTTCGGTGTTAGCATGCGGATCTTTCGCACGCGGGCATTCACTTTTTGTTCCGTGGATGACTGTAAGGTCTGGGGTGACAGATAGAGGGTCAATATTAGGTCAATGGTCTAACATAATCGACGTGGGATATAACGGTAGGGCGTGTCCCGCCAATACTGAAGTTTCGAGTAGGGTAAGCTCATCTCGGGCGCCATCGGGATTGATCGTAAATGATGGGGGGGAAAATTACGATGTGTATCCAACCGGTGTTGATAATATTGGATATTACATGCGCTTATCAGGTCCAAACGACATTGGCATTACCTTTGAGGAGGATGTTTTTCGGAACGCGCATGATGCTAATTTTGTCCGCCATCAGGTCAAGTATGTTGCTACGGGGCCGTTAAATCCTGGCATTTATACGCTTCCCGGACGGCACGTTGTAAATTCGCAATGGCGCGTAACTTCCAATGGTGCAGAAGTATTCTCTATAAATCGCAACGCAACCTATAGCGCAACCAGGGTGACCGTCACCGGTGCAACCTGTGCGGTACGCGCTGCCGATCGTAATCAGCAGGTAGTGCTACCCACTGTTTCCAGGAGCAGTTTGCAAAGCGTAGGTTCCACCGCCGCCTCACAAGGTTTTACGATTGGTGTTAGCTGCCCTCCGGGCGTCGCCCTGCATGCAACTATGACCGATGCTAACTTCCCAGATAATAGGGGCAATTTTTTGAGGCTTGCAGGAGATTCAACGGCCGCAGGCGTGGGCCTTCAAATTAGAGTATCAGACAGGGCGGACGTGGTGTCATACGGACCTGACTCGCGAATTGCACGCACCCAAAACCAATGGTTTGTGGGCGGTAATGCCACTTCGCTTGCGACCGTGCATATAATTCCTTTTACAGTGAGATATGTGCGAACAGGAGAAACCCTGCTGCCTGGAACGGTTCGTGCGCGTTCGACAATAACATTCTCGTATCAATAACTACGAGCTAAACTTTCAGCGCGCCAGGATTCACCGTGCCCGAAAACCAGGAATTGAACACATGGAAGCAATGGTCGCTAGAAGAACGGGTAAAACTTTATTTGTCTACACTTTATTGCTGGTCGCTGGTTGCTCACATCATTCGGATATAGAACTTGATCGCAATCATGCCGACGGTGTTACGGCCAAAGGCACTCAAGCTTACATTGCCTGCATAAAACACGAGCTAACCAGCGGCACAAAAACGTTTACCGTGGAGAACAGCGGTAGCATCAACCTGTTTATTGGCAGTATCGACCCCACTACGGCAGCAGGGCTTGTCGAACTTTCTCGCGTCAACGGCCAAACCACCTACAGCGTTAACCAGAGGCATGCGTGGGTTGACAAAGGCAGGTTGATCAATGCGGCACAAGAATGTTCGAAGGACTGAAATATGCGGCAGGTGGCGTTTCATGGTAGGCATGAGTGTTGCCTTAATGACCATCTCTTTCAAGGTCTTAGGTAAAATCCTCTGAAATTTCAGTCAGGGGTACCCGAAAGATGTGGGCCGATGTTTTAGCTCGATTCGAAAAAAAGCACCTGCCAGCGTCATGGTCAAATTGGCGCTGGAGCAGGCTATTGCCCCTGAATGGGTCGATCAGGTCTTCGAAGAACATCGGCAACGGCATTATTCTCGTGAGCTACTGTTCTCGACCATCATCAAGTTGATGTCCCTTGTTCCATTGGGCTTGAAGCCATCCCTGCACGCCGCCGTACGGCAACTGGAAGATCTTCCCGTCAGCTTGGCAGCCCTTTACGACAAGATCAGTCGTACCGAGCCCGCACTGTTACGCGCCCTTGTCACCGGCTGTGCACAACGCCTGGCTCCAACCATCAAGGAGCTGGGTTGCACGACGATGCTGCCGGGTTGGCAGGTTCGGGTCGTGGACGGTAATCACTTGGCATCCACGGAGAAGCGCCTGGGGGCTTTACGCCACGAGCGCGGCGCCGCTCGTCCCGGTTTTTCGGTGGTGGTCTACGACCCCGACCTGGATCAGGTCATCGACCTTCAGGCGTGTGAGGATGCCTATGCAAGCGAGCGTGTTTGTGTGCTGCCTCTATTGGCCGATGCCGAACCGGGCCAGGTGTGGCTGGCTGATCGACTCTACTGCACGCTGCCGGTCATGCAAGCGTGTGAGCAGGTCCAAACCTCCTTTGTGATTCGTCAGCAAGCCAAGCACCCACGCTTGATTCAAGAGGGTGAGTGGCAAGCGCCCGTCGCTGTGGAAACAGGCACTGTACGTGAGCAGATCATCCAAGTCAGAGGTGGTTACCAATGTCGGCGCGTCGAGCTCTTGCTTCATTCGCCAACGGACTCGGGTGACAACAGCTTGATGTTCTGGAGCAACCTGCCTGAAAGCGTCAGTGCACAGCAGATCGCGCAGCTCTATCGCCGTCGCTGGAGCATTGAAGGCATGCAGATTGCGCTGCCCTCGGAATATCTTCCGGTCATCCCTCTGGAAAAGCTGGCCCAACGTTTGTTGGAACTGGCCAAAAACATCCAACCAAAACAAGTTGCGAAAAGTCCCCGCGGCCCCAAGGTGCCCAAGCCCAAGACATGGGTCCAAGGCAGCGCGGTGCATACGCATGTTTCAACAGACCGGGTAATCAAGGCTGCCAAAACGAAAAGACCTTGAAAGAGATGGCCTTAATGACGCATTAAGATGATAAAAGGCAAAAAAGCCCCCGGTGGCGTAATGCTGCTTACTTAAGTTAAACGTGGCGCCTGTTGGGGCTACAAAGCGGTCACGAAATCTTAAGTCGCAGCATTACCCCAGCAGCGGGGGCAAAGTTTTCGATGCGGAGCAACCCGTTCAGTTTCACTCAGGGCAGTGTTTGTGCCTGCAAGAAATTTCTTAAGTTGCACAAATACGTTCGAATGGGCTTAGATGCCCTATGCAATATCTCAAGTGAACTATTAAGTTTTAATTAAAACCTTTCAATCCAGACTGTGATTATCAATTCACAGTTATCGATGCAGAATTCAACCGTGTCTCCATGTTCCCTTGATCATGCAAAGAGCGGTTTATGCCAGCGAATTCTGCAACATTCTACTCCCGCGTTTTATCGCGAGCTCCGGTATGACGACGCGAGCGCTTCCTCTTTCTGCTACAGCGACCGAAGTCCATGCAGCGCTTGCCAGTTGCCGACTGCTGTTGCAAGTGTGCCAGGGGCGGGTGCCGGAACCTGAACAGGAAATGACTGGCACTGACGTACGCCGTGCGGTCAAGCACTACGGTCAGTGCGCCGGAGTCAGTCTGCGCCTCGAGCGTTTGTCGTTGCGCAAGCTGACGCCGAAGGTATTACCTTTGGTCTGGCGCACCCAGGCGGGCGACTTCTTGCTACTCGCACGCCTGTCTGATACCCAGGCATTGATTCAGTCGCCTTCGACCAGCACGCCCGATGTGATCGAGCGTGCGCAATTGGCCGAGCAGTGGAGCGGGGAGGTGATCCGTCTTCGTCAGGGAGGCCTGCGTTTCGATCTGTCCTGGTTTGCTCCAGAGCTGCTACGTCACCGTCGGGTATTGACTGAGGTGGTGCTGTGTTCGTTGCTATTGCAGATACTGGCCCTGGCGACACCGTTGTTTTTCCAGGCAGTGATGGACAAGGTCATGGTGCACCGGGCCCTGGCGACCCTGGATGTTCTGGTCGTGACGCTGGTCGTGGTGGGGATCTTCGAGGTTTTGCTCAAAGGCTTGCGCGAATACCTTTCGGCGCATACCGCCAATCGCATCGACATTGGTCTTAGCATCAAACTGTTCCGTCATCTGCTGGGGTTGCCGCTGCTGTATTTCAAGCAGCGCCAGGTGGGCGCGATCATTACCCGGGTTCAGGAGCTGGATAGCATTCGTGAGTTCCTCACGGGCTCACTGCTGACGTTGTGCATCGATGTCGTCTTCACCCTGGTGTTTTTTGCGGTCATGGCCTGGATTTCATGGCCCTTGACTCTGTTGGTGATGGCCACGCTTCCACTGTATGTCCTGCTGGCCTGGATCAGCACCGGACCGCTGGAGAAACGCATCGAGCGTCAGTTTCAGAGTGCTGCCCGCAACACTGCTTTTCTCAACGAAACCGTGAGCAGTGCCGAGACCATCAAGAGCCTGGCGGTAGAGCCGCAGATGCAGCGGCGCTGGGAGTCCCAGACCGCCGAGATGGTCGAGGCCGGTTTCGCCAGCCAGACCTTGGGCAGCTCAATCAGCCAGGCGGTGAGCCTGCTGCAGAAGTGCACTGCGGTAGGGGTGATTTGCTGGGGCGCAAGCAAAGTTATTGGCCTGGAGATGAGCATTGGCCAGTTGATTGCTTTCAATATGATGCTGTCTCACGTCAGTCAACCGCTGGCCAAGTTGATCGAGGTCTGGCAGCAATTTGTCCAGGTGCGGGTATCGGTGGACAAACTGGGCGATATGCTCAATCTGCCAGTCGAGCAGATGCTCGGCCAGCAGCGCCCGCTACAACCGTTACGAGGCGAGGTGCGCATCGAGCAGTTGGTGTTCCGCTATCGTCCCGACCTGGAACCTGTGATCAAGGGGCTGGACCTGCACATCGTCGCGGGCCAGACCCTGGGAGTCGTCGGGCCGTCCGGCTCTGGCAAAAGCACGCTGACCGGCTTGCTGCAAAAACTCTATACGCCTGATGCCGGACGCATCCTGATGGATGGTTTACCCCTGCATCAACTGGAGCCGGCGTGGCTGCGCAGCCAGATTGGTGTGGTGCTGCAGGAAAACTATTTGTTCAACCGCAGCGTGCGACAGAACATTGCCCTGCGTCATCCAACGGCCTCCCTGGAGGCCGTTATCGCCGCAGCCCGCTTGGCGGGTGCCCATGACTTTATCCTGCAACTGCCGTTGGGCTACGACACGGTGCTGGCTGAAGCCGGCAGTTCGCTGTCTGGCGGCCAACGCCAGCGCATCGCCATTGCCCGCGCACTGATGGGCGACCCAAGGATCCTGATTTTTGATGAGGCCACCAGTGCACTGGACGACGAATCCCAAGCATTGATCCAGGGCAACATGGCGCGGATCGCTGAGGGGCGCACGGTGATCATCATCGCTCACCGATTGTCGGCCGTGCGCCAATGCCAACGCATTGTTGCCGTCGAGCAGGGGCGGGTCAGTGAATCGGGCACCCATATTGAGTTACTCGCCAACGGTGGTTGTTATGCACGCCTATGGGCGTTGCAACGTGCGTTACGCAAGGAGCAGGCATGATGCGTTGGTCATTGTTGAGCATTCCCCGGCAGGCTTGGCGCGCGTTGTGCCAGGCGCCTGCCGCACTCAAACGCAGTCGCGACGAGTACGAGTTCCAGCCCGGTTATCTGGAGATTGTCGAGCGACCACCAGCGCCTTGGGCGCGTGGCACGGCGATGGTGTTGATGTTGTCGATCGCACTGGCGCTGGCGTGGGCGATTCTCGGCTTTCTCGACATTCACGCCAGTGCTTCTGGCCGGTTGATAGTGCCTAGCCACACCAAAATCATTCAGGCCCATGATGCGGGTGAGGTCCGTGCAATCCACGTGCGTGACGGGCAACGGGTCAGGGCCGGTGATGTGTTGGTGGCGTTGAACCCGATTGGTGTCGATGCCGAGCTGAGCGAGCTGAGGGCTCAGCTGGCGTTCAAACGCCTGGAGCTGGCCAGGGCCCAGGCGCTGCTGAGCAATGACCCGATTGGCAGCTATCTGCCGCCATCCGATCTGAGCCCGGAGCAATCGCTGCAAGCCCGTGCGCAATTGGCAAGCACCTGGAAAGAAATCAACGCCAACCTGGACAGCCTGAATGCTGAAATGGCCATCAATCAGGCCGGCCAGCGGGCTCGCAGTGTGGAGATTGCCGCCTTGGGCAAGTTGGCTAGCAATGTCCGGCGGCGCCTTGATGCCCGTCGGGCGATGGCGGCCCAGCAACTGATGCCCCAGGTTGAACTATTGGAGCAGGAAAAGGAGCAGTTGGAGGTCGAGCGCGCGCTGGCCCAACAGCATGCCGAACTGCAGGTGCTAAAGGCCGAGGCGCGCAACCGGCAGGATCAGCGCGACAGTTTTCTGGCCAGGACTCAACGCGAGCAGCATGACGTGCGCCATCGCACCCAACAGGACATTGCCATTCTCGAGCAGCAACTGATCCGCGGGCGCGACAAGCAGCGCCTGCAAACGTTGTTGGCACCGGTTGATGGCGTGGTGCAACAACTGGCGGTGCATACCCTGGGCGGTGCGGTACAGCCAGCGCAACAACTGCTGGTGATTGTGCCAGAGGGCGTAGAGCTGGACGCCGAAGTCATGGTGTTGAACAAGGATGTGGGCTTCGTCAGGGCCGGTCAGCCAGTGGAGATCAAGGTTGATGCGTTCCCCTATACCCGTTACGGCACCTTGCGCGGCACCGTTATGCATGTGTCTGGTGATGCCATCAAGGATGAGCAGCAGGGTTTGGTGTTCCCAACGCGCATCCGCCTGGAAAAGGCCGCTATTGCCGTGGACCAGGGCTGGGTGCCTTTCCAGGCAGGGATGACCGTGACCGGCGAGATACGCACGGGAGATCGGCGGGTGATTGACTACCTGTTGAGCCCGATCCAGCAGTACCAGTCCGAAGCCTTGCGGGAGCGTTGATATGAGCACTGCATCTATCCACGCTGGCGACGATACACCGAACACCCTGGATACCGGCCTGGAGGCCCTGGCTTGGGCGGCACGGCGTTTTGACCTGACCATCACGGCGGCGCAGCTGAATCACCGCCTGGGCCGCGTCGAGGGCCTGGCCGACAGTATCGACTTGCGCCGTTGTGCCGGCTGGGCCGGGCTGCGGGCGAGGGCCGTGCGCAGCAACGTCCAGCGCCTGGAACAACTGCCGTTACCCGCCTTGCTGGAGACCGCGCGCGGGTGGGTGGTGCTCAATGCCGTCGAACCAGGGCAGGTCAACCTGTTCTGGCCGCTGGAGGGGCACTGTCAGGCTCTGCCCCGTGAAGAGCTGGCTGAACTGTGGCAGGGCGAGGTGTTGTTGCTGGCTGAACAGCACACCGGATTGAAAGCGCCCGTTTTCGGCGTGGCCTGGTTTTGGCCATCGATCCTCAAACATGCACGGCAGTTTCGTAGCGTGTTACTGGTCTCGCTGATGCTGCAGTTGGTGGCCCTGGTCACGCCGCTGCTGTTTGAGAACATCATCGACCGGGTGCTGGTCAGCCGGGGTATGTCCAGCCTGCAAGTATTGGGCATTGCCCTGCTGGCGTTGGCGCTGTTCGAACCGCTGTTTGGCCTCCTGCGCTCCTGGCTGTTTTCCAACTTGGCCAGCAAGATCAACGCTGAATTGTGCGCGCGCTTGTACCGGCATCTGGTGCAGCTACCGCTGAGCTACTTCCAGCGTCGTCAAACGGGCGAGATCATCGCCCGGGTCGGTGAGATGCAGCAGATTCGCCAGTTTCTCACCGGTTCGGCGCTAACTCTGGTACTGGATCTGGCCTTCTGTAGCCTGTTCATCGCGGTGATGTACAGCTATGCACCACTCTTGACATGGGTGGTGGTCGGCTCCCTGGTCCTGTACTTCCTGTTTTGGCTGTGCGTGGGCCCCTTGTTGCGCAGCCGGGCGTTGCGCGAGTACGAACTGAGTGCGGCAAACACCGCCTTTCTCACCGAGACTGTGACGGGCATCGAAACCATCAAGACCGGCGCCACCGAAGGCGGTTTCCAGCAGCAGTGGCAACGTCAGTTGGCGGCTTATGTGAGGGCGGCGTTTCACACGCGTATCGTCGGTATCTGGGCCGGTCAGGGTATTGGCCTGATTCAGAAGCTGACCGCCGCGCTGCTGCTGTGGTGGGGCGTGATGCTGGTTATGGATGGGCAGTTGACGCCCGGCCAACTGGTGGCTTTCAACATGCTGGCCGGCCATGTGGTGGAGCCGATTCTGCGCCTGGCCCAGGTCTGGCAGGATTTCCAGCACACCCTGATCTCGTTGCGCCGGCTGGGCGATATTCTCGACACCGAGTGTGAAAGCGGTAGCGGCGGTCTGGCCTCAGTGCCGGCGCTGCAGGGCGCGGTGAGTTTCCAGGGCGTGCGTTTCCGCTATGACGAAGATGGCCAGGAAATCCTGCGCAACCTCAACCTGGACGTACAACCAGGGGAATTCATCGGTATTACCGGGCCTTCCGGCTCGGGCAAGTCGACCCTGACCCGACTACTGCAACGCCTTTATGTACCGCAGCACGGGCGGGTGTTGGTGGACGGCATCGACCTGGCCATTGCCGACCCGGTGGCCCTGCGTCGCAACATGAGCGTGGTGCTGCAGGAAAGCGTGCTGTTCGCTGGCAGCATTGCCGAGAACATTCGCCTGTGCCGACCCCAGGCCAGCGATGCCGACGTACACGAGGCGGCCACCCTCGCCGGTGCTGCGACCTTTATTGAGGCGCTAAGCCAGGGTTACGACACCCAGGTCGGTGAGCGCGGCGGCCAGCTTTCAGGTGGCCAGCGTCAACGCATAGCCCTGGCACGAGCGCTGTTGACTAACCCTGGAATCCTGTTGCTGGACGAGGCCACCAGTGCCCTGGACTACGAGTCCGAGGCGGCGGTGATGGCCAATCTGCAGCGAATCGCCCAGGGCCGCACGGTCATCAGTGTCGCACATCGCCTCAACACGCTGCGTCATGCCGACCGAATCCTGGTCATCGATCAAGGCCAGGTTCTTGAGCAAGGTAGCCACGAACAGTTGCTCGCGCTGGACGGGTTGTATGCCCGGCAATGGGCCTTGCAGATGAAGGATTGAGTCTCCGACCTACTGGCAGCAGGAGGACGCACGAAGCAGTCATCTTTCCAATCACTGATACCCGTACTGATAGACAGCCTTTCGCGGCGCGAAAGGCTTTACTCAAAAACAGATAAAGGAACACTGCAATTGGTTTTTATGTCCAAGGACTTCACGCGCCTGCTCAACACACTGAGTGATCGGCAAATCCAAACGGCAGGTCGGCAAAGCGAATGGTTCAACATGAGCGCCGCTGAACGGGCTGATTACATCAGCCAGGTAGGTGAGCGTTTACTGGAAATACAGCAGAGCACTCTGAGCGTGTTGGCTGCCCAACATTTTCAGATGCAGGAAAATCCTGTCTCGGTCGATGATCATCTGCAAATACTGCAACTACGACGCCAGCAGATGAATGCATTACCCTCCACGCCGGCAATCAGAGTCTACAAGCGGCAACTTGATCGTGAAATACTGTTGTACAGCCGCCAGCAGACGGCCATTGCGCATTATGACAGTACTTGGAAAAAGGCACTGGCCATACTCAACCCTGGCGGCGCGAAGTCCCTGGATGCGCTGACCTTGAGGAAAAATCTGGGGGGCAAGCAGAACAAGCTGGATATCCGGATCAAGCGTCTTGAGCAGCAACTGAGCACACAGATTGCCAGCTCCACCTTCAGCCAAAGCTATGTAACTTTATTCTCCGAGCTACAGGCTTACAAAGACGTCAGTACTCGATACAGCGCCTTGCTCAAGGCTCCTGCAGAACAGGAAGCTGCGGCGCTTGGCGCACTGATCAAGCCACCTCAGGCCTCCGATGATCTGCCAGTGAGTATTTCACTGTTGATGATGGAGGAGCGTCCTGGCTACATCCGTATGAATGTCGCATTGGTCAATCCCTGCACGGATGGTCGTTTCAAGGATTTCTACCTGGAAAGCGGCAGACTGGTTGTACCCACAGACGGGGTACTCAACTTCTCCTTTGGTACCGCTGCACGCTCCCTGGCCTGGCAGCAGCAATACCGGCTCAAGAACGAGCCTCCTTCCTTTCGCTCGCCGACCCATGCGCCGATTCGCTCGGTGCTGGTAAGAACCGAATTTGTCGAGAAATACTTCGCCAACCATATGGTGTCGGAAAGCAGCTTGCGCGAAGGCTTCAAGGTGCAGTTGCTGAGCAATGGCCGCAAGCTGATGCTGACCAACGTTGACCGCAAGGTACCCAACCAGATTGGCATCCAGGTGTCCGGTCAGGCGTTGACTACCACTACCACCCGCGAGGTTCCGTTGCCGAGCGCCTTGAGCGACCTGATCAATCAATACGCGGATATCAGCAGCTTCCAGACCATTGGTTTGGAGGGGTTTCGTCACAGCAGTTACAACGCGGACCGTGATGGTTTGTTCGTCAATATCCATGAGCTGGAACGCTCGGTAGGTTTTGCGGCCACCCAGTATTTGCTTGAAATGCCCCAAGGCGACCGCTACCTGTCGGCCACTCCCTTTGGGTTGATGAACGTTGATGACGGCAAGGTCAGCAGCAGTCATTTGAGCAAGTCGCAGACCGACGCGCTGTATGCCTATAACAGCGCTTTTTTCGAGAAGCTGGAGCAACTACGTGAAGGTGGTATCAAAGACAGTCGCTTGTTTGAAGGCAGCGGCGAGCGTAAGACATTTGAGCAGCAGTTGCTGCGATTACTCGAACGCAACCACATCACTCCAGCAGGCGTGTTGGCACCGCAGTACACCCGCGACAGTATGCGTGACATAAAGGGCAATAACCTGAACAAGGTACTGTGGGAGCAGGCTTTCGCTGCCGCGGTCTGGCACGGCAGCGACGGTGATCAGGTGTTGTTCAGACTGGCGGCGAACCTGGCCAAGGGCGCAACCGTAGCCAGGATCCTGAAAGGTGGCTACCTGCAAAACGATATTGCCCAGGCCAAATTATTGCTGGAGCCGTTGTACGAGCAATGGCGCATTCGTGCGATCGAGGCTGAACACCAGCGAGTTGACAGTGCCAATGCCGCACAACATCCCAGCAACCCGAGAATCAAGGTCTTCGATTCGGTTGCGGTCGAGCTTTCGCTGGACAGTAAGTTGCTCACCTTGTTGTTGGCCGGCCCCCAAGGCCTCGAGCATACCGATGCGCCCCTGCGCCCGCAGGTTGAGGCAGCGCTGTCGAGCGAAGACGGCCGGAGCCTGCGCAAACAGACCTTGTTCCATGCCCTGCGCCCAGTCGCCGATAGCTTTTCCAAGGTTGCGGTACCCGTCAATCCCCACGCCGCACTAACGCCAGAGAGCGGTGCCGATAAAGTCATCATCAACAATCGGCTGGACCAACCCGACCCGTATCTGATTTTAAATACGAGCCCTGAAGGCCCGTCGAGTGATGATGGTTCGTACCTGATGGAAGACGATAAGTACCGCAGTTACAACCAGTTTCGTCCAGATCCCGGCAATCCAGCCACGCGCTACATGAATGATCTGGACACCCCATTTGTGGGCGGCATTTCCGGGACTACTCAGACTGTCAGCAATGTCTTGCCGGAGTTGTTCGGCGGCGTCCTGAGTGTCAAGCAATATTGGCAATTCCAGATGGCCAATGCGGCCTTCATGATCCGTAACGGCTACCACTCATTCTTTGAGACCTTGTATGTTGCCGCGCGTTATGAACCGCAAGGTCCGGGCAGTATCGGTAAGGACATGCTGCAGATGTTCGATCGTTATCGTATCGAAGGCAGCAAGCAAGCGTTGCAGGGTGAGTTGTATGACGCGGTGATGGCGCGCATCTTGCTCGTCGTTAATGAGGGGCTGTCTGCCACCGAAGAATTTCATCCGCCACGCTTCACCAGTATTGGCCCGATGCCCGCGCTAATGGGGCAGGCAGCGAAGGATTTGTGGCTAAAGACGAGGCTAGCGTCGCTCCAGTTCCGCCACGGCAGTGCCGACATTCAGCAATTTGTGGCCGACCCTGTCGAGTTTGTCAAAACCCACACCCTCAGTGCCGAGGTGTTGGTCAAAATGGGACCCTTGCCGACCCGAGGCAATGTACAGTTGGTGAAGGTCGCGCCGAACCAGTATGAGCTTGAATACACCGAGTACAACGCCAAAGAGTTCGCCAGCAGCAGCGTCGACAGCGTGCCAGCGTATTTTCTCGGCTACAACGGACCGGGTCAGGCCAATGCGATGCCGGCCTACGTCGACATTCCCAAACACGCGGCAGCAGCCAGTTTCCTTTTTACCGGGACCTTGTCAGGCGGTTCGTTGGTGGTGACCAGCCTGGACGCCGACACCTACAGGGTTTATCACGACAGCCGGGTCAACAGTTCGTTGCTGTACGACAACGTGGTGATGGCGATCGACTACAAGGATTATAAGGTTGCTGGCACCTCCGAGAGTTTGGCCGCGGCATATATGCAATACCGTGATGGTCAGTGGCAGCTGGTGCTGCAGAGCCAGGAGTATCAGCGCCAAGGCCAGATGGTCTGGCCGCAGTTGCGCGAAGGTGCGCAGCCTTTGATGATTCGGATCGCCGACAAAGTGGGAGTGCGTAATCAAGCTGAATTCGCCGCTTACCGTGAGCAAGTTCACCAGAACCTGAAAAAAATCGCGAAGCAGTTCGGGGTATCGGTCGACGGGGTGGCTGACGGTATCTACACGGAAGGTGCCTTTTCTCCCGAGCATCCGGCAATCACTGCCTGGAACGGGCTGCGTGAAGCGGTCCAGGCCAAGGTCCACGCTGATATCGAACAGCTGACCGTCAAGCGCAACCAGCTTCAGCAAGACCTGTACAGTGCGCCAGACAAGCGTCTGATCGACCAGCAAATTAAGCAGCTCAACCTCACGCTGGACTATTACAGTGCGCAGTTCGAACCCGTATTGCGTGAAGCCCTCTCAGTCGAAAAGACCTGGCTCTGGCAGCAGATCAAGGCCAAGTACGGTACCGCTGCAGTAGTGCGCACCGACGATATGACCCTCCAGGCCGGGGGGGGGGAAGGTACGGGTAATGTGGGCGAGTCCTACGCTAATGCCGAGGCTTTTCAGCGTGGTACTTCGTTCACCGATGGCTTGCGCAATTTTCGCCAGATCAGTATTCCCGGGCTGGACACTAGAATGTCAAGCGTGGAGATGAAGTGTCTGTTTCTCGACGGCAAGCTCACCCCGCAACAGCGTGGTGCCCTGAGTGCTCGCATCACCGAAGCGAGTCAGGCTGAGTACCTTGATAACGTTCTGCGTCGGACCGCTGAATTCAGCGAAGACTTTCATCGAGCGGGGAGTGTGTTTGACCGGCTGGTGCCGCAGGAGTTTTACCTGACGCTGGCCAGCGACCGATTTGGTGGTCGCTGCTACCCCTTGGTCAGGGCGATGGCCGTGGCCTTGGCCAGCGGCGGCGAAGTCGCTGTCGACAGTTTGGTAAATAAGCTGTTTTTGGCCTGTGCCGATCCTGAGTCTGGCAGCGCGACGTTGCTCAAGAACAGCCTGGTCAGGTTGCGCCCCAATGATGAAGCTGTCCAGGCCTCTAGTGCACTGGGACAGTTCAAGTTGTCCGAGGTGGTGTCGCGGCTGGCCGCCAGCATCGGCACCTCGATGTTTGCCCTCAATACCCAGAACCATTCGATGATGGTGGGGGCCACAGTGACTACCGAAGGCCGGCGCTATTACTTCTACGACCCGAACGTGGGGGTTTTTGCCTTCGACACCACCCAGGCCTTGTCCGAGGCTATGAAGCAACACCTGGTGGGGCGAAAAATGGCGGCACACTATGGCTCGTTTGGCAGCAAATCGGAGCCGGCCTTCAACCTGATCGAGATCGATACCGGCAAAATGGCCAAGGTGTCAGTGGGCAGTGGACTGAATGTCGCTGATTTGTCCCGTCCTGAGGAGCTGGCGGACGTCATCGGTCAACGGCACCAGGTTGAAAAGGCAGTGGACGCCCAGCAGCGCTTCAGCGACGACCTGCGTCTAGGGGCCGCGTTGGCAACCTTTGATGCTGAACAGTGGGGTACGCGCTTCGACGATGCCTGTACTCGACTGGCTCTGGAGCACCAGTTGGGCAGTCAGTGGATGCCGATCATCGCCAATACTGAAAAACTGGAAAGTGGCGGCTATCGGGTTCAATTCATAAACCGTGACCAATCCGAGCAAACCCGCTGGTTGGCTACCGAAGATGCCACCTTTATCGAGTTTCGGCGCTTCGTCGACGAAAATCTGCAGGTGCTGAGTCAGCATTTTACCCTCGAACATGGCCAGCTTCGGCCTAAGGGCGAGGTCGGTGAGGCCGCACCGGTGGACGGTTTGAACGCAGGCTTTGCGGTGCAGGCGCTGATCCAGTGGTTTGCCGATAGGAGCCGCAAAAACGCTGCGAGCGGTGGGGCGGCGCCTGATCTTGCTACTGCGCTCAAAGTGCACAGCTACATCAACTTTATCCAGATGGGGCACGGCACCATTCAGGACGTGGCCAAGGTCACCGAGCTGGTCCGCACGGCACTGCGCGGCGAAGCGGTAGCCGCTGAAGCCACTCTCCAGGACTTTGCCACAACGCTGGGGCGCACCGCCAATGAAGGCGCTGGCGTCCTGTTGGGGGCAGCGATGGTTGGCTTTGATGGGTTTGAGCTGGCCCACGCCGAAAACGATATGCAAAAGGCTGTGTTCGGCACTCAGCTCGCCTTCGACTCGGCAAGCTTAGTGACCAGCATTGCGGGACTCAGCGCCGGCCTGATCGGTGCCTCCACCGCCGCAGCCATGCTCGGTGGCTGTGCTGTGGTCCTGGGTGGGCTTGCGGTCGGCTTTACCGCACTGGCACAGGCATATGGTGAGGTGGCTGTGGACGCCCAGGCGGTAGGCCGCTACTTTGATGCGCTCGACAGCGCATACAAAGGTCTCGGTTATCGCTATGACGAGCAGAAACAGGTACTAGTCCCTCTTGCCGGGGCGGTAGTGAAGGCCGTCGACCTGCGCAACGGTCAAATCGAATTCGACAGTCAGTACATCTACCGCACGCATCACGGTGCTACCGGTTCTGGAGCAATCAACTACTTCTTTTGGAGTGGCGACATGCCGGTGATGGTCCGCGATCGCAGTCAGGCGGTCGAGGTGCGCAGTGGCATCGGCTATGGGAGCCACCATCCGCTCGCTCACAGCGATACCAGGGTAGTTATTCTGCCTGGTACACCCAAGTCCTATATCAGTTACGAATACGAGACACTTCCCGGCACCACCAACCGCCATGACGGCGGCTTTGATGTGATTCGTCGGCTTGAGCAAGACAGACGCTTTGACTACGACTTCTACCTCTTTCCGGGCGAGTACACGATCCGCAAGATTCATCAAGAGTACGTCGATACGCCGGTCGAAGTGCTGCTCGATCAGCGTAACCGGCAACTGGTAGTACCCGAGCTGCCCAATGAGCTGCACAGCTTCCTGCGCTACGAGATCAAGGGCACAGGGGGCGAATACGTAATCGGTTTGAATGAAGGCGTGCGGGTCAAGCTCACCAGCGAAACAGGCAGCATGCCCTCGCGCTGGATCATCGATAGCAGCCAGCTTGCCAGTGATAGCATCAGCGTGTCGAACCAACAGTTGGTGGTCGGTGGTGTTGTGGTCGAACTCGACCCGGCACAGAACGGTCGCATACTGGTGGTCAATGCCAAGAAAGAGGTGCGGGAAGTCGATTTCACCGGCATGACGACCCGGGTGCTGGTGGAGGACGCCAGTAAATGGCAGGTGTCAGGTCATCGTATCGAGCAGCACTTGCGCGACTTGGCCAAGGCTCATCAGCTGCAAGGTCAGTACGTTGTGGTGGAGAATTACAGCCACGAGGGACGAAATGTCGGCCGGGCGTTCTATGACGTCGCCAAGGATCGCATGCTGTTCACCAACAGTGATATTGAGCAGGCCAGGCATGCTCAGTTGGGGGCCGTTAGTGGCGACTATGCTTATTTTTTTGACGCCGAGAACGCCGCGGCGTGGCGGGTGGACATCGCCAGTGGCAGGATCGATGCGCAGTTCGATCCATGGTTCAACCAGAGCGCGGGCAACATCAGCCGGTTATGGCAAGAGGGGGATGCGGTCTACCTGACGCGCCGCCATTTGCTCAAAGATGGCAGTGAGGCCGAGCTGAGCTACCGGATCCAGAGCGACCGCATGGAGCTGGTCAGCGCGGTGGGTGATGAGGCGCTATTACAGCTCTCGGCGGCCACTGGCCAATATGGCGACGCGGTAAAAACCATGCTCAATGGCTACGCGAGCAATGGCGTGCAGCGCGGCACCCCAGTGTATGGGTTGGGCGCGCGATTGATCGAGCCAACCCCTGCGGCGTTGTTGACGGTATTTGGCACCGATGCGGTTGGCGTAGCACACCGCTATTGGATACGAACCAGCGATGGCGCCGTGATCAAACCGAATCTGGCGCCACCCGGGGACACAACCCTGCGTTTCGAAGCGCACGAAACAAGTCGTAGCGCCTGGCCTGTTCCCGCCGATCTGGTGTTGGCGGGCAGCATGCCTGGTCTCGATGGCAAGGAGGTGTTCTTTTTCTACAGCAAGGCGCAGAAGGTCCTGTTCCGCCAGGAGGGGCCAGGGCAGGCGGTGCTCGACTCCACCCGCCCGACAGCATTGCGGGTGACAACCCCAGCGCTGGCGAATGTAATCGACTTGAACGGAGTTCTGGTCCTCCTGACCGAGGATGGCCGCCTGGCCAGGGTCGATGCCAAGGGTCAGCGCAGCTACGAAGCTGTCAACGAACATTGGCTTAAAGGGCGTATAACCTGGTGGCAAGACCTGGCCAGTGTCGCTGGCCGCAGTGCAACCCTGGCCGTGTTTGGCGTCAAGGGCAGTGACGCCAAGAGCGTGTTGCCCGTGTGGTACCACAACGGGCAGGTGGTGGTGGCATCCGCCCCGCTGCAAGGCAAGCCCTTGCAGTTTCTGGGGTTTGAAGCGGACGGCAGCGCTGCGCGGATTTTCGATCCGGCAAGTGGCAAGCTCTATCGCCAACCTCCTTTGACCCCCGCAGCGCTTGCTGGTGTGTTTGGCACTGACGAGGTACTCGAGGTGTCGGCGCAACTGCCCGCCGCCAGTGAGCTGGTGCCGAATCTGCATCTCAAGGCGGCAGAGCTCAATGACGCGGGATTACGCCTGACCACCGTCAAAGGCGAGATTTTGCTGCGGAACAACAAGGGTGAATTGCAGCTGGTGGCGGTCGACAACGGCTGGCAGCAAGATAACCGTGATCGTTTGCCCCAGGCACTCAGCGAGCTCGCCAGTCAGTGGCGGGCTACGGGTGTGCTGACTTTGCAGGGGCAAGACGGGCAAGGGTGGTTCGACGTCAGCAGTGGACAATTGTTCTCTGGCAAAGGTCTCCCGGTTGCGGAAGATTTGCGTTTCGTCGGAACCGCTGTTGGGCAGAGAGCAGCCTATGTATACAGCCAGACAGACCAGGGGTTGTACCATGTCTGGGCGGGTAATCCGAAGAGGCTCGGCCATTACACCTCTGTCGAGCGCGTTGGTTCGTCGTTGTTGCTGCGGGGCGACGGCCTGCGTGGTAGCCAGGATGATCTGCAGCCGCCACTGATTGACGGTGTCGACAGTGTCGTGCTGCATGGGGGGGCCAACGGCGATACCTACCGCCTCAGCCCGGAAATGTGGTCGCACTACCGCACAGTCGTCATTGATAACGATGACCCGGACCAGGCCCTGGACCGATTGATCATACCGGCAACCGATGGGGAAAAGCTCCTCGTCAGCCGCCATGATGACGATCTGATGCTGACTGACTGGGCGGGAGGCACTACCTTGGTCGTACGCAAGGTATTTGGCAGCCAGGCGGCGACGCACCGGCACTTGCAAATCGAGCTGAAAGGTTCCGGGGCGGTGATCAGTATTGATCATCTGGTCGCGGGCTTTACCCGTGTAGGGGCCGATACAAATGCCCTGTTCGAGCTGGCCTGGGCCAACCAGCAGCCGGAGTCAGTAGAGAGCGCAACCAGTCCCAGCCTGACCAAGTTAAGCGGCGCAATGGCCGCGTTCGCCGACACCGGCGGTGCCCGCGAATATTTGCTGCAAAACCGCCAGGCCGCACATGGGGCACTGGTGCCTTCGATGTCTTGAGGTAACACGAGAAACAGCAGGAGGGGCGCAACGCGCCTCCTGCCTCCCACCTTCAGCTTGAATCATTCCTCTTGTAGAAGTTACCCAGTCCATGCTCAAAAAAACTATTTCGCGACAGCGGGCGCCTATTGCCTGGTTGCTCGCCCTCCTGCTGCAGACTGAACCGGCGGCCAGCGCACCTCGGGACTTTCCACCTGCGGCCACTCCCAGCGATCTCTGGCGGGTGTACCAAGATGCTCGACAGAACAATTCCGAGCTGGCAGCGGCCCGCGCTGACCAGGCAGCACGGGCTGAGGCCGTGCCTCAAGCCCGTGCCGGCTTGTTGCCCACGCTGTCGGCCAGTGCCGAGCTCAACGACCGAACAACGACCTTGCAACAACCGCAGCAGGACATCGGGCGTAGTGGCAGCAGCTACCAGTTGCTACTTAACCAGCCCGTATTGCGCGTCGATCGCTGGTTCAACCTCAAGGCTGCCGAGTCCCAACACCAGCAGGCGCTGCTGGAATTGGAGATAGCCGAACAGAAACTGATACTCGACAGCGCCCAGGTGTATTTCGGCCTGCTTAAAGCCCAGGACGGACTCGCTGCCGGCAAGGCCGAGGAAGCCGCCCTCAAGCGTCAGCTGGACCTGGCAGAGAAGGGCTTGCAACTGGGCTTGGCTGACCGTACCGATGTGCTGCAGGCTCAGGCCAGTCATGACAGTGCCCGGGCCAATCGCATTGTTGCACAGCAGGACGTGGACAATGCGTTTGAAGCCCTCGATACCTTGACACATCAGCAGTACACCGCAGTCCAGGGGGTGCGGCATGACATGCCAATCCAGTTACCCGTGCCCAATGAAGCTCGGCGCTGGGTTGATAGCGCTATGCAGCAGAACATTTCGCTACGGGTCAGCGAACAGGCCTTGCAGGTGGCGCAGCAAACGCTGAACGCACGCAAGGCTGGGCATGCGCCGACCCTGGATGCAGTGATGCGCTACCAGATTGGCGACAACGACAACCTCGGCTTTGGCAACAGCGGGGTTCAGGGCGGTGGCTATGGCGGCAACGCTGAACAGCGCTCGGTGGGTCTGCAATTCGACATTCCGTTATTCAACGGCGGGCAGACCAGCTCGCAGGTTCGCGAAGCCTATCAACGCATGAGTCAACGCGAGTCGCTTAACGACAACCTGCGGCGCCAAGTGGTGGAGAACACCCGCAATCTGCATCGTAGTCTCAACAGCAGCGTCGAGAAGATCCAGGCGCGACGCCAGTCGATCATCTCCAACCAGGGCGCGGTGCTGGCGTCGCAGCTGGGGTTCCAGATCGGCACACGTAATATCGTTGACGTGCTCGAGGCGCAGCGACAGCTCTACAACGCGGTTCGCGAGTACAATAACAGCCGTTACGACTACATTCTCGATACCCTGCGCCTCCATCAGTCGGTAGGCACCTTGTCGCCGCAAGCCCTGCGGGCTCTTTGTGATTTCCTCAAGCCGAACTACGACCCCGATCGCGATTTCCTGCCTCCGGAGTTTCCGCGTCAGCTGGCCACACGCTAGCGACTTCAGTGCCGCATTGCAGGAGCGTTGACAATGCGAGAATGATTGACGAGGAGTTGGAGTGGATGTTGTATAGGTTAGTGAAGTTCTTCGACGGTAACAGGCTGTACTACAACGCCCTTGGCGTGCTGATCGCGGTCGGGGGAGGCGCGGCAGTTGGCAATTATTACCGCTTGCAGGTTGAAGATGTCTACCTGGCCGGGATCGAAGCGCAGACCCTGGAGCATGCCGCGGAGCTGGAACAGTGGAAGTCCGACGGATTTGCCATTGGCGCGTTGTCGATCCTGGGGCGACACAATCCGGTGCTTAAAAGAGTCATTGAGGAACGCAGCCCTTCCTTAGAACTCATGGAGCAGGCGGCGATACCCTTGAGTACGCTGTCGATCGTGGTGGGCGCCAGTCACGCGTTTGTCGCTAACATGGATGGGAAGATCGTTGCGGTCCATGACTTGCTCGATCCGTCACAGTTGGGCCTAAGTGTAGCTTTCCGTCCCTATTTCAACACCGCCCTCAAGGGCGTTAGCAGCGTCTACGGCGCGATTAGTACTGTCACAGGAACGCGCATGTTCTACATGGCAGTACCAATTTACGCTTCTCGTACTCGTCAGGACAAGGTGATCGGCGTGTTGGTGGCGCGCTTCGATGCCCAATTGCTGGACAGCAGGTTGAGTAAACAACCAGACGGCGACGTTAAAATGATCCTGTCGTCCAGTGGTGTGGTGCTGGCCACCAATGCGCGGCCGTTGCTGCTCAAAGCCGACCGGGAGTGGTCCCCGGGCACGTTTATCGGCGATATCCGCCAGCAATTCGCCGACTATCCATTTCCCGGTGGCATACCTGAAAGGTTACCGTTTGATGCCCATCAGCCTGTTGTCACGTTGGAGGGGCGACGGTATGGCCTGTCCCGGGCCGATTTTGACTGGAGCGACCCGGGAGGCCCCTGGTCGCTGATCACATTGGGCGATCTGGATTTGATCCTGCCTGACGAACACATCTTGTTGATCGAAGGGGTGAGTGCCGGCCTGTTTTTTCTGCTGTGGTGGGGCGGTCTACGGAGGCTGGCGGACGCCCGCCGACACAAGCGCGATGTCGCGATGATCGAGCAAAGTGAACAACGTCTGGACCTGGCCCTGCAGAGCGGGGCACTTGGCCTGTGGGACTGGAACGTCAGTCTGGGCATCGTCATCAACAATGGTGTCTGGCTGCGTATTCTTGGCTATAGCCAATGCGAACTGGAGACTACCTTTGGCAATGGACTGGATCGCTGGGCTCGTCTGATTCATCCGGATGACCTTGAATCGGTCATGGCCAAGCTCAACGCGCACCTGGATAACCAGACTGACGAATACCGCGCTGAATACCGGGTGTGCAATAAAAACGGAGACTGGTTGTGGGTGCTGGATATCGGCAAAGTCATGCAGCGTGACGCCCAAGGTGTCGCGACACGGGTGACTGGAGTGCTGCAGGACATCACCCAGGCTGTCGAGGCTCAGCTGGCGATTGTAGAGAACCAGAGCAAACTCCAGTCGATGATAGCCAATATCCCAGGAGTGGTTTTTCGCAGCCTGCCCAATAGCGCACGCGAGATGATGTTTGTCAGTGATGTCATCGAAGGCTTGAGCGGCTATTCGGCGCAGCATTTTTTGTCCGGCCGAGCCTACCGGGAGCTTGTTCACCCCGACGACCTTGGGATTTTCGACTGCTGCCTGGATGACGGCAGTTATATGCTCGAGTACCGGATCATCACCGCGACGCAGGAGGTGCGCTGGGTCTACGACAAAGGGCAGACCATTGACGTGGACGGGGTACCGCAATACCTGGACGGGGTGATCTTCGACATCACTGAACGCAAGGCCGGGGAAGCACTGATCAAGCAATCGCGCCGCGATGCCGAGCTGGCCACCCAGGCCAAGTCGATGTTTCTCGACAACATGTCCCATGAAATCCGCACACCGTTGAACGCTATTGTCGGTATGTCCCATCTACTCCTGGATATGCCACTGGGGGAGACCCAGCGCGGGTACATCGAGAAGATGGACCGTGCGGCAAAGAATCTGGTCGGGATCATCAACGGCGTACTGGATCTATCAAAGATCGAAGCTGGCAAGCTGAGCATGGAACACGTGCATTTCGACCTTCCGGAGCTGCTGGATGAGGTGCTTTGCCTGGTACGCCAGCGGGCTGCTGAAAAGGGAATCAGTCTGCGCCTGGAGATACCCTCGTTGATGCCTCGCAGTTATGTGGGCGACCCATTGCGCCTGTCTCAGGTACTGACCAATCTGGTCGACAATTCGATTAAGTTCACTGAAGTCGGTCATGTCTGCATCGGGGTACACCAAGTGCGGGAGTGGAGCGGCAAGGTACTGTTGTGCTTCAGCGTTTCGGACACCGGTATTGGTATCAGTGAAGAGCAGCGCATTCGTCTATTCGATGCCTTTGTCCAGGCTGATCCGTCGATTACCCGACGTTATGGCGGAACCGGTCTGGGGCTGACCATTTCAAAAAAAATCGTACAGATGATGCAAGGCAGCATCTGGATCGATAGCCTGGAGGGAAGGGGGGCGGAGTTCAAATTCACCGTAACGCTGAGCGTGCCACAGTCCCAGGATTTCGAGTTGCCTGCCCTTGTGCAGTACGAGCCCGCCAAGCCAGGCGCTGACTTATCGGCCAGCGTTGTCGCTGGCACGTGCACGGTCAACGATTTTACGCGGTTACTGGAGGGTACCCGGGTTTTGGTGGTTGAGGACAACCCGATGAATCAGGAAGTTCTCGAGGGGCTGCTGCAACGCGCCAAAGTACAAGTAGTGATTGCCAACAACGGTGAAGAGGCCTTGCAACTGTTGCTGCGCGACAGTCACTTCGACGGGATTCTGATGGATTGCCAGATGCCGGTCATGGATGGCTACTGTGCCGCATTAGAAATCCGCCGCCACCCCCATCTGCAGTCCTTGCCGATTATTGCCGTCACTGCCCATACCCTGTTGGACGCCAAGGCGCGTATGTTGGCTGTCGGTATGAATGACCATATCGCCAAACCGTTGGAGGTCAATGAGCTCTACAGCGCTCTGGTACGTTGGATCAACCCCCTGGAAGTTCCGCCTGGCGATCATAAACCGCTTGTACCTCGTGTTGCATCAATGCCGCATTACGATGGCATCGACACAGCAGTCGGGTTATCGGTGGTCAATCATGATGCCGCGCTATACCAAAAACTGTTGTGCAGTTTTCGCGACAGTCATCAGCAGTTCGTCGCGCGCTTGTGGCGCTCGCATGCAATCAAGGATCTTCAGGCCATCAGCTTTCTTGCTCATAGCTTGCGCGGTGCTTCTGGCCACATAGGAGCTCGGGCTGTGCAGCGAGCGGCCGGGCAATTGGAGGATCACTGTGCAGGGTCTACTGACCTGGCTCCGTTGATATGGCGGTTGGCCTACCAGTTGCATTCGGTGTTGGAGAGCCTGGCTGATCTGGGGCAGGGGCCGGTGCTGTGTTTGGTGGATGAAGACGAAGACCAAAGCAGTCTCTTGATGGTAAAACTGGAGCGCCTGGCCACGCTGTTGCGCGATCAAAACGCGCAAGCGCTGAGCATGGTCGATGAACTTTGCGAGCAGGGTGCCTGCAGTGCTCTGCTGGCTATCCAGGAGAGTGTCTATTGTCTGGAATTTCAGCAGGCCTATGACCTGCTGATAGCTCATCGAGCGTCACAGACATTGCCGGTGGATTGAGCCAGGCGGAGTAGTGAGACATTCGTTCGTTACACTGGTTGATGAGGCTATGATGAAAGGCCCGGAGCGATTCGGTGATTTGCGACCGGTGCGACACCACCAAGTTCAGGGGGGCTTGCTCGCCCTGCCAGCCGGGCAGCAATGCGAGCAATCGGCCGGCGAGTAAGTCGTCGATGACACTCAATAACGGCAAATAAGCCACACCCTGACCGGCTACCGCCCAGCGCCGTACAGCGTTGCCGTCGTCACAGCAGAAATGCCCTTGCACGTGAACATCTTCGACCTGCCCAGATGCATGGAAGCGCCAACGATTTTCCGCTCGGTCACTACGCGTGTTGATGATGCACTCATGCTCACTCAGATGTTGCGGTGTGCTTGGCAGGGGATGTTCAGAGAGATAGGTGGGGGCAGCACAGACGATGAAGTGATGCTGTTTCAAAACAGGTAGCTCGACCAGATCCAGTGAGAGGCTTTTGCCAAATCGCACGGCCGCGTCGAACTTGCCCGTGAGCAGATCCTCCTCGTTGTCGCTAAGCGCCAGCTTGATAAACAGACGCGGCCTGCTCATTTTGAGGTGCGCGAACACATCGAGTAGCAGGTTTCTGCCCAGGTCGGAGGGCACCGTGAGTTCCAGCATGCCGTCATCATGGGTCAGAGATCGTTTGCCGTCGGCCAGAATTTTCAGGGCGTGCCGCGCGCTCTCCAGGTAACGCGCTCCTTCGGGAGTGAGTTTCATGGTGCGAGTAGAGCGGGTGAACAAACGTACACCCAAGCGGTTTTCCAGGCGCTTGAGTGCCAGGCTGGCAGCAGCGGGCGTGATGGACATCGCACGAGCGGCAGGCGACAGGCCTTGACGGTCGGCGATCAACACAAACAGTTCCAGATCTCCAAGGTTAGCCATGCTTCAATGCTCGCTGTGTGGGCCGAGAAAAGTGTATGACGACCTCAGCAAGGCTGCGGACAGCGACTCTTGGTCGCAAGGTAGGTATTGCAAAAAGCTTGGATGTTCGAGCATTTGTTTGAGTGCCTGCTCATGCCGGTGGTGAAGGTCAGCCCCGGGTTGAAGCAGTTTCAGGTGGTAGGTCAAGGCTAGGGCAAAGAGGTGCGTCGACAGTGGCAGGTCAATTGTATGATGGCTGAAGTCTTCCTTGAGCAGAGCCTCTGCGTGGGTGATCTTCCAGGCGAGGTTGAGGATTCGGTCTTCTGGGTCGGCAAAGCTGAGAACTTCTTCGATCAATACTCTGCTGTGGGCCAAGGCCTGAATTACCGGGATATTAAACTGGTTGAGGCCCATCAGAGCCAAGCAGGCGGCACTGCGAAATATGCTCGGGTCGCTCTCTGCTCCACCAGTGTCCAATAGGATCGACAGGGTATCGAGCAGCGCGTCGAGTTGGATGAGCGGGTTATGTGTCAGCTGCAGTGACAGCGCACTGATGAAACCGTCACGCATGCCATTGCCAGCTGAGGGGGCGCTGACGGGTTGAAGGTTATGCAGGGGTTTGTCCCGATAACTCAGTTGTGCCGATACCCGGGCCAGCACCACCGGAGGCGAAATCGGTTTGGCGATGTAATCGACGGCGCCTAATAACAGACCCAGGCGTTCGTCTTCAACGCTGCTGCGTGAGGTCAGGAAGATGACTGGGATGCTGGTCGTCTCTGGATGGCGCTTGAGTTCGCCGAGCACCTGGAAGCCGTCCATTCCCGGCATCATGATGTCGAGGATGATCAGGTCCGGACGGGCGCTACGGGCCAGCGCGATGCCTTGTTCGCTATGCTTTGCCAGAAGCACTTCATACTCAGAGGTCAAGGTCTTCGAGAGCACGATCAGTGATTGCGGATCGTCGTCGATGGCCAGTAGCGTATAAGGCTTAGAGGCGTGCTCTGAGTGCATGAAGAAGCGTCTCTGCAAAGGAGGGCGAGGGCGACAGTTTATCTCAATTGACTAGTTGGTACCTAGGCAGGCAGTGATGTCGGCATCGTGACAAACGTCATCGACAATGGAAAAGGAGATCAGGCGTGATACCCGATCCTTATGAGCGGAGAGTGCTTGGAATTAACTCAACTAAATAGACGTTTAGTTGAGTTGTAGTTTTCGAGTTACCAATTTGCGCCTTGAAGAGACCTAAAGTACCGGTTTGCAATCGATGGTGTCGCGAAAGCACACATATCACCAGCATGGAGCTCACAGCTAAGAGCTTTCTTGCTGGCTTGAAAAGCGTAGACCTCTAGCATCCTGTAAACCTGTTTTTTGATCTGTTAACTACAGTGGTTAACAGATCAAAAAACAGGTTTACAACGGCAACCGCGCTTCTGGGCCTACGTGATGACGCCGGACGTGTGGATGCGGTTTTGGGTCGGGGACAGGCCGAGGACCAGTGCACGTTACTGAGCTTTTCAACAAACCAAATTCTGGAGCAGCTCCCAGGGAAGCTGGTGGCCGCAGAAGCTCTACGGACTATCGGAATGTATATCAGCCGGGACTGTTCATTTCCACGAATGGCAGCCCTTGAAATCCGTGCACCAACTCCATGCTGAACGCTGCAGATTTCACACGGCGTCGTGCTAGTAGGTGGACGCTGCAATGTCAGTAATACCGTAAATGAACAAGCTGTCTCCAAAAAATTACTCAAATCAAACGAATAGGAGAATTCGCATACGGTGCATGATCAGCCGATCAAGGGTGACATTTCTGGATTCGCCGCTCATGACGTAAAATCGGGCACGATAGCGGCCGCAAAGGCTGCGCCAGAGCCTGTAGCGCGCAGATGATTGCCGGACAGGTATCTGTAAGCAAATCCGTGAACGTGAGGCGAAAGGCTCGATTTACACGATTACTTCCCATTTTTTTACACGTTACTTCTGCGAACTGCTGGCTTGATCTCCAGCACAAGTATTTCTGCGCAATATTCGCATTCTGTGTAGAAGGTTCAGGAATAAGAAAGGTCGCATGGGCCGCACGGAAAGAGCTCTGAAGCCTGCAGAAGTAAAGTCTTTTCCTGGCAGCGAAGCACCCACGCAAGGGATTTAGTTCTCAAAATGAAAAGAGATTACTTCCGAGAGCTTGTACCTGGGAGACACCCTGTGTGGAATATCTGCTAGTACGCATAATGTATATTATGTTAAACGACAGGTCATGTCATAGATGTTCATGAGCTGCCTAAGCCACTGATTCGACAAAACCGTTTCTGACGTCCGTTCTCTCGACGAGCCATGTACCAAATGTTCATGACGGCCTTTTAATGAAGACCTTCCAGTGAAATTGGTTCAGAACCGTTTCTCTTCCGGTCAGCACGTGCCGCTACTTGTGCAGGATGGTCAGGTGGCGCCATCTTGGCCTGCCACTTCGAGGCGATGCGCTTCTGGCGGATTGCGGCAGGCACCAATCCGCGACAAATGCTCAATCAGGTCTGGATTCATTTGATAGATAATTTTGGTTGTTGAATTCTAGTGATTGGCGGCGGATTCCATTTTCCAGTGAGTGCGTCAGAAGAAGGCGCATAAAGACGCATGGTCAGGTTGAACGGGCCTTTGGGTGCGAGCAGCCAGTTGGCTTCTTTGTCATTGCCCGGACTCTCGTTTTGTATATAGAGGTCGAGTGAGCCGTCAGTGTTATGCCGCAGTTCGACACCTTCGGTGGCTTCCACAAGCTCAATTTTCTCCAGCTCAGCAACGAGCGTCTTACTGTCCAGCAATATCTCAAGAGAGTCCGTAGTGAATCCTGATTGGTGGCCATTCAATTGCAACGATTCTAAACATGAGCGCAAATTGACGGTCGAGACGATGAGCAATCGCCCCTAGCGTACTTACTATATGGCCCAGGGATCTGCCGCTCGTGTGAGAGACGAGTACGTCGGGCGTTATCTCGAGAATATCGCCCCTCCCTAAAGCTCTCTCCCCTGCCCTCATCACAGGAACAAACGCCGCTGATTACCATGCTGAAGGTCGCGCATGAAGGTTCAGCTCAATTTTCTGACCGCTAACGCGGAATCCACTAGAGAAATTGCTCCAATGGTGGATCAGTCAATTCAATTTTACCCAGTTTATCCCGGATCAGGATTGATCAATTATGGCTCCATCACTACTGAGGAGCCCCGCAATGAATTCTCTCTTTTCCCAAGTCCAGCTCAGTCGCTACACCCTCTCCAACCGCATGATCATGGCCCCGATGACGCGCTCACGCGCCGACGATGACGGTGTGCCAAGCGAACTGGTTGCGACTTACTACGCTCAGCGTGCCAGTGCCGGACTGATCATCAGTGAAGGCGTGTTCCCCATCGCTATGGGCAAGGGTTATGTCCGTACCCCTGGTATCGAAACCGCCGAGCAGGTCGCTGCGTGGAAGCACGTCACTGAGGCCGTGCATGCTCGTGGCGGACGGATTTTCATGCAATTGATGCACAGCGGTCGCATTTCGCACCCTTCGTTGCTGCCGAATGGCGCGCTGCCACAGGCACCATCCGCGATCAAACCCGCTGGCCAGACCTGGACCGCAACGGGCCTTCAGGATTTCGTTACCCCCCATGCATTGAGCGTGGTTGAGATTGCCGCAATCATTGAGGGCTATCGCCAAGCAGCGCGCCTGGCCATGGAGGCCGGCTTCGACGGTGTCGAGTTGCATGCCGCGTCGGGCTACCTGCCTGAACAGTTCCTCTCGACTGGCAGCAATCAGCGCACGGATGAATACGGTGGATCGGTTGAAAACCGTGTGCGTTTTGTATTGGACGTGCTGTCCGCAATAGCGACGGAAATCGGTGGTGACCGGGTGGGTCTCAAAATCTCCCCTGAAATGAATTTCAACGACATCGTCGATGCCAACCCGCAAGAAACCTACACCTATCTGGTCGAACACCTGCATGGGCTGAATCTTGCCTATCTGCATGTCGCCCTGTTCGGCGCCAATGTCGACTACCACGGCTTGTTACGTCCACTGTTTGACGGCAGCTACCTGATCGGTGGCGGGCTCGATCAACACTCCGCCGAATCCCTGATCGCTGATGGCCGCGCTGATGCTGCCGTGTTTGGCAGTGCATTCCTCGCCAACCCGGATCTGCCCGAGCGCTTTCGCACACGTGCCCAGCTCAACGTTCCGGACAAGAATTCGTTCTACACACCGGGTGCGCAAGGGTATATCGACTACCCTGCTTTGCCCGCAGCGCAACCCGTCTGAGTAACACGGCCATGTCACCCTTTGCACGCCTGCAGCGCATGAATCACGGCAGTCAGTTTCGGGCTTTCAGTCTGCGTGGAAATCAGTTCGCCAAGCCTATCGACCCGTTCCTTGCTGTCGATCATGCCTGGATCAGCGGGCCAACTTTTCCACCACACCCACATGCCGGGTTCTCGGCTGTGTCCTATCTGTTTCTTGATTCCGAAACCGGGATTGATAACCGCGACGCGCTGGGCAACCGCAACCTGATTCGACCCGGTGGGCTGCACTGGACGGCGGCGGGTAAAGGGGTGGTGCACGAGGAGGTGCCGGCCGAGCCGGGCAAGACGGTGCACATGCTGCAGATTTTCATCAACCTGCCGCAGGAGCGCCAAGCGGACGCTCCGTTTGCGCTCAGTCTCGAAGCGCAGGATGTGCCCGTGGTGCGGTTGCCAGGGGTCAAGGTGCGCGTGCCGCTGGGCAGTTTCGCCCAAGTGTCGTCGCCATTATCGGTGCCCACCGAAGTGACCGTGCTGGACATCTCGCTCGAGGACGGCGCTGAAGTCAGCGTCCCGATTCCCGAGGGTCATGTGGCGTTCGTGATGCCGATTGACGGTGAAGTGTGGGTCGACGACCTCCCCTTCAATCTCATCGAGCTCACGCTGCCGGTGAATCTGCCGCTGCATGACGATCGCGCAGTCAGGTTGAGCGCCCCCAAGGGCAACGCCAAGGCTGTGCTGTTTTCAGGTCTCCCGTTGAATCAACCCGTGTATTGGCAAGGTCCGCTGGCGCTTGCCTCTCAGCTCGCGCTGGCCGAAGCCATTGATGGCTACCAGCGCGGTGCGTTCGGAACGCTGCAACCTCGTTAACTCAATGTTGACCGAACAACGCGCCCTCCCTGGCAGGTAAATGACGCTATGACGACAACTACGCCCTCCCCAGCCGCTACCACTCAACAGCGAACATCGCACCGCCCCACATTGCTGCTGATCCTGGCCATCGTCCTTATGGTCGTTGCCTTGTGCGTTGCCTACCTGCTGAAACTGGATAGCGAATCTACCGACGATGCCTATGTCGACGGCAATGTGGTTCAGGTGACCTCCCAAGTCAGCGGTACCGTAACGGCAATCAACGGCGACAACACCGATCATGTCGATAGCAACGCGCCGTTGGTCACATTGAACGCCGTGGACGCCGAAATTCAGTACGAGCGCGCCCAATCGAACCTCGCTCGCGCAGTACGCCTGGCACGCACTGAGTACTACCAGGTCCAGCAACTCCTGGCCGAAGTCGAACAGCGTCGAAACGACGTGCGCAAGGCTCGGGATGATTTGCGTCGGCGCAACCAACTCGCCGACAGTGGTGCCGTTTCTCGTGAAGAGATCAGCCACACCGCCGACGTACTCAAAAACGCAATAGCAGGGCTCGATGGCACCCAACACGCGCTCTCCATTCGGCGCGCGATGGTCGACGACACCACGCTTCGCACTCACCCGGATGTGCTGGTCGCGGCAAGCAACCTCCGTGATGCCTACATCGCCTTGCATCGCACCCAGATCTATTCACCGGTGGCCGGCGTGATCACCAAACGCAGTGTGCAGGTCGGACAAAAAATCAGTCCGGGCGTCGCACTGATGTCGGTGGTGCCGGTTGATCAAGTCTGGGTCAATGCCAATTTCAAGGAATCGCAGATTGAAGATCTGCGTATTGGCCAACCCGTTGAACTGCGTGCGGATGCCTACAGCCGCAGCGTCATCTTCCACGGGACCATTATCGGCCTGGATGCCGGTACCGGCAGCGCTTTCTCCTTGATGCCGGCCCAGAACGCTACGGGCAACTGGATCAAGGTGACTCAACGGGTGCCGGTAAGGATCGCCTTGCGGCCGCAGGAAATAGCACAAAACCCCTTGCGCCTCGGTTTATCCATGCGGGTTTCAGTCGATACCTCCGATCGCAATGGCCCCGTCCTGAACAAGACCGGTGCACAGCAACCGGTTTACAGCACCGAGATTTTCAAGAACGAACTTAAGGACGCCAATGACGTTGTGGAACGCGTGATCAGTGCCAATGAGGGCAGTGACCATGCCCCCAAAAACGTGAAGCTTTGATGGGGCGGATCATGTACAGAAAACATGCTGCCTTGTTGTTCACTGTGGGCCTGCTATGTTCGCTGGAATATTTACAGGCGGGCATGATCGCTTTTGCCAATGCACCGATTCGCGGCGAAATCGAGGCCAGCCCTGAAGAATTCAGCTTGGTGGCCGCCCTGTATGCCTGTATCGCAGTGGTGGTGATTTCGAAACAGCATTGGCTGACGGAGCGCCTGGGCTGGCGCAATTTCATGCTCGGCTCAATCAGCGTTTTCGTGCTGGGCGCTTTGGTGTGTGGTGTGAGTGCTGATTTGACCAGTTTCACCGTAGGCCGAGTCATCATGGCCCTGGGTGGGGCCTCGTTCATGACGTCGGCACGCCTCATGATCAACCTGATTCCCCCTGGCCCGGGCCGGTTCACGGGAATCAAAGTATTTGCCACCGGGCTCGCTGGCGGGACGGCTGCGGCGCCTTTTATCTCGTCGTGGGTGGTGGCTGAAAATACCTGGCACGCCATCTTCTGGATATTGATCGTCGGCGCCCTGGTTGCAGCAGCGCTTTGCGTGCGTTTTCTGCCGACGAGCCCTATCCCCGAAGAGGACCGAACCCCCTCAAGCCTGGCAAGCATTCTCTTGTTGTCGGTCAGCAGTTTCTTTCTGCTCTACATTTTGCAGCGGTCCTACTACGACTTTTATAACGACACCTTCATCATCGTTGGTTGCGCATTCTTGGCAGCACTGGGGATGTACACCTTCTTCCACGCCGAACACAACAAGGCCACGCCTTTCCTGAAAGTCAGAGACTTGATGCAGCCTCGTTACCTCCAGGGTGTGGCGCTGTTTTGCTACGCCTACGTTGTACTGGGCGCCAATAACTACATCTTGCCGTACTTCCTGCAAACGGGACTGGGCTACTCCTGGGACACCATCGGTACATTCCAGGCCATCGGACTGACCGGCACCCTGGCCACCTGGGTCATCATGGCCACTCTCCTTCCAAAGCACCCTGCCCCGAAGAAGTTCTTCATTCTGGGATTCATCGCGCTGGGTGGCTTTGGCTGGCTGCTGTCCTCGCTGACGCCCAGCGCCAACATGTGGTCGAACATTCTGCCGGCATTGATTCTCAATGGCTGCTTTGTGATGTTGGTGATGTCGACCGCGGCCATGCAGACCTTTAGGGATGTGATGCAAGAGGAGAAGCTGTTCGCGCATGCCTATCAGATCAAAAACATGATGGGACAGATCGCCATGGCGATTGGCACCACGGCCGCCACACTGTTTCTGCAATGGCGCACGACCCTGCAATACAACAACCTCAACGTGCATTTCAGCGCCAGCGACCCTCTCTATGTGGAGCAGACTCAACAGCTGGCGCAAGCACTGTCATCCGAAGTGGGCGCCACGACAGCGAACCAAATCTCGGTGGCGATGCACGCACAAATGCTGCAGCAGCAATCGACCCTGGTCGCCAGCATGGAATACTTTTGGGTCGTGATCGGCGTGGCGGTGATCGCGCTGATCATTTCAGTCACGCAAAAGACCTTTAGATGAACCGGCATATTTTCACGAAGGTTGACGTTATGAGTGCTTACACGCGATGAACACCACACACCCGGGAATTATAATTGTCGGCGGATCCCTTGCCGGCCTCACGCTGGCGCTCGCTTGCGCGACCAGGGGCGTGCCCGTTCGTGTCGTTGAGCGCTCCATCGGGCGTATACACGGTGGCGACAGCCTGAGTGTCGATCTTGATGTGGTCGCGGCGACGGTTGGCCATGATCCGCGTGCTGCGCCCATTTTGCCCGTGGTACCCGCCTATCGCGAATTGACGACTTGGCCGGCGCTTTACAACTGGCTACGGGACCGGGCTGTCGCAACACCAGGCATCGTCCTCGAAGAAGGCAACGCCGTCACCTCGGTCACAGACCTTGGCGATCGGGCACAACTCTCCTTTGCCGACGGAACGCAGAGGGTTGCCGCCGCAGTGATCGGGGCGGACGGATATCGCAGCATAGTTCGCCAGGCAATCACGCCCGACGCACCGCTTGCCCGCTACGCCGGTTATCTGGTGTGGCGTGGGCTGGTCGAGGAGCGAGCGCTGACGCGTCCCGTCCCCTGGCCATCGGCCGGCGGCCTATGGATTGAGTTCGTGGGCGGATATCGTCTGGTTGCCGCGGTGCTTCCAGGTCGCGACGGCTCGATGGAGCCAGGTCAGCGTCAAGTCACATTCGCATGGTTCGATGTGCATCAGGAGGCATTGCTCCGTAGCACCCGCTGCCTGACCGCCGATGACCACATCGTGGGTACACTCGGACGCGGGACGATCGATGAAGACGTGAGGTCTGGCTTGGTCGCCCAGGTCCCTCAGGTCTGGCCTGAGATGTGGGCAGAGGCAGTGACTGTCGGCGTGCGCTCAGCGAATGTATTGAGCGGCGCTCCGATTGCCGAATACAAGCCACAGCGGTTGGCACGTGGCGCACTGGCCATCATCGGCGACGCTGCCCACGTCGTTTCTCCGATGACCGGGCGCGGCTTTTTGACCGGAGTGGAAGATGCGGCGGTGCTGGCTCAAATGCTCGCAGACCAAAGCGCAGACGAACCCGTTGTCGCTGTGCTGGCCCGTTATGAAGCAGCACGATTACCCTTCGTCCGCGGGCTGGTCAGCCATTCAAACCGGATCAGCGCCGAATATGTTCGCTATGCGCAAGTGAACTGATCTGGGAACTGTCGCGTTGCTCGACGAGCCATGCACTTCGAGCAGCGCAACAGGATCGCAGCTTTACTGGATGCCAGCACCCAGGGCCGGGAACACGTCGGTGAACAACAAGCCAATCAATTGCTGTCCATTAGGTGTGGACCAATCCTGCCCGATCTCTGCCATGAGCGTATTGGTGGCGGTGAGCACGACGCCGGCATCGTGCATTCGTTGACGGGCGAACTCTTCGGAAAGATCGCTGGGCGAACCCGAAGCATCCAGTACGGCCTGCACGGCAAATCCTTCGAGCGCAGCATCGATTGCCGGAAAGATAAGACAAACGTCGGTGGTCACACCGGCCATGATCAGATGCTTGCGCCCAGTGGCGAGCACCGCATCGCGGAAGTCGTCGTATTCCCAGGCGTTGACCACACCGGGACGCTTGATCCGTGCCGCGTGCGCTTCTGGGAGTATCGCGGCGATTTCCGGAAGAATCGGGCCCTGGGCTTGATCTTCCTGGCTGGACGTAATCACGACCGGCATGTTGAGGATCTTCGCCATCTTGGCCAGCGCAATCGACTGCTTGGCGGCAAACTCACGGTCGATGTTTTTGATCAGTTGCATCGTGCCGACCTGATGGTCGATCAGTAACAACGCGGCGTTCTCTGCAGTGAATCGTACGGCAGCCATAGTACAAATCCTCGTTTCGTTGGGTTCAAAAAAAGGGTAGCGGAGGTCCGCTGAACAGCACGACGTTGGCACTGCCCTGCGGGGCTCTCAACTTGACCTCGCGTGGAGTATTTTGCGCCGGGAACACCGGAAGCTTGAGGTCCTCGCGATTGAAGCGCTGGGCCTCCACCTCCACCGTGCCGTCGATTGGCATGGCAAACATGCAGTGGCCTGCGGCAATAGACACACTCAGCTCGGCACCCTCCTCCAGAGAGATGTCGAGCATCGTTACCTCGGTCGGTGGACTCAGCGGGGAGCGCATCTCACGATAGCTCCCCAACGGCACCCGCACTTTGGCACCTGACTCCTGCATAACTGGCACATCCTGCGCTTCGAGTATCAGCGGGAACGGAGCGATGTCCCTGTTCGACGGAGCGAGAGCGACGAAGATCTGCAGTCCGTGAACCTTTTTGCCGGTTTCGACCGGAACCTCTTCGTGCACCACGCCACGGCCGGCGGTAGTCCAGTGCAGGCCGCCCGGTTGAATCACGTTCTGGGTACCGATCGAGTCACGGTTGGCCATGCCCGTCTCGGAATCGGGAAGCAGGTAGGACACCGCCGAAATGCCGGCATGCTGGTGTGGCCCAAAGGTTGGCGCATCCATCCAGTAGTGGTCGACCCCGATGAAGGGGGAGATCAAATCTGCCTCGGTGCGCAGACCAAAACCGTGGAAATGGCCGCCGAGGTTGGCGCGACTAAGCGGGGCGATAACGACAGACATGACAGCAGCCTCTGGTACTGGTGGTGTCGTTCAATGCGCAATAATGAGTGTAGCCCCACCATCTCTCACCGAACGGCAATTGGTCATCGTGCATAGGGCGCGAAAAAAGCCTCAAACGCAGCCAGCAATGCCTCCGGGCGCTCCTCCGCCGGATAGTGACCGCAATCCGGAATGACCACGGATTCGACATTCGATGCGACCGTGCGCAACTCGGCTTCAACGCTGTCGCCACAGGCAAGCGCGCCCGAAAATGCCAACACCGGTAAGGTCAGGCGCGTTGCTTTGCGCTGTTGGTTCTGTGTAATCGACTGATCGATTGCGCGGTAATAGTCGAAGCTGGCCCGCAGGGCTTGTGGATCGCGCTTGAGTTGTTCGATGTAGAAGTCGATCGCGTAACGAGGTACCGCCTCTGGCGACCCTGCTTTCGTCGCGAACTGGTGACCGAAGTAGAGTTCTTCGCGACCACTGACCAGTTGCTCGTTGATGCCCAGCGCCCGATTGAAGTTGAAATGCCAGAGAAAATCACTGAGCCAGCGCTGCTCAGGCAGCAATGGCGGAGAGTCCGATAAGCCTGGAATAAGCGCCTCGCCCAGCGCAATGCGCTCGATTCGGGCGGGTTGATCGTGTGCCATGGCATAACCGGTCCACATGCCGATGTCATGGCCAGCCATGGCGAAAGACTCATGCCCCAAGGCGTCCATTAGCGCAAACATGTCTTGGGCCAAGGTCCTTGAGTCATAACCCTCCTGCGCTTTTTCCGAGAGCCCGACACCCCGCGGATCGACAGCGATCACGGTGAACGTGCGAGCCAGCGGCTGCATGAGGTAACACCACGCAAACCAGTTTTGCGGCCAGCCCCCAAGCAGTAGCAACGGCTTGCCCTGCCCGCCAATGACGGCGTGCAGTTTCACGCCGTTGGCCGCGATCTCGTAGCTTTCGAAGACGTCAGTAAAACCGGTTGGCAGCTTGGGTACGTCGTGCACGGAGCCGAAGCCGCTCAGCGTTTTGAAGTGTTCCTTTTGCTGCATCCCAAAGCCCGCCTGATTGATCTAATCACCAGACCATAAATGAGGCACCAGAGACTGACTAGACAGGAAAATCACCAAGGACTGTTGTGCTGATGCACCAATCACGGCGCAAGGGCCACGACTGGCGCCCCTGCTTCGCAGTTGTGGCCAATAGACCAGGCTTAAAAACGCACGACCGCCTGGAGCCAGAGTCGCTCGCCGCGGGCCCGGTTTTCGACAAGCGTTTCATGCTGCCACTTCATCAGTACGCCAAATTCGGGGGTTTGATATTTCACAACAGGGCCATAAGCAACCACTCGACCTCGATTGCCATCCTCCCACACCGACTCACCGTGACGCTCATCATCGCTCACCTGCTTGTACAAATACCCACTGACCCCAACCTGCCAATTTTTGTTCAAGCTGTAGCCAAGATGATAGTCAGCATTAATCTCGCGCCCCGACCGGTAATCAGTCGCACGATTCTTGTCGTTTATCATGTAGAGAATCTTGGCGCTTATCTCCACCTCATCTATCGGGTTTGCCGTGAAGGAGTACCACGGCGAGTAGGACCACACATTGGTTCCCACATTGAACAGCCGATCCTTGTCATACGAAGCGGTGGGCGCATAAAAATCCACACCCAGCATCTGATGGAAACGTGGAGAGCTCCAGCCCAGAAACAGTGGCGTAAACGCTAGATCGGCGAAGCCTTCATCCTTGCCACTGTTGCGGACACGCCCTTGGGGTGTTTCGGTATAAAAACTCACCTGCCCTTTTATGTAGGGTAAGGCGGCACGACTGGCCAGTGTTGCGCCCCATAACGTGTAGTCGGAATAAACGTAGTCCAGGCATACCGCGAGTGACTGGTAACTGAGATTGAAGTCTTCAATCCCGGCCATACTGCTCCCATTGGCACCTTTTAGTTCAGTCGACTCGTAAGCGGAGCTATAAAAAAAGGTGGTTAACCCTGGCGGCGGCATTCGCCCAGCCAATACGGTGTCAAGACCGAGTGGGTAAGCGGTTCCGTTATTTTCGGTGGCGTGAGTTTGGGTACAAGTCAGCAGTATGGCTGCCGTGCAGAGCAAGGGAGAGCGTTTGCTGAGCCGCAATGTTTTTACGCGCAACATAAGGATGATCTCGTATGGATTATTATTTTGATTACGAAGATTCATGCGAACAAACAGAACAAACAGAACAACGGGCCTGCCTCTAATGGGTGTTTATTATTTGCAAGGCAATAGAGTCCCTCCTTGTTTCAGGCAGGCCCAGTTGATTAATCAAGTTTAATGTCAGGCAGAGTTACCAGGCAGTGGTTCCACCATCGACCCGAATATCAGTACCCGTGATGAAAGAACTTTCATCAGAGGCCAGGAACACAGCGGTGGCCGCAACTTCTTCGGGCTTACCCAAACGTCCCAGCATCACCTTGCCCACCATCGTTTCTGCCCACTCGGGATCCTGCAGCAACGGGATTGTTTGCTTGGACTCAATCAAACCTGGGGAAATGCTGTTGGCGCGCAAACCATGGACCCGGCCTTCCAGTGCCAGTTGGCGAGTCATGGAAAGCACAGCGCCTTTGGCCGCGCTATGCGCGATTCCAGGGAGCATGCGGTAGGTCGACCATGCCGAAACAGATGCCGTATTAATAATGGAAGCGCCCGCAGACTTGATTAACTCCGGCCAGGCTGCACGTACGAGGTGGAAAACCAGATTCAGCTCCTGATCGATTGTTCGATGCCAATCATCGTCTGATATCTGATCGATCCATCCAAAATAGGCCATCGCCGCATTATTGAATAACACATCGACGTGCCCGTATTCCGACACCGCCAATTCAACTAGACGGGTGCAGTTGGCAGGGTCCGTCAAGTCACAATGGTTTAATGAGACCATCTCCCCACCTATGGACTTCACGGCATCAACCGTCTCTTGAGCCGCCTCATGATATATGTCACACCCCACTACTTTGGCGCCTTGTTGCGCGAACATTAATGCAGCCGCTCGCCCCATTGACCCGCCAGTACCTGTAATAATGCAAACTTTACCCTGCAGACGATGACTCATAAGCACTCCGTTATTCTTGCTTGTTTTTATAAGAACAGATCTTGCAGTAACACACCCGATCAGTCGTGGTGGTTAATGAGTTGCCGAACTGTAGGTAGACCACTACCTATTGACTAGGCACGAAAATCACCAAGGACTGTTGCGCTCACGCTCCAATCACGGTGAAAGGGTCTAAAAGGGAAATGACAGGCAGGGTCAGAAATTCAAAATGCGATTATATTCCGGCTCTAACCACTCCGGTTTTTCGGCGTACAACGTACGTGTTAACTCTTTGATGAGTTCTACGACGCTATCGTTATCATCAAGGCGGTAACTCATGATCAACGGTGAGACCGCTTCTTTGTCGCTTACAAGTCGATAAACCAGCTCACGTCTGAGGTGGCGAGCCGAGGCGGGAATGATGCAATAACCCGACTCCGCGGACGCCAATCCTAACGCTGTCTGAAGATCGCCTACTGCGTGTACCTCCGAGGGTTCGCCACCCTTCGCTCTGATCATGTTCAACACCTGATCAGCGAAGCTTGGATGGAATCGGGAGGGATAAACAATGATCGGCCAGCCACCCAGTTCAGCTAGTGAAACAGGGGTAGATATGGAAGCAAGCTCAAAGGCCGGTGCTATGGCAGCCATAAGGCGCTCCTCTCTGAGCACTATTCGCTCGACCTCGGCTGCCTCCGTGTGGATGCGTCCAAACCCTACATCGATCTTCCTTTCCCGTAGCGCAACCATCTGTTCACCAGATGTCATTTCCTCCCATTTCACGTCCAGGTCCGGCCGAACTCTTCGCAAACGGCGAATAATCGTCGGGAGGGCACCATATAAGGCCGAGGCAACGAAACCGATCGTGAACGTCTGACGTGTGCCCAAGGCCGTCTGACGAGCATTTGCCGTCATCTGTTCGAATTTGCCAACGAGTGCTATGGCATCTTCATAGAATCGCTGACCGGCCGGGGTCAGCTGAATGGGGCGTGTCTCACGAAGGAATAGTTGAAAACCCAACTCTTCCTCGAGCAGATGGATCTGCTTGCTAAGTGACGGCTGCGCGACGTGCAGCGACTGCGCTGCCTTGGTGAAATTCCGTGTTCTTGCCACCGCGATAAAACGCTTGATTTGACGGATATCCATGACGGCCTTTCTACCAGGGAGGTTCCCTAGTATAGCCGCGAGGCTATGGTGCATAGGGACAAAGTCTTGGACGCTGCGCATCAAAGTTGCGAAAAATGGCCCACCAATAATCACAATAGAAAGGTGACTCAATGAACCGCAAGCATGCGCTACGTGTAGCCATCGTGGGTGGAGGAATTGCCGGGACGGCCCTGGCACTAGGCCTGATAAAAAAGGGAATGACACACGTCAAGCTGTTTGAAGTCGCCCCCGCTTTCGGTGAAATCGGCGCCGGCGTTTCTTTTGGCGCCAATGCTGTACAGGCTATCAAGCAGCTCGGTATCGGCGAGGACTACCATGAAATTGCCGACAGCACTTCTGCCCCCTGGCAGGACGTCTGGTTCGAGTGGCGTCATGCGCACGATGCCTCACTGATAGGTACCAGCGTTGCGCCGGGCGTAGGGCAATCATCTGTCCATCGCGCCGACTTCATCGATCTGTTGACCAAGCGCCTACCGCAAGGCATTGCGTCGTTGGGCAGGCAAGTCGTCGGCTATGAAGAAAACAATAACGAAGTATCACTGAAGTTTTCCGACGGCAGCTCCTACCCAGCCGACGTTGTCATTGCCGCAGACGGAATCAAATCAGCCCTGCGTAATCCCCTGCTCGCTGCTGCTGGCCATTCAGCCGTAAAGCCGCGCTTCACCGGCACGTCAGCGTTCAGGGGATTGGTGGAAACGGCGGTACTCCGTGATGCTTATCGTGCGGCAACACTGGATGATCACTTACTCAACGTGCCTCAGATGTACCTGAGCGAAGACGCCCACGTCCTGACGTTTCCCGTTAAAAAGGGGCGTCTGATCAACATCGTTGCCTTTGTGTCCGACCGCCATGTCGAACATCCCTCCTGGCCGGCCGACATGCCATGGGTGAAAGCGGCTTCGAAAGAGCAAATGCTGAACAGTTTTGAAAGCTCAGGGCTTGCCGTAAAAACGCTACTTCAATGCATTGAACACCCGACGCTTTGGGCCCTTCACGATGTGGAGCCGTTACCCACTTATGTCCACGGGCGAGTAGCACTCATTGGCGACGCGGCGCACGCGATGCTGCCACACCAGGGTGCTGGCGCAGGCCAGGGCCTCGAAGATGCTTACTTCCTTGCAGAGTTGCTTTCGAACGAGGCGGCTTCAGCGGCGGATGTACCCGCACTGCTGGCGGCCTACGATGAGGTCCGACGCGAGCGTGCCTCGCGCGTTCAGCGCACGTCCTGGGAAGCCGGTGAGTTGTACGAATACAAGAACCCAACCGTTGGTCGTGATTCCCGGAAATTGAAGGACGCGTTGGAACAGCGCCTAGATTGGGTTTGGCAACATAGTCTGGACGATGAAGTGAAAAAAGCCCTGGCACTCTGCTAAACGCGTTTTTCTCGCCCCTTCTGCCAGGTCAATCGTTCCAGGTTGACCTGATAGTCACCCATTGAATACCGACATGATCAAGCGCCGCAGCCAGACACTTCTCGGCGCTTCATGAAAACGTGCATGCCAGTACTGCTTGAGGTCGTAGCGTGGAATGTCCACGGGAGGCTCGACCATTCGCACGTTCAGATTGTGCGTGTACATGTTGGCGACGGTGCGTGGCAACACCACGATCAAATCGGAGCGTTCGATGATCGATGGCACACTCATGTAGTGAGAAGTCTGCAGCACGATGTTGCGGTGGATACCTGCTTTGGTCAGGTGGGCTTCGAACATTTCCTGGCGACGGCTGCCATCACGTACCTGCAGATGCTCGAGGCTGCGGAAATCCTCCAGGGACAGTCGCTCCCCTGCCAGAGGGTGATCGAGACGGATCAGACAGACCAGGTCATGAGAGAACAATCGCTGCTGGTAAATGTTGGGGGTTGTGAGGTCGGGGAAATAGCCGAGCACCGCATCGACCCGGCCTTCATGCAGGTTCTCCACAAGCTCATCAGGTGCCAGGCTGACGGTTCGAATGCGGGAATTCGGTGCCGCGCTGCGCAGGCTCTGGAATAGCGCAGGTAGAAAGACCACTTCACCCACTTCGCTCAGGCAAAAGACGAACTCCTGGTCGCTGGTAGCAGGGTCGAAGGTCGGTCCGCTGAGGATGTCCCGGTCGATTATTTCGATCACTTCGCGGGTGCGCTCAATGATGCCTTGCGCCCGTGGCGTCGCCTCCATCACGTTACCCGAGCGAATGAACAGTGGGTCCCCCAGTGAGTGACGCAGGCGAGCCAGTGCCGCACTGGTTGCGGGCTGGCTCATGCCTAGCCGCTTCGCCGCCGCGGTGACATTGCCGGTTTCATAAACGGCTAGCAGGACGCGGAGCAGGTTGAGGTCGGTGCGCATAGGTATAACAAAACCAGATAGTTTGAATAATTAGAATTGGCTTCCTTTATTTAAAGCGCTTGGCGACGATCACGTCCAGAAAAAAAAATAAAAGGTAGCCGCATGAACCCTGACAACGCCCGAATTGGCGAGATCATCGACAGCGCGAAGATCTCGCCATACCAGATCGTCATCCTTGCCTTGTGCTTCCTCATCGTCCTGGTGGATGGTTTCGATACCGCAGCCATTGGTTACATCGCCCCGTCGCTGCGCGAAGAATGGGGTCTGTTGCCTGCCCAGTTGTCACCGGTTTTCGGGACAGGGCTGTTTGGTCTGATGGTCGGCAGCCTGATACTGGGGCCAGTCGCCGATGCCATCGGGCGCAAAAGCGTTTTACTGATATCAGTGTTGGTGTTTGGTCTCGCCACCCTGGCCAGCGCCTACACCCAATCGATCGAGTCGCTTACGGTTCTGCGTTTCATCACCGGCATCGGCCTGGGTGGTGCGATGCCGGCGTGCATTGCCTTGAGCGCCGAATACTCCCCCGCCCGCCGACGCATGATCATGGTGACCTTGAGCTGGAGTGGCTTCACGGCGGGCCTTGCCTTGGGCGGCATGCTCGCAGCACACATGATTCCTGCATTCGGCTGGCGTTCTGTGCTGGTGCTCGGTGGCGTCATGCCGCTGGCGCTATTGCCACTGTTGGCTTGGTTAATGCCCGAGTCGGTTCGGTTTATGGCGTCCTCGGACAAGCACGCCGACGCCTTGCGCCGGGTGGTCGAACGCATCACCCGAAAAAGCTGGAGCGGTGTAACGATCCTCGATGACGAACGCCCGGCCCAGGTCAGGTCGCCGATCTCTCATTTGTTCATCGACGGTCGGTTGGTCCGCACACTGCTGCTGTGGGTGACCTTCTTCTGCTCGCTCTTTGTGTTTTATCTGCTGACCAGTTGGCTGCCTACCCTGCTCAAAGAGGCCGGCTACGATATCGCTTACGCTTCGCGTATTGGCGCCATGGTGCCGCTGGGCGGTACCCTCGGCGCCATTCTCATGGCCCTGCTGATGGATCGCGTCGGCCCCTACCCTGTACTGACGTTCTCGTACTCGGTGACGGCTGTGGTCATTGCCGTCACGGGCTATCTGATGGGTGATCCCTATCAATTGGCTGCCATGGTATTTCTCATCGGCTTGGGTGTAGCCGGTGCTCAAAACGGACTCAACCTGGTGTCAGCCACCTTGTACCCCACCGCCGCCCGGGTGACCGGGGTGAGTTGGGCAATGGCCGTCGGCCGTTGCGGTTCAATTGTCGGCTCGACGCTGGGCGCCTGGTTTATTTCCACCGCGGGTACAGCACAGGTCTTCTTCCATTGGTTGGCGCTTCCTGTGCTGATCGGCGCAACAGCCATTGGTGGTCTTTATTGGCTCAGCACTCGACGGAACCCGACAGTCAAGCGTGCTCAAGGTGCTCACGCAGAAACTCAATGAAACGTTGAGTTTTTGCAGGCAAAAGACGGGTTTCAGTGAGGGCATACACCGGGATCGGATTGGCCTGCCATTGGGGCAGTACCGGTTGCAGCAAGCCAGTGCGCAGATCGTCCGCTGCAATGCCTTCAGGTAGCAGCGCTATCCCCAGATCCAGTGTCGCCAATCGCCGAAGCATCCCGACGCTATTCAGTTGAAACCGTCCTCCCACCTCGACCTCAACCACTTCGCCTGAATGGGAAAGCTGCCACTTGCCAGCCTTTCGCAGGCGCAAGCATTCGTGGTTTACCAGCTCGGACGGATCGCTGGGTTCTCCATTGAGTTCCAGATAACGAGGCGAGGCGTACAAACGACGAGTGAGGCTCGCCAGCTTGCGTGCAATCAGATTCGAATCTGCCGGTTCGCCCATGCGAATAACCACATCGACGGGTTCGCTGACCAGGTCAACCTGGCGTGGCGTGAGGTCGAATTCAAAGCTGATGCCAGGGTACCGTCGAGCGAATTCAGCAATGAGCGGTGCCAGGTAAATGTTGGCGAAATCCACCGGCAGTGACGCGCGCAAAAGGCCGCTTGGATGCGCGAGCATTTCACCCAGCTGCTCGTGCGCCAGCCGCGCCTCGTCAACGATTCGCTTGCACCGGTCAAAGTACAACTGCCCCGCCTCGGTCAATTCGATCTTGCGCGTGGTGCGATTTAACAGTCTCAAGCCAATGGCCTTTTCAAGCCCGCTGATGCGTCGCGACAAGGTCGAATTGGGCATCGCCATCGCTTCTGCGGCTTTGCGAAAACTGTGGGCTTTGACGACCTCGACGAACAACGCCATGTCGTTCAGAAGTTCCATGTTCATTGCTCCATCAGTGGATCAGTCATTTCAATTGTAGCTAGTTTATCCCGCATCCAGTTTGATCAATGATGGTTACATCAGCCTTTGCCGTTAACGGTTGCTCAACGGCCCCCGCAGGAGAGCGTCAACTGCATGAAAGACCTTAATGACCTTTATTACTTCGTACTGGTGGTCAAACATGGAGGGTTCTCGGCAGCGGCACGGGCTACGGGCATTGAAAAAACGTTGCTCAGTCGTCATATCGCGGATCTTGAATTGCGGATGGGCGCCAGGCTGTTACATCGCACAACGCGCCAGGTTTCGCTGACCGAAGCCGGCCATCATTTCTTTACGCTCAGCCAGCCCGTTGTCGAGGGTGCGCATACCGCTTATGAAAGTGTGGAACATCTTCGACGAGAACCCGTCGGGTTGGTACGGTTGAGCTGTCCTCAGGTGATGGCGCAGAGTTACCTGGCCCCCCTGCTGCCTGGGTATATGGAGAAACACCCAAAGGTACGGCTTGAGTTGAATGCAGTCGATCGAGAGGTCGACCTCTTTGAAGAGCGCTTCGACGTGGCCTTGCGATCGCGTACCCGGATTGAAGAAACGGCCGGGTTGGTCGCAAAGGAATTAGGGGCAACCAGGCAGATTCTGGTCGCAAGCCCCCGCTTTCTCGATCGTGTCGGGCGACCTGCCACGATCCAGGCCCTGTCGGACATCGAGACGCTTTCTCGTCCTGGTGACATCCATGACGGCGTCGGCCGATGGTTCCTCAGCAGTTCGTCAGGTGAGGAGCTGCTGGTCAGCCATCAGCCACGTCTGATCTTCGATGATCTACGCATGCAACTGGAGGCCGCCGTCAATGGATTGGGTGTCGCGTTGTTGCCAGAACCCATAGCTGCAGCCTCTGTTCGCGCGAAGGCCCTGGAAGTCGTTATCCCCTCCTGGAGCGGTGCAACGCATATCATCCATCTGCTCTACCCCAAACCGAAGGGTATGTTGCCCTCCGTTCGCAGCCTGATCGACTACCTGAGCCTCCATTTACCCCAGAGCATCCAGGAACGAAGCATCACCGTTGAGAGTGTCGCTTGATACCGCGCCGGTTGATGTTTTGAGCGAGGGGAACACAACGCCTTGATGGCCACGGCTCCCTTTGAAAGCGACTATTGCCAGGCTGATTGTTGGCTGCGCAGTACCTGGCCGACCATTTCTCTCAACCACTTGTTCTGAGGGTCTCGGTGAAATCGGTCATGCCAGTACAGATCAATCTCGAACGAGGGTATTTGCAGGGGCAGAGGGTGTATGACGAGAGGATAAAAGCGCGCCAGGGTTTTACCCAGGGAAATGGGCAACGTCCATATCATGTCGGTATCCAACAGCAAGTGCGGAGCGGACAAGAACTGAGGGGTGCGCATTTTAATGCAGTCTCTGCCGCCCGCATCGACCAAAGCACGCTCCAGTGCCTGGTGACCGCCACCACCTGACTCCACCAACAAATGCTCACTGGCGACAAAGGCTTCAAGGCTCAAGCCGCGATCTGCCAAGGGGTGCTCTTTGCGCATGGCGCAGACGTAATACTGAGAAATAACAGGCGTACGGTGAATGTCAGTCTGAAGGGTCGGCAAAAAGCCGAGCGCCAGGTCGATTCTGCCAGTGGACAGGCCATTGAGCGTCTCATCCATCCCACCCACAACGGTGTGTATTCGAGCTTGAGGTGCAACCCTGGACAATTCGCTCAAGATGGGCGGCAAACAAACGACCTCGCCAATGTCGCGCATTCTAAAGACGAATGATTTTTCACAATTTTTCGGATCGAACACCGGCATTTGGCTTCCTGCCTCCCTGACCATCGCAAGGGAGGCCAACAGTCGCGGCGCGATATGGACACAAAACGGCGTCGGCTCCATTCGGCGACCGACCAGCGTAAACAACCTGTCTCCATAATCGTTTCGCAACCGCTTGAGCGAACCGCTGACGGCAGCCTGCGTAACACCCAGATTCTGCGCCGCAATGGAGGCTGAGTGGTCTCGCCACAACGCCTCAAAGGTATAGAGCAGATTCAAATCCTTCATCGAAATGCCTTTACTGAAATTCGCAAACCAAAACACTGCACTCGCCAGCAAAGCGGCGTGGGCTTCGACCGGCGAGTGCAGCTCAACTGGCACTCATGTGTGGTTATGCAGACGCTTGGATAACATTACCAGCAGATGCGCTGCTGAACAGGGGCGAAATATCAATGTGAATTCGATAATCATTGATCAATCGGGAAGCATTGAAGTGAACAACGACACAACAAGGAACATTGATAATCGTGCCGTCATGCTGGGTGTAATAGGTATCAAAACGCATGATTGTCGTGTTGCCCTCGCTCCACACGCCTTGAAGAATGTGTTCCAGCGAGGCTATTTTGGTAAAAAATGACTCAATCGCCGTCCTGACACCCTCTTTCCCCACTACTTCCGGGGAATTGCCAAACCGAAACACGACGTCATCGGTCAGATAACTCAAAAAACCTTCGACCGACATCCGATCGACACTTTCAAACATACCTGTCAATTCATGGTTCATTGCACGCCTCATTTCTTGTTTTTGTTTTTTCATTTCTGGTCGCTGCGGTGAATCTTATGCCGCTTTGCTGACCTTGTTACGGATGGCTTGCAGGGTGGATCGTACGGCGCTCAGGTAGGACGTCTGCATGCCGGTTGAGAACTCGACTTCCTTCTCGCTGCCCGCCGGTACGCCCGGCAGGGAGAAATCGAAGGAGAAGCGCAGGAACAGTTCGCCATCCTCTTCCTCGATGACGTTCTTGATCAGACCACGGGCATTACCGGAGAGGCGTACGAACTCGACTTGCTGCTCTTCAGTAAGAAGGACCATTTCCTGAAGGCGCTCACCGTAAAGCACCACTTCGCGGATAAAGGTATTGCCCTGGTCCTCAACGACATTACATTCGGTAATGGCATCAACGAACGGCACCGCATTGCGAGCCTTGCTCACCAACCCTTCCCATACCTGGCTGCGGTTCAGGTTTACACCGCCCGACTCCTCAGGGGCATTGACTTTCAAGCGACGACTTACATTGATCATGGGGGTACTCCGGGGTTTCAGGTTCAAAAGTGACCGACTCCCTGTCGAGTGTCAGGGACAGTCTGTCAGGGGGTCTCAAACGGTGAGATAACCACCGTCTACGGCCATTGCCGTACCGGTCACAAAACTGGCGTCATCGGACAGCAGCCATAGCGCAGCCTGGGCGATTTCTTCCGGTTTTCCGAAACGACCGATAGGGTGTCGTTCGCGCAATGCAGCGAACTGTTTGGCAAAATTGGGCTCTTCGCTCGCACGCACGATCATTGGCGTTTCGATGATCCCTGGCATGATTGCGTTGACCCGGATGTTGAGGGTGCCATAGTCGACGGCCGCAGCCTTGGTCAACCCGACCACCCCATGCTTGGCAGCGATATAGTCCGAGGCAGCGGCAATCGCTACCGAGCCCAGGGACGAAGCGGTGTTCACGATGGCGCCACCGCCACTGTTCAACATGGCCCGGATCTGATGCTTCATGCAGTAGAAAACACCGGTCAGGTCGATGCGGATAATGCGATCCCACGCCGCAGACGAAATTTCATGCAGAGGCAAATTGCTTTGCTCGACCCCTGCATTGTTGAACGCGCCATGCAGACGGCCAAATCGAGTGACGACATCATCGACTGCTGCGGCCACAGCGTCTTCGTCGGTAACGTCGCAGATGATTGAATAAGCCTTGCCACCGGTAGCCGTGACAGCGCTGGCGGTTTCTTCGATGCCTAGGGCATCGCGATCAAGCAGCACAACTCTGGCGCCCGCTTTGGCAAAAGCCAGTGCGGAAGCACGGCCAATACCGCCTGAGGCGCCAGTGACAATGATGTTCCGGTCGTCAAGGTTGCTCATATCCACACTCTCGTTTTGTAATGCCACTTACTGTATTTACCGGGGCAACGATCGGGAATCCCGTAAAACCACCAAAGACTGTTGCGCTGTTGCACCAATTAGCAGCGGGTCAAATCCAGCGTCGCATCGACGATCATGTCCTCTTGCCCACCGACCATTTTTCGCCGACCCAATTCGACCAGGATGTCGACGGTACGCAACCCGTAGCGCTGGGCAGCCGCTTCGGCATGGCGAAGAAAGCTGGAGTAAACGCCTGCATAACCCAGCGCCAGCGTCTCGCGATCAACACCCACTGGACGGTCCTGAAGGGCGGCGATGTCATCGGCGACATCCATCAGGGTGTAAAGATCGGTGCCATGGTTCCAGCCCAGTTGCTCGGCAGCGGCGATGAACACCTCCAATGGTGTGTTGCCTGCACCGGCCCCCATCCCAGCCAGACTGGCGTCAACGCGATCACAACCCTGACCACCGCGACGATGGAGTTGGCAACGCCCAAGCTCAGGTTGTGGTGGGCATGGATACCCGTCTTCGCATGGGGGGCGTGGTTCAAGGATTAAGTGGCGGGGAAGCAACGGCGGCAGCATGCGATGATCGACTGCCACAGCGTTCCCGGCCACAAAGGATAGGTCCGTTTGAAGCGGCGCAAAGGGACAGCGCTCTCGTGCCCTTTGCGCTTGAAGCAATGCCTTTACCGAGCTTAGATGCCCAGGCAGAGGTATTTGATTTCCAAATAATCTTCGATGCCGTACTTGGAGCCTTCACGGCCCAGACCCGAGGCCTTGATGCCGCCGAACGGCGCGACTTCGTTGGAGATCAACCCCGTGTTGACGCCGACCATGCCGTATTCCAGGGCTTCCGCCACGCGGAATACACGGCCCATGTCGCGAGCATAGAAGTACGAAGCCAGACCGAACTCGGTGTCGTTGGACATCGCGATCACCTCGGCTTCGTCTTTGAAGCGGAACAGTGGAGCCAGTGGGCCAAAGGTTTCTTCCTTGGCTACGGCCGCGTTGTTCGGCACGTTGGTCAGGATGGTCGGCTCGAAGAAGTTGCCTTCCATCGGCTTGCCACCGGCCAGTACAGTCGCACCTTTGCTCAGGGCGTCGGCGATGTGTTCTTGCACCTTGGCCACGGCTTTTTCGTCGATCAGCGGGCCAGTGGTGGTGCCGGCTTCCAGACCGTTACCGATCTTGAGCTTGGCCACAGCCACTTTCAGCTTCTCGGCGAACGCGTCGTAGACCGAATCCTGAATGTACAGGCGGTTGGCACAGACGCAGGTCTGACCGTTGTTGCGGTATTTGGAAATGATCGCGCCTTCGACGGCCTTATCCAGGTCCGCGTCGTCGAACACGATGAACGGCGCGTTGCCGCCCAACTCCAGGGACACTTTCTTGATGTCCTTGGCGCATTCCGACATCAGTTGACGACCGATTTCGGTCGAACCGGTGAAGGACAGCTTGCGTACGATCGGGTTGCTGGTCAGTTCGCTGCCGATGTCGCCGG
>NZ_JAHUWE010000021.1:0-55928 GCF_019219225.1 Pseudomonas sp. PDM32
CACAGTGCCCAGAATTTCGCCCGTTGCCGGGTTGTTGACCTTGATCGTCTGACCATTGTCCGCATCAACCCACGCGCCATCGATGAAGGCTTGCTGGCGGAACAACTGGGTGTCTTTAAGCTGCATGTCGGCTTTCCTTAACAGCACCGCGCACGCGCGGAGCAAATTATGATTGTAGAAAGGCGCCTGATAGGCTGCCGTCAGGGAAATCATTCACCGGGCTGAAGCACATAAATAGCGCACTGATTGAACTCGTGCGGTTCAGCACCCAGACAAGAGCGTTTGAAATCTCAAACGAATCCTAGGATCAAAGGGGGTAAAGGACAATAGGCTGTTCGAAAAAAAGAACGAAAACGACGCTTTTGCCCGTATTTTCTGATCAACGTAGCAAACACCCGTTACAGCTTTAAAAAAACGCAGGCGATTCAGCAGCATGGACGCCCGCAGTGCATATGAGTATCATGGCGCCCGCTGCACCAGTAGCTCAGCTGGATAGAGTACTGCCCTCCGAAGGCAGGGGTCGTGGGTTCGAATCCCGCCTGGTGCACCATATATAAAGCAAGGGCCCATGTGAAAACATGGGCCCTTTTTTGTTTCCAGGTTGTGCCAGCTTCGTGCATGGCCCGCGCCTCGCGATGAGCTTGCATCGCCTAGCGACCTCTTTTTTTGATCGCACCCGCTACCAAACCGTACGTAGCCGATAAATCAGAAACATAAGTACGTAAAAAGGCCTCATTGAAGACCTTTTCACATATTAACTGTTTTGTAGCATTCAATAATTTGCAGTAATGCTTTTCAGCCCATAGGTCAAACTTCTGCGGAGGCTTTTGAATTCGCCTGCTCCGCACCACTAACTTTTCGCAAATGCGCTTTATAACGCAGAAATAATTCGTCCCGGCATTTGGAAATGAATTGCTGATATGCCGTGATTGTGGCTTTCATGAAATGAATATTGCACCAAATCAGCCCGACGAACACGGCAACAGCTACAAAGGCCAAGTCCGTGGAATGCTTAGTGAGGGAGGCCAACAATAGAAGGTAAATTGCTCCAACCAGAACGGTTTGAATGAGCAAGGATTTTATTTGCGGTGCCTCACTTCCCGGAAACCCGGTGCATGCGGTATTGGTGTAAAAACAGAGGGGCTTTTTGGCCAGACGAGAAAATACCAGTTTAAGCCAAGATACCGGTATCATTACCCAACCAAGAAACAACATGCCCACTGATAGAATGCCCCCCGCCAACACAGCGTGTTCACTGACGGACTTGTAGGTGTATTCCACGTGAGTGTCGAAGTTTACTTCGAGCTTTCCTTGACCCTCGACCATCGCCACACCGATGTTGTGGCCAGGGCGGCCAGGCGACTCACCGGAGCTGCGATATTCCACTTCCTGCTGGCGCTCATGGTCATAGACCCAGGTTCGATGCGAGCTGTGAAGTGTGTTGTATGCAGTGGCCTTATCGTTCCCAAAGACATCTTTTGAGATGCCTACACTCGTCGTAGTATAGGACGTGTCATTGGCAGATAAAATCTTGCCGATCAGGAATGTCGCGGACCCGACGCCGTCCGAACTATCACGTTGCTGCGACCCACCCAAGTTAAAGTCGGCAAACTCCCCCCCACCTATCAGCTTTATTGCAATGGCCGGCACCAACGCAAGAAAAACGGAAAACATTAATTCTGGAAGGTTAAAGTCATAGTAAATGTACTCAGGCTTCAGCAGAAGAAATGCGACCAGCGTCGTTATGATCAATACGACATTTTTATTAAACTTCTTCCCCGCATAAAAACCGGCGGCAGTAAGTGCCGCTATTATCACAATGTTTCCAAACATGTTGCGCTCCAATATTCTTTAAATCATTGATTTGCCAGATTACAAGCGAAATATTTTTTATTCGACGGCGCTGGTGAGTTCAGGAGTGCCGAAACCTCTAAGTTCGGCATTTGACTGCTCAAAATAACCATTCCAGAAAATCTTGAGATTGCTGATCATCTTCCCGGAACGGTAGCCATCCTTGTTGGACTGAGGCACGAATGCCGCACCATGAACATAGATTCGCGCGCCCCCGAAATCTGCTAACAGGTTCTGCTTCTTAACTTTTTCAAGTTCAGCCGGGGCGCTGATGTCCCGAATGCGGTTCGAGGCATAGAAGCTGCCAAAGTCACTGTATTCCAGCATGTCGGACATCAGTAGGACGACCTGGTCGTTTGTGTCTTTGGCCTTGCTGATGTCGTTTGCGATTTCACGCAGGCTGAAAAGGATTTCGCTGCGCGGAATATCGGTGGTGGACGCCTTGATCGTGCCGGCGAATGCCTTGCCAAAGCGCTGAAAGAGCACCTGACGCTGTTGCGTCAGGCAGCCGTCGAACTTTTTCGCCGCCATAATCGGCACGTTCGGGATCGCCGCGGGATCAATAGGGCTTTCCAACTCACCCGCAAACTCAAGCTTGGTGTAGCGTCCGTTCAAGTAAGCACTGAAGCTGTAGAGACGAAGCTTGTCGCCAGGCCCCATGAACCGCTTGATGTGGTTCCAGGCGGTCTGTTGCAGGTCTCCGGTCAGTGGGGTCGTTTGATCGACGATGACCGTCAACAAGCGCCCTGAAGAGGGCGACTTGAACTCGGTCAGCTTGGTGATCTCGTAACAACTTGGCACGTCATTGCGTTCGGCAGCCAGCAGGACCACAGGGGCGAAGGCGAGCGCCGCCATAAGGGACTTGATCATGATCAACTAAGCTCCGCATCCAGCTTCTGGAGCTTGTATGCGCGACGGATGAGGGCGATATCAACACCTTTCTTCCCCGCTACATATTCCAGATCGTCTTCTTCAAAACCCATCAGGTTGCCCCACGCATGCGGATCGAAACCAGCTTGCGCAACGGCAGCAACCGGCTCGACAGGAGCGACAACAACCGTGGCAGCCAGTACTTCATGATGGGGTGATTCAGTTCTGACAGGCACTACGGCCTGTGCAGCTGCAACAACCGTTTCGGTGCCGTTGAGGCTGTTGATTCGAGCGCGAATTTCGGCAGCTTTGGCCATTGCGAGATCGGAACCAGCCTGATCACCCTTTCTGGCGAAATCCGCAGACTGCTTGTTGAGATTATCCAGAATGCCGCTCAATACATCCCGCTGGTCTTTAGCCATCTTCTCGGCGTGTTTGATGGCGAGGAAACGTTCAAAGGTGCGCTCATGCTTATTCGTTTCTTTCTGGTTGTTATCGTCACCAGAAATATGAAATTGCGCACTCAGTAGCGCTTGCAGGTTGCCAAGGGCGCGCTGAGCATCCACAGCGATGGATCGAGCAATTGTTTCGTGATGAGAGACAAACTCATCGGCGTTGGCAAAGCCTTTCGTGGCCTTCCAGGCTTCGCTCGAATGACTACCGGCAAAACCGCGGGAGTAGGCCATGATCGTCGATGTGAACTGAATGAAGCAGAACAAGGCGCTCAATACGGCGAAGGTGATCATCGAAGCGCGGTGCATCGAGTCGATCTGGTCTTGTGCACTTTTCGATACGGAAGCCTGTTTTACTGCCTTCATGTCATCGCCCAGATCAAAGCTTTCTGCATCTGGCGATGCCTGCTCCATGGACATGGAGGTCATCGGGTTCGCGACCAGCTCGGCTTCGGTCGCCTTCAGCGTCTCGGTCCGCACGGCAAAGGCAGCTATGGCAAGCCCCACAATGAACACCGAGTAGATGATCAAGTAGTTGAAGGACTTGCTCGGCTTGGCCGTGTCCCCTCCTACCTTGATGCGGTTCAGCAGCTGTTGGTAGGCCGGGCGGTCATCATCTTCAAAGGTTTTGTCTATATTCAGGCGATCCTTGCGGATGAAGTCACCGGCCGATCCGCTTTCGCGCATCGAGCTGTAGGCCATTACCTGATTGATCTTGTGGTTGGTATATAGCTGGTGACCACTCTTCTCGGACAGGTACAAACCAACAACCGAAATGACCAGGCCAATACCCCAGGCCGTAATCATCGCGGTATTTGGAGTAGCCATGGCCAGCACGTACGGAGCCAGCGCGTAACCGAAGGCCGAGGCCTCAACCACCATCAAGGTCAGGATCAATGCCCAAAGCAGCAGCCCTTTTTCCTTACGACCATCCTCATTGACCTTGAGAAGGTAGTCTTCAGCCTTTTTGTAGAACGTGCCGTCTTTGGAATGCTTTAGGTAGTAGTGATGGTAGGCACCGCAAAGCTCCGTTTCCGATTTCAGGAAGTGAGTCTGACTGTCCTGCTTGCCAGGGTTTTTTACCCAATAGCTGATTGTCCCGATCAAAGGAAAGCGATGGCGGGTGATCATCAATCCATAACGGACCTTTTCCCAATAGATCACTACGGGAATCATCATTATCAGGGTCGTGATAATGGGTACAACGATGTACCAATAGGCCGTCATGATTGTTTTTATGGTCTCGAGCATGTTGTCTTCCTTGGAGAATTACTGACGGCTAGGATCGAATGCAGCAACGAAAGCGGTGCCACCTTTGGGGTAGTAGATTTCGCCACCCGATGCTTGACCCGTGCGTTTGTCGAACACGATGTCCATGCACGATACCGGCGAGCTTTTCGCGTCGACCGAGAAGACTCGATACAGAACCTGGGTTTCACCGTCATAAGTATTTGCAGATGCCAGAACTCGACTGATCTGCTTCTCTTTAGCGGTCTTGTAGTTGGACTTGAAGGACATGAATGGTTGCTCGGCCAAGGTCGAATCCGCCTTCAGGATCGACACCGGACCAATACTCGCAAGGTGACCATTGACCAACTGAGCCCACGGACGCCCGTTCATGCCCGGCAGGAAGTCGCTGGTATCGACGTCATCAATCGACTTGCCAGTGCCCAGGTTCATGACTTCGCCTTCGGTACGTGGCATATCGGCGATGCAAGATCCGACAGGGGCGGATGCATAGGCGCTGGAAATCAGCGAGAACATAGACTTCTTGGGCACGATGGACTGCGCAAGAGCCGAGTTGCCATTGGTCACCGCGTGGCCGCCAAAGTCGATGCCACCCTTGCCGATAATTGCCAACGGCGAGGGTGCAGACGAGCTCTCCTGCGAAGAGGCACTTTCCTGCGAAATTGATGGGGAAACCGGTTTTTTGGTTTTCGCCTTTGCAGCGGCCATTGGTACTTGAGCGACAGCAGGCGAGGTCGCAATTTTTGAGGTCCTCACGGCGACGGCAGGCGCCGTTGCAGACTGCGTGCGAGTACCGTATTCAAGGTACTTGGTGTTGTTGCGTTCACTGCGAACCCGTTCGACCAACAACTTCTGGCTATCGATCTGCGACATCTCGACGCGACGGTTTTTTGCCCGCCCCGCTACCGTGCTGTTATCCGCGACAGGACGTGAAGATCCAGCGCCTTGGTAATAGATATCAGTGGGTTTGATGCCAGCTTCGGCCAGAATATTGCCGACAGCGCGCGCACGTTTTTCAGACAGACTTTGGTTGAATTGTGCTTCACCGGTGGAGTCTGTGTGGCCTACGACCAGAATTTTCATGTCACCCGCAGGCGCTTGCTGATTAAATTGCGCGGGCTTTGCCGACTGGGCTTTTTGAGCTTCTGCCATGGTTTCGGCGACTTTACGCAGTTGACGTACGCCTTCCGGGGTCAACTCGGCAGAGGCCGGGGCAAACATCGTCGAATCACGTGCCTGCGCCTCAATACCCACCGTGGCCCCTTCAGAAACACCACCGGCGACGGTATTGGTAACGATCTCTTTGACATCCATGTCCATGTGCTCAGCCTGAGCAATAGCCTGGAGACGTTTGACTCGACTTTGGTAGAGCATTGTTATGCCGCAACCAATACCGGCGCCAGCAAGAGCACCGACTTCCGGTTTACCCTTAGTGGCAACGGCAACCAACGCACCTGCTACCGCGCCAACAGCGCCGCCCACTGCGCAGGCTGTTGCCCCTGATGACTGACCCAACTGATGATCAATTGTGGAGCAGCCCGCGACCCCCATCGAAATCGCCACGGCGAGAGCAGTTGGCCTGAGAAACCCCTGTTTCAAAGTCATATTCAATCGTTCCTTCGCAATTAGGTCAGGCATTGGCCAGCCAACATTTTTGTTGGCCATCAGCTTGCCCGGTAGGTATCCCATTGATTGTTCATCACGCTTTTTTCGACGATGTCTGCTGGGAACTACGGGCGATATCATATTGGCATCACCGAAAAATCGAAATGTTTAGATTCATTTCTTTTTTGAGTTTGTCTGAAACGTCGCCCCGCCCCTCATTCACATGGGTTGCACGGAAACAATGGCCGTCGGAACTTGCGTGGAAGCCTGATGTTTGAGGGGCTTGGGTACCTGGAGAATTCCGTCGACGCGACTGCGGGCCGGTCTGAATGCCATCAGTACCATCGGGCATCTACTGGAACCGAAGAACTGAAAAAAATTGCGTAATTGGCTGGAGTGACGCTCACGCCTCCAGGCTTGGGAGGCCTGACAGCTGGCGTCTTTTCGGATCAAGCAAGAATTAAAAAGATTGTGACAAAGCACATCAACGACAGGGAAATCAGACTTCAGTACCCGGCCTCCCTGTTTCACCGTGAAACAGCAGTGATTACAACCCAAGAGCAATAACCTTGAACTAACCGTTGCAGTCCTTGTTCGGGTTACAGCATCTTGAAGGAAACGTCGAAGATCAAACGAAAACACCGAGGAGATTCGGGAGGTTGACCGCTTCGCAAAGCAAAAAAACCGCCAAGGCGGTTTTTTCATTCTGTCGTCCAATCAAACTCGTCGTACTCATCGTCATCATTCTCGTCGTCCTCAAAGAACTCCTCTTCAAGGTCGTCGCCTTCAACAACATCCTCTTCCGGCTGGTTCAGCAGAAAATCCTTGCGACTCTCGGTAATCGCTCGCCGTAGTTCTTCACCCTTTTGCGGGCAGTTGAGCATTTGGGCGATGCGGTCGATTTTTTTTGCCACGGCATCCTCCAACGCATCGGCTATAGCCTGATAGTGCGCGCTTTCGGGGGTGGATGCCAAATCCCAGCCATGCTGCGCACTTCAGTTTGCTGCAAATCAGCCTTTAGCGGTGATAGCGCCGTACCACGCTGCTGTTTCTCAGGACGTGGCCTTTGATTTTTTCCAGCAGCTGCGCACGGGTCAGGCCGGCGGGCAAAGCGTCCGGGGCCAGGTCCAGGGCGTAGATCTGGATGATGTAGTGGTGCGCGCTGTCGCCAACAGGCGGGCAAGGGCCGATGTAGCCGATGGTGTTTTGGCTGTTGGTACCGCCAACGCCCTCGAGGCCGGGTTTGCTTCCGGCACCGGCCGGGATCTGGTGGGTGCCGGCCTTGATGCCGTAATGCACCCACTGATCGATGCCCTGGCCTTTCTGGCCGTCCGGGTCGTGCATGACGATGGCGTAGCTTTGGGTGGCAGCCGGGCCGGCGTTCCAGTTCAATGCCGGGGAAATGTTGTGTCCGCCACAGCCCGCGGAATCGCTCGCAGCGGCCGAGGTGAACAGACGGTCATCGGAAACTCCGGGAATGTTCAGGGTGAAGCGTTCCTGGGCCTGCGCCGGGAACTGCACGCAAAGGGCGACAGCGGCGGCTGCGAGCCAAGCGTTGATTGAGGTCAATCGGGTCATACCGGAGCACCTTGTGCGTGTTGGGCCGTCGTCGGCGTGCAAACTATAGCCGGACCGTTCACGCCGTGGCAGGGGGGAATTGGCTGAACCTCGCGATAAGCACCAGACTCATAAGTAAACGTCTGTCTGGAGAGCAATCATGACTCTGCATCGCGTTGCGCGTGTCACCAATGTGCCCGAAGACCGGGGTCTGGAAGTGCAAGTCCAGGGCAGCAAGATTCTCCTGTTGCGGGCCGGTGAGCAACTTCGCGCTTATCAGGCCGAGTGCCCGCATGCCGGCGCCCCGCTGGCTGACGGTGCGGTATGCAACGGACGCCTGACCTGTCCGTGGCACAAGGCGCAGTTTAGGATCGAGGATGGCGGCCTGTGCGAACCACCAGCCCTGGACAGTCTCAAGCGCTATCCCCTCGAAATCCGTGACGGCGAAATCTGGGTCGGCGACCAGCCATTATCGGACGCCCACACGCCACCGGCCGACGATCCACGAACCTTCATCATTATCGGCGCTGGCGCGGCAGGCACGGCAGCAGCGGCGGCGTTGCGCGAGAAAGGTTTCGGTGGCCGGGTGCTGTTGATCGACCGCGAAGCCGATGCCGGATACGACCGCACCGCGCTGAGCAAATACGTGATCGCCGGGGAAATGCCGCCGCAGGAAGTCCCGCCGCTGCGCGACGAGGCGTTTTACCGGGAGCAGCGGATCGAGCGCCTGCAGGGCGAAGTCGCCAGCCTGGACGCATCAAACCGCACACTGCGGCTGACTGACGGCCAATCACTGACCTACGACGCCGCGCTGCTGGCCACCGGCGGCATACCCAAGCTGTTGACGCTGCCCGGCGCCGACTTGCCGCAGGTGTTCGTTTTACGCTCCAGAGCCCATGCACAGCAGATTCTGCACAGCGCCAGCGCCGGCCAACGGGTGGTGATCATCGGCGACAGTTTCATTGCCATGGAGTCCGCCTCGTCCCTGCGCCAGCTTGGCCTGGACGTGACTGTGCTGGCCCGCCACGCAGTGCCTTTTGCCAAACAGTTCGGCGAAACGGTCGGCAAGGCCATTCGCGCGCGACATGAAGCCCATGGCGTGATGTTTCATACCCAGGGCAATGCGGCGCAGATCGAAGGAACGGACAAGGTCGAAGCCGTGCGCCTGGACAACGGCCAACGCCTGGCGGCCGATCTGGTTCTGGTCGGCATTGGCGTCACACCAGCCACCGCCGCCTTCACCGGGCTGACGAAAGAGCAGGATCAGTCGCTGCGTGTCGACGGCGCAATGCGCGTGGCCGACAGCCTCTGGGCGGCTGGCGATATCGCCACCTTCCCGCTGAACAACCAATACGTGCGCATCGAACACTGGCGACTGGCCCAACAGCAGGCGCGGATCGCAGCGGCCAATATGCTGGGCGGGGACGAGCATTACCTCGACGTGCCGTTTTTCTGGACCTGGCATTTCGGCAAGACCTACGACTACCTCGGGCACGCCGAGGGCTGGGATGAAGTCGAGTTCAAGGGCGACCCTTACGATCCGCCCTTCATAGGCCTGTTCGGAAAAAATGGTGTGGTGTCCGCAGCGCTAGCCTGCGAGATGGACCGGGCCATGGCAATGCTTGCCGAGCGGATGAAACAACCCTTGCCCTGGGAAGAGGCATGGCGCCTGATCCGTGACACCCCCTAGGGACAGCAAAACGCCCGGCACCTGCGCGATGCAGAGGCCGGGCGTTTCCGGGTAAACGGCCGCCGTTATTCGGTGGCGCCAGTATCCGCAAACTTGCTCATGACAAAACCGGCAAACTCTTCGACGGTCATTTTCTGGCCGTTGAAGTCCACCTGATTGTTGGCGTAACGCAAGTTGGTGACGATGTTGTTGCCGTCCAGTTTTGCCAGTTGGCTGCCGACCGCCATGCTGCTGAACATGTCTGCGGTTGCAGTGGCCTGATCGGCAATCAGCTTGGCGTCGGTCTGACCGTCAATTTGCGATTGCACGGTGAGCACGTCGACCAGCATGGGTTTGGACACTAGCAGTTTGAAGTCCAGCAATGCGATCAACTGCCTGACCAACTGATCGGTCGGCAGATCGATGGCTTGTGGCTTGGTCAGGTCGAGCACCATGTTGGCGCGGCTCTCGCCATTGGCGGTGTTGAACGACAGGTTTTCCAGGGCCACTTGCGGCCCGGCAGCCAGCAGTTTTTCCAGGCTGGACTTGAGCAGCGCTTCTTCGGCTTCGGTCAGTTTCAGCTCCGGTGCCGGCAGGCCCGCTGCCGTCGCTTCGGCCGCCTCACGCTCATACGGCTGCAGTTTGCTCTGGTAGACCTGCATCAACGACATCGTGGCCGGAATGTCGAGGTTCTTCACGCTCATGACCAGCGCACCGGAGCCGATGGCCTTGCCGTTCAGGGACACTTCGCCAACTTTGTAATCGGCACGCCCGGACGCGTTGCTGCCCTTTTCTTCCGTCAGGTTTTTCATCTCGAATTTCTTGAAGTCCAGCACCGACTGCTTGACGCCAAAAGTCGATTTGCCGCTGGCCAGTTCAAGGACGTTCTCGCCGACATAGAAACCGTAGGTACTTTTGGTCAGGTTGCTGGCCAGGGTCAGGCCGTTCAACTCAACCTGAACCGGTGCCTGGTCTTCGGAAACGGTGGTCACTTTCAGGCTGTCCATGTAGCCGTTGGCCTTGACCTTCTGCGCCTTGGCGCTGGCATCGACGTCCATGCTCAGGCCAGAGAATTTCATGCTCGACTTGTCATCCAGCGCCATTTCCAGCGGCTGCAACTCGAAGGTGCCATTGGTGGCATTGTCATAGCCGATGTTGACCACGCCGGTCAGTGGAGATTTGTCCTTGGCGGCGGCAAACCACTTCTCGGTGAGCGGGGTCTTTTCCAGTTCGTAGTGACTGGTCGCCAGGACTGGCAGCCACTTCAGCGACATCAGCCGCGAGAACGGCAACGGGCCGTGTTCGATGTGATCGACAAACAGCAACTCGGCCGGCGCTTCGCCGAACATTTCACCTTCGCCCTTGAGACGATAGTGCGCGGTGCTGCTGAATACATGACGCTCCAGCGATACCAGCTCCAGCGACGCCGTGCCGTTGGAACCGACCATGGCTGCTTGCAGCTCCTTGTTGGCATCGGCAATCGAGGTGTTCAACACACCTTCGAGTTTGGTGCCGGTGAACCAGGCTCCGCCTGCGCTGATGGCACCGATTGCGACAACAATTCCCAGTAGCACGCCTGCTGATTTGTTCATGTATGACCCGTTCAATGTCCGTTGTTGAAAGTGTGGTCGTCTTCCCTGAACCCATGACGGGTTGCGGCTCGACTGCGCTGAAAGTGGAATGCAGATTAGCATCAGGCGCGACGAACGGCCCAATGATTAAAGGTGAAAGAGTGTCTTGGGGGGGCGCAGGGTTCGAAATTTTCGCTGTGCATTCAATCGCCTTCGCGAGCAAGCCCGCTCCCACAGGGGAATGCATTCCAATGTGGGAGCGGGCTTGCTCGCGAAGGCGTCAGAACAGCCAACACAAAATCAGGAGTATTGGACTTCGATCTCGTCCAGTTGATGATCAAAGCTTTTAAGCCGCGCCGTCCAGGTGTACACCAGCACTTCGAAGTCGCGGTTGATCACCGCTCCGCCCGTCACTTCCGCGCGTGGGTCGCAGACGTCCAGTTGATAGCGTTCACGGGCCATGGCCGTAGCGACATCGGCTAGCTCCCGGGCATTGCTGAGCCAGTGCCGACCGTCGTCAGCCACCTGCCGGTCCAGCGCCAGGCATTGTTTTTTCAGGGTTTCGAGGCTTTTTTCCAGCGGCGTGCCGGTCAATTCGCCCATGACTTCCTGAAACGTGCGCCCCGGTTGCCAGTAACTGCCCCAGAAATAACGGTCGAACACCGTTTCGACACGACGCAACGCCACCTTGGTATCCCAGATCAGGACCAGGGTCTTGCCTTGTTCGAGTTGTCTTTTTTTGATGCGCTGATTCTGGACCGACGCCCAGGCCACCACCGCAACGGACATCACGGCTATCAACGCGACGGCACTGTCGAGGAACGCCAGAGCCTTGTCGATCTGGTGGGCCAGCATGACGCCGTAGAAATAGGTGGCCGACAGCAGCACCAACGCCACGATGGCGCACCAGAAGCCGAGAGCATAAGGGTTTTTCATTGTTGGTTTCCCCCTGACCTGCGCGAGCCTTGTGCGAAGAAAGGGCGCTTTGCACGAGGCGCCCTTCCAACACTTCAAAGCATAGCAACGGCCTCAGGGTTTGCCGGAGTTCGACGCTTGCGTTCGTCCGCTTTCCCATCCGCCGCCCAACGCCAGGAACAAATCGATCTGGCTGGCGGCAACCTGGGTGTTGGCAGCGGCCAATTGCGCCGTGACATCCGTGTAGGTGCGGGTCGCTTGCAGGTCCGCCAGGAATGATTCGCGGCCGGCCTGGAAGAAGCGATGGGTCTGTTCAGCCGCCAGTTTTGCCGATTGCTCGGCATCGGCCAGGGCGTCGCGGCGTTGCAGCAAGGCCGTGTATTGGGCAAGGCTGGTCTGGGTTTCACGAATCGCGTTGAGCACCACCCCATCGAAATGCGCCAGCGTCGCCTGGGTCACCGCTTCGGCTTCGCGGATGCGCGCCCGGGCGCCGTTGGTCGGCACCTTCCAGGTCAGCGACGGGCCGAAGCCCCAGCGGTTGGTCGACGGGTCGCCGAGATCGTCGAGGATACCGACGGTACCGATGGTCGCGCCGATACTGATATTCGGGTACAGCTCACCCGTGGCGACACCGATACCGGCCGTCGCAGCCGCCAGCCGCCGCTCGGCCTGCCGCACATCGGGGCGACGCTTGAGCAACGCGGCGCCATCGCCCACCGGGACCAATTGCGCGATTTTCGGCAGCTCGTCGCAGGTGACGGTGCCGGCCGGCAGTTGATCCACCGGCTTGGCCAGCAACATCGACAGGCGATACAGCCCGGACTGACGTGAGGCCTCATAGCGCGGCATGTCAGCGCGCAGGGATTTGAATTGGGTTTGCGAGCGGGTGACCTGGGTTTCATCGCCACGCCCAGCATCGCGCAGGCGCTGGATCAGTGTGGTGCTTTGCGCTTGCAGGTCGAGGGAGTGCTGGGCGATTTCCCGCTCTTCATTGGCCGCGCACACCTGGGTGTAGGCCCGTACCACGTCGGCCACCACGGTGATGCGTGCCGTATCGGCGGCGGCCTGCGTCGCATCGGCATTGGCCTTGGCCGCTTCGATACCGCGTTGCAAGGTCCCGAACAGGTCGAACTGGTAGGACGCGCTGATGCCGATGTCGCCAATGTTGGCCACCGGCACTTTTTCCGGTAGCAGGAACGCCTGGCCGGACTCCTGCAAGCGCTGGGCGCCCATCTGCACGCCGCCGCTCCAGCCGCCCGCCGCTTCAGCCTCATCCACCTGAGCGCGAGACCGCGACAGGCTGGCTGCCGCCACGCGCAAATCGGTGTTGGAGGCCATGGCCTGCTGTACCAGCTGGTCGAGTCGCGGGTCCTTGTACAGGCGCCACCAATCGGCTGGCACCGGTGCGGACACCACCGTTTTGCCATCGACCGCCAGATCGCCCTGGATATCTGGACGATGGACAGCCGCCTCTTCGGGCAAGTGATAATCCGGCCCGACCATCTGACACGCCGACAGCAGCAAACCCAAACCGGCGACCGCCAAACCCGAGGCCTTGCTCATTGCGCCGGCTCCCGTTGCTGATCGTCGATGATCGATACCGTGGCGGTGCGCCCGGCGATCATGCGGAAATCCGCCGGCACGTCATCGAAGGCGATGCGCACCGGAATCCGCTGGGCCAGGCGCACCCAACTGAAGGCCGGGTTGACGTTGGGCAGCAGGTTGTTGCCGCTGGTGCGGTCGCGGTCTTCGATACCGGCAACGATGCTCTCTACGTGCCCGCGCAAGCGCGCATTATCGCCGATCACCCGGATGTCGACGCTCTGGCCGATATGGATGCCGTTCAGTTTGGTTTCTTCGAAATAGCCGTCGATGTGAAACGAATTACTGTCGACCACCGACAACACCGGACGCCCGGCGCTGACGAACTCCTGGGCCCGTGGCGCACGGTCGTTGACGTAGCCGTCCACCGGGCTGCGGATCACCGAGCGGTCGAGGTTCAGCTGCGCGCTGTCCACCGCCACCTGGGCTTCCATCAAGGCCACTTGGGCGCGGGCCACTTTCGACTGGCTTTCTTCCAGTTGCTCAGCCGGCACCAGGTTACCGAGGCCTTTGTTTCGCTTGGCCTCACGCTGGGCCTGGGCCAGGGTTTCTTCGCGGTCGGCGACAGCCGCTTTCGCTTGGCGCAGTGCCAGCTTGAAGCGGTCCGGATCGATGCTGAACAGCACCTGGCCGCGCTTGACCAACTGGTTGTCGCGCACCTCCACTTGCTGGATCAACCCGGAAACATCCGGCGCGATTTGCACGATGTCGGCACGGATGTGCCCATCGCGGGTCCAGGGCGCGAACATGTAATACATCACCATGCGCCAGACCACGACCACGGCGAAGCTCACGATCAGCAGGGTCAGCACCACGCGACCAAGGGTTAGAAAGGGTTTTTTCATGTCATCAGGTATCGACTGAGTGAGTCCACGGCGCCAAGCAGCAGGGCGTAGAGGGCCACGTTGAACAATGCCCGGTGCCAGACCAGACGGTAAAAGTGCAGGCGCGTCAGCACCCCGTGCACCAACAGGTACAACACATAGGTAATGCCCATCAGCACCAGCAGCGTGGGCAGAAACACCCCGCTGACATCCAGATCACCGATCATAAAGGCGCTCCATCAATGCCATGGGGAAGCGGTTCTTCGGGTTCGGCGGCACCGACGAATTCGACACCGGGCAGCAATGCCAGGCGCAGGCCGCTCAGGGCGTGCAGCAAATGCCGGCGGGTTTCGTCATCGCCGGCACCGCTGAGGGCACGACGCGTGCGGTCGAGGGTCATCAGCAGCGGGCTCGGTGCCGGCAAGCGCTCACCGGCCTTGAGACAGGCCTTGAAGTACTCGCCAACCTCGGCCACCACCTGGCGCAGCAGCACCTGCGGCACACCGAGGACCCGCGGCGTATGGGCGAGCAGGTCCAGTAGATTCAATGCCACCCGCACTTCCCGCAGGGCCACGCCGGAGTCCTGGCCGGTCATGGCCAGGCGCGGCAGGTGCTGCATCAGCCGATCGAGCATCTTTATGCCCAACAGCCGATGTTCGGACAACGTGGCCGGCTCGGAGAGGCCGACAATGTCACGCCAGCTGAAACGGGTCAGGCGCTTGGCCGCCAGCTCGGCCCCGAACGGCCGGGCGATCAGGGTCCAGATGAACGCGAACAGCAGCCCCATGGGACCGGCCAGGTTGGAGTTGGCGAAACTGAGGAAGTCGGCGTCGTAGGCACCCTGAATGCTGATGAAGGACGAGGTGTTGACCAGGGTCAGCAGCATGCCCAGGTAAAACTGCGGCTTGACCGTCAGGGTGCCGACACAAATGAACGGCACGGCAAACGCCAGCACCAGCATCGGAAAGTCATGCAGGTTGGGCAGCACCAGAAACAGATAAAGGCTGGCGAACACCACCGACATCGCCGTCCAGAAAAAGAACCGGTAAATCTGCGGCGCCGGGTCGTCCATCGAGGCGAAGAAGCTGCACGCCACAGCCGCCAGGATCACGGCGCTGCCGCCATCGGTCCAGCCGAGCAGAATCCACAACACCGAGGCCACGATAATCGCGGTGACGGTGGAAGCCGCGGAATACAACATCAGGCCGCGATCCAGAAACGGGGACAGCCGCCCCAGCCGCCAGTGCCGATACACTGCGCGCCAGCTGTCCTGGCTTTCGCACTGGATGGCGTACTGCAGGCTGCGGCAGTCCTGCCACAAATCGATCCACTCGCCGAGACGATAAATCGCATTGGAGAACAGCAGCTGCTTGCGGTCATCCAGCGCTTCGGGGGCGGGTTGCAGGGCTTCCAGTTGATCCTTGAGTGCTTGCCAACGGTCGAGGTCGGCATCCTTGTGCTCGAGCCATTCGGTGGTGGCCGTCAGCAACGGCGCGAACTTGTCCACAAGCTCGGGCGTACGTCGTTCCAGGGCATAAAGCGCGTCGTCGAGAGCGTCGACTACCGGCAGCAGGTGAATCATCCGCCCACGCAACTCCTTGGTATTGCGCACCGTCTGCGGACGCGATCCTTCGTGGGGTAACTGACCGATCATCAACTCCAGGGAGTTGAAGGTGGCGACCATCGATGCGCGCAACGCGCTGACTTCTTCCGGCTGCACGTTACGACTGAGGAAGCGCAGGCTGTAGGTCGATGCATCGGTAAACCATTTGCTCACCGAATCATTGAACACCGGCGCCAGGCGTCGCGGCCAGAACATGGCACCGACCACCGCCGCTACGACGATGCCCAGAAAGATTTCTTCGGTCCGCGCCTCGGCCACGTCCCACACCCCCAGCGGGTTGTTCACCACCGGCAGGGCGATCAACGGCAAGGTGTAGCCGGCGAGCATCAAGGCGTAGTTGTTCGCGGTGCGCAAATGCAGGGACAGAAACAGCAGCGTGCCGGTCCACAGTGCAATCACCACCACCAACACGTAGGGGCTCTGCACGAACATCGGCACGAACAGAACCGCCGCCGCCGCGCCGATAAAGGTGCCGACTGCCCGGTACAACGCCTTGGAACTGGTAGGGCCGAGAAACGGGCTGGAAACGATGTACACCGTGGCCATCGCCCAGTACGGACGCGGCATTTGCATGAGCAGGGCGATGTACAGCGCGATCATCGATGCGGCAAAGGTGCGAACCCCGTAGAACCAGTCTCGCGCCGGGGGCATGCCTGCGAAAAATCCGTTCAAGAGTTGGCCACCGATGGCGGCGTGGCCGCTTCAAAAGCTCTCAGTACCCGCAGCGTAGCTTCCAGATCACTCTGGTCAATGCCTTCCAGGACCTCCTGGCGCAAGCGCACCAGCTCCACTTCGACCGCCTGCACCAGCTCCCGGCCGGTTTCGGTCAGGCTCAGGCATTTGGCGCGACGGTCCTGCGCATCTTCGGTCCGGCAGACGTAACCGGAATGGCACAGTTGATCCAGCAGGCGCACCAGCGATGGACTCTCCATCCCTGCGGCTTGCGCCACCGTCACCTGACGCACGCCCTCGCCCAGGCGCCCGATCATCAACAGCGGAACGGCGCAGGCTTCGGAGATGCCATAGTTGACCAGCGTGGTCTGGCAGATTTTGCGCCAATGCCTGGCGGCCACCACCATGGCGCTGCTGATGTTCATCTGGAGAACGTCGAGGTTGTTCGGCACGAGGGAAAACACACACTGTTAGTTTGCTAACTATCAATATTGCATTGGAGAGGATTTTCCGTCAAGTTTTGAAACATATTGGCTGCCATCCGTCGTGAAGCCATAGAGGTGAACCAGCCAACGTACTGAAGATGTATATACTTTGTCATTACGACAACCGAGAAGGCAGCCATGTCGAAACAAGCCGTTTTTACAATGAAACTTGAGTCTGAATTGCGTGAACAGTTCATGGCAGAGGCAGACGCCGCTCATCGCCCCGCCTCGCAAATCGTCCGGGAAATGATGCGTCAGTTTGTTCAAACCCAACGGGAGGCTCGCGAGTACGAAGCATTCCTGCAGCGCAAGGTCGACACCGCACGCGCTTCGATGCGCGCCGGCGACGGGCTGACAAATGAAGAAATCGAGGCAGAGTTCGCTGCCAGGCGCAGGCGGGCCGAGCGACAAGAATGAAAATAATATGGACGAAAGACGCAGCACAGGACCGTGCAGACATTTGGGATTACCTGCATGCCGTTAACCCGAAGGCAGCCATCGACATGGACAACCGGTTCAGCGATGCACTATTCCGGCTTGCCCAATACCCGGAAAGTGGCCCTGCCGGGATCATTTCAGGCACTCGCGAGCTGATTCCACATCAGAGTTACCGCATTGTTTATGAACAGGGGCTGGACGCCATCTGGATACTCGCCCTGGTCCATACCTCTCGACAGTGGCCGCCCGGACGATGACGGTTCACACCCCCCGCCCCTTCCTCAACATCACATCCAGTTGATCCACCACCTCCGCCCAATCCGCGTCATCGAGAATCTCGTCTCGCAGAAGCTCCGCCTGGCTCGGGCTCCAGAAAAATGCATCCGCAAGGTGCAGTTCCGGTTTGAGCGGTGAATGGGTGGCGATGAATTTATCGATGCTTTCGGCGTCGTCCGGCAGACCGAGTTGTTTGAACAGGGATGGCAGGTTGTGGGTCGGGCTTTCCATGTTGAACTCCTGGGGATCAATTTAGGGGGACCGCTGCGCGGTCAATCGCGGGCAAGCCCGCTCCCACAGGTTTTGTGATTGACACCAAACCCTGTGGGAGCGGGCTTGCCCGCGAAGACGTCAGCATTGACGAAACAAAACTCAATGACTCAACTCCCGCACCTCCGCATGCGGCACCATTTTCAGGAACTCGGGCATGTCCATACGCACCAGGTTGACGTGGTTGCCGGCCTCCAGATAGATGTCTTTCTGCCGGGTCAGCAGCGGGTCGATCACCACTTCCAATCCATAGGACTCACCCAGCGCCGGTACGGCACCGCGTTCGCAATCGTCGAACAGGTGCGCCAGGTTGCTTTCCCGGGAAACCTGCCACTCACCGCTGCTGCGGACCTTGCTCAGGTCAAGGTGACGGCTGGCGGGCAGCACGGCCATCAGATAGTGCCCATGGTGATCGTCGAGGATCACCGATTTGGCCACCCGTTCGGCAGGAATACCGGCGACCCGTGCCGTTTCGAGGCTGCTGGCCGAGTGGGGGTGGCTGACGATGTCATATTCGCATTGAGCCTTTTCCAGGCTTCGCTGCACGGTTCTTGCCATACGCATGATGCACCTCGGTGTCCGCCGTGATCGCTGGCAGACGATGGTTAAAGCGTTGCTTGCGTAGTAAAAGTCTAGGCCCGCCGGCGTGATCCGGCGGGAAATCCGCCCATCGGCCGACGACGACAATTGAGCAAAATTCATACAGGCCGAGGCTCAACTAAACTGTACTCAGAGCCACTCCACGACTCTCCCGGAGGGTCAGGTGAACACGCGTTGTTGTGCGGTTGCGTTGCTGTTGGCGTTGAGCGGATCGGCCTGCGCTGCCGACACGGTGGTGTTGCTGGTGCCCAATCCCGTGGGGATCTGGCTGATCACCTTCGGCATCGCATTCCTGATCGCCGAGGCGGCCCTGCCCAATTACGGCGTGATCGGCCTGGGCGGCATCGTGATGTTCGTGATCGGCGCGGTGATCCTGTCCAACACCGAAGTGCCCGTGCCGTTGATGATCGGCCTGGCAGTGGTCAGTGCGCTGCTACTGATCTACCTGGTGATTCACGCCTTGAAAACCCGACCCCGCCACACCGTCAGCGGTGATGCCGGGCTGCTTGGCAGCGTGACGGCAGTGACGTCATTGCAGGCCGGCAACGCCTATGGCGGCTGGGTGCATCTGCAAGGAGAACAATGGCAGGTACTCAGCGCAACGCCGCTGCAACCCGGGCAACGGGTGCGGGTGGTGGGGCGCAAGGGCTTGCTGCTGCAAGTGGCCGCGGCTGACGCGGCGCCGGGCGGAGAATAGTCATGGGTTTGCAATTGGGTCTTGTCGCGCTGCTGCTGTTGCTCATCGCACTGGCGGGGTCGACGTTCCGCATCCTGCGCGAGTACGAGCGCGGGGTGGTGTTCCAGCTCGGGCGCTTCTGGCAGGTCAAGGGCCCCGGCCTGATCCTGCTGATTCCGGTGGTCCAGCAAATGGTCAGAGTCGACTTGCGCACCGTGGTGCTGGACGTACCGCCGCAAGACGTGATCACCCGCGACAACGTGTCGGTCAAGGTCAACGCGGTGCTGTATTTCCGCGTGCTCGATCCGCAGAAAGCCATCATTCAGGTCGAGGATTTCCTGGCCGCCACCAGCCAATTGGCGCAAACCACGTTGCGGGCGGTGCTGGGTAAACACGAACTGGACGAACTGCTGGCCGAACGCGAGCGGTTGAACCTGGATATCCAGCAAGTACTCGACGCCCAGACCGACGCCTGGGGCATCAAGGTCGCCAACGTCGAGATCAAGCACGTGGACCTCAACGAATCGATGGTCCGCGCTATTGCCAAGCAGGCCGAAGCCGAACGGGAACGGCGCGCCAAGGTGATCCACGCCGAAGGCGAATTGCAGGCCTCGGAAAAACTCATGCAGGCCGCCGAAATGCTGGGCCGCCAACCGGGGGCCATGCAACTGCGCTACATGCAGACCCTGAGTTCGATTGCCGGCGACAAGAGCTCGACCATCGTCTTTCCGTTGCCGATCGAGTTGCTCAAGGGCATGGCTGACTTGTCGCCAAAACCCTGAGCGCCGATCGGTCAGGACCTGGGCAGCACTTCGGATTCAGCGAGCCAGGTCAGCAGTCGATCAAGGCAGGCCTCGACCGTTTGTACCCCGGTGTCGAGCACCAGCTCCGCATCGACCGGCGCCTGATACGGCGCAGACACCCCGGTAAAGCCGGCCAACTCACCCCGTCGGGCACGGGCATAGTGACCTTTCGGATCACGTTGCTCGCACACCGCCAGGGCCGCGCTGCACCAGACTTCCCGGTAATCGTCACCGAGTCGCCGGGCGAACACATCACGCAACTCCACCAAGGGCGCGATCATCGCCAGGATCACGATGTGTCCGTTCTCCACCAGCAACGATGCCAGTTCGCTGGCGCGGCGGATGTTCTCCTGACGATCGCTGTCGCCAAAGCCCAGGTCCCGGTTGAGCCCCACCCGCAGCCCGTCACCATCGAGCACCACGCTCTGCAGTCCGCGGGCAAACAACTCGGCGTGCAGCGCTTGCGCAAGGGTCGACTTGCCTGCCGCCGGCAGGCCGGTCAGCAAGATGGCCGCGCCGCGATGACCGTTGCGTCGCTCGCGCTGAGCCCTGCTGACGCTGGCGGTCGGGGCCTTCACGTCAGCGCACCGGGGCATGCGTCACCGGCACCGTAATATCACCTGCCGCCCAGGCCGCTTCGCGGTTGGCCAGGGCCGTGGCGATGGACTGGACTTGTGTCGATTGCACCTGATCCGGCAGCGGGTCGAGACCGGCACTGGCGAAAATCTGCCCATAGGCGTTACGCAGGTCGGCGTAGGACAGGTCACGACGCAGATCGGCCTGCAAGGTGTTGAGTTCCCCCTGGATCAGATCAAGCTCGCCGATACCGTCCGCCTGGTGACGGTTGCGCAACTGACCGACGATTTGCCCGTCGATGTCCGACAATTGCTGATTGGTCTTGAACTGGCGCAAGGCCTCGCGGTAGTTGGCATTGGCCACATACAGTTGCGCCAGCACCGCAATCGACATCGCCTGACGGCGCGCCGTGGCGACTTCCTCACCTGCCTTGGCTACGTCGATCGCCGCCGGAGCCGAGATCACGTTGAACAGGTTCCAGGTGACTTTGACGCCGTAATCGGCCCAGCCTTGCTCCACCAGGAACGAGTTGCTGTCGTAATGTCCGCCGGCGGAGAACTCCAGGCCCGGCAGCAGGCGCAACATGGCCTTGCGGGTCTCGGCCGCGCTGATACGGGTCTGATAATCCTGTTCGCGCAGTTCCGGACGACTGGTCAAGGCTTCCTGTTCGAGACTGGCCAAGTCGACCTTGAGCTCGGGAATCTCATAACCGTTATCGGTCGCCAGGGTCAGCTCCGTGCCCATCGGCAGGTTGATCAGGGTTGCCAGTTCGGTCTTGGCCAGTGACAACGCACGGCGCTGCTCTTCCAGTTGGCGGGTCGCCTCGATCAGCGAGCGCTGATACCCGAGGGCCTGCACCGGGTCGCCAATGCGCTGCTGGCTCATGCTCTGGCTGTTGTTGCGCGCGGTCTCAACCCGCGCCATCAGGCTGTCGATCTGTGTGAGCAGGCGTTCGGCAGCCATCGCCCGCCAGTACGCCGAACGCACGTCCTGGACGATGGTGTTGATCACCTTGCGCCGACGCTCCTGAACGATCAGGCGCTGGTCGCCCTGCTGCTTGGCGCTGATGTAGCTGACACCAAAATCGAGCACGTTCCAGACCATGGTCAGGTCCGCTACATCACGGTCGCGGTCCTGGGAGGTCGAAGGTTCCAGGGACTGCGTGCCGGTGCGTACACTCTGGCTGCTGGAGGCGTTGACGTTGTTGCGCCCCACGTATCCGGCATCCAGCGCCATGCGCGGCAGCATGTCGAAACTGGCGAGGTCGAGCTGACGCTTGGCCAGGGCCTCTTCCATGATTTTCAACCGGCCTTCGAGGTTGTACTTCACCGCACGGGCCATGGCCTGGTGCAGGGTCAACGGGCCGCCAAGAGGCTCCTGCCCCTTGTACATGGCTTGCAGGTCACTTTTGGCCCGCTGCTCACTGACACTGCGTTCGATCGGCTCACTGGTGACTGCGCATCCGCTGATCGCCAGTGCCAGCAGGCTGGCGCCGAACAACTTATGACTTTTTTTCATCCTTGCATCGCCCCTGGGTGCCGCATCAAAAGTGAAAGTTTTCATCAGGCCTGCATTTCGCTGATGCCGGCCAGCTTCAGAGCGGCGGCCAATTGGTCGACCTGCTGCTGCTCGTTGTCTTTGAGTTGTTGCAATTGCTGACCCAGGGTCGGTGCGCCAAATACCCCGCGCAGGCCTTGGGAAACATCGCCGGACTTGATCGACTGACTGCCAAAGGCGTTCAGCGAATCGCGCTCTGCACTGCTGTCCTGATTAAACAGGCTCGACAGCGTGCTGGTGCTGAACACACCGCCGTCGCCACCACCGAATCCGAGGAAACCATGCCCCGAACCATCGCCACCGCCGTCATCGCTGCTGAAAACCTGCGCGATGAAACTCGGGGTCAGTGCGCCGTGGTTCATGAAAATATCGCCCAACGGCCGGATGCCGTCGCCGATCACCCGTTGTTCGAACAACGGCTGGAAAGTCAGCGGTGAAGCGAGATTGCCCGTCGGTGGCGTGAAAACAAACGGTTGCAGCGGCACGTTGGGCACATCGGGCAGCGTCACCGGGGTGTTGGTGCGGAACGCCGGGTCTGGCGAAACGACAACGACCGATGAGGTCGGCACCGTGTTGATAACAAAGTTGTCGGACTGGCTCACGCCGCTGCCACTGTTGCCGGCCATGTCGCTGATACCGGCGCGGTTGATGATGATCGCGTTGCTGGCGATATTGATGTTGGCGGTCGGTGTCAGCATCGCCGTCCAGGTCTTGCCGCCGTCGCTGCTGCTCAGGTCGGACAAGGTGCCGTTAGCAATACTGATGTCGGACAAATCAAAACCGCTGACCGCTTCGCTGAAGGTGATGGTCACCTGCGAGGTCTGGCCCACACCCAGGTCTGGATTGGCGACTACCACGGTGGCGGTCGGCAGCTCGCTGTCGAGTGTGTAATTGTTCGACACCGCTACGGTGTTGCCCGTGTTGCCCACCAGATCTGTGATGTTGCCGGTGTCCAGGGCGATGAAGTTGCTTGGATCGGTGACATTGGCCGTCGGTGTGAACGTCGCCGTCCAGGTCTTGCCGCCATCGCTGCTGCCGAGATTGCTCAGCTCGCCGTTAGTCACGCTCAGGTCGGACAGGTCGAAGTCGCTGACCGCCTCGCTGAAGGTGAAGGTGAAGGTCACCATAGTGGTCTGGCCGATACCGAGGTTCGGGTTGGCCACCACGATGGTCACCGTCGGCCGGGTCGCATCGAGCGCGTAGTTGTTGGAGATGGCGATAATTGCACCGAAGTTGCCGGCAACGTCCTGCACTCGACCGGTGTCGAGCACGATCAGGTTGGTTGCATCGCTGACATTGGCGGTCGGCGTCAGGGTCGCGGTCCAGGTCACGCCGCCATCGCTGCTGCTCAGGTTCGACAGCGTGCCATTGGCAACACTGATGTCCGACAGGTCGAAACCGCTCACCGCTTCGCTGAAGGTAATGGTCACAGTGGTCGTTTCGCCGATGCCGAGCTGGGTGTCGGCAACCACGATGGTCGCTGTCGGCAGCACGGTATCGATGGCGAAGTTATTCGAGTCGGTGGTGCCCGCTCCCGTATTGCCCCACGCATTGGCCACGCCGCTATTGTCGAGCGTAATCAGGTTGCTGGCGTCGGTCACGTTCGAGGCTGGCGTAAACGCTGCTGTCCAGGTGATGCCGCCGTCACTGCTGCTGACATTGCTCAATGTACCGTTGACGACGCTCAGGTCCGCATTGCTGAAACCGTTGACTGCCTCGCTGAAGGTGATGGTTACCAGGGTCGTTTCGCCAGCTTTGAGCGCCGTGTCGGCGATCACGATGCTGGCGGTCGGCACGGTGGTTTGCACCAGGTAATTCGCCGAGTTGGTCACCCCACTCCCGGCGTTGCCTGCAGCGTCGGTGACACCGGTGTTGTCCAGGGTGATGAGGTTGGTGGTGTCGGTGATGCTGGCGGTCGGCGTGAAAGTCGCCGTCCAGGTGACGCCGCCGTCGCTGCTGCTCAACCCGCTCAAGCTGCCGTTGGCGACGCTCAGATCGGAACTGTCCAGACCGCTGACCGCTTCGCTGAAGGTGATGGTCACCAGGGTCGTTTCGCCGGGTCGTAGGTCGGTGTCGGCCATGACGATGGTCGCGGTCGGGCGCTGGCTGTCGATGGCGTAGTTGTTCGAATCCGTGGTGCCGCTGCCGGCGTTGCCCACCGCATCCTGAACACCGCTGTTATCGAGCTGGATGAGGTTGCTGGTGTCGGTGATGGCCGCCAACGGTGTCAGGGTGGCCGTCCAGGTGATGCCGCCGTCGCTGCTGCTCACCACGCTCAAGGTGCCGTTGGCAATGCTCAGGTCGGCGTTGCTGAAACCACTCACCGCTTCACTGAAGGTGATCGTCACCAGCGAGGTTTCGCCGACGTTCAGGGCAGTGTCGGCGACCACGATAGTGGCGGTCGGGCGCTGGGTGTCGATGGCGTAGTTGTTGGAATCGGTGCTGCCACTGCCGGCGTTGCCGGAGGCGTTCTGCACGCCGCTGTTGTCCAGGGTGATCAGGTTACTGGCGTCGGTGATGTTGGCGGTGGGTGTAAAGATCGCCGTCCAGGTGATGCCGCCGTCGCTGCTGCTCACCGCACTCAAGGTGCCATTGGCAATGCTCAGGTCGGCATTGGTGAAACCGTTCACTGCTTCGCTGAAGGTGATGGTCACCAGCGAGGTTTCGCCGACGTTCAGGGCGTTGTCGGCGACCACGATGGCGGCCGTTGGCAGCACAGTGTCGATGGTGAAATTGGCGGAGTTGGTCGTACTGGTACCCGTGTTGCCTGCCAGATCGGTGACGCCGCTGTTGTCCAGGATGATCAGGTTGGTCGTGTCGTTGATCGCAACGTCCGGCGTGAACGTCGCGGTCCAGGTAATGCCGCCGTCGCTGCTGCTCACCGCGCTCAACGTGCCGTTGGGAACGGATAGGTCGGCGTTGTCGAAACCGCTCACCGCCTCGGAGAAGGTGATGGTTACCAACGAGGTTTCACCGGCGCTCAGCGTCGTATCGGCCAGCACGATCGTGGCGGTTGGGCGAACCGTGTCGATGGCGTAGCTGTTGGAGTCGGTGGTGCCGCTGCCGGTATTGCCGGCCCCATCGGTCACCCCTGTATTGTCCAGGGTGATCAGGTTGGTCGTGTCGTTGATGCTCGCCGAAGGCGTGAAGGTTGCAGTCCAGGTAATGCCGCCGTCGCTGCTGCTCACCGTGCTCAGCGTACCGTTGGCAATGGTCAGGTCGGCATTGGTGAAACCGCTGACCGCTTCACTGAAGGTGATCGTCACCAGCGAGGTTTCGCCGATTCTCAGCGCGGTGTCCGCGACCACAATGGTGGCCGTCGGGCGCACGGTGTCGATGGCGTAGTTGTTGGAATCGGTGGTGCCGCTGCCGGCATTGCCCGAGGCGTTTTGCACACCGCTGTTGTCCAGGGTGATGACGTTGCTGGTGTCGGTGATGGCGCTGGTCGGGGTGAAGGTCGCGGTCCAGGTGATGCCGCCGTCGCTGCTGCTGACCGCGCTCAAGGTGCCGTTGGCGATGGTCAGGTCGGCATTGGAGAAACCGCTGACGGCTTCGCTGAACGTGATGGTCACCAGCGACGTATCACCGATTTTCAACGCATTGTCGCCCACCACGATGGTCGCCGTCGGCCGCACCGTATCGATGGTGTAGTTGCCGGAATTGGTGGTGCCGCTGCCGGTGTTGCCGGCCACATCGGTGATACCGGTATTGTTCAGGGTGATGACGTTGCTCAAGTCCTTCACGCCGACGGTCGGGGTGAAGGTCGCGGTCCAGGTAATGCCGCCGTCGCTGCTGCTGACTACGCTCAGCGTGCCGTTGGGCACGGACAGGTCTGCGTTGGTGAAACCGCTCACCGGCTCACTGAAGGTAATGGTCACCAGCGTGGATTCACCGGCGCTCAGCGTCGGGTCGGCCATGACAATGGTCGCGGTCGGGCGCTGGCTGTCGACGGCGTAATTGTTCGAGTCCGTGGTGCCGCTACCGCTGTTGCCCGCCCCATCGACAACACCGGTATTGTCCAGGGTAATCAAGTTGCTGGTGTCGGTGATGCTCGCCGTCGGAGTCAATGTCGCGGTATAGGTGATGTTGTCCGATGTGGACAAGCTGCTGAGCGTGCCGTTGCTCACTGTCAGATCGGCCAGGGTGAAACCGGTCACTGCTTCGCTGAACGTGATGGTGACCGTGGTTGTCTGGCCCACGCCCAGAGCAGCGTCGGTGACCACGATGGTCGCCGTCGGGCGCACGGTGTCGATGGCGTAGTTGTTTGAATCGGTGGTGCCGCTACCGGCGTTGCCCGAGGCGTTTTGCACGCCGCTGTTATCCAGGGTTATCAGGTTGGTGGCGTCGGTGATGGCGTTGCTCGGCGTAAAGGTCGCGGTCCAGGTGATGCCGCCATCGCTGCTGCTCACGGCACTCAAGGTGCCGTTGGCGATGCTCAGGTCGGCGTTGCTGAAGCCGCTGACCGCTTCGCTGAAGGTTATGGTCACCAGCGACGTTTCACCGATTTTCAACACATTGTCGGCCACCACGATGGTGGCCGTCGGCCGCACCGTATCGATGGTGTAGTTGCCGGAACTCGTGGTGCCGCTGCCAGTGTTGCCAGAGATGTCGGTCACACCGGTATTGGCCAACGTGATGACGTTGCTCAAGTCATTCACGCCGACGGTCGGGGTGAAGGTCGCGGTCCAGGTAATCCCGCCGTCGCTGCTGCTGACCGCGCTCAAGGTGCCGTTGGCAATCGTCAGGTCGGCATTGGTGAAACCGCTGACCGCTTCACTGAAGGTGATGGTTACCAGCGAGGTTTCGCCCGCTGCCAGTGTTGTATCGGCCAGTACAATCGTGGCGGTCGGACGCACCGTGTCGATGACGTAGTTGTTGGAATCGGTGGTGCCGCTGCCGGCGTTGCCCGACAGGTCGCTGACCCCGGTGTTGTTTAGAGTGATCAGGTTGGTCGAGTCGTTGATGCTCGCGGAAGGTGTGAAGGTCGCGGTCCAGGTAATCCCGCCGTCGCTGCTGCTGACCGCGCTCAAGGTGCCGTTGGCGATGGTCAGGTCGGCGTTGGTGAATCCGCTGACTGCTTCACTGAAGGTGATCGTCACCAGCGAGGTTTCGCCGATTCTCAGCGCCGTGTCCGCCACCACGATGGTTGCCGTTGGCCGCACGGTGTCGATCGCATAGTTGTTGGAGTCGGTGGTGCCGCTGCCGGCGTTGCCCGCCAGATCGCTGACGCCAGTGTTGTCCAGGGTGATCAGGTTGGTCGTGTCGGTGATGCTGGCGGTAGGGGTAAAAGTAGCGGTCCAGGTTATACCGCCATCGCTGCTGCTCACCGCGGTCAAGGTGCCGTTGGCAATGGTCAGGTCGGCGTTGGTGAAACCGCTGACTGCTTCGCTGAAGGTGATCGTCACCAGCGAGGTTTCGCCGATTTTCAGCGCATTGTCGGCCACCACGATGGTGGCGGTCGGGCGCCGGGTGTCGATGGCGTAGTTGTTCGAATCAGTGGTGCCGCTGCCGAAGTTGCCCGACAGGTCAGCGACACCGGTGTTGTCCAGTGTGATGACGTTGGTGGTGTCGGTGATGTTGACGGTCGGCGTGAAGGTTGCCGTCCAGGTAGTGCCGCCGTCGCCGCTACTCAGGCCGGTCACGGTGCCGTTGGCTACCGTCAGGTCGGCGGTAGTGAATGCAGTCACAGCCTCATTGAACGTGATCGTCACCAACGACGTTTCACCCACAGACAGCGCAGTGTCGGCCACAACGATGGTCGCCGTCGGACGCAGCGTGTCGATGGCGAAGTTGTTCGAATCGGTCGTGCCGGAGCCCGCGTTGCCTGCCGCATCACTGACGCCGGTGTTGTCCAGTGTGATCAGGTTGCTGGTATCAGTGATGCTGGCGGTCGGCGTGAAGGTTGCCGTCCAGGTAATGCCGCCGTTGCTGGAGGCGACATTGCTCAGGGTGCCATTGGCAATGGTGAGGTCGGCATTGGTGAAGCCTGTCACGGCCTCGCTGAAGGTGATGGTCACCAGCGACGTTTCGCCGGCTTTGAGCGCGGTGTCGGCCACGGCAATGGTGGCCGTCGGACGCAGGGTGTCGATGGCATAGTTATTGGAGTCGGTGGTGCCGACGCCCGCTACGCTGCCTGTGACCGTTTGTACGCCGGTGTTGTCCAGGGTGATGATGTTGGTGGTGTCGCTGATGGAGGCACTTGGCGTGAACGTCGCGGTCCAGGTGACGCCGCCGTCACTGCTGCTCACCGTGCTCAGGGTGCCGTTGGCGATGGTCAGGTCGGCATTGGTGAGTCCGGTCACCGCGGCGCTGAAGGTAATGGTCACCAGCGAGGTCTCGCCGATGCTCAGTGCCGTGTCGGCGACCACGATGGTGGCAGTGGGTGGTTCGACGTAATCGTTGATGAGAATGCTGTCGTTGCGCAGGTTGGTGACGGCTGTCGGGCTGCCGCCACTGAAGCCACCACCCGCCGCGCTGCCCGCCGTGCCGCTGGCGCCGACGTTGCCGCTCAAGGCCGCGAAATTCGCCGCTGTCATTACCAGCGTGCCTTTGTTCCAGATCCCGCCGATGCCCTGGCCAGCAGCACCGCCGTTATCCACAGTGCCACCGTAGGCGGCATTCCCGCCACCGCCACCACCGCCGCCACCGGCAGCAATATTGCCACTGATATGCGAATTGCCGATGACGGTCAGGGTGCCGGAGTTGTAGATACCGCCTGCGGCCGAACCGCCGATGCCACCGACCTTGTTAAAACCGGAGCCGCCGCCGCCACCCCCGACGGCAATCGTGCCATTGCTTGCCGAACCACCGGCACCCCCAACGCTGTAACCCGTTATGGCCGGAGCGATGCTGCCGGCACCACCACTGCCGTCAAGATTGCCACCACGGCCATTGAGGTGGATGTTGTCATAACTGCCACCCGCCCCGCCCCTGCCTGAACCGCCGACGCCACCGTCATAGGTAGGTACCGCGTAGATCGAATGCGCACTGCCGCCAGAGCCGCCTCCCGAACCGCCGACCCCGCCGCCACCACCGCCACCGCCGCCCGCATAAACCGGTGTCACACCGCCACCGCCACCACCGCCAGACGCGGCGTTGGCGGTCACACTGACATTTTTCAGGGTCAAGTTGCCGGCGTTCAGGATGCCACCACCCAAGGCATCTGCGGCGGCGAAACCACCGTTGCCACCGTCTCCGGCGGCCAGGCCTTTGGTGATGACCAGCCCATCAAGTTGCACGGTGCTGCCCGCTGCAACCTCGATGACACGGGTCTTGTATTGGCCACTGAGAGTGATGTCGGCCACGCCGTCGTTGTTCAGGTCGCCATCGACGGTGATGTTCTTGTTGATCAACAACTCGGTGTTCAAACCAATGGTCGTTCCGGTCAGACTGGAGTCGAAGGTGACGAGGTCGCCGTTTTGTGCCTTCACCAACTCCCCGCGCAACGAACCTGCGCCCGAATCGAAGTTGTTGGTGGCTGTCCAGGTGGCCAGGCCCCATTGGTAATCACTCATGGCCTGCGCCGACAGCACGCTGGCGCTTTCGATGTTGCCGGTGGTGATTTCCAGATCCCAGTCACCGCCCACGCCGGTACGGTTGTTCGAAGCGGCTACATCGCGGCCGGTCATTTGCGCCAGCGAATCGACGAAGCTCAGGCCACGCTCGCCTTCGGCGGTGTAGCAGCCGTAGATCAGGATGTCGCCGCCGGCGTTGATGTCCTTGCCGATTTCCGCCAGCACCGCGCTGCGGGCGGCGACGTTGTCGGCCGACAGATAGCTGTCGCCCAGCCACAGGTCGCCGGCGTTACCGTGGGCGATGATCTGCACCGAGCTGATGCCCTGGTGCTGATCGAGGTAGTCGGCTATCTGTTGCAGCCCATCCTTGCCCGCGTCGAGTTTCACGACCTGGGTCCCGGGGGCGACGCCTGCGAGCAGGCTGTCGGCATCTTTCACCCGGGAGTCGACGAACACCACGCTCTGCCCCGGCACCGCAACGGGACTGGCCGCCGGCGTGGCATCGGCCTGGCCGTGGGTATCCTTGCTCGCCGTCGGGCGCTCGGCGGTCGGCGCCTTGGCGGCATCAGCTGTGGAATGGCTGTCGGCCTGGGCGGCGGTATCGGCCACCGTGGCGGCGACGGCACCGTCGAACAGCATGCGCGGTTCAAGGGACATGATCATGGGCGCCGCTGGCGTCCGCTGGCCTTCGTTTACCCGTGACTTTGCCTTTGCTCCGCCAAAAATGCTCCACCACATGCTGCTCACCCGAATTCGAACGAATGTACGTAACGCATCAATGAAAAACGCCGCGATCAAATGTTCGCGGCGTCGGACTTCATACGAATGACATTGGCGGCGCTGGCAGAGCCATCGAGCCAAAAGGACAAGTCTGAGTATTGCTTGAACAGATCCGGCGGCAGGATGGTGCGCCGGGCCTGTGCGGCAACCTTGGGTTTGACCTTGTGCAGGCCGCTCACCCCGAGGGCCTGGTCGAACTCCGGGGCGTCGTACGCCAGGTGCTCGAAGTCGTGCTCGAACCAGGGCTCGTCGATGAAGTCGTAGACCAGCCGCAGCACTCGATCAGGCGCTTGCGTCAGCAAGTCATAGTCGATGATCAGCAAGGAATCGGCATGCTCGCCGTAATAGGCTTCCTTGAGCGCCGCCCAGGCAAAACCCACCAGGCGATTGCGTTGGGCCAGGGTTTCGCAACGGCTGTAGACGGTGTTGCGCTCGACGGCATCGCCGAAGAGCTTGGTGTTTTCATAGGGGTTGGCGCGATAAAGACGTTCGATGCTGTCCATGATCCAGGCGACGTTGCGCACACAGGCAATCACCTTGGCCTTGGGAAACAGATCGTTGATGGCCGGCAGCTTGGCGCTCCAAAGACGATTGGTGTCGAACACCACCGGTTTGTCGGCCTTGTCGGCATAGAAGGAATCAAACAGACCGCGCAACAGGCGGCGGCGCATGTCGGTGTCGATCACCGCGCCGAACTCGCTGCCAGCGCTGCACTGGTCCAGAACGCCGGAAAACAGGGAACCCACGGGGCTGGTCATTCCGGCATGGAAACGCGGGTTCTGCAAAAGAATGGCAGAAAGCAGCGTCGAGCCTGAGCGTGGCAAACCGGAAATAAAGTGGAACTGGTGCAATTCCTTCACCATTAGCCGCAAGTCCATTTTGTAGGACAAAGCGTAACCGAAGGTAAAGTCCACGCCTAGTGGTGTTTTGATATCAATTCGGAGTCAATTCCACTGGAGACCGACTATTTAATCTCCATCGAATGGCTGAACCGTTTTAGCCTCAATGCTGCTTATTTCCCAGCCAGCGGGGACACATACAGCCTGGCGACAACGCCACCGGCCTTGACCTGACGGCCCAGCCGCCATAGAGCCGGCACGGGGGCAAACTCATCTGGCACATCGGCGGTGCTGATCAACCAGATTCGCCGGGTGCCCTTGGGCAAATCGCCGAGGCTGTCGAGGTACTCATCCGGCTCCGTCAGGGTGCCGAAACCATAGTCATTCGGACGACCCGAGGTTCCGTCGGCATGTGGCGGGGTGTACAGCAGCGGCTTTGCACCGGTACGGTTGTAGTAGACGTAGCTCAAGTACCAGAGCATGTCGCTGGTGACGATTTGATCGCCGGGCTGGAAGTGCTGGTTGACGTCATCGACCAGGACATTGATCTGGTCATGGATGTCGACCGTGGCGTTGTTGTTCAAGCCCACCAGTTCGACACCGACAAACAGCACCAGCACCGTCAACGCCACCACGCGGGAGCCGCTGTACAGGCGGTCGATCGCCAACGCCACCAGCATCGGCAGGCCCAGAGCATAGGCGGTGAGATAGCGTTCAATGAACATCGGTGAAATGAACGACACCGCAAACACCAGCAATATCGGAACCAAGGTGTAGACCGCCAGCAACGCGCTGCCGCGGAACACGCTTCGGTCCCGCACCAGCGCCACCCCCGCCAATATTGGCAAGGCCAGCGGCAGGACGGCAAACACCAGCGGCGGCAGGTTTTCACCATCGTCCTGGATCAACAGCGACCACACCATGGACGGCAGGGAATCGAAGGTGACCGGCGTTTCCCAGCCGACATCCCCGTTGGCCTTGAGTTGATCGATGTGCTGCAACAGATCGACCAGCCCCGGTATCCACGGCAGGTAAAGCGCGACAATGGCCAGGTTTGCCAGCCACCAGTCGCCACGCTGGATGCATCGCAGGCGATACCCCGGCTGCACGCGGATGATGCCCAGGTACAACCAATGACAAAGCACGCACAGCGCAGTGAAGTAATGGGTGTAGAACGCCGCGCTCATGAGCAGGACGTAAATCACCAGATAACGTCGGCGTTGCGGTTTGCGGATCCAGTACACCAGGGCAATCGTCGCCCCCAGCAACCACATCCCCAACAGCGAATACATGCGCACTTCCTGGCTGTAGCGAACCGCCGTGGGCAGCAGCGCCAGCAGAAAGCCGGCGAGTATCGCGGCGCGGCGGGTAGCCAGTCGATCCACCAGCCACACGCCGAGCCCGACCGAGGCGATGCCCGGCAGGGCGCTGAGACAGCGGATCGAAAATATGCCGTCGCCGAAGACGGTCATCCAACTGTGCAGCAGCATGAAATACAGCGGTGGATGCACGTCGTAGGCAGCGTGAAGCCAGATGTCCGGCAATGAATAACGCGCCAGCAACAGGCTGGAACCCTCGTCGCCCCAGATCGCAGCCGCCGTCAGATCGTAGAAGCGCACCAGCGCCGCCAGGACCAGGATCGGCACCAGCCAATGCTCCCGCGCCCAGCGAATAATCAGTTGCGCCCCCCTGGCGAAACCAGGATTTGCGCGTGGCCCCTGCGTGTCGCCCATCGGCGTCTCTCTGCGCGCCTCCATCGCCTCCCCTTGCAACGCTCAGTGACAGGTTACTCGCGATTCACTTTAGACCTTCAGCCCGAGCATCGTCGATGCTGGCCCGCAGGCCAAACGACCCGCGGCGAGGAGAGCCGGTCGAGCTAAAATCCGCTTTCCCTGACACCCAGCGCCGCCAGCCGTCGCCAGGCAACGCCCAGCACCGACTCACCACGGCCTTGCAACACCGCCACGCCGCGTAACGGCTGCACGGGTGCCGGGGCTGGATCGAGCGGCGTCAAGCGCGCGCCGTACTGCGCCTGTACCGGCTCGGCCCGTTGAGACTGATCGCGGCGCACGGCAATCGGCCCGTGGTGATCGGATGTCAGCGCTTCCTGATCGACAAACGCCGCACCATTGGTATCGATTTCGCTCAATTGCACGGCAATCGCCGGGTGCATCGGATCGTCCGCGATAAACCGTCCGGTGGCACCCGGTGCCACGCGCCAGAGCTCCGCCTCGGCCAGATAGCCGCGCAAGCGCACACCCCGCTCGACAACCCGGGCCAGCGGCTCCCGGGTCGACAGCCAGCGCCCCACCGCCCATTGCGGCAGCAGGTCGCGCACCGTGCCGGCATGGGGGGCGCGCAATAGCAAACGCTCGCGCTGAGCCGCCAGCCCCCGGTATTCCGAGACCGCTTCGGCCAGGCGCTGCTCGACGATCCCGGCATCGGAAGCCGTTTCGCTGCGGCCGGCCTGACGACGCATCTGCAACTGCTGAATCTCGATCTCCCGGCGCGCGATGGCCTGGCGCGAATCGAGATCCGGAGACTCCAGTTCGATCAGGACATCGCCCTGGGCCACCGCCTGCCCGTCCTGCACATTCACCGCCTTGATCCGTGCCGCCACGGGCGCATGCAAGGTGCTGACCCGTCCCGCTTCGAGCATGGCCGGCACCTCGACGGCACTGCGCCACGGCAGGATCAGCAGCAACAACAGTCCGAGCACCGCCAGACTGCTGAGCAGCACCCGCGGCCCATGCGCCTGCTCGCGGCGGCTCCACCACTGGCGCCATTCACTCATGATGGGCAGAAAGATGAACCACACCAGTTCCACCAGCATCAGGAAGATCCCCAACACCTTGAAGAACAGGTGGTAGACCGCCAGAGCTATCCCGAAAAACAATGCCGCACGCCATAACCACGAGCCATACCCCCAGATCAGCAAGCGCCGTTGCATCGTCGGCGACCAAGGCTCCGGCGCCGTGGCACCGTAGCCGAACAAAAACTCGCGCAGGCGCCAGCGACACAAGGCAAACGCCCGGCCTTGCAGGTTATCGACCTGCCAGAAATCGCTGAGCAAAAAATAACCGTCAAAGCGCATGAACGGGTTGAGGTTGACCACCAGCGTCGTGATCCACGTAGCACTGGCGAGCATGAACGCCGCGGTGCGAGCAGGCCCGTCGGACAGCAACGACCACGCCAGCAAGGCCATGCACGCCAACAGCAACTCGGCCAGCACCCCGCCCGCGCCAATCAGCAACCGGGCCTTGCGATCATTGACCCGCCAGGCATCGCTGACATCGGTATAGAACATCGGCAGCAGCACCATGAACGCCACGCCCATGCTCTGTACCCGGCACCCGGCGCGCTTGGCCATGAACGCATGACCGAATTCGTGGCAGAGCTTGGCGAAGAACAGGGCCACGCCAAACGCCAATGCGCCACCAAGGCTGAACAAGTGCGGAAAGGTCGCGATAAACCGCTGCCAGTCCCGCGACACCAGAAACACCCCCAAACCCAGCACAGTGGGCAAGCCGTAGCGCAGCGCCCGCGGGCCAAAGCGCTCCAGCCATGGCCAGGCACGGTTGAGAAAACGCTCGGGACGCCACAGCGGAATACGAAAAAACAGGTATTGATGCAGCAACAGCTGCCACAGGCTCTGGCGCTGCGCAGCCGCTTTAAGGCTGTAACTGGCCCGCTGCTGGGGATCAAGGGCGGTAATCAGGTCGTGGCTGCGCAAGAACACCAGCAACTGCTCAAGATCCGCAGCACCCAGCGCCAGTCCCGGCTCACGATTGGCCGCTTGCAAGACTTGCTCGGGTTCATCCAGCGACCAGTGACGCAACAATCGCATGGCCGTGGTACCGAGCTTGAAGTAACGCCCCCGCACCGGATCGGCCAGCGTCCAGCAGGGCGCACCGTCCAGCGCCGGCGCTGCCGGGGATAATTGCAGGTCGGCACGCAGGCCGGGCAGGCTCATTTACAGGCCCACGCTCTGACGCAAACCGGCCAGCGGTCGACGCAGCAGGTACAACGCCAGCGGCGCCCGGTCACCGAAGATTTTCGCCGTGCCGCGCAAACCGATGCGCGGGGGTGCCGCGTCGAAAATCGCATCCAGGCGATAGGCCAACTGCCCGCCCGCCGTGGGCTGCGCTTCATAAGCCGAACGTTCGAGCCTGGCCAGATGCCGTTGCAGCGGGTCACTGTCGAGGAACAAGGCGACCTCGGCGCCGGGCTCCAGGGAAATCGCATCGCCCACGGCCAGTTCGATACGCAATTGCGCCTGAGCCGGATCGGCGATTTCCATTAGCCGCTCGCCCGTCTGCACGGGCTTGCCGGTCCAGCGTTCGGCATCGGCAAATACCGCAATGCCATTGCGCTCGGCGCGCACTTCGCTGCGTTTGAGCAGTTCACGGGCGTAGTCACGCTCGGCACGTTTCTGTTCGACCCGGGCGGCCAGCAAATCCAGTTTCGAGCTGGACTCGGCATCGGCGAACGAGCGCTGGGAGTTGGCCTTGAGTTCCGCCTCGGCAACCCCGAGGGCGCGTCCGGCGACATCGGCCTGAGCCTTGAGCGTGGTGCTTTCGAAGCGCAGCAGCAGGTCACCGGCCTTCACCGTCTGGTTGGGTTTGACCAGGAATTCGGCTATCACACCGTCCAGCGGCGCCGCCACCACCCGACCACCGAGCGGCACCACTTCGGCTGGCGCCAAAACGGATTGGCGCACCGGGATCAACAGCCCGAGCACTAGCATTGCCACCAGCAATGCCTGGCGCTTGCGCGTCCAGCGCAGGCGCCACGGCTTGCGCAGTTGCAACGCCTGCCAGGCGTGACTGTAGGTATCGCCCAGTTGCGACAGCAGCACTTGTTCGCCAGGGTTCCACGGAACATCCCGGGCCAGCCACAACCCGCCGAACACCTCGCCCTGGCGATCGATCAGCGGCAGCCAGAACACCTGTGCAGCCGACAGGCTTTGCCATTGCGCCTGCAGTGATTCGCTGAGGAGGTCGGCGGCAATGACCCGCGCCTGCTGCAACTGCTCGCCTTTGAACAACGGCGCCACCGCCTGCTCGACGAACGCGACAAACGGCGAATTCGGTTCCACCGCGCTGACACCGGTCACGGCCTGCACCTTCCCGGCGATCAACAGTGCCGCATGGCGAAAGCCAAACAGTGCCTGGCCATCATTGACCAGGCTGTAGGCCAATTGGGCAGGCGTTTGGGCTGCGCGGGTCTGGCGCTCAAGATCAAGAAACCGTGCGAACACCTGCTCGGCACCGCCGCTCACCGGCGCGTTCACTTGAACTCCGCGAAATGCGCCGTGCCGCTCATGCCCGCCAGCAACCCGCTGGCGTCAGGCACGCTGGCCACCAGCAGCAAGGTCTGACTGCCTTCATCGATTCGCGCGCCCAGGCGCTTGACCGTCGCAGCCAACGGCTTGCCGGTTTCATCGGGAACAAAACTGAAAGTCTGCCCGGGCTTGAGTCGGGCCATCCAGCGCGAGGGCACCAGCAGGTGGATTTCCAGGGTGCGATTATCGACCACGTCCAGCAATGGCGCGCCGGCAGGAACGCTTTCATAGCGCTGTACCTTGCGCTCGACGACCTGGCCATCGAACGGCGCCAGCACGCTGCAACGCTTGACCTGCACTTGATACACCTGAGACTGCGCCTGGGTTTCGCTGACCTTGGCCTCGGCACGTGCCACTTCGAAACGCCCGACCGAATTCAGCGCGGCCAGTTGCCGGTTATGCGCCAGTTCTTCACCTGCGCCACGGCTGGCCGCTTGAGCGGCATTGAGCTGCGCCTGATAGGCCGAGCAATCGAACCGCGCCAGGGTATCGCCCTTCTTGAACGACTCCCCCTCGCTGAACGGCAATTCGACAATCCGCCCGGGCACCTCACTGGCCAGTACGGCCTGGTCCCTGGCGCGCAATACACCACGGGCCTCGGTGCTGGTTGCAGCACTGGCGCTCGCATCCATTTGCGCAAGCGGGTCGTCTGCCCCGGGCGTTTGCGCCAGGACAACGCTCGCAACGAAGAAAAAACCCAACCCCAACACACAGAAACACCGCATGACCGTTCTCCCTTTCGGATCAACGGAGTCTACGGCAGCGGCGATGAGCGTCAAGCAGATGGCCACCATTACCTGTGTATCAGCGCTGCGCCTTCTCGGCCAACGGATAGACCGACTCCCAACCCCCACCTAACGCCTTGTACAACCCGACGGCCGCCAGCGACACGCCGGTCGAGCTCTCGACCCACTGCTCCTGCGTGGCCAGCAACGCCCCTTGCACGGTGAGTACGGTGACGAAATCCACCACGCCCTCCACGTACTGCTGTTGCGCGGTGTCCAGCGCAATGCGGTTCTGCCGCACGGCTTCGGCCAGACTGTCGCGGCGTAATTGGCTGGCGTTGTAGGCGGTCAGTTGGTCATCGATTTCATGCCAGGCGCGCAACACGGTTTGCTGATAGGCAATGGCCGCTTCCTGTTGTTGCGCTTCACGCAGTTGGAGCACGCCCCGCAAACGGCCACCGTCGAACAACGGCAAACTCAATTGCGGGCCGATCCCGAACGAACGTGAACCCCAGGAGCCAAAATCGCTCAGCTGCATGGCCTGGGAGCCGATGTTCCCCGACAGGGTGATTCGCGGATAGAAATCCCCCGCGGCCACGCCAATGCTGGCCGTGGCGGCATGCAGTCGCGCTTCGGCCTGGCGAATGTCCGGTCGACGCTCAGCCAGTTGCGAGGGCAAGCCAATGGCGACCTGGCGCGGCGTTTGTGGCACCGGGGCGTCTGTGGATAACTCCGCCACCAATGCCTGGGGCGCTTCGCCCATCAACAGGCTCAAGGCATTGATCAGTTGCCACTGGCGCTGCTCCAGTGCGGGCAGGCGGGATTCGATGGCCGCCACCTGCGCGGCGGCTTCGGCGACATCCAGATCCGTCGCGACGCCGTCGGCCAGGCGCAGTTGCGAGAGCTTCAGACTATGGCGGGCGACGTCGAGGTTCTGTTCGGTGACAAGCCGGGTGTTCTGCACACCGCGCAATTGAATGTAGTCCTGGGCGGTTTCGGCCAGCACCGACAGCAGCACACCACGCCGGTCGTTCTCGGCGACCTCCAAGGTGGCGTCGGACGCTTCGGTTTCCCGACGCACGCGGCCCCAGAAGTCCAGCTCCCAGGAAGCGGAAAATCCGGCATTCCACAGGTTGAAAGCCGATTGGCCATTGTGTCCTGACGGGTCGTTCAAGCCTTCAGCGCTGTTGCGATTGCGCCCGTAACTGCCACTGGCGGCCGTGTTGGGGTAGCGGTTGGCAGTGATGACCTGACGCACCGCACGACTTTGCTGCAAACGGCTGCCGGCCAGCTTCAGGTCGAGGTTGTCGGTCAGGGCGCGCTGGCTCAAGGCCGAGAGTTTCGGGTCATGGAACACTTCCCACCAGCGCTCGGCCATTGTTTCGGCGATGGCCTGGCTGGTGGCTGCCTTTGATGGTTTTGCCCATTCGGCGATTTGTGTGGTTTCGGGCTTTTGGAAATCGGGGCCGACGGTACAGGCGCTGAGACTCATGACGAGCAAGGCACTGAAGGTGAGTGGCTGCCACAGGCCTCTTCGCGAGCAGGCTCGCTCCCACAGTTGACCGCATTCCCCTGTGGGAGCGAGCCTGCTCGCGAAGGCGTTAGCGCTATCAACGAAAATCTTCATCGCTGAACAACCTCTTTCGCCTTGGCGGTGGCCGTATCAATACTCGCCTCCACCGACATCCCCACCCGCAAGCGCTCGGCCAGCGACTGCCCCGGCTCCAGCACGATCTTCACCGGTATCCGCTGCACCACCTTGGTGAAGTTGCCAGTGGCATTGTCCGGTTTGATCGCGGCGAACGTCACTCCGGTGGCCGGTGCGATGCTTTCGACACGACCGTTGAGTGCCGCACCGCCCAGGCTGTCGACGCGCACTTGCACCGCCTGCCCCGGCTGCACATCCGTCAGTTGCGTTTCCTGGAAATTGGCCACCACATAAGCCTGCGCCAGCGGCACCACGGCAAGGATCTTGCTGCCCGGCGTCACGTAGGCGCCGACCCGCACCGCGCGCTCTCCGACCATACCGTCCTGTGGTGCCACGATCCGTGTATAGGACAACTCGTAGCTGGCCATTTCCAGCTTCGCTTGCGCCCTCTTCAGTCCGCCTTCTGCCGCATCGCGCTGGGCCGTCAGGATCTCCACCTGCTTGCGCTCCGCCGCCAGTACCGCTGTGGCATTGGCCAGCCGTGCGCTGGCCTGGTCGATGCGTGTTTGCGCCTGTTGCGCATTTTGCACCGTGCCGGCGCCCACCCCGGCGAGGTGCTTGTAGCGGTTCAATTCATGCTCGGCAAAGGCCATTTCCGCCTTGGCCGAAACCACCGAAGATTGCGCCTGGGCAATCACCGATGCCTGGCGCTCCAGGGTCGCCCGGGCATTTTGCAGTTGCGCCCTGGCCACCAGCGTTTCGGCGTCGGCGGCCTGGGCGGCAGCGCGCAAATCCCGGTCATCGATCAGCGCCAGCAATTGCCCCGCCTTGACCTGCTGGTTGTCCTCCACCAGCACCTGCTTGATAAACCCGGCGACCCGCGGCACGACCAGGGTGAAATCCGCCGAGACGTAAGCATCGTTGGTGTTCTGCTGGGTACGCTTGCCGAACAGGCCGGGCATTGCCAGGTACAGCGCCCCACCGACGGCCAATGCGACGGCCACGGCCACCGCGACTTTCTGCTTTGCTTGGGTGTTCATAAAAACCTTCTGTTTCAGTGGAGCATTCAGGTCGGTGTGCGCGGCGGATAGATCCGCGTCGGCAGCCAGAAAATCAGCAGGATCAAGGTCACGGCGAGACCGGCCATGCACAGGTAAAGATCAGAGGACGTGAGCACCAGCGCTTGCTCATGCAGACGATGAGCGAGACTTGCGCTGTCGCGCTCGGCCAGCGGCGAGTTGCCGAGACGATCGACCAGCATGGTCGAGTGAAAATGCAGACGTGCCGTGGTCAGCGCTTCGATCACCCCGGTGGCGATGACCGCCGACAGGCCTTTGACAGTGTTGAACCAGGCCGATGCGAACGGCCCTTGCATCGGGTTGATGCTACCGGTGGACAGCATCAGCAGCGGCAACACCGCCATGGGCTGACCGAAAATCTGCAGCCATTGCAGCACATAGAAATCGTCGCGAATCCAAGCGGACGTCAGTTGCGAGCCGCCGACGCACGACAACGCCAGCATGGCCAGGCCGATGCCCAGCACCCAGCGGCAATCAACCCAGCGAAAGTTGCACAGGGTCGCCACCAACGGCAGCGCGATCAATTGCGGCAGCGCCGCCAGTAGCATGATCGGTGCAGTCTGCACCGGACGATAACCCTGGACCTGCGCCAGGTAGCTGGACGGAATGATGATCACCGCCTGCAGCACCACCAGCACGCCCGCCAGTGTCAGCAGGGCAAAGGACAGGTTGCGGATGCCGAGCATCTGCATCTTGAAAAACGGTATCGGCTGCGACCACTCGCCGCCCAAGAACAGCACCAGCAGCAACAGCCCGCCACCGAGCAATCCGCAGATCAGGTTCGACTCGAACCAGTCCAGGCGGTTGCCCTGCAGGATGCCGATCACCAGCATGCAGATGGCGGGAAAGCCCAGCAGCAATCCGCGCCAGTTGAAGGAGTTGAAGCGCTCCAGGCGCAGCGGGTCCTGGGGCAAGCCGTACGCTACCGCGACCATGGCAATCAGGCACGGCGCGATGATTTGCCAGAAAGTCCATTGCCAACCGACGTATTCGGTCCACAGCCCGGCCAATGGCGTGCCCAGGCCCGGGCCGAACGTCGCCGTCAGGGCATAACCGGCCAGGCCATACAACTTCACGTTGGCGGGCAGAAACCGCAGGGCCACGGTCATCAACATGGGGGGCAGTGCGCCGCCCGCCAGGCCTTGCAAGGTACGCAGCAACAGCAGGCTTTCGTAATTCGGGGCGAAGGGGCACAACACACCCAACAGGGTGAACAGGCTGATGGCGCACAGGGTGAAACGCCGCAACGAGAACGTCACCGCACACCAGGGCGCAAACGCCATGGCCGCCACCGACGTCGCGGTGTAGCAGGCGACCAGCCAGGTGCCTTCGTCGTAGCCGACGGCCAATGCACCGCGGATGTCGGCGAGCGCGACCTTGGTCACCATCTCGTTCAGGCCCGACACCAGCACCGCCAGCAGCACGCCCACCAGGCCGATGATGATCCGTGGGCCGAAGACCGGCGGTGCGGCTGCCGTGCTGGCCGCCGCGACAGGTGCCGTGACCGTAAGGGAAGTCATGTACTGCGAGCTCCGGCGTGGAAAGACCGAAGCATTCTAAAAAGCGTGATGCCTGACGAAAATCAACTTATTGGCAGGTTATAAATGCGTCAGACGCAACGATACCCTCCTGTGGGAGCGAGCTTGCTCGCGATAACGGCAGGTCAGCCAATAGGGATGTCGAGGCTGCCGGCCTCATCGCGAGCAAGCTCGCTCCCACAGGGGAACTGATCAGCTCACGGTTGAGCCGCCAGCCACGTCTCATCGCAGCAGGTTTTCAGGGTTTCACGCAGCCAGCGGTGCGCCGGGTCCTTGTCGAAGCGCGGATGCCAGGCCTGGGTCAGCATCAGGGTCGGCAACGGAATCGGCAGGTTGAACGAGCGCAGTTTCAACCCCAGCCGCCGCACGCTCAGCAAGGCTTCCTTGGGCACCGGCAGGATCAGGTCGGAATCGGGCAAGGCAAACATCGCCGCATGAAAGCTTGGCGCGATCACCGCCACCCGCCGCTCCAGGCCCAGGGCATTGAGCGCGGTATCGATCGGCCCCCGGGCAATGCCGCGCCGGGACATGCTGATATGGGAATAACCGGCATAGCGCTCTGCCGTGATCTCTTCGTCCAGCAGCGGATGATCCTCGCGCACCAGACCGACGAAGTGGGTGGAAAATAGGTTCTGAACCTTCACTTCCGGGGTCAGCGGCCGTGTGTTGCTGACGCTCAGATCGATCCGCCCTTCGCGCAAGGCCTCATCATCGCCATCGCCTTCCGGGACGAAACGCAATTCGCAGTGCGGCGCCTGCCGGTCGAGGGTGTCGAACAACCTGCCGCCGTAAACACCGACAAAGAAGTCGTTGGCCCGAATACTGAACCGACGCCGCAGCGAACTCAGCTCCACCGCATCGGCCGACCGAAACAGCAACCCGGCCTGCTCCACCACGCTGCGCACTTGCTCGCGCAATTCCAGCGCCTTGGGGGTCGGCACCAGGCCACGGCCGGCGCGCACCAGGATCGGGTCGCCAATGGCTTCGCGGATGCGCGTCAACGTCCGGCTCATGGCCGCCGGGCTCAGGTTCATCCGCCGTGCCGCCCCCACCACACTGCCCTCGTCGAGCAAGGCGTCGAGGGCGACCAACAGGTTCATGTCCGGGAGTTGCATGCAGGGCACTCATGGCCGATCAGGATTGATCCAGGTGCAATGCTAGCAGATCAAAAGATCGCAGCCTTCGGCAGCTCCTACAGAGGCATGTGATCTTCTGGTTTGCGATCAGCGCTGCATCCCCCAGCGCTTCACCGTCACCCGCTCCACCGAATTAAACACCAGATTCTCCACCAGCAACCCAATCAGAATCACCACCGCCAGGCCGGCAAACACCTTGTCGGTGTACAGCTCATTGCGATTCTGAAAGATGTACCACCCCAACCCACCCTTGCCGCTGGTCGCGCCAAACACCAACTCGGCAGCAATCAACGTCCGCCAGGCAAACGCCCAGCCGATCTTCAGACCGGCAAGGATCGACGGCAGCGCCGCCGGGATCAGGATGAACAGCACAAAACGCATGCCCTTGAGGCCATAGTTGCGCCCGGCCATGCGCAGTGTTTCCGAGACGCCGAGAAACCCGGCGTAGGTGTTCAGCGCCAAGGCCCAGAGCACCGAATGCACCAGCACGAAAATCAGGCTGTTCTGCCCCAGGCCGAACCACAACAGTGCCAACGGCAATAGCGCGATAGCGGGCAACGGGTTGAACATCGAAGTCAGGGTACTGAGCAAGTCGCGACCGAATTGCGTCGACACCGCCAGTGTCGTCAGGCCAAACGCCAGGACGATGCCGATCAGGTAACCCTTGAGCAACACCACCAGAGAGATCCACACCTTGCCCAGCAGCTCGCCACTGAGCAGGCCGTCGTACAGCGCGTGAGCGGTCTGCAAGAAGCTCGGCAACAGCAGGTCGTTGTTCTGATAGCGCGCAACGGCCTCCCAGAGCACGGCGAGCAACACCAGGATCAGGGTTTTACGCAACCAGCCCTGTTGCCACAGACGTTGCCCAAGGGGCAGTTCACGCTCCAGCGGCACGCTGGTCAGTGGCTGCAAAACCGTTTCGAACGCTTCACGTGGGGATGATAAATGGCTCATCGGGCCCTCCTCTCAACTGGCTCAATACGCGATGCGGATGTCAGCGAAATCCAGCTCATGCTCGGCTTGCGGCGATTGACCTTCATCGAACAACAGCCGGTGAATGCGGCGCGCCGATTCCTGAAACGCCACACCGCCGAGGCTGTGCAAATCGTATTGGTGGCTGTGCACTTCCGCCCGCACTCGCCCCGGATGCGGCGACAGCAACAGAATGCGGTTACCCACCACCAGCGCCTCTTCGATGGAGTGCGTGACGAACAGCAGCGTGAAGCGCACTTCCTCCCAGAGCAGCAACAGTTCCTCCTGCATCTTGCGTCGGGTCAGCGCGTCGAGGGCGGCGAAGGGTTCGTCCATCAGGAGGATTTTCGGCTGCATCGCCAGCGCCCGGGCGATGGCAACCCGAGCCTTCATGCCACCGGACAAGGTGTGTGGATAGGCATCGGCAAACGCCGCCAGGCCGACCTTCTCCAGGTAGTGCAAGGCCCGCGCTTCAGCCTCTTTGCGCTTGAGGGTTTTCGAGGCCAGCAGTGGAAACATCACGTTCTGTTTGACGGTTTTCCACGGTGGCAGTTGATCGAACTCCTGGAACACCACGATCCGGTCCGGTCCCGGCGCATCGACGCGCTGGCCTTGCAGACGGATCTCGCCTTCCACGGGCTGGATGAAGCCGGCAGCGGCCTTGAGCAAGGTCGACTTGCCGCAACCGGACGGCCCGAGCAGGACAAAACGGTCCGCCGGATCGATCTCGAAGCTGACTTGATGGGTCGCCCGCACCACCCGCTGCGGCGTGCGGTACTCGAGGCTGACGTTATCGACCGAGAGCAGCGCCTGGGCTGCCGCGATCGGATTGCTGACCGTGTGGCCTTGCAAAGGGGCGTTCATTTCGGTCAGCTCCCTTGCAGCGGCTTGGCGTCCTGGAAGAAATAATCCTTCCACGAGTCCGGTTTGTTTTTGATCGCGCCGACACGGTAGAGAAACTCGGCCAACGGGTAAGTGTTTTTCGGCGTGACGCTGAACTCGAACTGCGGGTTGTCGATGATTTTCAGCAACGCGGCGCGGTCGATTTTGGCCTTGGTCACGCGGATGTAAGTGTCCGCCGCTGCGCCTTTATCGTTCTGTGCGAACTGTGCGGCCTCGGTCAGCGCTTCGATGAAGGCCTTGTAGGTTTTCGGGTTCTCGTTGCGGAATTTCTCGGTGGCGAACAGCACGGTCGGCGAGTTCGGGCCGAGCAGGTCATAGGTGTTCAGCACCACGTGTACATTGGGATTTTCCAGCGCCTGGTCCTGGAATGGCGGGTTGGAAAAATGCCCGGTCAACTCGGTGCCACCGGCTACCAGCGCCGCTGTCGCGTCAGGGTGCGGAACAGCGATGGTGTACTTGTCGAGGCGGTTGAATTCCTTGTCGCCCCACTGCCTGGCGGCCGCGTATTGCAGGAAGCGTGACTGTACGGACACGCCCACCGCCGGCACCGCGATGCGGTCCTTCTCGGTGAAATCGGCAATGGTCTTGACCTTGGGGTTGTTGCTCACCAGGTAGTACGGGAAGTTGCCGAGAGAAGCCACGGCCTTGACGTTCTGCTTGCCGTGGGTGCGATCCCAGATGGTCAGCAGCGGGCCGACACCGGCACCGGCAATGTCGATCGAGCCGGACAGCAGTGCATCATTGACCGCCGCGCCACCGGAGAGCTGGGTCCAGTCAACCTTGATGTCGATACCTTCCTGCTTGCCGTACTTCTCGATCAGGTTCTGATCGCGCACCACGTTGAGCAGCAGGTAGACAATGCCGAACTGTTCGGCGATGCGGATTTCACCTTCGGCGTGGGCCACGGTCGGCGCCACCAGGCTGCCGGCGATCAGGCTGAAACCCAGGCCGATGGCGGCGGCCAGGGGTGCAAAGGGCAGACGTTTGGACATGATCAAATCTCCGGCAATTCAGAAAGGCGCGTCGCCCTGGATGGTGGTGCGATACAGCTTGCGGCGCAGATGGCTGGGGCAGCCGGCGGCGAGGTGGATCAGCGAACGGTTGTCCCAGAACACCAGGTCATGGGGCTGCCATTGATGGCGGTAGATGTTTTGCGGCAACACGCTGTGGGCGTAGAGTTCGGCCAGCAGTTGCTGGCTCTCGTCCTCCGGCAGGCCAACGATGCGGGTGGTGAATCCCTCGCTGACGAACAACGCCTTGCGGCCGTTTTCCGGGTGGGTACGCACGACCGGATGGACCACCTCCGCAACCTGGGCCAGTTGCTCCGGGGTCAGGGTCGGGCGCCAGTTGCCTTCGAATTTGGTCTCGCTGTAACGCGCCGTGTAGGAGTGCGCGGCCGAGCGGCCTTCTACCGCTTTGCGCAGCGCCTCGGGCAGGTTGTCCCAGGCCTTGTGCATGTCGGCGAACAAGGTGTCGCCGCCTTCCGCTGGCAGCTCCTGGGCGTGCAGCATCGAGCCCAGGCTCGGCAGTTGTTTGTAGGAGAGATCGGAATGCCAGAACTTGCCGGCATCACCCAGGCCGATGTTCTGGCCGTTTTCGACGATGTTGGAAACGATGAGGATTTCCGGATGCCCTGCCAGCAGGAACTGCTTAAGCACGTGAATCTGCAACACGCCAAAACGACGGCTGAAGTCGATGTGCTGTTGCGGGGTGATGCGCTGGTCGCGGAACACCACCACATGATGGTCCAGGTGCGCGCGGTGAATGCGGGCAAAGTCCTCATCATTGATCGGGCGGGACAAATCGAGGCCGAGGATTTCGGCGCCCACCGCTCCGCTGAAAGGGCGGATTTCAAAGAATTGTGGCGCGATGCTTGGCGAAGCTGAGGCTGCAGACATAAATCACTCCCACGCACGGCACGCTCAATGGCGCGCGCGTCGATCAGAAACTCACGGAGGTCCCGTGTTGGTTCGTGTCGTGCGGCGCGCCGATTGGTCGGCAGGTACGCAGGAGATTGACTTTATAGATATAAGAATTGAAATTTAAATACCGTTAATGAATAACGATATGGCAATTGAAAAGGGACTGCGTGGATTGCGGAGTGACGTTTTTTGTCACTTACTGACAGGGTTGTGGTGTTTCCACTGACGCCTTCGCGAGCAGGCTCGCTCCCACAGGGGTTCTCCGCTGGGCACAAATTTGTGATCCAGCAAAAAATCCATGTGGGAGCGAGCCTGCTCGCGATGGGGCCATCAGCCTCAATGACGAATTACCGCTCGTGCAGCGCCTCGGCCCGCGCGCGGATGATCGGCTTGAGCAGGTAGCTGAGGACGGTCTTCTTGCCGGTGATGATGTCAACAGAAGCCACCATTCCCGGAATGATCAACAAGGGCTTTTCGTCGGTGCCCAAGTGGCTGCGTTCTGTGCGCAGCTTGATGATGTAGTAGGTGGTTTTCTTGTCTTCGTCGGTAATGGTGTCGGCACCGATCTGTTCCAGCTTGGCCTTCAGCCCACCGTAGATGGTGTAGTCATAGGCAGTGAATTTCACCGTCGCTTCCTGCCCCGGGTGCAGGAACGCGATGTCCTGCGGGCGGATCTTCGCCTCGACCAGCAAGGTGTCGTCCAGCGGCACGATTTCCACCAGGTCGCTGCCTGGCTGGATAACCCCGCCAATGGTATTGACCAGCAGCTTGTTAACGATACCCCGCACCGGCGAGGTGACCAGCGTCCGGCTGACCCGGTCTTCCAGGGCCTTGCCGGTGGCCTGAGCCTTGTTCAGATCGGTGCGTGCTTCATTGAGTTGGGTCAGGGCATCGCTACGGAACTTGCCGCGGGTTTCGTCAATTTTGCGCTGCACTTCCTTGATCGCCGACTCGGCTCGCGGAATAGCCAGGGTGGTGGCGTCGAGCTGGCCACGGGTCTCCGCTTCGGCACGCCTGAGGCGCAGGACTTCCACCGGCGATACCGCGCCCTGGGCCACCAATGGCTCGGACATGCTGATTTCCTGACGCTGGAAGCCCAATTGCTGGCGGTACTGCGCCTGCTTGGAGGTGAACTCACGCAGCTCCTGCTGACGCTGGATCAACTGCTCCTGCAAGCCTCCAATCTCGTCATGCAACTGCTGGCGGCGGCTGATATAGAGCGACTCTTCGCTCTTGGCCTGACCCGGCACGGCCTTGAGTACATCCTCGGGGAAGTTCAGCGGACGATCGTCGACCTCCGCACTCAGGCGCTCGACCCGCAGCACCATCGACAACCGATCGGCTTCGGTTTCACCGACGTTCGAGGCAAATCGCGTGTCATCCAGGCGAAGCAGCGGGGCACCGGCGTCGACGATCTGGCCTTCCTTGACGAACAGCTCGGAAATGATGCCGCCCTCAAGGTTCTGGATTTTCTGGATCTTCGACGACGGAATCGCCTTGCCATCGCCCTTGGTCACTTCGTCGATGACCGCGAAGTTGGCCCAGAGCATCAGGAATACGAAGAATGAGATGATCGCCCAGATCGTCAGCCGCACCACACGCGGCGCATCTTCGATCAACGCCTTGTTGACCTCCGGCAGCGGCTGACCCTGAAGCGAAGCAGAGCCCTTGAAGTAGCGAAGGATCGAACCCTTACCCGACTTAAGCAACACTGATCTGCCCCTTCTTCAACGCTTCCATCACCGCGGCTTTCGGGCCGTCGGCGAGTATCTGCCCGCGGTCGATCACGATCAGCCGATCCACCAGCGACAACAGCGATGCCCGGTGTGTCACCAGCACCACGGTCTTGTTTTCGATCACGGCTGCCAGGCGCTGCTTGAGGCGCTCTTCACCGGTGTTATCCATGGCACTGGTCGGTTCGTCGAGCAGCAGGATCGGCGGATTGAGCAGTAGCGCACGGGCCAGGGCCACGTTCTGCCGCTGGCCGCCAGAGAGGTTCTGCCCGCGCTCGCCCACTTGCAGCTCATAACCCTGCGGATGCAGGCGTGCATATTCGTGGACACCAGCTAGCTCTGCCGCTTGCAGCACCAGTTCATCCTCGACATACCGCGCACCGGAAACCAGGTTGTCGCGCAAGGTGCCGGCGAGCAGCTGAATGTCCTGGGGCACGTAGCCGATGTTGTAGCGCAGCTCGCTGACGTCGATCTGGCGGATATCCACGCCATCGACCAACAACGAGCCATCATCGGGCTGATAGAGCCCTACCAGCAGTTTGGCCAGCGAGCTCTTGCCCGAGCCACTTCGACCGATGATGCCGATTTTCTCACCGGGCTGAATCGACAGATTGATGTTCTTCAGCGCCAGGTTCTGCTGTTGGGGGTAGGTGAAATTAAGCTGGCGGCATTCAATGGCACCCTGCAATATCTTGCGGCTGAGCGGGCGCTCTTCGAAATTGCGCTCCTGGGGCAGTTCCATCATTTGATCGACGGACGTCATGGTCACCCGTGCCTGCTGATAGCGCGTCAGCAACCCGGAGAGCGATGCCAGCGGGCTGAGCGCACGACCACTGAGCATGTAGCAGGCAATCAGGCCGCCCATGCTCAGGTGACCGTCGATGATCTGGTACACACCGAAGACGATCATGATCACCCCGGCCAGTTGCTGGATCAGCAAGGTGATATTCATCGCCAGGCCGGACAGCATCTTCACCCGCAATTCAAGGCGACTGAGGGTGCCGATGGTCTGTTCCCACTGATACTGGCGCTCGCTTTCAGCGTTGTTGACCTTTACCGCATCCAGCCCGGCCAAGGTTTCGATCAGGCTCGACTGACGCTCGGCCCCCAGCGCCATGGTCCGCTCCATGGTCGCCACCAGGGGTTTTTGCAACGCATAGCCGATGGCCAGGGCGATCGGGAATGCCAACACCGGTATCCACACAAGATGGCCGCCGAGGATCGCGATAACCATGAAGATCAGCAGGGTGAACGGCAGGTCGATCAGGCTGGTGAGGGTCAGCGAGGCGAGGAAATCGCGCAGACTCTGAAATTCATGGATGTTCTGGGCAAAACTGCCGACCCGTGCCGGCCGGTACTTCATGGTCATGCCGACGATGCGCTCGAACAGCGTGGCCGAGATAATCAGGTCGGTTTTCTTGCCGGCCAGATCCAGGCACAGGCTGCGCAGGCTTTTCAGGATCAGGTCGAAGAGGTAGGCGCCAGAGATGCCGACGGCCAGCACCCATAGCGTCGCTTCGGCCTGGTTCGGCACGACACGGTCGTAGACGTTCATCACGAACAACGGCGCGGCCATGGCAATGATGTTGATCAGGAAGCTGGCGGCAATGGCGTCGGCGTACAACCAGCGCGAACGCTTGAGGGTGTCGCGGAACCACGAGCGCGCACGGGGAATCAGCGTGCCGTGATTGACGTCGAATTTGTGCTGTGGCTGGGCAAAAAAGACTTTGCCGGTGTAATCGTCGGCCAGCAGCTCGCGGCTGACCAGGGACTCACCGCCATCGCTTTCGCTGAGCAGCACCCGCGCCTGATCTTCGCCTTGCCAGCCAAGCAGGACGGCGCTGCGACCGTCCTTGAGCAGCAACAATGCCGGCATGGCAATCGCTGGAATGTCCCCCAGCTTGCGCTGCAGCACCCGACCTTGCAGCCCCGCGCGAGCCGCCGCGCGTGGCAGCAGCTCGACACTCAAACGCTGCTCGGGCAGTGGCAGGCCGGTGGTGAGCATGGCCGCGCTGGCCGGTTTCTGGTGCAGCATGCAAAGAGCGAGCAGACCATCCAGCAACGGATCGTCATGCAACGCGCGCGGATCATGAATGAGTTGAACCCGACTGACTTCTGATTCCACGCTCGGCACTCTTGGCTAACAATTGAACGATGAAGGTCCTGCTCAATTCATACCGGGCAATTGGACCTTGGGCTTCACGTCGTTCTGCACAACGGATGCCAATGGTGCGACCACTCCCTGGCTCTTGAGCAACTCGCCCATGGTCGCCTTGATTCGGTACTGAGTAAATAACTGAATGTTCTTGATCTCCGCCAGACGGTGAGAAGAGGTGAACAACTCGTTCTCGCTGTCGAGCAAATCGAGCAGAGTGCGCTCGCCGAGGCTGAACTGACGCTGGTAAGCGGTTCGCACGGCGGTGCTGTGATCAACGTACTGCTGGGCGATCGGCACCTGTGCATTGGCGTTGTTCAGCGCGTTCCAGGCCAGGCCAAGTTCTTCATTCAATTGGCGCAGGGCGTTGTTGCGAATGTCCAGCGCCTGATTCGACAGGTAGGCCTTGGATTCCAGGTCGGCCTTGTTGCTGCCGCCGGCATACAGGTTGAAGCGCATGCGCAGCATGGCCTGCCATTCGTTGTTATGGCCATTCTGACCATCGATATCGTTGTCTGCGGTGCGACCCAGTTCAGCATCAAAGCGTGGGTAGAAGGTCGACTTGGCCGTGTCGTACTGCTTTTCGGCGGCGGCGATGTCGGATTCGGCCGAGCGCAGGATCGGGCTGTTTTCCAGCATCTGCGCACGGGCTTCATTCAGGTTGGCCGGCATCAACGCCAGGAAACTCGGCGGGCGCTCCAGCTGATCGGGCATCTGGCCGACAGCGGACAGATAGTTGGTCTCGGCATCAGCCAGGTTGGTCTGCTCGGTGATCAGGTTGTTGCGCGCCTGGGCCATCCGCGCCTCCGCCTGATCGAGGTCGGCGCCACTGCCGACGCCACGCTGGGTGCGCAGCTGGATCTGGTCGTAAATGCGTTGGTGGCTCTTGAGGTTGTCCTCGGCCAGGCGCACGAATTCGCGACGGGTCAGCACGTCGAGATAGACCTGGGCCACGGTCAGCCCGGTACGCTCGGAAGTACTCAGCAGCGAATAGGCGCGGGAGTTGACGGTGGCTTGTTGACGCCCTACTTCGCTGGTCGTCGCAAAACCGTCAAAAACCATTTGGGTCAGTCGCAAACTTGATTCACTGCGATTCAGGGTTTCGAAGTGATTGTTGCTGCCGTCTCGCGTCGTCACGCTATCGGTGCCTTCACGACCATAACCGCCCAGCAGGTCGACCCGGGGCAAATATCCACCTTTCGCCGCCTTCAACTGATAATCAGCCGCCAACCGACTGTTGACGCCGGCCTGGACCTCCGGATGGACATCCAGCGCCTGTTGCATGGCTTCGGGTAAGGATTGCGCTTGTACGAAAGACGCGGCAAGGGCGAAAGGTAGAGCCATGAACAAAGGCGAACGCATTGTAAGAATTTCCCAGGACTTCTTGTCTTGAATCACGACTGAAAAGCGCGCCGTGTCGGAAGATGGCAGCGGAATGACCGTACGTCGGAAAGCTCAAAAGCAGAACTGGATCACATACCGAGGACAGGGTCACAGCTCAAATATCAATGTGACATTACTGGGACGATTGTTTAGGATGGCTCCAAGAAGGTCAATAGTTTGGCATAAAGTTAATAGCGAAAAGATATAGCCAAAATATTGACGAATTAAAGCGTCAAACTTGTGCATCTATTTTGCAATGAACGTCCAGACTGGTCGGCGCAGACGCCATCAGGTCTATGGAAGTCAACTGAACGTGACACCCCGGAGAGTCTTCAATGAGCAGTGTTGTTGCCATCGTCAAAAGCATTGTCGGTCAAGTTTTCGTGGTGTCCCCAGAGGGCATACGCCGCGTTCTCGTTGAAGGCGACAAACTGTTCGCCGGGGACCAGATAGACACTGGTCTTTCCGGTGCCGTGTCCCTGGAACTGGCCGATGGCCGCACCCTCGACCTGGGCCGCGATACCCAGTGGAGCGCTGACGCGCCGGACTCCAGTGCTGACCTGGCAGCCGCCACCGAACAAGCCGCGCCGTCCGTTGAAGAGCTGCAACAAGCCATTGCCTCCGGTGCCGACCCGACCAAAGACCTTGAAGCCACCGCCGCCGGCCCGACTGCCGCAGGTTCGGGTGGTGCCGCCGGGGGCGGTCACAGCTTCGTCATGCTCGACGCCACCGCTGGCCGCGTCGATCCGACAATCGGCTTTCCGACCGAGGGCATCAACTCTGCCGGGCAAACGACCCTGGAAATCCCGGGTAGCCAGTCCACCAACACCAACGTTAATGCCAGCGCCAACGCCAATACCCCGAGTGAATCAGTCCTCAGCCTCAGTGCCACGCCGACCATCACCGAGGCTGGTGGCGTGCTGGTGTACACCGCGACCCTGACCCAGGCACCACTGACCGACCTGATTGTCACGTTATCCAACGGCGCCGTGATTCTGATTCCCGCTGGCGCGACCACCGGCACAGTCAACGTGCCATTGGCTGCGAACGACACTGTCTATAACGACGCGACCCAGATCGATGTAACTGTCACCGGCACCAGCGGCGGCAGCGGCATTAGTGTGATACCGCCGACTGCCCCGGCCGTGACCCAGGTCACCGATACCCTCGACACCACCACGGTCACCCTGACGGCCGGCAACACCGTCACTGAAGGCGGCCAGATTACCTACACCGCGACCCTGAGCAATCCGGCACAGACGCCAGTAACCGTCACTCTGTCCAACGGTTCGACCATCACCATCGCCGCCGGCCAGACCAGCGGCACCGTGAACGTGCCGACTTCGGCCAATGACGTCTATGTCAACGGCAGCACCGTCAGTACCACCATCACCGGCACCACGGGCGGCAACTTCGAAAACCTGGTGCCGAACACCACACCAGCTGTGACCACCATTGCCGATTCGGTGGACAACACCGGGCTGACCCTGACAGCCACCGGCAACATCACCGAAGGCGGCCAGATCACCTACACCGCGACCCTGACTAACCCGGCCGGCACTCCGATGACCGTGACCTTGAGCAACGGCTCGGTCATTACCATCGACGCGGGTCAAACCAGCGGCAGCGTCAATGTGCCAACTGCGGCCAACGACGTTTACAACAACGGCAGCACCGTCAGCACCACCATCACCGGTATCACGGGCGGCAACTTCGAAAACCTGGTGCCGAACACCACGCCAGCTGTGACCACCATTGCCGATTCGGTGGACAACACCGCGCTGACCCTGACAGCCACCGGCAACATCACAGAAGGCGGCCAGATCACCTACACCGCGACCCTGACTAACCCGGCCGGCACTCCGATGACCGTGACCTTGAGCAATGGCTCGGTCATTACCATCGACGCGGGCCAAACCAGCGGCAGCGTCAATGTGCCAACTGCGGCCAACGACGTTTACAACAACGGCAGCACCGTCAGCACCACCATCACCGGTATCACGGGCGGCAACTTCGAAAACCTGGTGCCGAACACCACGCCAGCTGTGACCACCATTGCCGATTCGGTGGACAACACCGCGCTGACCCTGACAGCCACCGGCAACATCACCGAAGGCGGCCAGATCACCTACACCGCGACCCTGACTAACCCGGCCGGCACTCCGATGACCGTGACCTTGAGCAATGGCTCGGTCATTACCATCGACGCGGGCCAGACCAGCGGCACTGTCGTGGTCGACACGCCGGCCAATGACGTTTATGTCAACGGCAGCACCGTCAGCACCACCATCACCGGTACCACGGGCGGCAACTTCGAGAACCTGGTGCCGAGTAAAGAACCGGCAGTAACATCCATCAGTGACTCGATTGACACCACCACGGTGACCTTGACCGCGACGCCGAGCGTCGACGAGAACGGCACCATCACCTACACCGCCACGCTGACCGATGCCCAGGGCAAACCGGTCACCGCGCAGAACGGTCCGGTCACCGTGACGTTGGACAGCGGCAAGGTCATCACCATTGCCGAAGGTCAGAGTTCTGGCACCTTGCCGGTCACCGTCGGCAACGACGTCTACACCGGTCCAACCACCGTCACTGAATCCATCAAGGACGCGGTGGGTGGCAACCTGGAATTGGTGTCGCCAAACACAACGCCAGTGACCACCACGGTCAACGACATCAACGACACCACCACCGTGACCCTGACCGCGACGCCGAGCGTCGACGAGAACGGCACCATCACCTACACCGCGACCCTGACCGATGCCCAGGGTAAACCGGTCACCGCGCAGAACGGTCCGGTCACCGTGACGTTGGACAGCGGCAAAGTCATCACCATCGCCGAAGGTCAGAGCTCCGGTAGCCTGCCGGTCACTGTCGGCAACGACGTCTACACCGGTCCAACCACCGTCACCGAATCCATCAAGGACGCAGTGGGTGGCAACCTGGAATTGGTGTCGCCAAACACAACGCCAGTGACCACCACGGTCAATGACGTCAACGACACCACCACCGTGACCTTGACCGCGACCCCGAGCGTCGACGAGAACGGCACCATCACCTACACCGCGACGCTGACCGATGCCCAGGGCAAACCGGTCACCGCGCAAAACGGTCCAGTGACCGTGACCCTCGACAGCGGCAAGGTCATCACCATCGCCGAAGGCCAGAGCTCTGGCACCTTGCCGGTCACCGTCGGCAACGACGTCTACACCGGCCCGACCACCGTCACCGAGTCGATTAAATCGGCCGACGGCGGCAACCTCGAGTCCCTCGATCCGGTGAAAACGCCAGTGACCACCACGGTCAACGACGTCAACGACACCACCACGGTGACCCTGACCGCGACCCCGAGCGTCGACGAGAACGGCACCATCACCTACACCGCCACGCTGACCGATGCCCAGGGTAAACCGGTCACCGCACAAAACGGTCCGGTCACCGTGACGTTGGACAGCGGCAAAGTCATCACCATTGCCGAAGGTCAGAGCTCCGGTAGCCTGCCGGTCAGCGTCGGCAACGACGTCTACACCGGTCCGACCACCGTCACTGAATCCATCAAGGACGCGGTGGGTGGCAACCTGGAATTGGTGTCGCCAAACACAACGCCAGTGACCACCACGGTCAACGACGTCAACGACACCACCACCGTGACCCTGACCGCGACGCCGAGCGTCGACGAGAACGGCACCATCACCTACACCGCGACCCTGACCGATGCCCAGGGTAAACCGGTCACCGCGCAGAACGGTCCGGTCACCGTGACGTTGGACAGCGGCAAAGTCATCACCATCGCCGAAGGTCAGAGCTCCGGTAGCCTGCCGGTCACTGTCGGCAACGACGTCTACACCGGTCCAACCACCGTCACTGAATCCATCAAGGACGCGGTGGGTGGCAACCTGGAATTGGTGTCGCCAAACACAACGCCAGTGACCACCACGGTCAACGACGTCAACGACACCACCACCGTGACCCTGACCGCGACGCCGAGCGTGGACGAGAACGGCACCATCACCTACACCGCGACCCTGACCGATGCCCAGGGTAAACCGGTCACCGCGCAGAACGGTCCGGTCACCGTGACGTTGGACAGCGGCAAGGTCATCACCATTG
>NZ_JAHUWE010000022.1:0-43487 GCF_019219225.1 Pseudomonas sp. PDM32
CGGCGATCGAGCCGTAGGTGCCGGTTGGCGAGCCATTGATGCTCCAGGTCGCCGTGGCATCGTGATCGATGTCGGCCGAGCTGAACTGGCCAGTCACGCTGAGCGTGGTGTCTTCCTGCACCGCGCCGGCATCGTTGCCGGTCGCGAAGCTGAGCACCGGCGCGTCGTTGCTGCCGGTGACAGTGATCGTCACCTGCTGGGTGTCGACGCCGCCCAGGCCATCGCTGACCTGTACGCTGAACACTTCGTTGTGGCTCTCGCCCGCCTTCAGCGCCTGCACCGCATTGGCAACGCCATCGGTGCCGTTGGCCAGCGTGTAGGTCCACTGGCCGCTGTTGTCCACGGCGATCGAGCCGTAGGTGCCGGTTGGCGAGCCATTGATGCTCCAGGTCGCCGTGGCATCGTGATCGATGTCGGCCGAGCTGAACTGGCCAGTCACGCTGAGCGTGGTGTCTTCCTGCACTGCGCCGACATCATTACCTGGTGCGAAACTGAGCACGGGCGCGTCGTTGGTGCCGGTCAGGGTGATCGTCACAGCCTTGGTCACCGTCGCCCCGAAGTCGTCGGTCAGCGTCACCGTGAACACTTCGGTCTTGGTCTGGCCCTCGGCCAGGTACTGCGCCGCGCTGTTGTTCAGCGTATAGGTCCAGCCCACGCTGCCCGCCGCGTCGCCCGTGCTCTCGTCGCTCACAGTGGCCACCAGCGTGCCCAGCGCACCGGATGGCGCGCTCACGCTGGCCACATGGGCGTCATCGGCCAGGTCCACGTCGCCGAAGGCGAAGCTGCCGCTGGTCACCGTGGTGCCGTCTTCGGCCACCGCACCGCTTTCGATTTCTGCCGCCGTCACCGTTGGCGTGTCATTGGTGCCGGTGATGGTGATAGTCACATCCTGCGTTACCGTCGAACCATGACCATCGCTGATAGTGACCAGGTAGGTTTCGGTAACTGTCTGTCCCTGGGCCAGGTACTGCGCCGCCCCATTGCTCAGGTTGTACGTCCATTGCACCGAACCGTTGGCCGCGTTCGCGGCTTCGCTTACCGGCGAGAGCACGAGCGTACCAAGATGAGTAGCGTTGCCCGCCGCCGGTGCGAACGTCGCCATGTGCGTGTCACTCAGGTCGACGTCGTTGAACACAATCGTGCCGCTGGCCGTCAGCGAGTCGGTCGCACTCGCGGTGGTGTCGGCGTCTTCGGTCACCGTGCCGGTCTGCGCGCCGAGGCTGATCGTCACACCATCATTCACGCCCGAGAACTGCACTGTCGCGGTGGCCCAACTGAGCGTGCCGTTGCCCAGACGCATCGCATAGGTAAAGCTGTCCGTCAGGACATCGCCAGCAGCAAGCGCCTGGAGTTGTGCCTTGAAAGCAGGGGTGAAAGTAGCGGCGTCGTAGCCGACCTTACCGTCCGGGGTGATCCAGATCCTGGCCCCATTCAAACTGGTGTCAGAACTCATCTCCTCAGCCCTCGCCGTATCCTGGGCCAGGAGGTCGGCCGGAGCATAAGCCTTGGTGGCAGTAGAAAGACTGTCCGCGTTGTCGAGCGACCAGAGTGTCTTCGCGTTGCCGCCGAGGTCATTGGACATGACGTCCCAATACATGACCCCCAGCAGATTTTCAGTGGTGGTGAAGACGTCATCCTTCGCCTGCGGCGTGTTGGAAAACGAGGTAACGGTTCCGCCGCTGGTAGTGGTGGTGCTAGCCATGTCTTTCTCCCAAGAATGTCACTCAGAGCAAAAAACCGCTGTGGGCCGCCAACAGCCGCAAGCCGATTTTTCCTCAACCCACGAACACTTCACTCCACCGGTACCAGCCGGCTGGCCAGTAGCTTCACGCCCACCCCGGCCCTGCCGCCCAGCGACTCAATGCGCACGATTTGTCCTTGCGCCCTGAACTTCATGGGGCCGCCGGGAGCGTCGAGCTCGATCTCGAAGTCAATCAAGCTACCCACCTGCTGCTCGCTATCGGTTTCGAAATACAAACCTGAGGCGCTGATGTCACGGGTGACACCGTTGCCCCCGCCGATCAGTTGCAGCTGCAGGGTGACTTGTTCACGGGGCTCAATGCGGAGTGTGTCTTTCATGTCGGCAGTCTAAAAACCACCGCTGTTTATTACATGAGCGCGATATCCCCTTTTTTCTGGGAGTCAATCACCCATCAAAACAGTGTTTTACGGGACAAATGTCATGGGAGGGGGGAGTCAAGCGCTATGGAAAAAGCTACAGGCTGCAACGATTGCTATCATGATCAGCTAACACAACCCGCCTAAAGGGGCAGCGACACGCATGCCAATTCAAGTCCTGTTAGTAGCTCTACCGCTCGTGGCCTGGGGCCTTGAGCGTCTGGTGGAAAGCGCTCGACCAAGGTTGGCGCTGGCGGGTTCGGTGGCGTCGGTGGCGCAATACCTGCTTTCGCCGCACCAATACGCGCCGGATGTGGTAGTGCTGGACCTGGACAGCGAGGGCTGTATCGAGTCGCTGGCCGACTTGCACAGCCAGACCAAAGCCAGGATTCTGGTCGTGACCGGGTCGAGCGACGTGGCGCTGCATGACAGTGCGGTGCTGGCGGGCGCACGTGGCGTGGTGGATAAGCGGGATTCGGCATCCGCATCAACATTGCTCAAAGCCATAGAAAAAGTGCATGAAGGCGAACTCTGGATTGACCGCAATGCGACCAGCCGTATCTTTCTGGAACTGGCACGCAATAAAGCCGAGCGCGATATAGACCCGGAGCAACAAAAAATCGCCAGGCTGACGCGCCGCGAGCAGCAAACCATTGCGTCGCTGGCCCGCGACCCCTCAGCGCCTGGCAAGTTGGTGGCCGAAAAGCTGCACATCAGCGAGCACACACTGCGCAATCATTTGACATCGATCTACAGCAAGCTGGGCCTGACGAACCGCGTAGATCTGTACGCCTACGCACACAAGCATGGGCTGTCCACAGGCGACTGAGGACAGCGGCAACACGCCGAGCGTATTGCCGCTGTCTGACCTTGTCCCGAAACGCCAGCGCAGGTCATTCGCCGATTCTTTCCGGATTTATCGAGAACCCGATCTACCCCTCCCATCTCCTGCGAGGCCGGCAAGATTCGCCATCAATCGACATGACAGACCACAACCGCAGTGGATCTTCACAGAACCCGACCTTATCCTTGACGCCCCCCGCTGTCCCGAGTCCTGGAGTTTCGCCCATGCCCCATGAAGGCAACCTGCTACAAGCCGCTGTCGTGTTCCTGATGGCGGCCGTGCTCATCGTTCCATTGGCCAAGCGCCTGCAGCTGGGGGCGGTCCTGGGCTATCTGTTTGCCGGGGTGATCATCGGCCCGTCGGTGCTGGGGTTGATCGACAACCCGCAAAGCGTCGCGAACATTTCCGAGCTCGGCGTGGTGCTGCTGCTGTTCATCATCGGCCTGGAGCTGTCGCCGCGACGCTTGTGGGTGATGCGCAAATCAGTGTTCGGCGTGGGCCTGGCGCAAGTGCTGCTGACCGGCACGGTGATTGGCGTGGTGGCTTTGTATTTGTTTGGCCAGCCGTTGAACACCGCGATCGTCCTCGGCCTGGGCCTGGCACTGTCGTCCACGGCGTTCGGCCTGCAAAGCCTGGCTGAACGCAAGGAACTGACCAGCCCTCACGGGCGACTGGCGTTCGCGATCCTGTTGTTTCAGGACATCGCCGCAATCCCCTTGATCGCCATGGTGCCGTTGCTGGCCGGTGGCGATCACAGCACCAGCGCCAGCGAAAACCTGAACCACGGCCTGCAAGTGCTGGCCAGCATCGCCGTGGTGGTGATCGGCGGGCGTTATTTGCTGCGACCGGTGTTCCGCGTGGTGACCAAGACCGCATTGCCGGAAGTCTCCACCGCCACGGCGTTGCTGGTGGTGATTGGCACGGCCTGGTTGATGGAGCTGGTCGGTATTTCCATGGCCCTTGGCGCCTTCCTCGCCGGCCTGCTGCTGGCAGACTCCGAGTATCGCCATGAACTGGAAGCCCAGATCGAACCGTTCAAGGGCCTGCTGCTGGGGCTGTTTTTCATCAGCGTCGGCATGGGCGCGAACCTGAGCCTGTTGCTGAGCACGCCGGTCGCGGTGCTGGGCCTGACCCTGCTGCTGATCGCGATCAAACTGCCGCTGCTGTTTATTGTCGGCCGCCTGGCCGGAGGGTTGAAGAACGTCAGTGCGATCCGCCTGGGTATCGTGTTGGCGGCCGGTGGTGAATTTGCCTTTGTGGTGTTCAAGATCGGTCGCGACCATGGGCTGTTCGCCGCCGGGCTGTATGACTTGCTGGTGTTGACCATCACCCTGTCCATGGCCGTGACGCCGCTATTGCTGCTGATTTGCGCACGCCTGGTCAGCCCGAAGGTGCAACCGGTGGAAGTGCCGGAGAAGTTCCGCGAAATCGACGCCGACGCGCCGCGGGTGGTGATCGCCGGGATGGGCCGCATGGGCCAGATCGTTGCGCGGATTTTGCGCGCGCAGAACATCAAGTTCGTGGCCCTCGACACCTCGGTGGAAACCATCGAACTGTCCCGCAGCTTCGGTGGCGTGCCGGTGTTCTACGGCGACCCGATGCGCCCGGAAATCCTCAGCGCGGCCAAGGTCGGCGAAGCCGAGTTTTTTGTGATCGCCACCGACGACCCGGACACCAACATCAAGACCGCCGAGCTGGTACGCAAGCTCTATCCGCATATGAAAATCATCGCCCGCGCCCGTAACCGTCAGCATGTGCACCGACTGATGGACGTCGATGCTCACGCTGTGCGCGAGACCTTTTTTTCCAGCCTGGAAATGAGCCGGCAAACCCTGATCGGCCTGGGATTGACCCAGGCCCAGGCCGATGCACGGATCAAGCGTTTCAAGCAGCACGACGAAGAGGTGCTGGAAGCCCAGCACGCGGTGTATGACGACGCGGTGAAAGTGATGCAGACGGCGCAGGAAGCGCGGGTGGAACTGGCCAGGTTGTTCGAGTCGGATCAATTGCAGGAGCAGGCGGGCAAGAAATGAGGCGGACTTGAGGGCCCCTTCGCGAGCAAGCCCGCTCCCACAGAAGAGCTTGTGCGCGACAAAGATCCAGTGTGGGAGCGGGCTTGCTCGCGAAGAACGATAACGCGGTGTGACGGATCAACAACTACCAAGGAACCACCATGGCTGACCAACCTGCCCCCGCCCTCAAGGAAATCTTCAACGCCGAGCGCCTCAAGCACATCGCCACAGAAATGACGGCGGTGTACCCAGATTTTGACCGCAAGAAATTCCTCAAGCTGGCCCAATCCGGCCTGGCAGACCTCAGCGTCATGCAGCGCATGGCCCGGGTCAGCGAATGCCTGCACGCAGTGCTGCCGCTGGACTATGAAGCATCGCTGCAGGTGCTGCGCGCCCTCGCCCCGCGCCTGAACAGCGGTTTCGTCAGCATGTGCCTGCCGCACTACGTCGCCCGCTACGGCGCCCATGCGTTCGAGCAGTCGATGGACGCGCTGAAGTACTTCACCGCATTTGGCTCTTCGGAATTCGCGATCCGCCACTTTCTGCGAAACGACCTCGAACGTTCGCTCAAGCTGATGCACGACTGGTCACTGGATGACAACGAACACGTACGACGCCTGGCCAGTGAAGGCTGCCGCCCACGCCTGCCTTGGTCATTCCGCCTGGAACCCGTCCAGGCCGACCCGACACTCGCCGCGAAGATCCTCGACAACCTCAAGGCCGACACCAGCCTGTACGTACGCAAATCCGTGGCCAACCACCTCAACGACATCACCAAGGACCACCCAGGCTGGGTGCTGGACCTGATCGAAGGCTGGTCGCTGGACAACCGGCACACCGCATGGATCGCCAGGCACGCCCTGCGCAGCCTGATCAAACAGGGCAACCAGCGGGCACTGGCGATCATCGGCGCGGGCGGCAAGCCTGAAGTCGAGATCGTCGATGTGAAAGTCGAACCGCCGGTGATTGGCCTGGGAGAAAAGATCACCCTGTCGTTTGCCATCAGATCCACGGTAGAAAGCAGCCAGCGCCTGGTGATCGACTACGCCATCGATTACGTCAAGGCCAACGGCAGCACCTCGGCGAAGGTCTTCAAGCTAAAGGCACTGACACTGCCCGGCAACGCCAGTGAAGTCGTCAGCCGTGGGCAGCACATCAAGGAACTCACCACCCGCCGGCATTATGCGGGGCGCCATGCAGTGCATGTCATGGTCAATGGAGAGCGGTTGGCCAGTACCGCATTCGAGATTCTCGCTTAAACCATTAGATCAATTGTGAATCTACCGACGCCTTCGCGAGCAAGCCCGCTCCCACATTGGAATGCGTTCCCCCTGTGGGAGCGGGCTTGCTCGCGAAGGCGTCAGTTCAGGCACCGCCCAACAACAACCCCTGCTCCCGCTCACACAACTCCACCACATAATCCCACAACACCCGCAGCCGCACCGACTTGTGCAACTCCCGGCGAGTGCTGATCCAGTAACTGCGCTGGATGCTTTCGGCTGGCAACAGCGGCACCAGTCCCGGATCGGCACTGGCCATATAACACGGCAGCACCGCGATCCCCAGACCCGAGCGCGCAGCCTGTTGCTGGGCGATCACGCTCGTGCTGTGAAACACCACCTGCGGGTTGCGGCAGAAGCTGTTGAGGAACATCAGTTCCTGGCTGAACAGCAAGTCGTCGACATAGCCGATCCACGCATGACGCCCCAGGTCCTCGCGACTGCGCAACGGCGGTGACCGGTCGAGATACTCCTGGCTGGCATACAACGCCAGGCGATAGTCCGTGAGTTTGCGGGTGACCAGCATATCGGCGGCCGGGCGTTCGAGGTGGATGCTGATTTCCGCCTCGCGGTTGAGGATGCTGACAAACCGCGGCACCGCCACCAGCTCCACTTCCAGCCCCGGATAGCGTTCGAACAAGCCGTTCATGCGACTGGCCAGGAACATGATGCCCAGGCCTTCGGTCACCCCGACGCGGATCTTGCCCAGGGGCGCGGTGGATTGGGTGATTTCCTCCTGGGCCAGCAGCGCCACGTTCTCCATCGCCTCGGCGTGTTTAAGCAACGCCTCGCCCGCCGGGGTCATCTCATAACCCTGGGCATGCTGAACGAACAATGCCGTACCCAGGCTCTTTTCGATGGCCTCGATGTGTCGCGCCACGGTGGCATGGGTGGTGTTCAAGCGCCGGGCAGCCGTGAGCAAACGCCCGCTGCGCTGCAACTCGAGAAAAAACCGCAGGTCATTCCAGTCGAACATGAAGCGTCCTTGTTCGTTGCCGTTCGGGATGCTGTTTAAAAACGCACAGCGGCTGCGCAAAAACTAACATTCTTTTGACGAAAGCTAACAACTAGGATGACAGACAACAAGAACAACAAAACGAGGTCAGGGATGCAGGCTTCCCTTGATGAATACGATTACATCGTGGTCGGAGCCGGGCCGGCCGGGTGTCTGCTGGCCAATCGACTGTCGGCCAACCCTCAGCATCGCGTGTTATTGCTCGAAGCCGGCGGCCGCGACAACTATGCGTGGATTCACATCCCTGTGGGTTACCTGTACTGCATCGGCAACCCGCGCACCGACTGGTGCTTCAAGACCGAAGCGCAACCGGGCCTGCAAGGTCGCGCCCTGAGCTATCCGCGAGGCAAGGTACTGGGCGGCTGCTCCTCCATCAACGGCATGATCTACATGCGCGGCCAGGCCAGTGACTACGACCGCTGGGCCGCCGAAGGCAACCCCGGCTGGAGCTGGCAAGACGTGTTGCCGCTGTTCAAGCAGAGCGAAAACCACTTCGCCGGCGCCGCCGAATTTCACGGCGCCGCAGGCGAATGGCGAGTCGAACGCCAGCGCCTGTCATGGCCGATTCTCGACGCCTTCCGCAGCGCCGCCGAACAAAGCGGCATCGCCAGCATCGATGACTTCAACCAGGGTGACAACGAAGGTTGCGGGTATTTCCAGGTCAATCAGAAAGCCGGCATCCGCTGGAACGCGGCCAAGGCGTTTCTCAAGCCGATTCGCCAACGCTCCAATCTCACCGTACTGACCGGGGTCGAAGTCGACCGCGTGCTGCTGGACAATGGCCGCGCCTCTGCCGTCAGCGCCCGCTGGCAAGGCGCGGTGAAGACCTTCAAGGCGCGCAAGGAAATCGTCCTCTGTGCCGGCTCGGTCGGGTCGCCAGGCATCCTGCAACGCTCCGGCATCGGCCCGCGCCCACTGCTGGAACGGCTGGGCATTGGCGTCGCCCATGAACTGCCCGGTGTCGGTGGCAACCTGCAGGATCACCTGCAACTGCGGCTGATCTACCAGCTGGAAAATGCCCGCACCCTGAACCAGATGGCCGGCAGCCTGTGGGGCAAGCTGGGCATGGGCCTGCGCTACCTGTATGACCGCAGCGGCCCGCTGTCCATGGCGCCGAGCCAGTTGGGCGCCTTCGCTCGCTCGGGGCCGGAACAGACTTCAGCCAACCTCGAATACCACGTGCAGCCGCTGTCGCTGGAGCGTTTCGGCGAACCACTGCATGCGTTCCCGGCGTTCACCGCATCGGTCTGCGATCTACGCCCGCAAAGCCGTGGCCGGGTGGATATCCGCTCGGCTGACCCGCAACAAGCACCGCTGATCCAGCCCAATTACCTCAGCCACCCGGAAGACCTGCGGGTCGCCGCCGACGCCATTCGCCTGACCCGGCGCATCGTCGCCGCGCCGGCCCTGCGCGCCTTCAATCCGGTGGAATACCTGCCCGGCGCCAGCCTGCAAAGCGAGGAACAACTGCACGAAGCCGCCGCGCGCATCGGCACCACGATTTTCCACCCCGTGGGCACCTGCCGCATGGGCAACGACGCCGAGGCCGTGGTCGATGCGCAACTCAAGGTCCATGGCATCCCCGGCCTGCGCATCGCCGATGCCTCGATCATGCCGCGCATCACCTCAGGCAACACCTGCTCGCCGACGCTGATGATTGCAGAGAAAGCGGCTCAACTGATCCTCAACCCCGAAACAAGGACCTTTGCCCCGGAAAAGGAGATACCCACCAACGCCTGAAAACCACACACGGTCCCCGTAGGAGCTGCCGAAGGCTGCGATCTTTTGATCTTGCTCTTAAAAGATCGCAGCCTTCGGCAGCTCCTACACCGGCCATTCAACGAACGAGTACATAAGCAAACCCGATGCATGGACAGTAGCGGCACCCGCCCACAAGGCCGGCGCCGACAGTGGAACAACAAAAACAATCACTGTGAGGGATACCGGTATGTCAGAACACGTTCAGCCCCTGGAAGCCGTGCGCAGCGCGGGCACCAGCCAGGAAACCCAGAAAGTCATCTTCGCCTCGTCCCTCGGGACCGTCTTCGAGTGGTACGACTTTTTCCTCTATGGCGCCCTCGCGGCGGTCATCAGCAAACAGTTCTTCGCCGGGGTCAACGACACCACGGCGTTCATCTTCGCGCTGATGGCCTTCGCCGCCGGCTTCATCGTGCGGCCTTTCGGCGCGCTGGTGTTCGGTCGGTTGGGGGACATGATCGGGCGCAAGTACACCTTCCTCGCCACCATCATCCTCATGGGCCTGGCGACGTTCTGTGTCGGGCTGCTGCCGACCTACGCCAGCATCGGCATCGCCGCGCCGATCATCCTGGTGATGCTGCGCATGCTCCAGGGCCTGGCCCTGGGCGGTGAATACGGTGGCGCCGCGACCTATGTCGCCGAGCACGCGCCCATCGGCAAGCGCGGCTTCCACACCAGCTGGATTCAATCCACCGCGACCCTGGGCCTGCTGCTCTCGCTGCTGGTGGTGCTGGGCTGCCGCTACTTCACCGGCGACCAGTTCGAAGTCTGGGGCTGGCGCATTCCGTTCCTGTTTTCCATCGTGCTGCTGGGCATCTCCACCTGGATTCGCCTGAGCCTGCACGAGTCGCCGGCCTTCGTGAAAATGAAAGAGGAAGGCAAGCTGTGCAAACAGCCGATTCGCGACTCCTTCGGCAAATGGGAAAACCTCAAGGTGGTGTTGATCGCGCTGTTCAGCATCAATGCCGGGCAAGCGGTGACCTTCTACGCCGCGCAATTCTATGTGCTGTTCTTCCTCACCCAGTTCCTGAAAATGGACCCGGCCGTGGCCAACGGCTTGCTGATTGTCAGCGTGACCATTGGCGCCCCCTTCTTCATTTTCTTTGGCTGGCTGTCGGACAAGGTCGGACGCAAACCGGTGCTGATGATCGGCCTGCTGCTGGCCACCGCGCTGTACTTCCCGATCTTCAAGACCCTGGCCCACTACGCCAACCCGGCCATCGACCAGGCCAGCCGCCAGGCACCGATCACCGTGATGGCCGACCCGGCCACCTGCACCTTCCAGTTCGACCCGGTGGGCAAGGCGAAATTCGACAGTCCCTGCGACAAGGTCAAGACCTTCCTGGTCAAGCAGGGCCTGCCGTACCAGAGCGCAGCGGCCCCGGCCGGCAGTGGCGTGCAGGTGAGCGTCGGCGACGTGAAGATCGATGGTTTCGACGAAGCCGCCTTGCGCGGTGCCGTGACCCTCGCCGGCTACCCGCAACAGGCGGACATGCAACAGATCAACAAACCGATGATCGTGGCGCTGATCGTCGCGCTGATCATCATCTCGGCCATGTGCTACGGCCCGTTGGCGGCGTTGATGGTCGAACTGTTCCCGACCCGCATCCGCTATACCTCGATGTCCCTGCCCTACCACATCGGCAACGGCTGGTTCGGCGGTTTCCTGCCGACGGTGTCGTTCGCGCTGGTGGTGTACACCGGGGACATCTTCTACGGGCTGTGGTATCCGGTGGTGATCACCGGGGTGAGCCTGGTGGTGGGGATGATATGCCTGCGTGAGACGCGTAACGTCGACCTCGACAAGAACTGAGGTCATGCCTGCCGACGAGGGAGCTGGCTCCCTCGTCGCGGCGATCAACCCCGATCAGACCTCGGCGTCAAGCAACTCGAACTTCACCTGATCCGGGTAGAACGCCACGTATTCGCGTATCTGCTGCACCGATATCTTGGGATCCTCGTAACTCCACACCGCATTGGCACTCTCATGCCCCGGCACCTGCAGACTGAAATAACTCGCATCGCCCTTGTACGGGCAATAGCTGGTGTGGTCGGTACGGGCGAAATATTTCTCGTCGATATCCTCCCGCGGCACGTAGTACACCGGCGGGTAGTTGGCTTCCAGCAACACCAGCGCGCGAGCCGAAGCGGCGACCTGAATGCCGTGGAACCTCACCAGCAGACAGCCAGGCTGCTCGGCGATGGTAATGACAGGACTAGGACCGGAGCTTTTCATGGAATACGTTCCTCATGACGGTGATGGACCTGCAAATCGATGATGTGGGAGCGTGGCTTGCCCGCGATGGGCTGCGCAGCAGCCCCAAAACCTGAGACCACGGTTTATCAGGTATAACCCAAGTTTTACCCTCGCGACGGCTTCGCAGCCGAACGGGAGCTACACATCAGGCTGTACATCCATACAGATAAAGATTGCTCCATCGTCCATCAAGCGCCATTCTGTGCACCCCTGACACATAGATCGACGATGGTGGTTATGCGGCTGTACCTCTGTGAAAAACCTTCCCAGGCCAAAGACATTGCGGCAGTCCTCGGCGCCCGGCGCCGGGGCGATGGCTGTTGGCTTGGAACGGATGTCACGGTGACCTGGTGCATCGGCCACCTGCTGGAAACCGCGCCGCCGGATGCCTACGACGCGCGCTACAAGCGCTGGGTGCTGGCCGACCTGCCGATCATTCCCGAAAAGTGGAAAATGACCGTCAAGCCGCGCACCGCCAGCCAGTACAAGGCGGTCAAGCGCCTGCTCGGTGAGGCGAGCGAACTGATCATTGCCACGGACGCCGACCGTGAGGGCGAGATGATCGCCCGGGAACTGGTGGAGCATTGCCGCTATCGCGGGCCGATCCGCCGCCTCTGGTTGTCGGCCCTGGACGATGCATCCATCCGCAAGGCCCTCGCGGCACTGAAACCGGGCAACGAGACATTCAGCCTCTATCACTCGGCCCTGGGGCGCTCCCGGGCCGACTGGCTGATCGGCATGAACATGAGCCGGCTGTTCACCTTGCTGGGGCGCCAGTCCGGCTATCAAGGCGTGCTGCCGGTGGGCCGGGTGCAAACGCCGACCTTGCGCCTGGTGGTGGATCGCGATCGCAGCATCGCCGACTTTGTGCCCGCCCCCTATTGGGCGATCGATGTGCAACTGCTGCACAACGGCACCGCGTTCACCGCGCAATGGCGCGCGGCATCCGAGGTTTGCGACGATCAGGACCGTTGCCTGAATCAGGCGCTGGCCCAACAAGCGGCAGACGCCATGCGCGGCGCTGCCAGTGCGCGGGTGATCAAGTTGCGCACCGAACGGATGCGCGAAGTGGCCCCGCTGCCGTTCGACCTGGGCACCCTGCAGGAGGTCTGTTCAAAGAAACTCGGCCTCGGTGCCCAGGAAACCCTCGACATCGCCCAGGCGCTGTACGAAACCTACAAAGTCATCACCTATCCGCGCAGCGATTGCGGCTACTTGCCCCTCAGTCAGCACAGCGAGGCACCGGCCATTCTGGCGGCGCTGCGCCAGGCCGACCCGGCGCTGAACGCCTTGCACGATCACCTTGACCCGCAACGGCGCTCACGGGCCTGGAATGATGCCAAGGTCAGCGCTCACCACGGCATCATCCCCACCGCGGCGGCGAAGAACCTCGAGAAGCTGGCAGGCAAGCAGCGCGCGGTCTACACGCTGATCCGCGCGCGGTATCTGGCGCAGTTCCTGCCCAATCACGAATACGACCGCACCCAGGCCGACTTCGATTGCGCAGGCCAAGCCTTGCGCGCTGTCGGCAAGCAGATCATCGAGCCGGGCTGGAAGCGCGCCCTGCCCGAGGCACTGGCTGCGACCAAGGGACGCGAAGCTCCAGCGCCACAGACACTGCCCAACCTGGCCGAAGGCATCGAATGCGCAGTGGCCGGCGTGCAACTCAAGGACCTCTGGACGCAACCGCCGAAGCCGTTCACCGAAGGCGATCTGATCAAGGCCATGAAGAACGTCGCCAAACTGGTGGAAGACCCGCTGCTCAAGCAAAAGCTCAAGGACACCACCGGCATCGGCACCGAAGCGACCCGCGCGTCGATCATCCAGGGCCTGCTCGATCGTGGCTATCTGGTCAAGAACGGCAAGGCCCTGGCCGCCACGCCAGCCGCGTTCAGCCTGATCGACGCCGTGCCGCGAGCCATCGCTGACCCGGGCACCACGGCGATCTGGGAACAGGCCCTGGACATGGTGCAAAGCGGGGAAATGAGCCTTGAGGAGTTCGTCACCAAACAGGCGGCGTGGATGAGCAAGCAGGTCAGCCGTTGCGCCGGACTTAGCCTGACCATCAGCGGTCCGCCGCCCAGCGGATCCGCCGCAGCCCCCTGGAGGAAAAAGCGCAAAGGCACCGCGCGCAAATCCGCGAGCGGCACCAAGCGCAGGGCAAAACCGGCAAGCAAAACGCAGACCTGACACTGAGCCCTTGTGGCGAGGGAGCTTGCTCCCGCTGGGCCGCAGAGCGGCCCCATTCCCTAACAAAATGAATGGGTCTGCTGCGCCCAAACGCGGACCGGTCCAGCGGGAGCAAGCTCCCTCGCCACGGATCGTGCGACGCCGACCATAATCAATGGTGTCCCTTGGCCGGTCAGGAGCCACCCCCGTATGTCTTCGATAGCACTGCACGCCGCCCAACGCGACGAACTGGAAACCATCGAAAACCTGATGCAGTTCTACACCTACGACTTCAGCGAATGGCTGCCGCTAAAGCTGGGTGAATCCGGATTCTTCAACATCCTGCACATGCCGGAGTACTGGCGACACCCGGCCACCCGCCCTTTCCTGATCAAGGTCGACGGGGAACTGGCCGGCTTCGTGACCGTGGATAACCGGACTCATCTCGCCGGTGCCGACTACAACATCGGCTATCTGTTTGTCAGTCGACGCTTTCGTGGCCGGGGTGTCGCGCGATTTGTCGTTTCCACCCTCTTGAGCCAATTACCCGGTCAATGGCAGATTTTCCATCTCGAGGCGAATCAGCCGGCACGCCTGTTCTGGGCGACCGTGATGCCGGGGCTCGGCGTTGGCGGGCTCACCTTGCATCAGCAGCGGGTAGACGGTCATCCCTGCACTTTTTACCGCTTTGAGTGTCCGCCTTTGTCGTCCTGACCGACACACCCTCGCCTCCCACCGCTAATTCCGAACAGCTTTGTCCGACAATATGTAGTGACTGAAAATAATCACTACAAAACCGTTGACGCCTCCGTTTTGCCCTTGCATGATGCAGACGTCTCCCCGATCGGGAGTACAGGCAACACGTTTGAGCAAGCTCGTCTGACCGCCGAGCTGTTTTTCCCGGATACACGCTGCCCACAAGGCAGATTGAAGAAGCTGACCTGGCCTGAACGTCCAGTACAAGGGCGAGAAGTCTTGGCGAGCAATCCTCATGATGCTTGTGGCCGACCCTGAAAATGTCGGCAGTGGCCTTAAGGTTTTCGCCGCTTCTCTTCGTTGTGACGCTATTGCGTAGCAGTTATTCAACACGACTACATGCAACAGACGCAGGACCCCGCCCGATAAGGCGGTCGAACGCTGACGTCCTGGTTTCGGTGCCAGGGATCAACTAACCGATGGGCTACCTGTATTAGCGAATCAACTTTGAAAGATCACCAATTGGTCAAGGGGCTTTATGATGAATCTGAACAATCAACCAACTATCGATGAACTGGCTCGTATGTTCGCTGCAAAGAAAGACAGCCACGACAGCCATATTCTCTGGATCAGCAAGTGTGGCCAGGTTCATATCGACCCCCTGTCGCCGCACGCTCATGAAGCAGAGTTCGACCAGAACAACCAGAACCTGCTGGCCCGACTGAAGATGTACCGTCGCGGCCAGGGCTATGTCGGCAAGAAGGCCGCGGCCGACAAGGACTTCATCGGTAATGTTCTGCAAACCCTGAAACAGGCCTGGGCCTCGATGCAGAATCAGAACGAAGTTCGGGTGATTGACCGGTTCTACTAATTGAATGAGTCGTCACTGACTTATTGAAAAACAGGGCCTGCTCCCATTAAGGAGCAGGCCTTTTTTTATGCCTGAACGAAGATCAACTGTGGGAGCGGGCTTGCTCGCGAAGGCGGCGTGTCAGTTGAAATATTGTAATCTGACACACCGCCTTCGCGAGCAAGCCCGCTCCCACAGGGTTTTGTAGTGGTTATGAGAAATCGGTCCCCAACACCAGATCCATAAACGCCACCGACGCCGCACTGTGGTAGTTGTTCTTGCGCCGCAGCAACGCAGCCCCGCGTTCTGGCGCTGCCCCCTGCATGGATAGCTTGCGCAATACCCGATCCTGCGTGGCGATAGGTTCCGGCAGGATAGTGGCAATGGCGGAATGCCGGATGACTTCCAGCAGCGTGTTGACCGAGTTCACTTCAATCACCACTTTGGGCGTGATCTGCGCCTTGGCGAAAAACTCATCGATGCAGGTGCGGGTGATGTAGTCCGGGGTCAACAGCGCAAACTCCATTTGAGCCACCTCTTGCGCGGACAACGCGTCCTGATGCTCGTAAAGCGGGTGATCGCGCCCGACCATCAACCCCAGGGTCTCGGTAAACGCCGGGATCGATTCGATGTCGGTGCTACGCACCTGATCGAACGCAATCGCGATGTCCAGCGAATCATCCGCCAGCCCGGCTTCGATCCCGTCCATCGACAACTCGAAGATCTCCAGGTGGATGTTCGGGTAGCGCGCCACGTAGTCACGCACCAACGGCCCGACCAGATAAGCCATGAAGGTCGGCGTCATGGCCAGGCGCAAGGTGCCACGAGACAAATCCTTCACGTCATGCAACGCACGCCTGCCCGCCTCCAGCTCCACCAGCACCCGCCGCGCGCATTCAATGTAAGCCTGGCCGGCATCGGTGGGCCTGACCGTGCGCGAGGTGCGGTCGAACAGGCTCACCCCCAGTGATTCCTCCAGTTGGCGGATCTGCTGCGACAAGGTCGGCTGGGACACATGCAACACTTCGGCGGCGCGGGTGAAACCGCCCTGGTCGGCCACCGCCAGCAGGTAACGCAAATGGCGAAGCAACATCGGACTCTCCATCTATAGGCAGTGCTTATGCGTTGCATTGTACATCGGTCTTGGACGCTATGGATGGATCGGCAGAAGATGGCCCCACACCGAAGCAACGCCACTCCCGATAGGAGAATCACCATGCAACAGTCCCACGCCTACAACGACCCAAGCCTGGCCCTGACCACTTCTGTCCTTGATGCCAAGGCGCGCAAGAACCTGTCGTGGCAGGACCTCGCCGATGGCACCGGCTTGAGCCTGGCCTACGTCACCGCCGCCCTGCTCGGTCAGCACCCGCTGCCGGAAAGCGCCGCCAAAGTGGTCGGCGACAAACTCGAACTGGACGCCGACGCCGTGGCCCGGTTGCAGATCATCCCGCTGCGCGGCAGCCTTTCGGGTGTGCCGACCGACCCGACCATCTACCGCTTCTACGAAATGATCCAGATCTACGGCACCACCCTCAAAGCCCTGGTCCATGAGCAGTTCGGTGACGGCATCATCAGCGCGATCAACTTCAAGCTCGACATGAAGAAAGTCGAAGATCCGGAAGGCGGCTCCCGCGCCGTCATCACCCTCGACGGCAAGTTCCTGCCACTGCGTCCTTTCTAAGTTGATACCGGCCCGTACGCTCCGTGCGGGCCGAACCCTGCCCACCCATGAGGACTCGATCATGAAAGCGCTCATCGACGGTTTTTTGAAGTTCCAGAAAGAAGCCTTTCCGCAACGCACCGACCTGTTCAAGCACCTGGCCACCACCCAGCATCCGGGCACGCTGTTCATCACCTGCTCCGACAGCCGTGTCGTGCCGGAACTGCTGACCCAGCAAGAACCCGGTGAACTGTTCGTGATCCGCAACGCCGGCAACATCGTGCCGTCCTACAGCCCGCATCCGGGTGGCGTATCGGCCACGGTCGAATACGCCGTCGCGGTGCTCGGCGTGACCGACATCGTGATCTGCGGCCATTCGGACTGCGGCGCCATGACGGCGGTGGCCAAGTGCACCTGCATGGATCACCTGCCCGCCGTCAGCGGCTGGCTGCAACACGCCGAGTCGGCGAAAGTGATCAACGAAGCCCGGCCACACGCCAGTGAAGCGGCCAAGGTCAGTTCGATGGTGCGGGAGAACGTCATCGCCCAACTGGCCAACATCCAGACGCACCCGAGCGTGCGACTGGCCCAGGAAAAAGGCCTGTTGAACCTGCATGGCTGGGTGTACGACATCGAGACCGGTTCGATCGACGCGCTGGATGCCGACAGTCGCAGCTTTGTGTCGCTGGTCGAGCATCCGGGCACTTGTGCGGTATCGGCCAAGGCGATCAAAGCCGCTTGACCGGAACCACCGGTTATTGAAAAAAGTGACCGCCCTTGCAGCGGTCACGGGTTCCACTGTCTCAGCGTTTGACGCCCAGATCGATCTGGGTCATGCGGCTACGGATGGTGAACACGCCATCACCCGAGAGAATCGCACTGCGCGCAAACAGGCGCCCGCTCTCCCAGTTCGAAAGACCCAGTTCCGGCTTGTTCAACGCGTACTGGCCGTCGACCCAACGGGTGATGCCATCGCCGACAAAAGGCGCGTTGACCGCGTTGTAGAAACGCTCCTGGGTCTCGGCACTTTCACTGATCAAGGACACGGTGAACTGCGGGCTGTAGCGATTGAACAAGGCGATGGCACTGTCCAGGTCGTCGACGATTTTCAGGCTGACTTCCGGGGTTTCTTCCCACTCCCATTCGCGGCCCAATTGATCTTCCGGCAACGGCTCGGCCTGGGCTTCGGTCTGATAGCCCTCGGCGCGGTACACCTCCACCGTTGCAGTCAGCCAGTCTTGCGGCAGATGCGACTCGCTGCCTTCGACGATGTGCAGCTTGCAGCCCTGCCCCCGCGCGGTGCCGGCCTGCTTGAGTGCGTCGAGGAACAGCGGCACCAGTTCAGCGGCGCGGTCGCGGTGGATCAGGCAGACGTTCAGGGTGTTGCAGACTTTGCGGTCCAGGGAGTTGCGCACCACCGCGGCAAAGCGCTGGGCGTCGGCATCGGCGTTGGCGATCAGCCAGGCGCCACCGGTGCCGTGCAGGCTGACCGCCGTGCCGGCCTGCTGCGCGATGCTGCCCAACTGGCTGACGGCGCGCCCCGAACCACGGGCTACCGCCAATGACAGGCGCCGGTCAGCGAACATCGCCCAACCGGCGGCGTGGTTGACGCTTTCCACCAGCGACACCGCACCGGCCGGCAAGCCAGCGTCGTTCAATGCAGGGTTCAGTGCATGGGTAACGATCGCCTGGGCGGTGCCCAACGCATCACTGCCGATGCGCAATACGGCGGTGTTGCCAGTGCGCAACACACCGGCCGCATCGGCAAACACATTCGGCCGGCCTTCGAAGACGAACGCGACAATGCCCAACGGTGACACCACTTGCTCGACCTTCCAGCCATCGTGTTCGACGCAGCTGATCACCTTGCCACGACTGGCCGCTGCATCACGCCACGCGCGCAGGCCGGCGATCATGTCGCGACGCATGCGCTCATCGGCCAGCAACCGGGTAGTCGAGCGGCCGCGCGCCTTGGCCCGTTCGATGTCGGCCAGGTTGGCGGCCTCGATCAAGGACCAGCATTCCGGGGTTTCCAGGCGTTGGGCAAACAGGTCGAAGAAGGCGCTGATCGCTTGATCGGACACCGCCGACAGCGCGGTAAACGCCGCTTGAGCACGCTCGATCGCGACGTTGGCCGCTTGCTGGTCCGCCACGGGGATCAACAACAACTCGCCGCTGACCTGCTCCACCAGCAGGTGATCACCGGGCTGGAAGCGTTGCGCCAGTTCGGGGCTGACGACAGTGACACGATTGCCGGCAAAAGGGATGGGCGTACCAGCGACTAGACGTTCGAGCGCGAGAGACATGAAGCGGTTTCACCATGCAGTGGGCGGCCGGAAAATGTATAGCAATTTCCCTGTGGGAGCGAGCCTGCTCGCAAATAGCGTCAGATCAGTCACATGGATGCTGCCTGAACCTCCGCTATTCGCGAGCAGGCTCGCTCCCACAAGGGTTCAGTGGTGTTTTTTGGTTTGATCGTGCACTTACGTATCTCAATGTATACAGCCCCGCCCCGGACACACCCCGCACGCAAAACCCCACCCCAACGACACACCGCAGATACACCCCGTTGATGAAATACGCCGGTCGATTGGCCTGGCCGATCAAAACGCCCAATTCACGGGTCATGCCCTTGCCCCGCCTCCCCGACCTGAAGGAGATCATCGTCCATGAACACCACCCTTTCCTCGACCGTCAAAGGCCTGAACCTGAACCTCGACCGTGCCGGCAACTGGGTTGCGCCCCTGGCGCTGCGAGTGTTCCTTGCCTGGGAATTTCTCGAGTCGGGCCTGGAAAAATTCAACGGCCAGAACTGGTTCGCCGATATCCAGGAGCGCTTCCCGTTTCCGTTCGACCACCTTCCGGCGACGCTGAACTGGGAACTGTCGATGTGGGCCGAACTGATCTTCGCCATGACCTTGCTGGTGGGCCTTGGCACACGCTTCTCGGCGTTGAGCCTGATGGTGGTGACCGTCGTCGCCACCGCCGCCGTGCATTGGCCCGCCGACTGGCACACCCTGAGTGAACTTGCCCAAGGTTACGCCATCAGCAACAAGGGTTACGGCAACTTCAAACTGCCCTTGATCTACCTTGTGGCCCTCACTCCGCTGTTGCTGTCCGGTGCCGGCAAACTCAGCCTCGATGCCTTGCTGGCGCGTTACTTCTGGCGTCGCTGACAGATCACGAAATATCTGTAGGAGCTGCCGCAGGCTGCGATCTTTTGATCTTGCTTTTGCGATCTGGAGATTGCTGAAGATCAAGATCAAAAGATCGCAGCCTTCGGCAGCTCCTACAGGGGAGCGCGTGCACCACCAAACTACGAGGCCCTGTAGGAGCGAGCCTGCTCGCGAAAAACCCGAGAGCACCGCGGGGTATCAGGCTCCCCGCAGTTGCCTGAACAACCTACCCCATCACTTCTTCCATCCCGGTCTGTTCAGCCAGCGTCGGATGCGCATTGCGTTCATGCACATGGGCATGCGGTGTACGGTCAATCAGCAGGCTCAGCAGTTCCGGGCGACTGTAGTGGCCGCGGGAATCCATCATGCGTTTGCGCTTGTCGATCAGGCCCATGTCGAGGTCGGCGATCACCTCGCCCTCACCTTCCTGCAACGCACCCAGCACCGTGCCATCCGGGCTGATGATCGCGGTATAGCAACCGCCGGATATCGGGCCGATGGCGCAGCCGGTATCCGCCATGATCTGCGCCTGTTGCTCGGGGTACAGCCATGCCGTGGAATTGACCACAAAGCACGCGGCCTCCAGGGCATGCTGGCGAATGCTGACTTCCATTTGCGAGGCGAACAGGGGACCTGCAAACGACCCCGGGTACATCGCCGCATGGATCTGTTCGCCATCGGCCATCAAGGCATAACGGGCCAGCGGGTTGAAATGCTCCCAGCAGGCCAGTTGCCCGATGCGCCCTGCCGCGCTGTCGACGGCCCGCAGGCCGGAGCCGTCGCCCATGCCCCAGATCATGCGTTCATGGTAGGTCGGGGAGATCTTGCGGCGACGCTGGATCAGCGAGCCGTCGGCATCGAACAGCAACTGCGTGTTGTACAGCGTGCCGCCATCACGCTCGTTGACGCCGATGGACACGACCATGCCGACCTGCCTGGCCGCAGCGCCGATGGCATCGGTGGCGGGCGAAGGCACGGTGACAGCCTGGTCCAGCAGCTTGAGGTGTTCGGCGGCCATTTCGAACGGCGCCTGCACGAAGGAAAAGTACGGGTAGTACGGTACGACGGTTTCCGGGAACACGGCAAATTGCACGCCCTGTTCGCCGAGTTCGAGAATTTTCTGCACCACTTTGTCGACGGTGCCTTCACGGCTGTAAAGAACGGGACTGATTTGTACGGCGGCGGCTTTAACAATGGTCATGACGGTGATCTCACTGAGGGAAGGGTTTCAACGAGATACAGATTACGCCCATCATATTAAGGCCTGAATGTCGTATACACCACTTTTCAGGACATCAACAAATCAACCTCGACTGGCCCGCTGAACCACCTGTGGCGGTTGCCCGAAGGCACGAATGAAAGCACGACGCATCCGCTCCCGGTCACCAAAACCGGTGTCCGTCGCCACCACATCGATGGAGTGCCGCCCGGTTTCCATCATCAAGCGGGCCGACTCGACCCGCAGGCGTTCGATGGCTTTGGCCGGAGACTGGCCGGTTTCGGCATGAAACACCCGGCTGAATTGCCGGGGGCTGAGATTGGCCGCGCTGGCCAGCTCCTCGACCGACAACGCGGACTTGAGATTCTGCCGGGCGTAGTTCAGCGCGGCCTGAATCCGATCGGTCTTGGGGGCCAGTTCCAGCATCACTGAAAACTGCGACTGTCCGCCGGAACGCCGGTGGTACACCACCAATTGCCGGGCCACCTTGCGTGCAAGGTCGGCGCCCAGGTCCTGCTCCACCAGCGCCAACGCCAGGTCCACGCACGCGCTCATGCCCGCCGCCGTCCACAGATGACCATCATTGACGAAGATCCGGTCTTGCTCGACCTTCACGTTCGGGTACGCCTTGCGAAAGGCCGGCACATGCGCCCAGTGGGTGGTCGCCCGCCGACCATCAAGCAAACCGGCCTCCGCCAAGGCCGTCGCCCCTGTGCAAATCGAGCCCAGGCGTCGGGTACCCTGACTGGCGTGGCGCAAAAACGCCAGCATGCCCGCAGTGGTCGGCCGGATCAGGTTGTCGCCCAGGACCAACAGCGTATCGAACGCACGCTGGTCGAACGCTTCGGTCTGCACAGCAAAACCGGCGGACGTTTGCACCAGGCCACCCGGCTCGGATAACAAGGCAATGCGGTACAACGGCTCGTCACCGGCACTGTTGGCCAATTCGAAGGCGGCACACATGGCCAGGCCCAGAACCTGAAAACCGGGATGAACGATGAGTCCGATCTGGTGCATGGCGGTATGACCCTGAACGTGGCATGCCTGATATTCAGGCCAGGATCTACACTCTAACCCGAACAGCCCGCACCGGACATCATGGAGCGCCTCGCGCATTGGCCGATGGCGACGGATAATGAAGCGGTTTGCATCTCACCGAGGAATGGAAGGATGTCACTGACTCTTTATTTCCACCCACTCTCGTCGTTCTGCCACAAAGCATTGATCGCTCTCTATGAACTGGACATCGAGTTTGAAAAAAGGGTGATCGACCTGGGCAACGACGCCGATCGGGCCGAACTTCAAGCGCTGTGGCCGATCGGCAAGTTCCCGGTGCTTCGCGATCACACCCGGCAAAAGAACGTGCCGGAGTCGAGTGTGATCATTGAATATCTGGACCGGCTTCATGCCGGCCAGGCGCACCTGATTCCCCACGATTGGGAAGCCGCCCTGGAAGTACGGCTGTGGGATCGCTTTTTCGACCTCCATGTCCAGGTGCCGATGCAGAAGATCGTCGCTGACCGCCTGAACGCCGCCAACGGCGACCTGACCCGCGAGCGCGCCGCGCTGACAACGGCGTACGGCCTGCTTGAACGGCAACTGGCGGCTAGAACCTGGGTGGCCAGCCCGGCATTCAGCATGGCCGATTGCGCCGCCGCCCCGGCGCTGTTCTACGCCAGCACCCTCGTCCCCTTTGCCGACGATCAGCGCCACTTGCGCGCTTATTTCGACAGGTTGACCGAAAGACCCTCGGTCAAGCGGGTGATCGACGAGGCAAGGCCCTGGTTTGCCTGGTATCCGTTTGCCGAGGCCATCCCGGAGCGCTTTCGCTAGAGGCTCGCGCACAAAGACCTTGCGCGAGCATTGGCTGCACGCGGGTTTGCGAGGGAACATCCGGAACATGAATAACGAGCGCAAAAAACCGGCGAATCGACGAATAACAACCGTCGGTCGAGTGTTTTCTGATTGAGCAGGAAGAAAAAATGGCAGGGGCGGCTGGATTCGAACCAACGCATGGCAGGATCAAAACCTGCTGCCTTACCGCTTGGCGACGCCCCTGTATCTGTTGCGATGAGTGCCAGGCACTCGCTTTCCTGAGTGGCAACAAGCGCTGCTGCCGGCTTGCGTGACAGGCTCCCTGAGGGCCTGTGCAAGAGTGGGCGGCAATTTACCAACTTTTGCCTTGTATGGGAAGCCCCAATAAAACAATTTGTTTTTTAAAACAGACGCTTAGTGTTCAGCCAAGTCCCGGGGAAGTGCTCGGCGCACATTCGGCCCGATCACGTCTGCTACGCTTTTCCTTTAGGGGATGGAATCGGAAATCGTTTGCTCAACACCCCTCCTTTACCATTTGAGGGCGCAAAATGTGAAAGGCAAACTGATGGGCACCTTTGCAACCATCCTGGTGGTCGGGGCCGCGATTTATGGACTGAACACCTGGGAACACATCGAGAGCCAGCGACAGGAAGCGGTCTGCAGGGCCGCCCGGGAGCATCTCAACGGCCTGGAAACCCAGGCGCGGGCCCTGGCCTCCGGGTTGACGGTCGAAGCCTATGCCGAGGCCGAAAAAGCCGAGGCCGGCCAGTTGGTACTGGCACTCGATACGGCCAGGAACGAAGCCGAGGTCAATGCCGTCATCGACAAACACGCCGCCGCCATCGAAGCACAGATAACGGCCGAAGACGCCGAAGTCCACTCCCGCAGCGATCAACCCTTCCTCGGCCAGGAACTCAAAAAGCAACGCATCCCCACCGACATCAAACAGGAATTCAAACGAGCTGAAAAAGCCGTCCTCGAGACCTGTGGATAGCAACGACTGCTGCTGCGGGTTTGTCGCCAGCGTCTAGACTCCAGCAAGAGCAGGTTGCAACCAGACTCCGCGTTTAAAACAAAAAAAACTACAAACGAGGACGCCCACACCTTGAAAATATCAACCCTCTGCGCCATCGCGGGCCTGCTGGTGTCGGTCGCGGTGTCTGCCAACGGCGTCATTCCTGTCCTCGAACTGGACTTCACCCGGTCTGCGACCGAAACCCTGAAAAAAATCGGCATCAGTGACGCGTGCGTCATTGGCGCCTCGAGCCCCGTTGCGTTCACTTTCTGCCGGGAAGGATCGTCGACACTGTGGAAGTATCAGGCACTGGATCTGGAGCAGATGGCGGCGATGCAAGATGCAAAGCAGTCCCCGGCGGCCTACCAACCGGTTTCCGTGGTGGAATTCGGGAGCTCGGCCTGTGAACACGAGGGCAGCCTGGCTGCCACTGGAAAACCACCGATACGCAGACTGATCCTCGGCCTGATCGCCATTTCCCTGCTGATCGGCTTGCGCTACAGCTATCGGGCCATGCGGCAGCGCCGCCAGGACGCCACCGCGTACGCGCCCCCCCTTGAGCAGGCGTCGAGTGAATTTCAAGCCAGCGCACAGGCAAAAGCCCTGGCAGCCTTTGGCCTCGCGGCTGCTGTGGCAGTCGTCTACTTCAATTACACGGGGTATTGAACAACAGGTGAGCGCGCCGTTGCAGCGCGCTCACCGGTCACTCAGTGCGGTGCGCGCGGGATGGTCTTGAGCAGGTCTTCGGGGCTGATGTGACCGACCACGCTGCCCGGTTGCGGCAGGTTGAGGATGTGGCCCTTCATCTTGCCGATGATGTGCATTTCGCACGGCTTGCAATCGAACTTCAGCGTCAGCACTTCATCGCCGTGAATCAGCTGCATCGGCGCGACCTTGGTGCGCACGCCGGTCACGCCCTTGGCCTGTTTCGGACACAGGTTGAAGGAGAAGCGCAGACAGTGCTTGGTGATCATCACCGGCACTTCGCCGGCTTCCTCGTGGGCCTCGTAGGCTGCGTCGATCAGCTTGACCCCATGGCGGTGATAGAAGTCGCGAGCCTTCTGGTTGTAGACGTTGGCCAGGAAGGTCAGGTGCGACTCCGGGTACACCGGCGGCGGCGTGGTTTCGGCTTTGCGGCTGCCGCGCGGGTGGGCGGCGACCCGCGCCTGGGTCAAGGCCTCGATCACTTCACGGCGCAAGGCCTTGAGCTGCGAGTTCGGGATGAAGAACGCCTGCGGCGCATCCAGCTTGATGTCGATCGCGTGGTACTGGGTGGTCCCCAGCTGGCCGAGCAGATCCTGCAACTGCTCCAGCGCCTGCTCCGGCTTGTTGGCCGCGCCGAACGGGCCGGCCAGGGTGACGCTGGCGCTGATGCCCTCCTCGCTGGTCGCGGTCAGCTCCAGCTGCTCTTCGCGCAGGCGAGCGACCCAGCTCAGGGCGATGCGACGCTCGGCCGAGGTCCGTTGCAGCGCCTGCTGCCAGTTGTGATCGAGATTGCGATTCAGCGGATGGTTGGGGCGCAGCTTGTACATCCCCTCCGGCATCTCGTTGGGCTCGACGCGATAGCGATAACGCTTCTCGCCGTCTTCCTCGAATTCGCCTTTGGGTTCGGCGATGTTGGCGCGGAAACCCACCACTTCACGCTTGACCAGCACGTTGAGGCCGTCACCGTTGGACAGCGGCTCGTGCGTCACGACCTGCATGTCACGCTTGGCGACCTTCTCGACCACACCCACCGGCAGACCGGTGAAGGTCGGCGAGTCAAAGGCGCCGATATCGATCTTGCGGTCAGTGACGAAGTAATCGGTGCTGCCACGATGGAAGGTCTTTTCCGGGTCGGGCAGGAAGAAGTGCGCGGTGCGGCCGCTGGAAGCGCGGGCCAGGTCCGGACGGTCTTCGAGGACGTCGTCGAGACGCTGGCGGTAGTAGGCGGTGATGTTCTTCACATAGCCCATGTCCTTGTAGCGGCCCTCGATCTTGAACGAGCGCACACCCGCTTCGACCAGCGCGCGGATGTTGGCGCTCTGGTTGTTGTCCTTCATCGACAGCAGGTGCTTTTCGTAAGCGATCACCCCACCCTTTTCGTCCTTGAGGGTGTACGGCAGGCGGCAAGCCTGGGAGCAGTCGCCACGGTTGGCGCTGCGCCCGGTCTGCGCGTGGGAAATGTTGCACTGACCGGAAAACGCCACGCACAACGCGCCATGGATAAAGAACTCGATGGCCGCGTCGGTTTCGTCGGCGATGGCGCGGATTTCCTTGAGGTTCAGCTCACGGGCCAGCACCAGTTGCGAGAAACCGGCCTGATCGAGGAACTTCGCCCGCTCCAGGGTGCGGATGTCGGTCTGGGTACTGGCGTGCAGTTCGATCGGCGGGATGTCCAGCTCCATCACACCCAGGTCCTGGACGATCAGCGCATCGACGCCGGCGTCGTACAACTGGTGGATCAGCTGGCGGGCCGGCTCCAGTTCGTTGTCGTGCAGGATCGTGTTGATGGTGGTGAAGATCCGCGCGTGATAACGACGGGCGAATTCCACCAGCTCGGCAATCTCGCTCACCTCGTTGCAGGCGTTGTGGCGGGCGCCGAAGCTCGGGCCGCCGATGTACACGGCATCGGCACCATGCAGGATAGCCTCGCGGGCGATGGCGACATCGCGGGCGGGGCTGAGCAATTCCAGGTGATGTTTGGGCAAAGACATAGTTTTTTTAGTCAGGCTTGTCACGGTCGAGGCGTGCATTGTAGCGGCGAAACGCCCGACCGGCACCCGTATGCTGCCAGGTGGCGTTTCGGGCAAGCCTGGCCAGCCTCAATCCCTGTAGGAGCGAGCCTGCTCGCGATGGACGTTAACCATGACGCGGGCATTCTGTATGCACGCGTCGCCCTTGTGTTCATCGCGAGCAAGCTCGCTCCTGCATTTGATCGGCGTTGACCAAAAATTTAGCCCACGCCCAACATCCCCTGTGTGCGAGCCTGCTCGCGAAAGCGGTGTGACAGCCAAAATTGATGTCGACTGACACGCCGCCATCGCGGGCAAGCCCGCTCCCACAAAAGGTCTTATGTCGTACTCAGAATTTGTGCACAACAACATTCAACTGTGGGAGCGGGCTTGCCCGCGAAAGCGCTGGGTCAGTCAACACTTGTGCAAGCTGACACTCCGCCTTCGCGAGCAGGCTCGCTCCCACAAGGGGTTTTGTGCGTATCGCAGCGATCAGGCCTTGGCCGCCATCGCGGTCACTTCCACGCGCATGCCTTCCACCGCCAACGAGGCAACCCCGACAGCGGCGCGCACCGGCCACGGTTTGGCGAAGTAGCGCTTGTAGACCTCGTTGAACGCAGCGCGGTCGGCCATGTCAGTGAGGTAGATGGTCAGGTGCATCACGCGGTCCATGGAGCTGCCGGCACGTTCCAGGGCAACCTTCAGCGCTTGCAGGGTGCATTCGCTTTGCAGGGTGATGTCGCCCAGTTCCAGGCTGCCGTCGGCACGGGTGGGGATCTGGGTGGAGACCAGCACACCGGCGAAACCGACGACGTCGGAGGAAATCGAATCGGCATCGAGGTCAGGCGTAAAGGTCAGGTCGTGGTTTGCCATTGGAAGTTCTCTTGCTGGAAAGGGTAAGGCGAGCGCCTTTTGCGCCGCCAGTTTACAGAGCCATTCCCAGCGCGTCGCTAATCCGCATCGCTCAACTGCGCATGAGCCGAGCCCTCGTCATTGCAACGGCGAAAACTTCGCCGGCAGGTAGATCGTCGAGCACATGTCGCGCAGTTGCGGGCCGGAGTTTTCCGGCGGCCAGACGCCGTCGGCAACCGCCTGGGTGCGCACCTGCAAGCGCTGCTCAAGGCTGGGCCACGGCCAGATGTGCAGGTAACGCGGCAGCGCGCCGTCGGTGGCATAAAACGCCGCGTACACCGGCGAATACTGCTCGGCGGTTCGCGCCTCGATGGCGTTGCTCCAGCCGTCGAGTGTCGGCTGCAAGCCGCTACTGACCAGATCGTAAACGCGCAACTCATAGAACGGACCGTGCTGGCCGGCACTCAAGGGCTTGAGGAAGGGAAACAGCGTGTAGTTTTCGATGCGCAGGTCGGTGATGAACTCGTTGACGCCAAACGCCCCGCCCCCCAGCAGGAAGCGCTCGCGTTCCGCTTGCCTGAGGTGCTCATCTGCGTAGCCGCGCAGCACAGCGATATGGTTCAACTGGCCGATCTCAGAGGCCCAGCAGCCCATCAGCGTACCGCCGACTTTCGGATCGTCCAGCGCCGCCTCGATCTGCGCCAATGCTTGCGCCACCGTGCGCACCCGCACGGTGAAAGTGATCAGTTCATAAAAACGCATGGCGACTCCGCCCATTGGTTTGCCAAAAGCCCACAGCCTAAGGCAGCCCCCGCAGGCGGGATATTGAGACTAACCCCATCAGTGACGGCATTTTCCGCAGTGTTCTAGGTAGTTCCTTTACGCCGGACAGCTTTCGTTCATTCGAATCACAGGTGGATACGTGTCCCGTGAGCTCGCCCCACTATCGGCCCAGCCGATTCAAACCTGCGAATTATCGATTTGTGCAGCAGTGCGTGGACCGCGAGCATGGCGTCACTTCCAACAACAAAAACAAGGACCCGCCATGACCGCCCGATTTCACAACCCAGTGGATACCCGTTTCGGCTGGGGCAGCCTGCAAGAGCTTGCCGCCATCACCGAACACCAGAACGTTGCCGTCGTGACCTTTCCCGAAGCCCGTGACCTGGGGCTGGTGGATCGCCTCCAGGCGTTGCTGGGTGAACGTCTGGTCTACGTGATCGAAGATGTCCAGCCCAATCCCGACGTCGCGCAACTGCGCGCGACCTATGAACGCTTCTGGCAGGAAGCCGGCGATTGCCATGCGGTGATTGCCGTCGGTGGTGGCAGTGCCATCGACACGGCAAAAGCGCTGATTGTCGGCACCGAGTCAGGCCGCTTCGATGAGCTGCTGGCATTGCTGGCAAGCGGCAAACCCTTCGTTCCGGTACGCAGCAAACAGCTGATCGCAGCCCCGACCACGGCAGGCACCGGCAGTGAAGTCACGCCCTGGGCGACGATCTGGGACGCGGCCAACCACAAGAAGTATTCCCTGCACCTGGACTGCACCTGGCCAAAGGTCGCGATCATCGATCCGCAATTGATGCTCACAGTGCCGGCCGGCGTCACCGTATCCACCGGCCTGGATGCCTTGTCCCACGCACTGGAATCGATCTGGAACATCAACGCCAACCCGCTTTCCGACACCTTCGCCATCTCTGCCATCGAAGACATCCTCGAATGCCTGCCCTTGCTGCGGCGTGAACTGTCCAGCCAGGAACTGCGTTCACGGATGGCCCTCGCCGCACTCAAGGCGGGCATGGCGTTCTCCAACACCAAGACCGCGCTGGCCCACTCCATTTCCTATGAGATGACCCTGCACTACGGCTTGCCCCATGGCATCGCCTGCTCCTTCACCTTGCCACTGGTACTGGGCCTCGCCTGGGGCCACGACGCAACGCGCGACAAGACCCTGCAACGGGTTTTCGGGCCAGACCTGGATAAAGCCCAGGCCCGCTTGCGCGCCTTCCTGCACAGCCTGGATGTGAAAACCGAGTTCGCCGACTACGGCGTAACAGCCGAAGAGGCGCAAGCCATGATCGACTTCGCCCTGCAGGGTGCACGCGGCAAGAACTTCATCGGCTCACGAGCGGCCTAGGGCTCGACAGCCCCCAAAACACTACACTGCCAGCGGCGTAACGAGCCGCGACGATTTCCTGCCGCACCTGAAAAAGAGTGCACCCTGCGACGCAACTCGCAGGGAACGAACAAGAATAAGGAAAAGATCATGAATCGTGCCCAAACCATGCCAGGTCTCGCCGTACACAGCGCATCGTTTCGCGTCGCCCAGTGGCGCATGCTGCTGGCAGCCATGTTTTGTTATCTGTTTTTCTATACTGGGCGACAAACGTTCGGTTTCGCCATCCCCGGTATCCAGGCCGAGTTCGGCTTTACCAAAGAGCACCTTGGCTGGGCATCGGCCGCCATGCTCTGGGCCTACGCCATTGGCCAGGCCATCAACGGCAACCTCGCCGACAAATTCGGTGGCCGACGCATCATGACCATGGGCGCCGTGCTGTCCTGTGGCGCCAACTGGGTGACCAGTTTCGCCAGCGGCTTCGCCGGGCTGATCCTGCCCTGGGGCATCAACGGCTACTTCCAGGCATTGGGCTGGGCACCGGGCAGCCGGCTGATCTCCAACTGGTGGAGCGCGGGTGAACGCGGCAAGGTCTACGGCTTCTACGTGTTCGCGGCCGGTTGCGCTTCCGTTCTTTCCTACGTGACCTCGATCGTCGTGCTGGAAGTGATGCATCTGGAATGGCGCTGGATCTTCCGCCTGCCCGTGTTGCTCATGCTGGCCGGCGGCATCATCTTCTACCTGGTAGCCCGCGAGCGTCCGCAAGACCTGGGATTCGAACCGCTGGCCGACACAGGCGTGGCCAACGCCGAGGACAAGAACCATGAGGTGGCGCACGGTGAAACCGAAACATCGGCGCAACGCTACAAAGCGGTACTGAAGAACCTTCGCCTGATCATCGCCGCCGTGTCCCTGGGGTTCCAGAACGCTGCCCGCTACGGTTTGATCGTCTGGGTGCCGGTGCACTTTCTGGGCGCCAACTGGAAAAGCGGCGACAGCATGATCGATCCGAAATGGATCACCGTGGCCCTTCCGGTCGGCATGGCCATCGGCGCGCTGAGCAACGGCTGGATCTCGGACAAGCTGTTCGGCTCCAAGCGCTACCTGGCGATCATGCTCTACATGTTCCTCGGTGCAGCTACCAGCTTGTGGATGTGGACCCTTGCCCCCCACAGCGCGACCGGCCTTGTGGCCTTGTTCCTCTGCGGTTTCTTCGTGTACGGCCCCGCTTCCAGCTTCTGGGCGCTGTGCCCGGACCTGGTGGGCGCCAAGCGCGCCGGCACGGCGACCGGGGTGATGAACTTCTCGTCATACCTGTTCGCCGGCCTGGCGGAACCGCTGATCGGCAGTATGCTCGACAGTACCGGCAACACCTCGCTGATCTTCATCGTGGTCACCGCTGCCTGTCTCTGCAGCGCGTCGGTAGCGCTGTTCATCAGGCGTTGATTGCCTGGCTGGACAGATTGAATCAGTGGCAGCGGCTCAGGAACAGGATTGTCTATGTACCAGTACCACAAGTGGCTACGTTCATTTCATGCGGTGGCCAAGACCGGCAGCTTCACCCTCGCCGCCGAGTATTTGAGCGTCGGCCAGCCCACGGTCAGTGAGCAGGTCAATGCCCTGGAGAAGAAGTTTTCCGTGGAGCTGTTCCATCGCCGCGGCCGCTTTATCGAAATGAGTGCCGCCGGGCACCAACTCTATGCGATCACCCAAGGCCTGTTCGGCCAGGAGGATGAAGCCGTGCAACTGCTGCAGAGTTTCAAGCAACGCAAGACCGGCATGCTGCGCCTGGGCGCGGTGTCCCCGCCCATTGCGATGAACCTGACCTACGAACTGATGCAGCGGCACCCGGACATCGAGCTGGAAACCTCGTTTTCTCCGGAAAAAGAGACCCTGGATCGCCTGTTCAACTTCGATATCGATGTGGCGATCCTGGCCCTGTCCGAATTCGACCAGCGTTTTGACACGCAGCTTTACCGGCGCTACCCGATCATTGCGGTGGTGCGCGAGGACCATCCCTGGGCCCGGCAGAAAGAAGTACATGTCGAGCAGATCAGCGAAGAGAAATGGGTGCTGCGGGAAAAAAGCTCCCGCACTCGCCAATTGGTAGAGGAAAGCTGCAAGCGCCTGGGCGTCGCCCTCAATTGCGTCATGCAGTTGAACAGCCGCGAGGCCATCGTCCATGCCATCGCCAAGGGCATCGGTATCGGTTTCGTCTCGGCCGTCGAGTACGCCGAAACGCCCGGCACCAAACCGATCACCTTCGTCAATCACCCGTTTTCCATCGACTACCACCTGTGCTGCCTGGGCATTCGCCGAAACCGGCCGATGATCGCCGAGCTGTTCGACTCGAGCCCAACGCCGGCCACCTGATTTCGTCTCACCCTTGAGCAATCCACAGGCCTACTTCCTGGTGACAGGAGGGACGGCCTGCCCACAACAAAAAATGGAGAAACACCATGAATTACCAACAACCGACCCAACTGCAAGCCGTGGTCCTGGACTGGGCCGGCACCGTTGTCGATTTCGGCTCCTTCGCCCCCACGCAGATTTTCGTCGAAGCCTTTGCCGAGTTCGGCGTCGCCGTTTCGCTGGAAGAAGCGCGGGGCCCGATGGGCATGGGCAAGTGGGATCACATCCGCACCCTGTGCAATCAGCCGCAGATCGCCGAGCGCTACCGTGCCGTGTTTGACCGCCTGCCGACCGATGACGATGTCACCGCACTCTACGAGCGCTTCATGCCGCTGCAAATCGAGAAAATCGCCCTGCACTCGGCCCTGATTCCCGGCGCGCTGAACACCATCGATGCCTTGCGCGACAAGGGCCTGAAAATCGGTTCCTGCTCCGGTTACCCGGCCGTGGTCATGGAAAAGGTGGTCGAACTGGCGCGGCACAATGGCTACGTGGCGGACCATGTGGTGGCCACCGACGAAGTGCCGAACGGCCGCCCCTACCCGGCTCAGGCCCTGGCCAACGTGATTGCCCTGGGGATCAGCGACGTCGCCGCCTGCGTCAAGGTCGACGACACCTGGCCCGGCATTCTCGAAGGCCGCGCCGCCGGGATGTGGACAGTCGCGCTGACCTGTTCCGGCAATGCCCTGGGCTTGACCTACGAACAATACAAGGCCCTGCCTTCCGACAGGCTGGACAGTGAGCGGGCCCGCATCGTCAAGATGTTCGAAGGCTCCCGCCCGCACTACCTGATCGATACCATCGTCGATCTGCCGGCGGTCATCGAAGACATCAATGCCCGACTGGCGCGGGGTGAAACACCGCAAGGGTCCTGAACGGATTCAGACGTCAAGCGGCCGTCCCACGGGCGGCCGCCTTACTTGAAAAAATCACTCGGCGTCTTGCCGAACTGCTTCTTGAACATGGTCGTGAACGCGCTCGGGCTGTCGTACCCCAGCTCCCCGGCGATGTCGATGATCTTCTCCCCGACGGCGATGCGTTCCAGCGCCAGCAGCAGTCGCGCTTGCTGGCGCCATTGGCCGAAGGTCATGCCGGTTTCCTTGCGGAAGCGGCGCTGGATGGTTTTGGCGTCGAGGCTCAATCGCGCACTCCAGTCCGACAAGGTCGAGCCATCGCCTGGGTCCTGCTGCAACGCGCTACAGATCTGGTTGATCCGTTGATCGGTGGGCTGCGGCAGGTTCAATGGCAAGGTCGGCAGGATCGTCAGTTCATCCAGGATCAGCCGCAGCACCCGGGCTTCCCGCGAGTCCGGATCGCCATTGAAATCGAAGTCCACCGAGACCTTGATCAGCTCACTGAGCAATGCGGACACACTCACCGCGCGGGTTTCGCCGGGCAGGTCCGGGCTGGCGCCGGGATGCACAAACACGCTGCGCATCTTGATCGGCCCCACGCAGCGAATCGAGTGCACTTCCCCACTCGGCATCCAGATGCCACGGCTCGGCGGCACCGTCCATTGGCTGGTGGCGGCGTGCACCACCATCACACCTTCGATGGCATAGATCAGTTGATGCTTTTCATGGGAATGCGGCGCGATAAACCAGTTTTCCGGGTAGTCGGTCGCACTGCTGCGAACGCTCCAGCCGCCCTGGTCGATCTCCGCAAGAAATGTCTGCAATGGCTTGATCATGACGCCCTTTTTGCGATGGTCGGCGCCCGAGTTGCGCGAGACGGGCGACCTTATGGGCCATAGGATAACGCCGAACCCTGTAATTGGCTGCGCCTTGCGTTCGCGCTCGCGTTTTTTATCCGGAAACCCGCCCATGTCGACCACCACCCTCAGCTCGCCCTCACCCGCCGTCTCGGTCGCCAGCCAGGCCAGCCCCCTGGTCATGCGCGTGATCGGCGCCTGTGCGTTGGCGCACCTGATCAACGACCTGATCCAGGCCGTGCTGCCGTCGATCTACCCGATGCTCAAGGCCACTTATGGCCTGAGCTTCACCCAGGTCGGCCTGATCACCCTGACCTTCCAGCTCACCGCCTCACTGCTGCAGCCCTGGATCGGTTTCTACACCGACCGTCATCCCAAACCGTGGCTGCTGCCGGCCGGCATGGTCTGCACCCTGATCGGTATCCTGATGCTGTCGATGGTCGGCACCTTCCCGGCGATTCTCGTGGCCTCGGCACTGGTGGGCGTAGGGTCGTCGACCTTTCACCCCGAGACCTCGCGGGTGGCACGCCTGGCCTCGGGCGGTCGCTACGGCCTGGCGCAGTCGACCTTTCAGGTCGGTGGCAACGCCGGCAGCGCCTTCGGCCCCTTGCTGGCCGCCGCGATCATCATTCCCTATGGCCAGGGCAACGTCGCCTGGTTCGGCCTGTTCGCGGTGTTCGCCATCCTCGTGCAATACGGTCTGAGCCTCTGGTATCGCAATCACCTGAACCTGTTCAAGCTCAAGCAAGGCAGCAAGGCCACCCACGGCCTGTCGAAACGGCGGGTGACCTTCGCCCTGGTGGTGTTGGCGCTGTTGGTGTTTTCCAAATACTTCTACATGGCCAGCTTCACCAGTTACTTCACCTTCTACCTGATCGAGAAATTCGACCTGTCGGTGGCCAGTTCGCAGCTGTACCTGTTCCTGTTCCTCGGTGCCGTCGCGGCGGGTACGTTCTTTGGCGGCCCGATCGGCGACCGGATCGGCCGCAAGCGGGTGATCTGGTTCTCGATCCTCGGCGCAGCGCCGTTCACCCTCGCCCTGCCCTACGTCGACCTGTTCTGGACGGGCGTGTTGAGCATGATCATCGGTTTCATCCTCGCCTCGGCATTCTCGGCCATCGTGGTCTTCGCCCAGGAACTGGTGCCCGGCAACGTCGGCATGATCGCCGGGGTGTTCTTCGGCCTGATGTTCGGTTTCGGCGGGATCGGTGCCGCGCTGCTGGGGCATCTGGCCGATATCCATGGCATCGAGTACGTCTACACGCTGTGTTCGTACCTGCCGCTGCTGGGAATTCTGACCATACTGTTGCCGTCTACTGGACAACGCCCGTCGGGAGCTTGAATGGCCAAAATGGTGTTCTCCCGAAAAGGAGCGCACCCTTTCGGTTTTGCAGGCCAGCCATCAGGAGGAACACCCCATGAAAATCGTAGTCACCAGCGTGCTCGTCGATGATCAGGCCAAGGCACTGGCGTTCTACCGGGATGTACTCGGCTTTGAACTCAAGCACGACATTCCCATGGGCGAACACCGCTGGCTGACGCTGACGTCCCCGGGCGATCCCGATGGCGTCGAACTGCTGCTGGAGCCCAATGCCCACGGCGCGGCAAAAACCTTCCAGAGCGCGATCAAGCAGGACGGCATTCCCTGCACGTTTTTCGGTGTCGAGGACGTGCAGGCCGAATATGCCCGGCTCAGCGCCGCCGGGGTTCAGTTCACCCGCCCACCGACGGTGATGGGACCGATCACCCTCGCGGTACTGGACGACACCTGCGGCAACCTCATCCAGATCGTCCAGCACCACTCGACCGCCTGATCATTTTTGCTACCAGCCCTGTAGCACTCGGTAACACCAGGCCCCAATGCGGTGCATCTTTTAAACGCCTTGCCGTCTGCCACCCCGCTCCACAGGGGGCCACCCGCCATGGCGTACTTTGTGCATCCAAAGGCCATCCTCTTCTGCCTGTAGCCGCCATGCGCCCCAAGGAACTGAAACTCTGGACCACCGGAGTCGCCCACCTGCTCGACCTGCCTGCCGGGCATGCGCGGCTGTCGGGGTTGAGCCACTGGCTTCGACAAATCTGCCCGGTCGATCATTTCGTGTTGTTTGTCTACGAAGGCAATCACCGGCCCCTGGCGTTGTTCGATACGTTTTCGGCGGACAAGCGCGCGGTGTATGTCGACGACTACCAGTGCGGGCCTTACCTGCTCGATCCCTTCTACCTGGCCTGCACCCGTGGCCAGGCACCGGGACTGTGGCGTCTGCGCCAGTTCGCCCCCGACCATTTCTACCTTGGCGAATACTTCCTGACCTATTACCAGCAGACCGGCCTGGCCGAGGAAGTGGCGTTTTTCGTCGACCTCGGTGGTGGTGCCATGGCGGTGTTATCGCTGATGCGCTCCAGTGCCAGTTGCGCCTTCAGCCGGGACGAAATGCAACTGGTCGAGTGCGCGCAAGCGGTGGTCGAGCAAGTCATCAGTGAAGCCTGGCGCTTGCGCCAGGCCCAGCAACCGCGACCGGCGCAAGACCTGGACTTCAAGATCCGCGAAGCCTTCGACCACTTCGGCGCGCACATCCTCACCGGGCGCGAGCAGGAGATTGTGCAGCTATTGCTGCGCGGCCACTCCAGCGCCTCGGTGGCCGAACAACTGAACATCAGCCCGGGCACGGTGAAAATTCACCGCAAGAACATCTACGCCAAACTGGGGATTGGCAGCCAGTCGGAGTTGCTGGGGTTGTTCATTCGGGAGCTGACGGAGGACCCATTGCAGGCGCCCGGCCTCAGACTGCAGGCCTGATACCTGTCAGTTAACACACCCCCCCTGTGGGAGCGGGCTTGCTCGCGAAAGCGGTGTGTCAGGTAACTGATATGGCAACTGGAATATCGCTTTCGCGAGCAAGCCCGCTCCCACAGGTCTTTGTGTTGCCTGGATAGGTGTGGTTATTCAGGCGGATCGAGTTGATCCAGTGCCCGGTTCACCGCCAGTTCGCCCAGCATGATCACTTGCGCGATGCCAAGCAGCGCATTGCGGCTCGTGCCCTCCAGATGATCCACCAGATCGTTGGCCATGACATTGGCCGACGCCAGCGACTCGCAGGCGTGCACCAGCAAGGTTTCGGCATTGAGCTCGGGATTGACGATGAACATCGTGCTGGGTTTGTGAGGGGTGGCCATGATGTGGGGGCCTGGGTTGAGCGCGCGCTCGGCGGCTTCGTGGAGCTTGCTTGAATCGAGGCTTTCGTACGGGGATGCCGGATCGGTGTCCGGCGGGTTGGGTGTGACTTTGAACATGGAATAGACCTCTAGCGCGAATGTAAGGAGCCATCACCCTCGCTACCAAACGAAGGGTGGCGGCCACACGCGGGTTGGTAGACCGGTCGCACTAGAACCCGGCGCCCGCAAGGGAGCCCCGCGCATGGCCACCATATAAAGCACAGTCCAAAAAAATGACTGTATTCAGGTGGCGTAATGCGCCTAGAACGAACTCGGGCTACCAAACCCGATCACTGTTTTTCAGTGACCGGCAAACGATAAGACCCGCATTCCAGACGCACAAGCCGGCGGATTCTGGCGTACCTGTAGGCAATGACGCAAGCCGTTGTAGCTTGCGGGAAGTAACCCCGGATGTCTTTAAACACGCACCTGCATTTTGTGTAGGAGCGAGCCTGCTCGCGATGGTCGTTAACGAATACGCGGGATGACTGGCTGAACGCAGCGCTCTTGAGTCCATCGTCGGAACGCCGCCCGGAGCAAGCTCGCTCCTACAACAATCTGCTTCTATCCCCGTAGGGATATATACACCGCAAAACCCCCATTGCTAGTTTGGCCCCCGACGCACTGATTCATCACTGCCAGGGAGCCCGCCTCGTGAACAACACCCCGCCAAGCGATATCGAATTCTGCAATGTGGTCAAACGCTATGGCGAGGTACAGGCCGTCAGCGGTCTGGATTTCGCGGTGCGACGTGGCTCGTTTCATTCCTTTCTCGGCGGTTCGGGCTGTGGCAAGACCACCACCCTGCGCATGATCGCCGGCTTCGAGCAGCCCACCAGCGGCGAGGTCCGTCTGGCCGGTAAAAGCGTGGCCGGGGTGCCGGCGTTCGAGCGGCCGGTGAACATGGTGTTCCAGCATTACGCGCTGTTCCCGCACCTGACCGTGGCGCAGAACATTGCCTACGGCCTGCGCTATCGCACACCGCGCCCGGACAAGAAACAGCAACTGCGCATGGCCGATGAAGCGCTGGAAATGGTGCGCCTGAGCGGCTTTGGCCAGCGCAAGCCGAGCGAGCTTTCCGGCGGCCAGCAACAGCGTGTCGCCCTCGCCCGCGCACTGGTGAACAAGCCGACGGTGTTGCTGCTCGACGAGCCGCTGGCCGCGCTGGACCGCAAGCTGCGCAAGGAGATGCAATCGGAACTGCTGCGGTTGCAGCGCGAGGTCGGCATCACCTTCGTGCTGGTCACCCACGACCAGGAAGAAGCCCTGTCGATGAGCGACAGCATCAGCGTGATGCACAACGGTTCGATCATCCAGACCGCCACCCCGGAACAACTCTACGAAGCCCCGGCCAGCCGCTACGTCGCCGACTTTATTGGCGAGTCCAATCTGTTCGACGGCACGGTGCGCCAGCTCAACGGCAATTCGGTGGTGCTGCGTACCGAGCAAGGGCTGGAACTGACCAGCCCGCTGACGCCTACCGGCAAAGCCCTGAGCGCCAACGCCGCCGGTTGCATTGCGGTGCGCCCGGAGCTGATCAGCATCGCCGGCGCCCATGCCGAAATGAGCCGCGAAGTGAAACTGCCAGGCTGCGTCGAAGACCGCATTTACCTGGGCAATTCCACCGAATACCGCGTACGCACCCAGGCCTTTGGCGTGGTCTGTGTACGGGTGCCGCGCCAGCAGGATCACGGCGCCAATGCATTCGAACACGGCGCAGCGGTTCGCGTCGGCTGGGATCACGCCAATGGCCTGGCCATGGCGTTGTAAATCATCGATTCGTTTCATCAACCGGATGTGGAGCGTGCTATGGACCAGAAGACTTTTATAAAAACCCTGCGCAGCTGGCAGAACGGCTCGATCAGCCGCCGCGAGTTTCTTGGCCGCACCGGCCTCGGCATCGCCGCTGCCGTGGTCGCGACCAACATGCCCGGCCTGCTGACCTCCAGCGCCGAGGCTGCCGAGCAGGCCAAGCTCGGTGATCGCCTGTCGCTGGCGACCTGGCCGAACTACCACAGCCAGGAAAACCTCGACGCCTTCGGCAAGACCACCGGCGCCCGGGTGTCGATGAGCGTGTTCGGTTCCAACGAGGAAATGCTCGCCAAATTGCAGGCCGGCGGCAGTGGCTGGGACGTGCTGGTGCCGACCAACTACACCATCAGCACCTATGTCGGGCTGGGCCTGATCGAACCGCTGGACCTGTCGCGCATTCCCAACTTCGATGCCTCGGCGTTCCAGCAGAAATTCATGGCCCAGGGCACGGTGGATGGCAAGGTCTACGCGGTGCCGAAAAACTGGGGCACCACCGGCATGCTCTACGACACCGGCAAACTGAAAAACGGCCCGACCAGCTGGAAGGAATTCTGGGTCGCCGCCCAGGGCCCGGCCAGTGGCCGGACGATGGTCCACGACTACCAGTTGACCGCTATCGGCAATGCCCTGAAAAGCTTCGGCTACAGCTTCAACTCCCTGGACCCGAAAGAACTGGCCGACGCGGAAAAGCTGCTGATCGAGGTCAAGCCGCACCTGTTCGCGATCAACTCCGACATTCAGCCGTCGATGCGCAGCGGCGATGCCTGGCTGGCGATGTCCTGGACCGGCGACGCTTCGCAACTGCACCGCGACAACGCGCAAATGCAGTTCGAACTGGGCAAGGAAGGTGGCGAGTTGTGGAGCGACTTCTTCGCGATTCCCAAAAGTTCGGCGCACAAGGATGCCGCCTACGCGTTCATCAACTACCTGCTCGACCCGCAGCACAACAAGCTGGAGGTGCTGAGCCACGGCTACCCGAGCGGCGACAAGCGTGTCGACGCGCTGCTGCCGGTGGCGATGCTCGACGATCCGATCATGTACCCGGCCGCCGAGGCCTTGAGCCCGCTGGAGTTCGGTGCCGCCGCGACGCTGACCAGCCCGGCGCGTGCCGAACTGATGGCGCGTTTCAAGTCCGCCTGATCGCCTGACCATGGCCAATGAGGAGTCATCCATGAATGCCGCCGCCCACCCGCAAACGGTGCAGCCGGGCCATGCCCTGTCGGCCGAGATTCGCCAACGGCGCAGCCTCGGCCGGCGCATCACCCTGCTGATGCTCTTGCCTTCGACCCTGTGGTTCCTGCTGCTGTTGTTGATGCCGCTGGTGATCATCCTGGTCTTCAGTTTCGGCGAGCGCAGCGCCGTGGGCGGTTACGCCGGTGGCTTCACCCTGGCCAACTACCTGAACCTCGGCTCTCGCGGCGCAGCGTTCAGCAACACGCTGATGCTCGCGCCGCTGGGCACCCTGGTGTGCCTGGTGGCGGCCTATCCGCTGGCGTACTTCCTCGCGGTCAAGGTCAGCAGGAACCGTTCGCTGTTGCTGACCCTGGTGATCGTGCCGTTCTGGACCAGTTTTCTGATCCGCACCTATGCGTGGATTTTCATCCTCAGCGGCAAGGGCATTCCGGCGCTGCTGGCCAGCCTGGGTCTCGAGGATGTGCGGCTGATCAACACGCCGTGGGCGGTGCTGATCGGCATCGTCTACGGCTACCTGCCGCTGATGGTGTTCCCGATCTACGTCAGCCTGGAAAAACTCGACAAGCGCCTGCTCGAAGCGTCCGCCGACCTGGGCGCCAGCGCCTTCGAAAGCTTTCGCCGGATCACCCTGCCGCTGTCCGCGCCGGGGATCATCACCGGGGTGATGCTGGTATTCATCCTGCTGATGGGCGAGTTCCTGATCCCGGCCATTCTCGGCGGCGGCAAGGTGTTCTTTGTCGGCAATGCGCTGGTCGACCTGTTCCTGCAATCGCGCAACTGGCCATTCGGCAGTGCGTTGGCCATGACGTTGGTGGCGATGATGCTGCTGATCATCGGCGTGTATCTGAAACTGGTGGCGCGCTACGGCGGCCGCCCTGCCGACGGAGGCTTGTGACATGTGGCTGCGCAGCTATTCGACTTCGCTGTACCTGTTCCTCTACGCGCCGATTGCCTTGATCGTGCTGTTCAGTTTCAACGCCGGGCGCAGTGGCCTGGCCTTCCAGTGCTGCTCGGTGCAATGGTTCGGCACCGCGTTCGGCAACCCGTTCATCATGGAAGCCCTGGGCAACAGCGCACTCATCGCCTTCAGTTCAGCGGTGATCGCCACGCTGTTCGGCACCCTGGCGGTGTTCGGCTTGCAGCGCTGCGGCGCCAAGGTACGCCTGCTGTTCGATGCGCTGACTTACTGCGCGATCATCGTGCCGGGCATCGTCATCGGCATCTCGACGCTGATCGCCTTCATCAGCCTGTTCGACCTGATCAACCCGCTGCTGGCGAGTTGGCTGCCGACTGTGCCGAAGTTGAACATGGGCTTCTTCACCGTGATCGCCGCGCATTCGCTGTTCACCATGGCCCTGGTGATGGTGATCGTGCGCAGTCGCGTCGATTCCCTCGACAAGGCCTTGCTGGAAGCCTCGGCGGATCTGTACGCGCCACCAATGGACACCTTCTGGCGGGTGACCCTGCCGCAGATCAGCCCGGCGATCATGGCCGGGTTCCTGCTGGCCTTCACCTTCAGCTTCGACGATTTCATCATCGCCTTCTTCGTCGCCGGTTCCGAAACGACGCTGCCGATCTACATCTTTTCCTCCATCCGCCGCGGCGTGACACCGGAGATCAACGCGATTTCCACGGTGATCATCTGCGTGTCGCTGGCCCTGCTGTTCACTTCCCGCCATCTGCAAAACCGCCGCACCGGCGTCCAGGAGTCGCACCATGCGTGATCAGCTCTACATCAACGGCGAATGGGTCAGCCCGGACCTGGGCGGCTATCTGGACGTGATCGATCCGGCCACCGAACAGGTCTTCCACCGCGTAGCGGCGGGGACTGAGGAAGATGTCGACCATGCCGTGCGCGCGGCCCGGCGGGCCTTCGACAATGGTTGGGGTCAAACCAGCGGCGCCGAGCGTGCGCAGTGGCTGGAAGCATTGGCTGCCGAGCTCGAAAATGGCCAGCAAGCGCTGTCAGAACTGGAAGTGCGCGACAACGGCAAACCGCTGCCCGAAGCGCAGTGGGACATCGGCGACGCCATTGCCTGCTTCCGATACTACGCCGGCCTGGCCCGCGATCTGGACCAGCAACAGGACCAGCCGCTGACCTTGCCGGACGAACGTTTCCGCTGCCGCATCCGCCACGAACCGATTGGCGTGGCCGGGCAGATCATCCCCTGGAACTACCCGCTGCTGATGGCCGCGTGGAAAGTGGCACCGGCCTTGGCCGCCGGGGCCACGGTGGTGCTGAAACCGTCCGAGCTGACGCCGCTGACCGCCCTGGAACTGGCCGCCGCCGCCGATCGTATTGGCCTGCCAGCCGGGGTGTTGAACCTGGTCACCGGCCTCGGTGCCGACGCCGGCAGCCCGCTCACCGAGCATCCGGGCGTGGACAAACTGGCCTTCACCGGCAGCGTGCCCACCGGGGCGAAAATCATGTCGGCGGCAGCGCGGGACATCAAGAACATCAGCCTGGAACTGGGCGGCAAGTCGGCCTTCATCGTCTTCGATGACGCCGATGTCGACGCCGCCGTGGAGTGGATTCTGTTTGGGATTTTCTGGAATCAAGGCCAGGTGTGCAGCGCCACGTCACGCCTGCTGGTGCAGGAATCCCTCGCCCCGCGCCTGGTCGAACGGCTGGTGGAGGAAACTCGCAAGATCAGTATCGGGCCCGGTATGCAGCCCGGGGTTCTGCTGGGGCCGCTGGTCAGCCAGGGCCAGTACGACAAGGTGCTCGGTTTCATCGACCAGGGCTTGGCCAGTGGCGCCCGTTTGCTCACCGGCGGACGGCGCCCGGCGCACTTGCGCGAAGGTTACTTCGTCGAACCGACGATCTTCGATGAACCCGGCCACAGCAGCATTCTGTGGCGCGAAGAAGTGTTCGGCCCGGTGCTGTGCATCAAGCGTTTCAAGACCGAAGAGCAAGCCGTGCAAATGGCCAACGCCAGCCGCTTCGGCCTGGCCGCCGCCGTGATGAGCGCCGACTTGCAGCGCACCGCCCGGGTCGCCAACCAGCTGCGCGCCGGGATCGTCTGGGTCAACTGCTCGCAACCGACCTTCGTCGAAGCCCCCTGGGGCGGCATGAAACACAGCGGCATCGGCCGGGAACTGGGGCAATGGGGGTTGCACAATTACCTGGAGGTCAAGCAGGTGACCGAGTACGTCAGTGACCAGCCGTGGGGGTGGTATTTGAAGTAAACAGGTCAACTGTGGCCGGTCGCGGGATTGGCGTTCACTGAAGATCAGAATTGTGGGAGCGGGCTTGCTCGCGAAGGCGGTAGTTCAGCCAATATCTCTGTTGGATATGCCGGCCTCTGCGCGGGCAAGCCCGCTCCCACAGGGATTGTGGCCAGCCGTGGGATTGGCGTTCACTGAAGATCAAAACTGTGGGAGCGGGCTTGCTCACGAAAGCGGTGGGTCCGTCGACATCTCTGTTGGATGTGCCGGCCTCTTCGCGAGCAAGCCCGCTCCCACAGGGATTGTGGCCAGCCGTGGGATTGGCGTTCACTGAAGATCAAAACTGTGGGAGCGGGCTTGCTCGCGAAAGCGGTGGGTCCGTCGACATCTCTGTTGGATGTGCCGGTC
>NZ_JAHUWE010000023.1:0-30607 GCF_019219225.1 Pseudomonas sp. PDM32
CGAACTCAGAAGTGAAACGATGCATCGCCGATGGTAGTGTGGGGTTTCCCCATGTGAGAGTAGGTCATCGTCAAGATTAAATTCCGAAACCCCAATTGCGAAAGCAGTTGGGGTTTTGTTTTTGCGCGCGAAAAACAGGGGAGGCCCATTCAAGGTCAATTGTAAAAAAAATCACACAAACCTGACTTCCCGGGTTTGGTAAGGTGCAGCTCATTTTTAATGGACTGAGTCTGCGCCCACGGATCGGCATTCTTTTCAAAGAGTTGCTGCACAAGTGCCTGAACCGATACCGATCAAGGACCACGAAAAAGAAACACGCCTGGTCAACAAGAGACTCATGGCCTGCGCCTTGTTCGTTGCCGCCATTACCTGTGCTCTGGTGGTACGCCTGTATGTCCTGCAGGTCGTCGAGTTCGACTATCACTCGACCATCTCCGAAAACAATCGCGTACATGTCCTGCCGATTACGCCTACCCGTGGATTGATCTATGACCGCAACGGCGTACTCCTTGCGGACAACCGCCCCAGCTTCAACCTGACCATCACCCGCGAACGTGCTTCCAATGTCAACGAAGAGCTGGACGAGGTCGTCAATCTCCTGCACTTGTCCGCTGAAGACCGCTCGCAATTCGACAAGGTGATGAAGCAGGCACGTCACCCCTTCGTACCGGTGACGCTGTTCTATGAACTGAGCGAAGAACAGATCGCCGTACTCGCCGTCAACGAGTTCCGCTTGCCGGGCATCGATGTCGAGCCGCAGTTCGTTCGGCACTATCCGTTGGGCGCGCACTTCGCGCATTCGGTCGGCTACGTCGGACGCATCAACGAGAAAGAGTCAAAGGCTCTGGATACGGTCGAGTACCGAGGCACCCAATCCATTGGCAAGACCGGCATCGAAAAATTCTATGAGGCGCAATTGCACGGCCATGTCGGTTATGAGGAAGTCGAAACCAATGCCCAGGGCCGCGTGCTGCGAGTGCTCAAGCATACGGATCCGGTGCCGGGTGAAAACATTGTCCTGAGCCTCGACGTCAAGCTGCAGGGAGCCGCCGAACAAGCCCTGGGCGATCGTCGCGGCTCGGTGGTTGCGCTCGATCCGTCGACCGGTGAAGTGTTGGCCATGGTCAGCAACCCGAGTTTCGATCCTAACCTGTTCGTCACCGGCATCAGTTCCAGGGAGTACTCCACGCTACGCGACTCTGTCGACCGCCCGCTGTTCAACCGTGTGCTGCGCGGCCTGTACGCGCCGGGTTCGACCATCAAGCCGGAAATGGCAATCGCCGGACTCGACGCAGGTGTCGTCACGCCACAGACCCGTGTGTTCGACCCCGGTTATTACCAACTGCCGGATTTTGATCACAAGTACCGCAACTGGAACCACAGTGGCGATGGCTGGGTGGATATGGATGCAGCGATCATGCGTTCCAACGACACCTATTTCTATGACCTCGCACACAAGCTGGGGATCGATCGCCTGCACGACTACATGGCGATGTTCGGACTGGGTGAGAAAGTCTCCCTGGACATGAACGAAGAATCCCCCGGCCTGATGCCATCCCAGGCATGGAAGCGCGCCACGCGTCGGCAGGCCTGGTTTCCGGGCGAGACGGTGATTCTCGGTATCGGCCAGGGCTACATGCAAGTCACGCCGCTGCAATTGGCCCAGGCCACGGCGCTGATTGCCAACAAGGGCGTGTGGAATCGCCCGCATCTGGCCAAAACCGTGGACGGCGTCGCGCCGGTGGATGAGCATCCAATGCCCAATATTCTGCTCAAGGACCCACGCGACTGGGAGCAGGTCAACCATGGCATGCAGATGGTGATGCACGATGCCCGCGGTATTGCCCGGGCCGCCGCCGCGGGCGCGCAGTACCGTATTGCCGGCAAGAGTGGTACCGCGCAAGTGGTGGCGATCAAGCAGGGCGAACGTTACAACCGCGAGAAAACCCGTGAGCGTAACCGCGACAATGCCTTGTTCGTCGGTTTCGCCCCGGCCGAGCACCCGAAGATCGTGATTTCGGTGATGATCGAAAACGGTGAGGCAGGTGGCCGCGTCGCCGGACCGGTCGTACGACAGATCATGGACGCCTGGCTACTCGATCAGGACGGGCACCTGAAGCCGCAATACGCAGCGCCGGGCAAGGCGCCGGGCGATCCTCACGTCTGAACCGTCAGGGCTTCACAGCACAGGCTCGCGAATGCTGAGCATGTGCTGGAAGCTCTCCAGGAACACCGTTTCGGCCTGGCTCATCTTCTGTTCGCGATTCCACAGCAAATGAATGTCGACATCGGCAATCCCTTCGTGGGGCGGCAGGCGCCAGAGTAATCCGGCGTCGACGTCCGCTGCATGCTCAGCTCCTGGCCAATCAGCCAAAAGGTGCGCAGCAGGTTCCAGTCCAGACGGTCATTGCGCAGGCATTGCATAGACGTTTATCTGCAAGTCAGGGGGCGATGGGGAAAGTCCATGGCTTGCAAGCGCCGTGCGCAAGCCATGGAAAATCTACAATCACGAGTTCGTAACGCTATTGGCACGCCGCAGCCGAAGCAAGTCGGATCCTGCAAAAAAGCCTCATGCGTAGGCGAGTTTTTTTTCTTCCAGCAGTTCCTCATACAACGCCGCCCATTTGCGACCCATTTCGTCCGCCGTAAACAGATTCTGATAGCGGGCCTGCGCCTTCTCGCCCATTTGTGCCGCCAGCACCGGGTTTTCCCAAAGCGTGCGCATCGCCTGACGAAACGCCAGTGGATCACTGGGCGGCACCACCAGTCCGGTTTCGTTATGGATGTTGATGTAACTGGTGCCCGTGCCAATCTCACTGGAGATCATCGGTTTGCCATACATCGCGCCTTCAAGCAGTGAAATGCCGAAGGCTTCGGAACGCAGGTGCGACGGAAACACCACCGCATAACTCAACTCGAGCAAGGCAACCTTGTCTTCATCACCGAGGAAGCCTAGAAAGTGCAGGTTCTGCAGCCCCAGTGTCCTGGCCTGGGCATGCAGCTCTGCTTCCAGCGGGCCGGCACCGACGATCACCACGGGATAGTTCAGCCCCCGCATCGCTTCGAGCAGGATGTGCAACCCCTTGTAGTAGCGCATGACACCGACGAACAGGAAGAACTTGTCTCCCAGCTTCTGGCGCCAACGATCGGTCCGTGCCGCGTCATGCTTCGGATAACCCGACTTGTCCAGGCCGTAGGTGATGACCCGGGTCTTGTCCCGGTAGTCCTTGAGCACGTCGCTGGTGTGAAAGTAGTTGGGGGACGCCACGGTGATTCGATCCGCGCTGTCCAGGAACCGACGCATCAACGGACGGTACAGCTTGAGCAAATAACGCTGGCGAATGATGTCGGAGTGGTAACTCACCACGCTGGGCTTTTTGGTGGCGCTTGCAAAATGCACCAGGTCCATGAAAGGCCAGGGGAAGTGGTAGTTGACCACGTCGGCCTCAGCCGCGAGCTCACGAAACTGCTTGAACACGCTGTAGGAAAAACCGGTGGAGGCGAATTGAAAAGCCATCCTGGCCTGATGCACCTGGTGCTCGCGGATCTGCAACACGCCCGGCGCCGGGTTGTTGCTCAGGGTCAGTACCGTGCTGTCGACACCATGGCGCACGCCAATTTCGCTCATCTGGAAAATGACTTGCGCGATGCCGCCCATGGAGTCGGGCAAATAGGTTTTGTAAAAGTGCAGAATGCGCATATCAGTTCTCCATAGCCTGGCGGTAGGCGCGGGCGGTCACCGTCGCACAACGCTCCCAGGAAAAAAGCTTCGCCCGCTGCAAACCCGTCTCGCGACAGGCCTGCCAGTGTGCCGGGTCGTCGATCAACCGCAGCATGGCATCGCGCAAGGTGTCAGGGTCGTGCGCCTCGATGTAGTTGCCGGCCTCGCCAGCCACCTCCGGCATCGCCGATATGCTCGACAGAATCACCGGGGTGCCACTGGCCATGGCCTCCAGCACCGGCAGGCCGAATCCCTCGTACAACGAAGGGAAGACCAGCGCCCGGGCGCCGGCCAGCAATTGCGCCAGATCCTCGTCGGGCAGGTAACCCAGCAGGCACACGTGACCTGAGGCGAGGGCCGAACTCAACTCGTCGTTGAACTGCTGACGCTGCCAGCCGGCCATACCGGCGATCAGCAAGGGAAAACGCTGGCGCACGGTTTCCGGTAGTCGGGCATGGGCGCGCAGGGCCTGGGTCAGGTTCTTGCGCGGCTCCAGGGTGCCGACGCAGAGAAAATACTCCCGCGCCTCGACGCCGTGGGTCTTGAGGACGCGATCGATGGACTCGGGTTCACGCGGGTGGAATCGTGCGGCCACACCCAGCGGTGCCACCACGAAGCGCTCGGCCGGCAGGGCGAACCAGGCCTGCGCTTCATCGGCGATGTGCTGCGAGTCTGTCAGAATCAGCCGCGCCCGTTGTACGCCGTCGGCCAGTCGTCGCTCGATTTCGCGCAGACGGGCCGGTGGTTGGGTGTCGGGATAGTGCAGGTGGGTGAGGTCATGCAGCGTGATGATGGTCGGGCCGTTGAACGACAGCGGCCACAGGCTCGGCTCGTGGTAGAGGTCGATGGCTTGCGTGCGACCTTGATCGAAGCGTTTCTGCTCCAGCCACCGTCGGGCCTGATAGGCGCCCGGAATCTGCCGCAGCAATGGTGTCAGTCGGGAATAACCGGGCATGGCCGCTTCAGGCAGCACAGTACTCCAGCCCCAGCCATGAAACAGCGCCAGTTCAATATCCGGTTCACCCGCCAGGGCGTTCGCCAGTTCGGCGACGTAGTGGCCGATGCCGGTACGTGGCGCCTGGAGAATCCGCGCGTTAAGGGCAATTCGCATGTTGCCTCTCTTCCATGAGCGGCACGTCTACAAGATTGCGCAGGGTGCGTTCAGCCAGTTGCGCACTGGCCTCACGCCAGCCGATCCAGCGCCAGTCCGCGACATCGCGAGTGGCCGGGAATTGACCACTGTTCTCGAAACCAATGACCAGATCAGCCAGGCTTTGGGGCTCGGCCAGATCGAAGTACGCCATGAACTCGCCGCCTATTTCTCGAAAGACCGCAATGTCGCTGCCCATGGCCGGCAGTCCACGTTGCATGGCCTCTACCAACGGCAGGCCGAAGCCTTCCACAAAAGACGGAAACACCAGTGAGCTGGCATGGTGGTAGGCATGCTCGAGGCTGGTGTCGCTCAGGTCATTGAACATGAACAGTCGTTGGTTCAGTTGCGGGTGACTACGTATCCGCGCCAGCAGTGCATCGCATTTCCAGCCGACTCGCCCGGCAATGCACAGCCGGACATTGGAACCTGCCGCCCAGGCCCGTTCGAAGGCGTCCAGCAGGTAGTCGTGGTTCTTGCGCGGTTCGATGGTACTGACCATCAAAAATACCGGTTCCGGCGTCGCGAACAGCCGCGCAAGACGCGGTTCCACGGCGTCGCTGACTTCACTCAGATCGAGTTCGGAGCCCAGGTGGAAATAGTCGAACCACAACCCGGTGGACTTGGCAGAGCCCAGGCGGCGCTGAATCTCATCACGCACCTGGTCACGCACAGTGGCGGAAATGGCCACGTAGCCATCGGCGGTTTGAGTGATCCAGTCGAACCACTCGTTGAATACCTGCACCAGCCGTGTGTCGTAGAACTGCGGGTGAGTCAGGGGAATCAAATCGTAGATCACTGAAACAATGCCCACGCCTTCACGTTTGAGCTGTTCGGCAAACGGGAAAAAGTCGGTGTGCCAGGACGAATCCAGCAACACCAGTTGATCTCCCAGCTGGTGTTGCAGCGGCGAGCAACGTTTGGGCAGTTGATACTGATTGATGATTTCGATCACACGTAGTGGAAGGCCGAAACAGGTAACCGCTGTCACCCGGTAGACCACGTGCAGCAGGTGCTTGATCACCCGAGAATTGCTTCGGTTGTGCAGGCGCTGATGCAGTTGCCAGAAACGGTGAGCCAAGCGCTCAAGTCGTCCGCCAAAGATCATCAAGGCATCGAAAAACGGAATGTTCAGCGCGCCGAGTTTCAGTACCCGATAGAGTTTGCCTTTAAGCAACACAACCGGGATGCATTCAACGCCGTCGACAGACTCCGGTAGCTGATTGACGACGTTGCGCACCACCCGCTGAATGCCCGAATTGACCTTGGGGTGTTGGAATACGTGAGTGCATTCCACCAAAAGACGGGTCATGGCGTACTCCCCGAGGTGACCGGCGCGCTCGAGCGCGTGACGGTGGTCTTCGCGGCCAGCCAAGAGCAGCCGACAAAATCTTCCTGGCGGTTGTTGATCACATGGAACACCAACCCGTAATCGCGCCATTCGAAGTTGCGGTCCAGGTGCGAGTCCAGGCGCGACAAGCTCAACGCCACGGAATAGTTACCCTTGCCCAGCCCCATGACGAAAGCAAAGCGGTAGGTCACGCGCTCGCCAGCCTGCAGATCGGTCAGCGCCTGATCCTGGCGATGGGTGTTGATGCCGTACATGGCCTGACCCAGGCGATCCTTGATCATGAAGCCCAGCACCAGCCGCTCGATGTCCTGGCGAACTTCGACATTCACCTCCAGCACCACCGGCTGGCCGACTTCGGCGGCGTCGATGGACCGCTCATGTTTGTCGAGCAGACGCACGTTCAGAATCCTGGCCTCACCCGTTCCCGAAATGGTACTCACCTGACCGCCAGAGAGCATTTCCTGGCGCACGGTCTGTCCTTCTCGCTCGGCGAGCAGGGCGTTGTAGTAATCCATGACGGCTTCGGGGGTGTCGTGCATGGCCATGTGGCCGTTTTCCAGGAGGATCGCCGAGTCGCAGATCGACTGAATCGCCGAGCGGTCATGGGAGACGATCAACAGCGTGGTGCCGGCTTTGCGAAAGCTGCGGATGCGGTCGAAGCTTTTGTGCTGAAAGTAGGCGTCACCCACCGACAGAGCTTCGTCGACGATCAAAATGTCCGGGCGTCGCGCAGTGGCCACGCTGAACGCCAGACGCATTTGCATGCCGCTGGAATAGGTACGCACCGGGTGGTCGATGGCGTCGCCTATTTCCGCGAAATGTTCGATTTCCGGCATCAACGCTTCTATTTCTTCGACCTGCATGCCCAGCAATTGCCCTGCCATGACCGCATTCTGCCGGCCGGTAAAGTCCGCATGAAAACCCATACCCAATTCCAGCAGGGCGGCGACGCGGCCTTCGAGCTCAATGGTGCCGCAGGTGGGTTGGGTGGTGCCGGTGATCATCTTCAACAAGGTGCTTTTGCCGGCGCCGTTGACCCCGACGATGCCCACCGATTCTCCGGGAGCAATCTGGAAGGTCACGTCTTGCAGCACCCAATGCTGGCGATGACGGATCGGCGAAAACGGGATCAGCCACTCGGCCAGTCGACTCCAGCGGGTAGGGTACTGTTTATAGGCCTTGCCCAGGCCGGTGACGCGTATGTGTCCCATCAGAGTTCATCCACCATTTCGCCGACCCGCTGTCGAAACAGGCGCAGTCCGATGACGAAGAACAAGACACTGGCGACCATGATCGGCAGCAGCGAACTCCAGACGGGCCATTGACCGTAAAGAAACAGGTTCTGGTAGCTGGACATCAGGTTGGTCAGGGGGTTGAGTTGCAGCAGGCTCTGCACCCAGTCGGGCAGAATGCTCATCGGGTACACGATCGGCGTCAGCCAGAACCAGAATTGCAGGCAAATGGCGAAAAATTGCCCAACATCACGAAAGAACACATTCAGTACGCCAAGAATCATCCCCAACCCGGCACAAAACATCACCTGTAACGCGAGCAGAGGAATGAGCGCCAGCAGCGCCATGCCCGGCAGTCGCCCGGTGAGCAACAGAAAGCCCAGGAACAGGCCGATGATGATCGCGAAGTTGATGCCGGCGTTGAACAGCACGATGACCGGCAGGCAGATCCGCGGAAAGCTGATTTTTTTCAGCAGGTTGGCGTTGTCCAGAAACATGTTCTGACTGCGGACGGTGATTTCGGCGAACAAACCCCACGTCAGCAGTCCGGCACAGAGGTAGACGCTGTAAGCCAATCCGTCATCCACCCCTGGCAAACGGGCGCGCATGATGTGGGAAAAGATCACGGTGTAGACGATGATCATCGACAGCGGGTTGAGCACGGTCCACAAGGCACCGAACAGTGAATTGCGATAACGCGCCTGGAACTCTCGCTTGACGCTACCGAGGATGAAGCCCCGGTAGCTCCACAACGAGCGGTACAAAGAAAGCAGCATTCAAACCGTCCTGCCATATTGGTCTTCGAAGCGGACGATGTCGTCCTCTCCCAGGTATTCGCCGCTTTGCACTTCGATGATCACAAGGTCGATCACACCGGGATTCTCCAGGCGATGCTTGTGACCGGCGGCAATGAAGGTCGATTCGTTCTTGGCCACCAGGTGCGTGCCGGTGCCGTTGTTGGTGACCTTGGCCATGCCTTCGACCACCACCCAGTGCTCATTGCGATGGTGGTGCATCTGCAAGGACAACTTGGCGCCGGGCTTGACCACGATGCGTTTGATCTTGAAGCGTGGGCCTTCCTCGAGCACGGTGTAGGTGCCCCATGGCCGGCTGACCGTACGGTGCAGGCGATAGGCCTCGTGCTCTTTGTCCTTGAGTTGCCTGGCCACCCGGCGCACATCCTGGGCGCGGTCGGCGTGGGCCACCAGCACCGCGTCGGCGGTGTCGACGATGATCAGGTCATCCACGCCCACGGTCGCTACCAGGCGGTTGTCGCTCTGGACAAAGTTGTTGTGGCTGTCGATGAAAATCGCCTCGCCGACGGCGCGGTTGTTCTGTGCGTCCGCCGGTACCAGCGCGGCCACCGCGCCCCAGGAGCCGATATCGCTCCAGTCGAAACGGGCGGGCACGACTACCACTCTGTCGGAGCGCTCCATCAACGCGTAGTCGATGGAAATGTCCATGATTTCGCCAAACAGCGCCGGCGACAGTTCCTGTTGCACGCTCCCGGCGTTTTCCACCGCAGCGCTGGCGGCCATGCAGGTTTGCGTCTGCTCCAGCAAATCGGGAGCGTGGGTTTGCAGTTCGGCCAGCAGGGTGGCGACCGAGAAGCAGAACATTCCGGAGTTCCACAGGAAGTTGCCGCTTTCCACGTAATGCGTCGCGGTTTGCAGGTCGGGCTTCTCGACGAAGCGCCGCACGCTGGCAGCGCCTTTGTCGTCCAGTGGCGTGCCGGCCTCGATGTAGCCAAAACCGGTTTCCGGAGCGCTCGGCACCACACCGAAGGTCACCAAGTGACCGCGACTGGCCAGCGTCACGGCATGCTCGACTGCGTCCTTCAACGCGTCGACATTGACGATCAGATGGTCGGCCGGCATGACCAGCATGATCGCGTCGTCGCCATGCAGGGCCTGGAGGGAGAGGGCAGCGGCGGCAATCGCCGGCGCCGTATTGCGTCCCGTCGGCTCCAGCAGGAAGTGCCCTCGATGACGGCCAAGGTGCGCGTCCCGAAAGTGATCCTTGCTCTGGAAGTAGTATTCGCGGTTAGTCACCGTGACGATATCGCCCCAGCCGTCGAGCAGGTCGGCGGCACGCCGATAGGTCTTGCCCAGCAGCGACTGGCCGTCAGGCAAGGCCATGAACGGTTTGGGATGGCCTTCACGCGACACCGGCCACAACCTTGTCCCGGCACCGCCGGAGAGAATCACGGGAATCAGCATGGCCTACTCCTTGGCGACGCGTTTCATGTCCGCATCCATCATCATGCGGATCAAGGCATCCAGGTCGGTTTTTGGTTTCCAGCCCAGTACACGCTGGGCCTTGGCAGGGTTGCCGAGCAGTACTTCGACTTCGGCCGGGCGGAAGAACGCGGGGTCGATCTTCACGTAGTCGCGGTAGTTCAGGCCTACATGATCGAAGGCGATCCGACACATCTCGCGCACGGTGGTGGTCACGCCGGTGGCCACCACGAAGTCGTCGGGTTTGTCCTGTTGCAGCATCAACCACATGGCTTCGACGTAGTCGCCAGCAAAACCCCAGTCGCGCTTGGCGTCGATGTTGCCCAGGCGCAGTTCCTGCTGTTTGCCCTGTTTGATCCGGGCGGCGGCGTCGGTGACCTTGCGAGTGACGAACTCGATACCGCGCAGCGGTGATTCATGGTTGAACAGAATCCCGCTGCTGGCGTGCAGGTCGAAGCTTTCACGGTAGTTCACGGTAATCCAGTGGCCATACAGCTTGGCCACACCATATGGGCTGCGCGGATAGAACGGCGTGTTCTCGTCCTGCTGCTCGGCCTGGATCAGGCCGAACATTTCGCTGGTGGATGCCTGGTAGAAGCGCGTGTGCGGACTGAACTGACGGATCGCTTCGAGCAGGTGGGTAACGCCCAGGCCGTCGACGATGCCGGTGGTCACCGGTTGATCCCAGGAGGCCGCGACAAAGCTTTGCGCGGCGAGGTTGTAGACCTCGTCCGGCGCTGACTTGATCACCGCACGCTGCACTGAACAGGCATCAGCCATGTCGCCATCCAGGTAGACGATGTCCGACTCGATCCCCATCTCACGCAGGCGCCAGCGCGAGTCGCTGCTGCGACGCGCGACCAGACCGTGGACTTTGTAACCCTTGTCGAGCAGCAATTTGGCCAGATAGGCGCCATCCTGGCCGGTGATACCTGTGATCAATGCACTTTTAGTCATACTTGTCGTACTCGCTTCTCCCAGTCGGACAGGATCGCCCGCAGGGATTGTTGTGTTGTGATTTCAGACTTCCATCCGGTGGTCTGGGCCAGCCTGTCAGGGCTGCCACACACCCGACGCTGATCCGCGCGGCGAAGTCGCGCAGGGTCCTGAATCAGTTGCAGGTCGACCTGGGCAAGATCTGCCAATTTTTCGATCAGACTGCGAATGCTCTGCTCGCGTCCCGAGCAAATGTTGTAGACCTGCCCCGGTGTGCCTTTTTCAAGCAAGGCCAGGTAGGCCGAGACCACGTCCGCGACATCAAGGAAATCGCGCGTGACGTCGACGTCCCCGACCTCCAGTCGTGGCGCCTGCAGGCCTTGCTTGATCCGGCAGATCTGACGGGCGGCGCTGGCGATGACGAAGCTGTCCTTCTGCCCGCTGCCGATATGGTTGAACGGGCGGGCGACCAGCACGGGCCAACCTTCGCTCAGGCCCCATTGCAAGCTCAGGAACTCAGCCGAGAGTTTGCTCACGGCATAGGGATTGCGCGGGCAGGGGGGGTGCAATTCAGTGATGGGCAGATGCTCTTCAGCGACCTGGCCATAGACATCACCGGAGCTGACGTACAGAAACGTACCGGTGAACCCGCGCGCCTTGAGGGCTTGCAGCAGGTTCAGGGTGCCCAGCAGATTGATGTTCAGAGTGCCGGCCGGATCACGAAAGGCCTCCGGGACGAACGTCTGGCCGGCCAGGTGGATCACTGCATCGGGCATGACCGGCCACAAGCCTTCGAGGCTGTCCGGTGCGGCAAGATCGTAGCGGCCGGGAACAGGCAGCAGCTCCCATTCCGAGACATCGGCCTGCAAGCGCGATTGGATGTGTTGTCCTACGAATCCGGTCAGACCCGTGACAAACAGACGTTTTTTCAAACAGCGACCCCTTGGTCATACATTTCATCCATTTCCCACAGGCACCAGGGGAAAGTTTGCGAGCCGGCATGATCGCTCGAAAGGCAGGTGAAATGTTTGTTGTAGTTGTTTGGTAGCCAATCTGTGCCATTTGCTCCGCAATTTCAACAAGTCCAAAAGTGACTGATCGGTTCTCATCAGCGTAGCCTGATTTATTCTCGCCGGGCGGTTCACGAACCCTCGATGGATGTGTTTAGAATGCCCCTCGTCACGATTACCTGGGGTTCGGCAGCGTCGCTTCGAAACTGCGAGAAACTGACCACTAAAACAAGAACGAAGACGGGCAGGAAGACGATGGACGAGTGCCGGTAAATACTGGCTCGAACCCTTTCCTCCCCGTCATAGCGTGAGGCTGTCGGGATGGCGGCGTCACCGTGGGATGCCATGAATTTCATTCTTTACTCGGACATCAACGACAGCTCCATCAGCCAGAGCCTGGGTCGTCCCGAATACAGTTACTACTTCGTGCTCAAGGCATACCGCCCTGTGCTCGAAAGCCTTGGGCGAGTGCATGTAGTGTCCTCCACCGCCGAGGTCGATCCGCTCTATAAACAGTTACTGGCCGCTGGCGAAGACAGTCTGTTCCTGTCGTTTACGCCGCCGCAGAAAACCCCGAACGACCTTGAGTGCCCGACGATCTGTGTGGTGGCCTGGGAGTTCGATTCGATTCCCGATGAACAATGGGATAACGACCCGCGCCATGACTGGACGCAAATGCTGGCGCGGCAGGGCCGAGTGATCACACTCTCCAGTCATACCGCCCGGGCGATTCGTCGGGCCATGGGCAAAGATTTCCCGGTGCTGGTGCTGCCGACTCCGTTGTGGGAAAACTTCGCCGACATTCGTAGTCGCCACACCAGCGCCCCGATCAGCGCCGGCTCGACCCTGGACATCAAGGGTTGCATCTTCGATACACGCACACTCGGGCTGAGCGCCGATGCACTGATTCCCGTCGTGCCGACTGCCGAAGAACGGGCGGCGCTCGAGGCCAGGCTTGAGGCATTGAAGCCACCGCCGCTGACGCTCAAGCGCCGCTTTGTGATTGCTCGCCATTACCTGCGCATGTGGCGACTGGACAAAGGCAAATCGCTGCCAGTCCCGGTGCATCGCACTCATTTTCTAAGCCAGTGGTATTGGGAAGGGGTTCGCGACCTGTTGTCGCAAACCGCCCATGAGCGTCTCGCTGACTGGTTGCCAGCCATCGCCGGCCCGCAGATGATGGCTATACCCGAGCCAGAACCGCGACAGTGGCCGGACACCACCGCCCAGGTCGAAACACAGGTAGACGGTGTGGTGTACGTCACCGTGTTCAACCCGCGTGACGGGCGCAAGAACTGGCATCAATTGATTACCGCATTCTGCTGGGCGTTCCGCGAAACGTCTGACGCGACGCTGGTGCTGAAGATTACCCAAAGTGATCTGTCTTCCTACCACGACGAACTGATGACGTTGCTCGCCCAGCTTTCGCCTTTCGCCTGTCGGGTGGTGGTCATGCACGGCTACCTGGACGACCCGCAATACGCCCGGCTGTACGAAGCCGCCAGTTACTACGTCAATGCTTCGCGTTGCGAAGGGTTGTGCCTGCCGCTGATGGAGTTCATGGCCAGTGGCAAACCGGTGATTGCCCCGGATCACACGGCCATGGAGGACTACATCGATGAGCGTGTGGCGTTTGTGGTCAAGTCCAGCGAAGAACTGACCATCTGGCCGCAGGACACTCGCATCATTTACCGCACCCTGCGTTACCGACCGGATTGGGGGGCGCTGAAAACCGCTTACGAAAACAGCTACCGTCTGGCCAAGGAACAACCGCTGGAGTATCAGCGCATGTCCCGCGCCGCCGTCGAGCGCATGCACGATTACTGCGCTTTCGCCCCGGTGCAGAAACGCATGGCGGATTTCTTCGGGCTGGTACCGCAGGCTTTGCCGACAGCAACCGTGACGGATAACGCCCCATGCTGATCATCATTCATTCGGAAACCAACCAGCACACCATTGCCCGGAACCTTGGCCGTTCGGAGTACAGCTATTACTTCGTGCTCAAGGAGTACCGACCTGTGCTGGAGCGGCTGGGGCGAGTGGTAGAAGTCAGCGACCCGCAGACCGAAGTCGATGCCTTGTACAGGGACGCCTTGTCCCATGGCGAGGCGTGCGTGTTCCTGTCGTTCTCACCGCCTCATCGTACGTCGGTCAATTTCACCTGCCCGACGCTGCCGGTGTTCGCGTGGGAATTCAGCACCATCCCCAACGAACCCTTTGCCGGTGACCCGCTCAATGACTGGCGCACGGTGTTGCGCGCAGCGGGTGCGGCGATTACACATTCCAGCTACACCGTGAATGCGGTGCGCGAGGCGATGGGCGCCGACTATCCGATCATCGCGGTACCGGCCCCGGTATGGGACCGGTTTTCCGAGCGTGGCGCCCATTTGAAGTGTCAGCCCTTGGCCAGTCAGGTGCGGTTGACGCTCAAGGGGTTGCTCGCAGACAGCCGCGAACTCGACTTGCGAGCCTTCGGCCCCGTGACCACTCGCGAAGGCGTGGGTATTGATTTCCAGGCCCCGCCGAGTGAACACGAATTGGTTCTCGACGGCGTGATTTACACCTCGGTGTTCAATCCCGGTGACGGGCGCAAGAATTGGGAAGACATGCTCAGTGCCTTTTGCGTGACGTTTCGCGAGGTGGACGATGCAACGCTGGTGCTCAAATTGACGCACCACGATGCCGAAGAAGCACTGACTGACATCCTTCACCACTTGTACAAAAACCAGTCTTACCGCTGCCGGGTCGTGCTGATTTACGGATATCTGGCTGACGCGGACTATGAGCAGCTGGTGCAAGCCACGAGTTACGTGGTCAACACGTCCTACGGCGAAGGCCAATGTCTTCCGCTGATGGAGTTCATGTCCTGTGGTAAACCGGCGGTGGCACCACGGACCACGGCGATGATCGATTATCTGGATGCCGAAAATGCATTCCTGATTGACTCCACCGATGAACTGACAGCCTGGCCACATGACCCGCGCAGGGCGTTTCGTACCTTGCGCTATGTCACCAATTGGGCGTCGTTGTGCAGGGCTTACCAATCAAGCTATGACGTGGCCAAGGATGATCCCGAGCGTTATGCACAGATGTCCGTGCACGCAGTGGCCAGCCTCAAGAAATTCTGCAGCCAGGCCGCTGCCGAACAACGGCTTGAGGCATTTTTCGAGCACCTGTTCGAGAACCGTGCCGTGGAAACCCCTGAGGCATGATTCGCGCATTGGTCAGACGTTTCTTTCCAGAGACGAAACCCGAGCCCTGGCCTGCGCCATTGCTGGTCGAGCAATCCCGCGTGTCGCCAAGAGAGGTGGGCTTGCACGATGCCATGCATGACGGCTGGTTTTCGGGCGACAGCGGCGAACTGCTTAAAGGGTTTGCCATCACCGCCGACGACACCTTGCTGGATGTCGGCTGTGGCGAAGGGGTCGCGACCTTGTTTGCGGTGCGTCAAGGCGCTTCGGTGATCTTCACCGACAGTGAACACGACAAGGTCCGCGACCTGGCGCTGCAAGTGCAAGCGCAGTCGGATAAAGCGAATCTCGGTCTGGTCAGCAACAGCCTGCCGCTGCCGTTGGCCGATGGTTGCGCGAGCAAAGTCGTGTGTATGGAAGTGCTCGAGCATATCGACCAGCCGGAACCCTTCATGGCCGAACTGGTGCGCATGGGCCGCCCCGGCGCGCAGTACTTGCTGAGCGTACCGTCACCGGTGGGCGAGCATTTGCAGAAAGGCATCGCCCCGGCCAGCTACTTTCAATCGCCTAACCATGTGCAGATTTTCACCCCCGAGCGGTTCGCCGCGCTGGTGGAGGACGCAGGCCTGGTCATCGAACATCGCCAGGCCACCGGGTTTTTCTGGGTCATGGGTATGATTTTTTTCTGGGCCAGTGAACGGGCCGCCGGGCGCGACCTGGGTGGTGCGGTTCGCGACCGGATCCAGGCGCCGTACCCGCCGCTGATGGAGAGCTGGGCGAAAACCTGGCAGGACTTGCTGGCACAGCCCGATGGGTTGGCGATCAAGCAGATGCTGGACCGGTTCATGCCCAAGAGCCAGGTGATCATTGCTCGAAAGCCTCATGTCCAGGAGGGCGCATGAGCAACGAAAAACGGATCATGGACATCGAGCTGTTGCGCGGCATCGCGGTGCTTGGCGTGCTGTTTCATCATTTGCAGGACAGCCTGTTCGCGGCGGCTGTGCCCTTGCTGCAGGCCATCACGCTGTACGGCCAGCCGTGGTGGGGCGTGGACCTGTTTTTCGCGATCTCGGGCTTTGTCATTGCCCGCAGCCTGATCCCGACCATGCGCCGCTGCACAACGCGCCGGGAGTATTGGCAACAGACGCGCAATTTCTGGTTGCGCCGGGCCTTTCGATTGCTGCCGTCAGCCTGGTTGTGGCTGGCGCTGATGTTGCTGGCGTGCCTTTTTCTCAACCGCTCCGGCGCCTTCGGCACCCTGCACGCGAACCTTCAGGCGACCCTGGCCGGCGTCGCGCAGTACGCCAATTTCCGCTTTGCCGACAGTTTCTATCGCTACGAGTACGGTACCAGTTTCGTGTACTGGAGCCTGTCGCTGGAAGAGCAGTTCTACCTGCTGTTCCCGTTGATGATCGTGTTGTTTCGCAAACACCTTGTATGGCCTTTGCTGGCGCTGGTTGCGGTGCAGTTGTTCACCTTGCGCACGCCGATCCTGATGGTGGTGCGCACCGATGCGCTGGCCCTTGGCGTGCTGTTGGCGATGTGGAGTACGCAACCGTCGTACCTGCGCTTGGAGCCAACATTCCTGCGTCGTCCATGGGCGGGTGTTGCCGCACTGATCACGGTGTCGCTGCTGCTCAGCTACATGGCCACGGATCGCTTTACCTTTACCCATCACCGGATCGGTGTGATCGCGGTGTTGTGCGCCGTGCTGGTCTGGATCGCTTCCTACAACCGCGATTACCTGTTGCCGCGCGGCGTGTTCAAGCACCTGATGACGTGGGTCGGCAGCCGTTCCTACGGGATCTACCTGATCCATATCCCGGCCTACTTGCTGGTATGGGAATTCATTTTCCGTTTGCAGGCTGTCGGGCTGCACAGCCCGGCTGGCCATCCGATACTGATGTTGCTGATGGCTGGCGGCCTGATCGTGCTGCTGAGCGAACTCAACTATCGCTACATCGAAATACCCATGCGCAACCGTGGCGCCTCGCTGGTCATACGCCTGGGCACCTCCCGAACAGCCGTCTCATCCTCTGGAGCCACCTCATGCTGAGCCTTTTGAAGAAACTCACGGCGGGCACGCCCGCGCCTGTGCAGCCAGAGATTGCGCCTGCCCCACCCCTGGCGGAGAAGGTCGACCCCTATATGCTCGGCCTGCACGATGCCATGCTCAGCGGCTGGTTCAATCAGCAGACCGGCGAACTGTTCAGCGGTTTCCCCGTGACTCCCGAGGACACACTGCTGGATGTGGGCTGTGGCGACGGCGGCAACGTGCATTTCTGCGGGATGCGCGGAGCGAAGATCATCATCGCCGATATCGACGCGGCCAAGGTCGAAGCGACCCGCCAGCGCCTGAGCGATACACCGGCCCGCGACGTCGAATGTCACGTCACCGACTGCAACCCGCTGCCGATTGCCGATGCGACCGCCACGCGGGTGGTGTCGACCGAGGTCATCGAGCATGTGGACGACCCGGCCCAGTTCCTTGCTGAACTGGTGCGAGTGGGTAAACCGGGAGCGTTGTATCTGCTGAGCGTCCCGCACCCCAGCTCCGAAGACCTGCAGAAAGACATCGCGGCGGCCGAGTACTTCCAGAAGCCCAACCACATCCGCATCATCAGCGAAGCGCAGTTCAAGGCCATGGTCAGCGATGCCGGCCTGGAAGTGATCAGCCACAGCCAGTATGGATTCTACTGGTCGATGTGGATGCTGCTGTTCTGGGAAGCCAAGGTCGACTTCAGCAACCCGGACCATCCATTGCTCAACCACTGGGCGGACACCTGGCAGGCGATCCTGGCTTCGCCACGGGGTACACAGATCAAGCAGGCGCTGGATGCGGTGGTAGCCAAGAGCCAGGTGATCATTGCGCGTAAACCCTGAATAGCCAACGGTGGGGGGGACGGTCTGCAACAGGCCGTCCGGCACGCCATGGATGCCGTCCCGTAGCATCGCATCAAGCCGGATCAGCAAAGTCCGCCAGGCTGCGAGGGCAAGCAGCCCCTGGCAAAAGCGGCCGGTGCAACAGGGCCACCACTCTCTCCATAAATGGGGCATTACACCCACCCAACTGGGCGGTTACCACCAAAGTTGAGGAATATTCCCTCCTCACGCTTCCTCTCGCTTGAAACATTCTGAAACAGCCTGTTAATTAATCTGAGCTTTTTCTTCGCCCTGGGTAATGGCTCATTTGTTGCACCACCTCAGGCACCCGAAACAGCCGTCGTCTCGGTCATCATGGAGACGCCAGGGCTTGCCGGATTCGGCCGGACGCGAGGGGTGAAAAATGAAACATGCGACATCAACCTTGAGCTCCATCGCCTCTCATGAGGAGCTTCTTATGAGTCCCACGATCAAGATTGGCATTGTTGACGATCACCCACTGTTAAGGGATGGGGTCACAATGGCGCTGAAGAAAATAGCTGACTTTCAGGTGGTCGAGCAGGGCGGGTCTGCCGATGATGCCATGGAAATTGCCGCTCGTTTTGCTCCGGATGTCTTGCTGATGGATGTCAATATGCCGGGCGACAGCTTTGCTGCCGTTCGAGCGATCTCGGCGTCTTCACCGGCCGTTAAAATATTGATGCTGACGGTATCCGAGTCCATCGAGGACGCCTATTCCGCCCTCGAAGCGGGCGCGCAGGGCTATGCGTTGAAAGGCATCAGCGGTCTTGAGCTTGTGCAAGCCATCAGAAATGTTGCCGGGGGTGAAACCTTCATTACCCCTAAACTTGCCGGCAGGCTGTTAAGCAATATCAGAAAGAACGCGGGTGACAAGCAAAAGGTCGAGCTGACCCATCGCGAAGAACAGGTTATCCGAGAGGTATCGAAGGGCCTGACCAACCGCGAGGTGGCTATCAAGCTTGAGCTCTGCGAGAAGACCATCAAGCACTACATGACGAATGTCATGTACAAGCTGCGCGTTCGTAACCGGACGCAGGCGGTGGCTGCCGTGATACGGCATTGGGAGAGTGACCATATATCCAGCCTGTGTGGTGCTCTTCAACGCCGCGACTGGAATGACAACAGGAAGTCGAATAACGAGCCATAAGCGCTGCGGTGACTTGGGCGCAACGATCAATCTGGTACGGGTTATCAGATTTTGAACTGCGCCCTGGCTTTGGTTCCGGCATGGGGAGTCGATTCAATGCTGAATACGCCGCCGAGGGATTCGACGCGATAGCGCATGCCGACAAGACCCAGACGAGTTCTGCCTCGACCTGGCACACTCGGTTTCTCGGTTGAAATACCCATTCCCGCATCCTCGACTTGCACTTCCAGCAATCCTTCAGAGTGCGAGGCGCTGAGTTTTTGGCCTTTTCCCCCGGCGTGAACATAGGCATTGTTCAACGCTTCCTGGGCGAAGCGGTAAATACCAATTTTAAGCGCTATCGGTACATCGTCCGTAAGCCTATCAAGCTGTAGCTCGACTCGCGTCTCGGTTCGCTCTTCGTGCCGCTCGGCCAGCAATACCAGGGCATCGTGCAGGGTCAGGTCATTGACTTCCGGAAGTGCCAGGCCAAGTGATATTTCCCGCACTTCGTTTAAAGCATCCTCGCCGGCACGCCTGATCATTTCCAGGGCTTCTACATCCGAGACGCCTTGCGAACCTTCGAGTTCTTCAAGGCGAAGGAGAATAAGTGCCAACAGCTGAGCAGGACCATCATGCAAATCGGCCCCGATCCGCCGAAGAGTAAGTTCATTGATTCTGGAAAACTCGCGATTGGCTTTAGTGACTTTGCGCTGAAGGACAGCATTATTTGAGTGCAATCTGGTTTGCTCATCCATTCGCCATTTAAGTGCTGTTTCATGCTGCTTTATTATCTTGTCGCCACGTCGAACGATAAAAAACAACAGTAAAATCATGGCTGTCGTTGCTGCTCCAACAATCGCCCATACTTTTTTGCGAACGTTATTGATTTCGCGCTGTAACGCTTCCGCGGTTTCGTAGAACTCACCCACCGCAATAATCTTTCCAGTACCCGCTTCGCGCAGTGGAGCAAAAATTTCATAGAGCGGAATATTCAGGCTGCGCTCAAAGGCATCTTCAATATCGTCCACCGAATAACTTCCAAGTTCATTGTCGAACTCTGTATAGATCTTGCCGGTCAGTGCCTGTGAGATCTCCTCTGTCGGAAAGGTTTTCTGCACCGTGGATTTGTCGGTGCTGTAGACAATCGTGCCGTCTGGCAACCAGATCTTCACCGAGACAACATGCGTACTGAGCGAGGTGCTGGACAGCAGATAGTCAATGGTCTGAATGGTCTCATCGGGGAGTTCCTTTGCAGTGGTTAACCCCTGGGCGAAAGGTTCGAGAAAGTTCTGCATATAACGCGCGCCTGTCTCTGCCGCCGTTTGAACCGTTGCATCTTCGATGCTCTGGCTTACGAGGTTTCCAACGAACGTCATGGTCAAACCCAGAATGATTGTGGCGCAGATCACGAACTGGGTTGAGCGGCTCAAATGGTGCAATTTCGCACCGGTGCCCGGTCTCCCCGGCCCTGCGCCATGGGACTTTTGGCCAGTGTCCGATTCGACCAAGGTCTGATCCGATTCGTCGACCAAGGTCTCGGAATTTGGCTGGGCTTTCGTCTCTGTACACATCCGGGTAGCCCTTCAATACTCATTTTCAATGGAGTGTAAAACTGGTGATTGAGGTTGAGGGCGGGAGGCGCGATGAGTATTTTAAAAAGATTCTCAAACAGACTGGGTAATCGTTACTTCCGGCCACAACAGCCGGGGGGTATTACCCATAGTGCTCAACTCAATCAAAACCAAACCAATGGTTTGAATGATTTCCTGACTCCTCCACCAAGCGTGAGCAACCACTCTCCCATACATACTAGTCAATTCGTAGTCGATGCCAGTTTTCTCATGGATAAAAGGCTTGTTGACGAAGCCGCATGGACGCAGAACCGTGCCATCACCCCTCAGGAAGTCCCGGACTCTGATCGCTGGATGTGTGGCATCTGTGACAAGCCCCCCATGCCTGAGAGTGCTCCATGGACAGATGCATAAAGCCCCGATTCGTGACGGGGCCATTAGCAAGTCACACCTTCTATTCAACCTGCGTTCACGGGCCGTCGCCTCCTTGAGGCGCAATACCCGCCTGTAGATACGGTTGTCACGGGGAATCAATCCTCAGTCGAACACTGCTGATTGCACGCAATCGGGCAAGGGTTCGGTGCGGCTGTGTTACCAGGTCCCGTCGTTCAATTTTCGATTTTCTGTTTATGGGTTCAGCACTAAACCACGCGTTTACAGCGGTGTTTTATGCGTGTGGTTTCCTGATTGCCAAGCATCGAGGAAACAGCCATGGCCAGCTTCATCAAGTCCGATCTCGAGTTCATTCTCGAACAAATCTTCATCTCCGAACGGCATGCGGCAGGCGAGAGTCTGATTGACATGCTGCCGAACGTAGAAGTCCCCTTCGGCCTGCGCACCGTAACCGGCATCTACAACAACCTGGCCAATCCCCAGTTCGGTGCCGCCGACAACTTCTTCCCGCGCATGACGACGCCAGTGTTCAATACCGCGCAGGTCCAGCCGGTCGGCTTCTTCGGGCCCGCCGACCCTGGCGGAACCACGCCGACCTCCTACCTGCAGACCAGCGGTGCCGTTTTCGACTCGCAGCCGCGCACCATCAGCAACCTGATCGTGGACCAGACCGCCAACAACCCGGCGGCGGTCGCGGCCGCAGCGGCTAATCCGGATTCGCAGGTCGTCACCAGCCCCGGCCTGGATGGCCTGTTCGGCACCGCCGACGACGTTTCCGTCTTCCAGATCCCCAACATTACGCCGGACGCGGGCCTGACCGTGCCGTTCAACCAGTGGATGACGTTCTTTGGCCAGTTCTTCGATCATGGCCTTGACCTCGTGACCAAGGGCGGCAGCGGCACCGTGTTCATTCCGTTGCAGCCGGATGACCCGCTTTTCGTGCCGGGCAGCCCGACCAACTTCATGGTACTGACGCGCGCCACCAATCTGCCCGGTCCCGACGGCATCCTTGGCACCGCCGATGACATCCACGAGCAGAGCAACACCACCTCGCCGTTTGTCGACCAGAACCAGACCTACAGCTCGCATCCCTCGCACCAGGTGTTCCTGCGTGCCTATGAGCTCAACGCCGCTGGCGATCCGGTCGCCACCGGCAAGCTGATCACCAATCGTGACCTGGGCGTCGATGGGCATTTCGGCACTGCCGATGACGTCGAAATCGGCGGCATGGCCACCTGGGCGGTCGTCAAGGCCCAGGCCCGTGATCTGCTCGGCATCAACTTGACCGATGCAGACGTGTTCGACGTACCGTTGCTGGCGACCGATGCCTACGGCAACTTCATCAAGGGGCCCAACGGTCTCCCCCAAGTCGTGATGAAGGGCCTGGACGGCATCGCCGGCACCGCCGATGACGTGCTGGTCGAGGGTAACCGGGCCGCGCCGATCAGCCTGACGAACGCTGTTCGCACCGGCCACCAATTCCTCATCGACATTGCCCACAGCGCCGACCCCACCGGCGGTCTGACGGCTGATGCGGACACCGTCATTGGCGGCCCGCAAGCCCCCGGCACCTACGACAACGAACTGCTCGACAAGCACTACATCGCCGGTGATGGCCGCGTTAACGAGAACATCGGCCTGACCACGGTGCACTCCATCTTCCACAGCGAGCACAACCGGCTGGTTGAGCAGACCAAGGAGACGGTGCTGGCTTCCGCCGACCTTGATTTCCTGAACAAGTGGCTGATGCCCGACGCCCAAGTGACAGCGCTGCCCGTGACGCCGGCCGACATCGCAGGCCTGCACTGGAACGGCGAGCGGTTGTTCCAGGCCGCCAAGTTCGGCACCGAGATGCAGTACCAGCACCTGGTGTTCGAGGAGTTCGCGCGCACCATCCAGCCGCAAGTGGACGTGTTCCTGGCGCCCATGGGCAACGACACCACCGTCAATCCGGCGATCGTCGCCGAGTTCGCGCACACGGTCTTTCGCTTCGGCCATTCGATGCTGCTGGAGACGGTCGATCGTTTCGACCCCAACTTCAATGTCGTCGGTGACGGCAATCCGGTTGACCCGGGCAATCAACAGACCGGCCTGATCGCGGCCTTCCTCAACCCTCTTGCGTTTGCTGCAAGCGGCCCCACGCCGGAGGAGGCGGCTGGCGCCATCGTGCGCGGTGTCACACGGCAGGTCGGCAACGAGATCGACGAGTTTGTCACTGACGCTCTGCGCAACAACCTGGTCGGCCTGCCGCTCGACCTTGCCGCGCTCAACCTGGCACGCGGCCGCGAAACCGGCATCCCGTCGCTGAACGCGGCGCGGCGTGAGTTCTACCACATGACCGGCGACAGCCAGTTGACCCCCTACACGAGCTGGGCCGATTTTGTGCAGCACATGAAACACCCGGAATCGCTGATCAACTTCATCGCCGCCTACGGTACGCATTCAACCATCACTGGCGCTACGACGCTGGCGGACAAGCGCGCCGCGGCTGCGGATCTGGTGCTCGGCAGCGCCACGGCCCCGGCAGATCGCCTGGACTTCCTGAACAGTACGGGTGTCTGGGCCAGCAACGCCGGTGCGGACGGCGTTCTGCACACTGCAGATGATGTGACCACTACCGGCCTGGACTCCATCGACTTCTGGATCGGTGGCCTGGCCGAGGAGAAAATGCCCTTTGGCGGCCTGCTGGGTTCGAGCTTCAACTTCGTCTTCGAAACCCAGTTGGAAAACCTGCAGAACGGCGACCGTCTGTACTATCTGGCCCGCACCGCAGGACTCAACTTCGGCACTGAGCTGGAGAACAATTCGTTCTCCAATCTGGTGATGCTCAACAGCGACGCCACACACCTGGCGGCCAACATATTCCAGACACCGGCCTTCACCCTGGAGGTCGACCAGACGCAGCAATTCAACCCGAGTGTGGTGGCCGGTCCGGACGGCATCGTCGGCACGGCCGACGACCTGCCCGCCAACGCCGACCCCTTTGGCCCGTCGGATCACCCGATCGGCTCACCAAGGATTGACCATATCACGCCTCTGGTGATCCGCGACAACCCCGACACAGTGGGCCCCGATACCAATTACCTGCACTACACCGGCGGCGACACGGTCGTGTTGGGCGGTACGGCCGGCAACGATATCCTCATTGCCGGTGACTCGGACGACGACACGGTCTATGGCGACGCCGGCAACGATCGGCTCGACGGTGGCTACGGCAACGACAACGTCTTTGGCGGTGCCGGCGACGACATCATCACCGACATCGGCGGCAGCGACACCCTGCGCGGCGAAGACGGCAACGACGTCATCCAGGCCGGCAACTCGACCCTCGGTCTCAACAACCTGGTGTTCGGCGGCGCGGGCAAAGACTTCATCATCACCACCGAAGACATCACGATGACCTTCGCCGGCGCGGGCGACGACTTCATCCTCGGCGCCAAGGTCAACCTCGCGCCGACCGGCAACGAAGGCGACGACTGGATCGAAGGCGGCACCCAGGACGGTGCGCCCGGCGATAACATGAGCCCGACTCTGACCGACGATGTGCCCGGCAACGACATCTTCATCGGCACCGGCGGATTCGATGAAATGATCGGTGAAGGTGGCGACGACACCTTCGTCGCCAGCGATGCCCAGGACAAGATGGACGGCATGTCCGGGTTCGACTGGACCACCTACAAGAATGACAAGTACGGCGTGACCGTCGACATGGTCGTTCCCTTCTTCAGCCCCTATCACGCGGTGCCCAATGCGGCGGGCGATATCGTGGGCGCAGTGGGGCAATCGCCCGATGCGGTCTATGACCGGTTCGCGGAAGTGGAGGGCCTGTCGGGGTCGGCCTTCTCCGACTTCCTGCGCGGCGATGAACAAAACGCGGCCATCATCGCCAACATCACGGCCAGGGGCAGCATCCTCACCAACTTCGATCTCGTCAGCGGCCTGCGGGACTTTGTCGGCAGCGCCGGTTTCGGAGCCGACGGTATCGGGGGCACGGCCGACGATCAGTTCGGCGCGGGCAACATCATCCTCGGCGGTGATGGTAGCGACATTATCGAAGGCCGTGGCGGCAGCGACCTCATCGACGGCGACAAGTGGCTCAACGTGCGCATCAGCGTGCATCAGAATCTGGATGGCACCGGGCCGGAGATCGCCAGCTTCGACAGCATGACGCAGATGATCCCGCTGATGTTGAACGGCACCTACAATCCGGGCCAGCTCGTCGCCGTGCGGGAGATCCTGCCGGGCGTGGGTGGCTTCGACACCGTCAACTTCCTGGGCCCACTGGCGAACTACACCGTCTCCGTCAACGATAACGGCACGGCGCTCGATTTTAGCGACGACATCGTCAGCGTGACCGACAATGTCGGCAAGGAAGAAACCGACCGTCTCACCCACATCGAACGGCTGCAGTTCTCCGATCAGTCCATGGTCCTCGTACCCGGGCTCAACGCTGAGCCGGTGGGTGCGCTGACGGTGGATAACACCGCGCCGACCGTTGGCCAGACGCTGACCGTGTCGGCGGCAGGCCTCAGCGATGCCGACAACGCGGGCGGGGTGATCCACAACTCGATCAGTTACATATGGCAGTTTGAAGCGACACCGGGTTCGGGCGTGTTCGAGGACATTATCCTCGGGCCAGGCCGCATCGGTATCGGATTTACCAGGGCGGACGCGCCCACGCTCACGGTGACCCCGGATCTTGCCGGCCTGGCCGTGCGCGTCAAAGGCATTTATGCAGACGATCATGGCGTGACCGAGCAGGTATTCTCGGCACCGACCACGGCAATAGTGGCCGCGGCGCCAGCCCCCGCACCAGCGCCTTCGCTGATCGATCCGCAGACCAGTGCCCCGAGCAACGGTGTGCGTTACACGCAATCGGACCTGGCGTTCATCCTTGACCAGATCAAGATAGCCGAACACCACGCGGCCGGTGAGAACCTGGTTTCTCTGCTGCCGAACATACGCGTGCCCTACGGTTTGCGCACGGTCGAAGGGACGGACAACAACCTGCTCCATCCTGAGTACGGTGCCGCCGATAACGTATTCCCGCGCCTGACCACGCCGGACTTCCGCCCGGCCGACGCCGGCACGAGTTACACCCAGACCAGCGGCCTGGTGATCGACTCGCAACCGCGCACCATCAGCAACCTGATCGTCGACCAGACCGCCAACAACCCGGCAGCGGTCGCGGCCACCTTTGACCCCGGCCTGGATGGCATCCTCGGCACGGTTGACGATGTCCTCAAGGCTGGCGCGCAGGTGGTGACCGGAACCCGCACCGACGGCAGCACGTTCCAGACCTTCTTCGACCCGAACGTGAGTCCCGACGCGGGCCTGACCGCGCCCTTCAACCAATGGATGACCTTCTTCGGCCAGTTCTTCGACCATGGCCTGGACCTCGTCACCAAGGGCGGTTCGGGCACCGTGTTCATTCCGCTGCAGCCGGATGACCCACTGTTCGTGCCCGGCAGCCCGACCAACTTCATGGTGCTGACGCGCGCCACCAATCAGCCCGGCCCCGATGGCATCCTGGGCACGGCCGACGACATCCACGAGAACACCAACACCACCTCGCCGTTTGTCGACCAGAACCAGACCTATAGCTCGCATCCTTCGCACCAGGTGTTCCTGCGTGCCTATGAGCTCAATGCAGCGGGCGATCCGGTGGCCACCGGCAAGTTGATCGAAAATCGTGATCTGGGCGCCGATGGCGTGTTCGGCTCTGCCGACGACGTCCAGATCGGCGGCATGGCCACCTGGAAGGTGGTCAAGGCGCAAGCCCATGATCTGCTCGGCATCAATCTCACCGATGCCGATTTCGACAATGTGCCATTACTGGCAACCGACGCTTACGGCAATTTCCTCAAGGGACCGAACGGTTTCCCTCAGGTGGTGATGTTGGGCCCGGACGGCATTGCCGGCACGGCTGACGATGTGCTCGTTGAAGGCAATCCGGCAGCGCCCATCAGCCTGGCCAACGCCGCGCGCACTGGCCATGCTTTCCTCAACGACATTGCGCACACCGCCGTTCCGGTGGACGACCAGACCGGCGCGGCACTCCTGCCCGATGCCGACAATGTCGTTGGCGGTACACCTGCGCCGGGCTTCTACGACAACGAACTGCTGGACGCGCACTACATCGCCGGCGACGGCCGGGTGAACGAGAACATCGGCCTGACCACCGTCCACTCCATCTTCCACCATGAGCACAACCGCCTGGTCGATCACACCAAGGAGGTGGTCCTGGCGACAGCGGCAAGCGGCGATGTGTCGTTCCTCAACGAGTGGCTGCTGACGCCCGTCACTGCCGTTCCGGCCGACACCTCGACCCTGGACTGGAACGGCGAGCGCCTGTTCCAGACGGCGAAGTTCGGTACCGAGATGCAGTACCAGCACCTGGTATTCGAGGAGTTCGCGCGGACCATCCAGCCGATGGTCGATCCCTTCTTCGCCCCAGGCCAGGTGTACGACACCGCGATCGATCCGAGCATCGTTGCCGAGTTCGCACACACCGTCTATCGCTTCGGGCACTCGATGCTGCTGGAGCAGGTCGACCGGCTCGATCCGAACTTTGCCTCGAGCGATATCGGGCTGATCCAGGCCTTCCTCAACCCGCTCGAGTTTGCGGGCAGCGGCCCCACTCCGGAAGAGGCAGCCGGTGCCATCGTGCGCGGCGTGACCCGCCAGGTCGGCAACGAGATCGATGAGTTCGTCACCGAAGCCCTGCGCAACAACCTGCTGGGCCTGCCGCTCGATCTGCCAGCCATCAACCTGGCGCGTGGCCGCGATACCGGCGTTCCGTCCCTGAACGCGGCGCGGCGGGAGTTCTATGGGCCCACCGGCGACGCACAGCTCAAGCCCTACACGAGCTGGGCTGATTTCGTGCAGCACATAAAACACCCGGAATCGCTGATCAACTTCATCGCCGCCTACGGCACGCATTCGAGCATCACTGATGCCATTACGCTGGCGGACAAGCGCGCGGCAGCTTCGCTGCTGGTGCTCGGCGGTGCGGGTGCGCCGGCTGATCGCATCGACTTCCTCAACAGCACCGGTGCCTGGACCAGCACCGCGGGTACGGACGGTGTATTGCACACAGCAGACGATGTGACCATTACCGGCCTGGATGCGGTCGACTTCTGGGTTGGCGGGCTGGCCGAGGAGAAGATGCCCTTTGGCGGCATGCTCGGCTCGACCTTCAACTTCGTCTTCGAGAACCAGATGGAGAAACTCCAGGACGGTGACCGCTTCTACTATCTGGAACGCACCGCCTCGATGGACTTTGGCGCAGAGCTGGAGAACAACACGTTCGCCTCGCTGGTGATGGCCAATACCGATGCCACACACCTTTCGGCCAGGGTCTTCCTGACGCCGGCCTACACGTTGGAGGTCAACCAGGCGAACCAGTACAACCCCAGTGTGATTGCCGGCCCCGACGGCATTGTCGGCACCGTCGACGATCTGCCGGCCAATGCCGATCCATTTGGTCCGTCAGACCACCCGATAGGCTCACCGCGCACTGACTTCCTCACGCCGCTGGTGATCCGCGACAATCCCGCCACGACGGGCCCGGATACCAACTACCTGCACTACACCGGTGCCGATACGGTCGTGTTGGGCGGTACGGCCGGCAACGACATCCTCATTGCCGGTGACTCGGACGACGACACGGTCTACGGCGATGCCGGTAACGACCGGATCGATGGCGGCTACGGCAACGACCAACTCTTAGGTGGTACCGGTGACGACATCATCACCGACATGGGTGGCGACGATGTCATCCACGGCGAGGACGGCAACGACGTCATCCAGGGCGGTAACGGCCTCAACCTGATCCTCGGCCAGGCCGGCCAGGACTTCATCATCACCGGCGAGGACGCGGCCGACTCCAGCGGTGGCCTGGGCAACGACTTCATCCTCGGCAGCAAGGCGAATGAATTCGCGCGCGGCGGGGAAGGCGATGACTGGATCCAGGGCGGATCCGCCGATGGCGTTGCCGGTGACAACTTCGACCCATTTGGCAACGATCCGATCAATGGCAACGACGTCTTCCTGGGCGATGGCGGACCGGACAACTTCGACGGGGAGGGCGGCGATGACATCATGGTCGGCAGTCCCAGCGAGGCGGACCGTTTCATCGGTTTCTCCGGGTACGACTGGGCGACCTACAAGGACGATCCGACCGGCGTGACCATGGACCTCAACACCAGGCTGCGCTTCTTCGATCAACCGGCGGTACCGGGTTCCAACGCGTCGATCCTTGCCCGGCTGGACCTGGTGGAAGGGCTGTCGGGATCGGCCCATGCCGACTTCCTCAGCGGTGATGACTCCACTGCCGACTTGCTCGCCGTCGCTGGCGCCAAGGGCAGCGTGCTCACCAACTTCGACCTCATCAGCGGCCTGCGGGATCTGGTCGGCAGCGCAGGAAACGGCGCGGATGGCATCGCCGGTACGGCCGACGACAAGTTCGACGGGGGCAACATCCTCCTGGGTGGCGCCGGCAGCGACGTCATCCAGGGCCGCGGCGGCGACGACCTGATTGACGGCGACAAGTGGCTCAACGTGCGCATCAGCGTGCGGCAGAACATCGATGGCACCGGTCCGGAAATCGCTACCTTCGACAGCCTGACGCCCCTGGTTCCGCTCATGGTGAACGGCACCTATAACCCCGGCCAGCTCCAGATCGTGCGCGAAATCCTGACGGCGACCGGTCCCGACTTCGACACGGCGCTGTTCTCCGGCAATCTGGCGGATTACACCGTGGTCGAAAACGTCAACGGCACCTTTACGGTCACCGACAGTGTCGCCGGCAGGGACGGGACCGACACCCTCAGCCATATCGAGCGGTTGCAGTTCTCCGATCAGGCGCTCGTGCTCGGCGGTTTGAACGCAGAGCCAGTCGGTTCGCTGAGGATCGACGATCCTACGCCCGCCGTCGGCCAACGGCTGACGGTATCGGCGGCAGATATCACCGATGCCAACAATACCGCGACTGGCGGCGCGATCACCGGGCCCATCAGCTTCTTCTGGCAGTTCGAAGCGCGTCCGGGTTCGGGTGTCTTCGAAGACATCACCTTCTTTGCCGCCGGCGAGGTCGCGCGCGCAGAGGGCACGACCGTCATGGTGGGCTCGGAACTGAGGGTCCCACCACCGGCGACCCTCATTGGCGCCGTACCGGCTATCCCGGAACTCGTCGTGGCAGCCGGGCTGGCTCTGCGCGTCAGGGCGGTCTACAAGGACGCCAATGGCGTGCTGGAGGAGGTGTTCTCGGCGCCGACCGCACCGATTACGCCGGCCGGTACCGGCACCGTCAATGTCCTGCCGGTTGGTACGGTGCTGATCAGCGATACGACCCCGACGCCAGGCTCGGCCTTGACCGCCACAGATGCGTTCACCGACGCCAACGGGACCACGACTTCCGTGGTTAACCATCAGTGGCAGGTGGGGAGCGGTGCAATCTTTACCGACATCGCCGGCGCGACGGGCACGACCTTCACGCCCGACACGACGCAGTCCGGTCAGCAACTGCGTGTCGTCGCGAATTACACCGATGACCTCGGCACACTTGAGCGAGTCACCTCTGCCGCAACGACAGTGGTCGGTGATTTGTTTGTCGGTACTGCCGGTGGTGACCTATGGACCGGCACGGCAGGCGACGACGTGGCCAGCGGAGGTGATGGCAACGACTTCCTGAACGCCTTGGGCGGCAACGACATCCTCAATGGTGATGCGGGCAATGACATTCTCATCGGCGGTAGTGGTGCCGACACGATGGCCGGCGG